>JAZOQR010000025.1:0-12645 GCA_045656185.1 Alistipes sp. | reverse complement strand
GTCAGAGTAGAAAAAGAAACGCAGTCCGAAAATTTCAAAAATTGTAGGCATAGTAGTATTTGTTTTATCTATGCAAATATAGGTCTAATTTTTTAGACCACCAAATAATTTAGCATATTATATCTTAATTATACTTAATTTTTACTACATAGAAGACTACACGCAAAAGGGTAAAATCAACGCTTAAACCATTTTTGCACAAAAAGTCGTTTCACAACGCAACAACCTAATGCAATGTATATCAACAAAATCGGCGGTGAAATAAAATTCACCGCCGAAAAAGTGCAACCGATTTGGTAGCCCTAATTTTTTATAGTCTATCCAACGAGCGACGGATAATCGCCGAACACTCTTCGATCTCCTGCTCGGTGATTGTTAGCGGAGGTGAAATTCTAAAGGCGGTATCGCAATATAGGAACCAGTCACTCATAATACCCTCCTCCTTGAAGATCTCCATTAGGCGGTAGAGATACTCCGACTTGCCCAACTCCACCGCAAGGAGTAGTCCTGAGCGACGAATCTCCAAGACCTTTGCGTGATCCTTAAGACGCTGCTCGAAGAGTTCACCCTTCTTCTCCACATCATCAACAACCTTATTGTCAAGCATATAATTAAGAGCAGCAAGTCCTGCAGCACAACATACTGGGTGACCACCAAAGGTTGTAATATGCCCCAAACAAGGGTTATGCGTAAAGGTGTTTAGCACCTCTCTCTTTGCAGCCACACCACCCAAAGGCATACCGCCACCAAACGCCTTAGCAAGGCACACAATATCGGGCGTAACACCGTACTTTGCCGAGGCAAACATCGCACCCGTACGACCCATACCAGTCTGTATCTCGTCAAAAATTAGCAACGCTCCCACCTCGGTGCAACGCTCACGAAGAGCCTTAAGCCACTCAGGGTTAGGAAGTCGCACACCCGCCTCACCCTGCACAACCTCACAAAGCACACCAGCGGTACGGGTAGTTATCTGTTGTAAATCCTCGAACGAGTTGAAATTTATAGACTTAACATCAGGTAGAAGTGGTCTAAACTCAGCCTTCCACTCCTCACCCTCTGGTGTTCCCATCATCGACATAGCCCCGTGTGTAGAGCCGTGGTATGCTCGGCGCATCGAGATAAGCTCCGTGCGACCAGTGTATCGCTTCACAAGCTTTAGCGCCACCTCAACAGCCTCGGCACCAGAGTTTACAAAATAGACACAATCCAACTCTCCTGGTAATAGCTGTGCTATTTGGTGCGCATACTCCACCTGTGGGCGCTCGACCATCTCACCATATACCATAACGTGCATATAATCAGCTGCCTGCTCCTGCACAGCTCGCACCACATAGGGGTTTGCGTGTCCTACATTACTCACCGAGACTCCTGCCACAAGGTCGAAGTACCGCTTGCCCTCAGGAGTATAGAAGAATGAGCCCTCAGCACGAGCTACCTCCACCATCATCGGGGATGGCGAGGTCTGACCGATATGCTCCAAAAATTGTTTACGAAGTATCATAACTAATATTCCACTTTTAGATCACCGCTCTGTATGGCGCGACGCAAAATTCCCTCATAATCGCGTACCGACGACATTGTCCAACGTGTGAGGAGTTTCAACTGCTCGGCATCGGTAAGCTGCCACCCCTCGACACTCTGACGAATACGCTCCGAGAGCATATATATAAGAATTGCGGCTGAGGCAGAGACATTCAAACTCTCCACCATACCACACATTGGTATCATCAAGAAGTCATCCGCAGCCTCAATCACCTCATCCGAAATTCCTGCATGCTCGGTACCAAATACCAACGCAAATTTACCCTTTGTAACATCAAAGGTCTCTGGCGTAGCACTGCATCGATGCGGTGTCGTTGCCACGATGCGATAACCCTCGCTCTTAAGTGCCTTAAGAGCCTCAGCCGTTGTCTCGTGATGCTCCACATCAACCCACTTCTGCGTACCACGCACAATATTTACCGAGGGGTCGAACTTACATCTATCCTCTACGGTGTGTATCTGCTGAATACCAAAGGCCTCACAATGGCGCATAATGGCACTGGCATTCTGCGGATGGAACATATTTTCGGTAAGAATACGCATATAGTGAGTACGCTGAGCCACAGTGCGTTGCAACACCTCGCGACGCTCATCCGTAATAAATCGTGTCATATATTCGAGTCGCTCGCGAAGCCACTCCTCGCTATGCTCCTCGGTGCGTAACCTACTTGCGATATTTGTCATCTTCGTCTAATATTTTGAGGTAACTTTCATATCTCGACCATGCCACAAAACCCTGCTCTACAGCCTCTCGCACAGCACAGCCAGGCTCGTGAGTATGGGTACAGTTGTAGAAACGGCAATCGGGCGCAAGGCGCATCATCTCAGGGAAGTAACGGCACAACTCTCGGCCCTCAATATCAATCAAACCAAAGCCCTTAATGCCTGGAGTATCAATGATATAACCGCCCTCGATTGGATACATAGTCGAGAATGTTGTGGTGTGCTTACCCTTGTGGTGACTCTCCGAAATCTCACCGGTACGAATATCGAGCGTTGGGTCGATATGGCCTACAAGCGTAGACTTACCCACGCCAGAGTTACCCGCAACGAGCGTTGTGCGATCCCTCAACAGTTCACGTATCTGCTCGATACCCTCACCCGTAGTGGATGATAGGCGGATAATATCGTATCCAGCATCGCCATATATAGCCTCAAACTCCTCGGCCTCGGCTTCATACTCACCTACAAGCATATCAGCCTTACCCAACACAATAGTAACCGGCACACGATATGCCTCACAAGTCACAAGAAAGCGGTCGACAAACTCGCGCGCCGTAGCTGGCGAGTGGAGTGTTACGATAAGCAACGCTCTATCGATATTTGCTGCGATGATATGCGACTCCTTCGAGAGGTTCGATGCACGACGTATAACATAGTTGTGACGAGGTAGAATCTCCACGATAGCACTACTATCGCCATCAGGCTCCACCATAACTCTATCGCCCACAACAACAGGGTTTGTAGAACGGATACCCTTCAAGCGCAGACGGCCACGAATACGGCACGTGAGCATTCCACTCGCGGTGCTCACCTCATACCAACTACCCGTAGAGCTTATCACAATGCCCTCGATGCGCTGCTGTGCGTTGCTATTCTCTATCATACTTAGCTGCCATATTTAATGCCCACTCCATCATTTGATACTGCACATCCTCAAGACCAGGACATATCTTTGCACCAAAATCGGCAAGTGGATAAAAGAACTTCGACTCCTCAAGAGTCTCAAAATCAATATACTTAGGTTCAAAATAGTCGCGCAGGCTCTCATCCTTACGCTCTATCATATCGGCATACTCCTTAATCTGCTCAGGGGTAAGTCCAGAACTACCAAGCTCCAAAACCTTCTCTGGTCGTACGGAACCCAAGTTTGCTGTTGTGAACAGCGAGAACGACACTGAAATAATAACCACTGACGCAACAAGCGAGAAGAGCACTCCAAGCACCGAGTCGAACTTTATCAAGAAGTCAAAAAGAAGAAGCTTACGGAAGAGTGGGGCTATAATCCACACAAACAACCACACCACGACTATAATAATTATATAGCCAAGAAGGTAGGACATACCAGTATCGTCTGTCAACATAGAGCCAACCTTATCTGCATAGTCTGTTGCAAGAAGTGTAGCCACGTAGATACCTACCAACTGCAAAAGCAGTACTATAGCACCCTTACGCCAACCATAAAACAATGCAACACACGCAATAATCAATAGTATGATATCTATGACCATTTTATAACTATTTCAAGTATATCTATCATTAAATATTTCGCACGAAGATACGAACTTTTTTTCTTTATTTGTATATTTGTGCCGACAAAAAGTGTAGACTATGCAATATCGATTTTTACTTATACCTTTTCTATTCCTTATCTCGGTAGTATCGAGTAATGCCTCTGAGCCATCTCGTACCACCTACAACCTTAATAGCGACTGGCGTTTCTACCACGCCTCACAGCTCGATATCAGCGATGCCGACTACATCGCACTGCCACACTCTTGGCAGAACTCCTTGGGTAGCTATGGCAATGGTAGCTCATCGGCAAACTATATCCGCACACTAAATATTCCACGCGAATGGATGGGAAAACGTCTATTCCTACGCTTTGGTGGCGTGCAGAGTGTGACTGGAGTCTTTGTAAACGGCACATACGCAGGCGCTCACAAGGGTGGCTTTACCGCATTCAACGTCGAAATTACCAATGTTGTGCGCTACGGTGCTGAAAACATTATCCGCGTAGTGGTTAGCAACGATGTGCGAAGCGATGTGCTACCTATCTCCTCAGATATGGACCTCACAGCTGGCATATACCGCGATGTGGAGCTAATTGTTGCTCCACGCAATATGATATCTCTTAATCATCTTGGCACAGAGGGCGTATTCGTGGTACAACAGAGCGTTAAGAGCGACAATGTATCGGGCTATGTAAGATGCTATATATCTGCACATAACAACACAAACCTCGATCTTACAATTCGCATCTTAGACTCTGAGAACAATGAATTTCAGAGCCATACGCAGCGTATCAATAAACTTAACGACGAGGGATATGCCGATATACCTTTCAACCTTGACAACCCAAAGTTGTGGAGTCCACAGTCACCTGAGTTGTATCGCTTTGAGGTAACCCTCACAGATGGCAAAAATAGCGATGCTGTAGCTGTTGAAACAGGTTTCCGCACGGTAGCTTTTAACTCCGATAAAAGACTATGCATCAACGATGAGCCTCAGGTAATTAAGGGTATCAACCTTGCTCATGACCGTATGGGCTATGGTATGGCTGTCAACAAGAGTGACCTTAACAAGGATTACACAATGCTCCGCGATATGGGTGCTAATGCCATACGCTCACTCTCTGGCCCTCACGCCCAGGATCTCTACGACTGGTGTGATAAGGATGGTGTGCTTGCGTGGGTGGATATGCCATTTACACGCTCTGAGGCAGCCTTTTCAGATATATGCTACTACCCTATCGAGGAGTTCCATCGCAACGGCACAGACCAGCTTGCAGAGATTATCGCCCAGAACTACAACCACCCATCTGTTGTTATGTGGGGACTCTTCTCGCTTGTATGGCAGCAGGGCGACAACGTCCTTGGTTACATCAAGGAGCTTAACGACAAGGCGCACCAGCTCGATCCATCACGTCCTACGATGGGTTGTAGCAATATGGATGGCCAGATAAACTTCATCACTGATGGTGTAGCGTTGCGCCAGAATGTAGGCTGGCAGAAGGGTATGGCTGAGGATGTTGTGGTATGGTGCCGACAGCTCGCCTCGAAACGTGAGTGGCGCACATACAACTTTGGTGTCTGCTATGGCGAGGAGGGAGCTTCGGAGCATAATACCGAACATATCGTACGCGCACAGCGTGGTACTCGCAACCTTCCCGCACGCCGTCAGACGCATATGCACGAGAGCTACTGGTCTATTATCGACTCTATGGGTGATTTCTGGGGTGTATGGCTCAATACGATGTTCGACTACGCCTCATCGCGCCGCCCTTACCACCTCAACCGCTCAGGTATGGTGGGCTACGACCATAACACCAAGAAGGATGCCTTCTATCTCTACCGTGCCGTATGGAACGACAAAGTCCCTACGCTACATATCACCGAGGGCGACTGGCAGAGCCGTACCGATACCATCCAACACTTCACGGTGTATAGCTCTGTGGGTGAGCCACTACTTCTTATTAATGGCGATAGCGTCACTATGACTCCATCTTCACGTGGTATCTATCGCGCCGACTCGGTTGTTGTAAAGGGTCGCGCCACCATCGAGGCTGTAGATAGCACCGCTACCCACCGCCATAAGATAGATATCAACTGCGGAGGCTTGCTATCGCTTTAAGTAGGATATTGCATCACGACCCTCGCACATTACAAGATCAAATATCGAGAGGTTCGGCTCGAAGGGCATACGATCACTGAAGACCTGAATATAGGGTTTTGCAAAAAACTCCGTTTCGGGTCTTTTTTTGCGCATATCTATATCCCCCTCCGCAGCTACGACATACTCCTTCGAAATGCGCGGCATAGGCACTCTAAGTATCTTGCACATAAGCTCCAAGATAGCCAAGTTCAGATCCACAAGATAGCGCCACTCCCTCTCAAAGAGAGGCTTAAACATATCCCCATAATGCTCATAGTATGGCGAGGGGCGGTATGCCGACTCTATGGCTATAAGATGCTGATGCTGCCAGCGTTTTGAGTAGTCTATCTCCATCTTCTGCATCGGCTGACGTGGCTTGTTTGCGTGGCGTAACTGCACCGAGAGCTGCATTACACCACCTGCGGTCATAATCTCAGTTCTATTTCTATCCGAGCGCTTTACATAGTGCTCACCAATATCTATGACCACATCGTCTCCGCCATTCACCAAGGCAGACCAATACTCCACCGAGCCAAAATATACTAAAGGAAGAATTGTCATCTGTTACAACATTTTATGCAAAGGTATAAATATCTTTCCAATATAGGGTTATGCGGAAGATAATTTTTATCAGCTATAGCGCAACTGTGAGCCTCTTTTTCCTCGGTTTGCGCGCCCAGAGAGTGATGGTAACAAGGACAAAGATGGCATAATATATCGCTACCATCGTGGGCGAGAGTGTGTATTGGATGCTCGCCAAAGGCAACGACGCGAACCACTCAACAACAGTATTTTGCACCGAGGCAACACACTCAGCACACAGAGCAAAAGGTTGTGCTAAAGGGTGTGGAAGAAGTAATCCAAAAACTCCACAACCAACAATAACATAGGCTGTTAGTAGCACCACAGGAGTTGCTACGACTCCCACAATAGGGATATTACCAAAGGTCGCAGAGACAACGGGCAAAGTCCACGATGTGGCCACTGCGCCAATTATAAAGGTGGAGATTACAGAGTTCAAGACAGAGCTTCTGAATCTAAGGCTCCGCACTATTGGCGCACCCCACGCGACAATACCCACTACGGCAAGCACAGAGAGCTGAAAACTAATATCATAGAGCGTCTGCGGATTGTAGCAGAGCATCAGAAATATCGTAAAGGCAAGAGCATTTAGTGGGTTATAGCGGCCCGTGCTATTCTTTACAACAATCAGCACGCTAAACATCAGCGCAGCTCGCACAACCGAGGGCGAAGCGCCACTTATCACCACAAACAGCCATAACACCGCAACTGTCATAATATCAGCGAGTATATGCCCATAGGTTAGTAATTTTAGTGGCGATAACAACAGACTTATAACAAGCACGATAATACCCAAATGAAGGCCCGAAACTGCCAATATATGTGACAATCCTGTAGCGGAGTACGCCTCGCGCAGCGTAGAAGGCATACTATGGCGTGAGCCTACAACCATACCCTCAACAACGCTATGAGAGGCGGTATCGACAGCATAACGCCCCAATTTCTCGATGGCATAGCGACGCACACCTCTAACCCTATCACTCTCAATATCAAGTATCTGCCACTCCGCAAGGGCGACACCGCCCACATAGCCACGATTGTGCATCAGCACGTTGTAATCTTCATATTTCGATATGCGCTCTTCGAGTTCTCCCACGATATGCACCCTATCGCCATAGGTCAAGCTATCTGTGCGCAACCACAACTGCACACGATCATCTGCCTCGTACCAACAATCACCGTCACGCCACTCCTCAATACACCCCTCTGCAACGCTATAACCCTCACGCTCGGCAATAGGGCCAACAATGCCCACCCGCATCTCGACAATATGATTATATGGCGTTGCGGGAGAGCTTTGGCGAAGCTGCACGACAAGCGCACCAAACATCACAACAAGCAGCGTAACAAAACAATCCGCTATACCCTGCGGACGAGCATAGAGCGCTCCTATAGTAGAGATGATAAGACCTCCACAGATAATCCAAATAGGGGTATCGAAGTTATTTGCAAAGATTATTCCCGCTATAAAGGGTATGATGACAGAGAGCATAGGCATCGCCCTAAGACGATGCCTAAGAGTCTCCCACGAGAGATTCTTATGCCAATGGTCTAATACGGACATCGGTCACGTTTTCGAGAGTCTTTGCAAGAGCCTCCACATCGGTAGGCTCCTCAACCTGACCATAATGATATGGATAATATATCTTTGGACGAAGTGCCTTAACAGCCTCCTCAGCCTGTTTTGCAGTCATTGTATATGGCTGATTTACACAGACAAAGGCAATATCTATATCCTTTAGCGCAAGCATCTCTTCGGTAGGCTCTGTATCACCCGAAATATAGATACGCACAGCACCATTAAGCGTTACTACATAGCCACAATCCTCGCGCTCCTTAGGGTGAAATTGCAGCTGATGTGCCGAGGTGTTATATGCCGCCACAGCCTCAACACGAATATCTGCAAATGGCTCGGCAACACCCTTTGGGAGCATCGTATAGCAGTCGCCAGCAAAGCCCTGGGCAGCACTCTTATCGAGCAAAATGTGCGTGTCGGCGTGACTCAAATGCTCAATAGCCACCATATCGAAGTGGTCGTCGTGGTGGTGCGTAACAAGTATCGCATCGGCCTTTGGGAGTCGCTCGTAATCCGCACTATCCATTACTGGATCGACATATATCCACCTACCACCATACTCTATGGCAATAGAGGCGTGAGCGAAGAATCTAAGACGTAGCTTCTCGCCATTAATCTCTACCTCATCAGTAGGATAGCTAAGTTCCGTATTGTGTTTGCCAAAGAGGCGCTTTAGTAGTGACATATATCTATGATTTAAGGTTTTACAAACTCAATAATAGCCTCGCTAAGGCCCTCGGTAAGAGGAAGATTTGCATTTGTATAGATACCCATTAGCTGCTGGATACGATCGTCCGTATCAGCATTTTTGAGGATATGTGTCATCTGCTCGAAGTGGATGTGCTTGCCTTGTTTTGCTTTTTGCGCCAACCTCTCGGCATTCTGCTTCGTCACCTGTATATCCCTGCCTCCAGAGATTATCAACGATGGCTGCTCCACAAGTGATATTAACTCCGCTGGGTTAAATGCCATACTGCTACACAAGAATGGCTGCACCGAGGGGTGGAACAACGATAACAACTCCTGCGGAATACTCTCCACAGGCACCATCTCACCAGCCTTGATGCGTTGTATGATAGTTGTAGCGGTAACCATAAGCCCCATATATTGAGGCACAAGCTGCGCTGATAACTGAGCGTTAAGTATCTGATCCATAGGATAACCAGGGCAACACAATAGCACCAAGCCATCCGCCACAACATCCTCTCTGAGAGCAAGATGCAGCGCTATCTCGCCACCCTCGCTATGGCCCGCAACGACAACTCTTTTGAAACCCTCACCGCGCAAGAAGTCTACACAGTGCGCTGCATCATCCACAAAGTCCTCAAACACCATATTTGGGATTGTCGTAGGGTCATTCACACGGCTACGACCTATAGCGCGCTTGTCGTAGCGCAACACGGCAACGCCACCCTTCACAAGGTCGTCTGACAGCATCTTGTAGGCGTATGAGTTAAGCCCCTGACCAGAGTTACCATTTCTATCCGTTGGGCCAGAGCCAGCAACAATCAATACCGCAACATCGCTACCATCGACTGGGGTGTTCAGCGTAGCAGATATATCTCCCCAATCACAGGCTATAACAACCTCTCGCTCCTGAGCAGTGGCTGCGCAAATTGCAGATGCCATCATCATAATTGAAAGTAATAACCTCTTCATAATTAAACTTTTATATCTAAGTCTGCAAACACATCTTCAACCACACCTCGCAGATGCTTACGACTGATATGTGTGTAAACCTCGGTGGTCGATATACTCTCGTGACCCAACAGCTCCTGCACCTGACGGATGTTTGCTCCACCCTCCAAGAGGTGCGTGGCGTAGGAGTGGCGCAAGGTATGGGGGCTAATATTTTTATCTATGCCCGCCAGCTTTGCCGCATTCTTGATTATGGTGAATACCATCACGCGCGTGAGTGGCTCTCCACGATTATTTAGGAATAGTATCGCCTCGCTCGGCCTCTTAGGTCGGCGCAACTCCATATATAACTGAATCTTATCTCGTGCAGCAGAGCCCACAGGCACGATACGCTGCTTGTCACCCTTGCCGATAACGCGAATATACCCCTCGCCAAAAAATAGGTTATCTATACGCAGTGTTATAAGCTCCGAGACGCGCAAACCTGTAGAGTACAAGACCTCGACAATGGCATTGTCACGACACCCCTTCACTGTGGTCATATCGAAGGTCGAGATTATGGCATCCACCTCGGCTACGGTAAGCACATCGGGTAGCTCTCGCTCAAGGCGTGGAGCATCGACGCTATCGGTAGGCAATTGGTCTATTTTATCGTTGATTAGTAGATAGTTATAAAAACTTTTGATACCACTTAACTTGCGCGCCTGCGACTTACCACTAACCCCTTTTTCGCTATATAGCCACGCCAAATATTTCGAGATAATCTCTGGCGTTACATCCTCTGGGGCTACGGTTGTTATTCGCGACACGTAGTGCATAAAGTTGTCGTAATCGCGCATATAGGCATCCACGGTATTCTCCGACAGACGCTTCTCTGTGCGGATATATCGCTTGTACTCCTCCCTATATTTCGACCACTTTTTTTCAATATCTGCCATAGATGTAGACCCTTTGCTCGGTACAAATTTATAAAGATTTTTGCTTTTCAAGGGTAAATATTTATAAAATATAGGAAAATATTTCGCGGTATGGAAAATTTTACATAACTTTGAAGATGCTAAATAGAATTAATTGATCAAACCTAAAACAATAAAGATATGAGAAAACTACTTCTCGGTGACGAGGCTATTGCACAGGCCGCTATCGACTCAGGTCTGTCGGGTGTTTATGCATACCCAGGTACGCCTTCAACTGAAATTACAGAGTACATTCAGCTACGCGAGGAGAAGCGTGGCGATGTGGAGAACAAAATCTTCTGCCGTTGGGCTACAAACGAGAAAACCGCTATGGAGGGTGCGCTCGGTATGTCTTATATGGGCAAGCGCGCTTTGGTGTGTATGAAGCACGTTGGTATGAACGTGGCTGCCGATCCATTTGTTAACTCTGCTATGACAGGTGTTAATGGTGGCTTGGTGGTTGTTGCTGCCGACGATCCATCTATGCACTCATCACAGAACGAGCAGGACTCTCGTTTCTATGGTAAGTTTGCGATGATGCCTATCTTCGAGCCATCATCACAGCAGGAGGCTTACGAGATGACACGCGCTGCATTTGAGCTTTCGGAGGCTGTGAAGCTTCCAGTGCTTATGCGTGTAACAACACGTATGGCTCACTCACGCGCCGTTGTTAACATCACCGACGAGCCACGCAAGCAGAACGAGATTAACCGCCCAGAGGATGTTCGCACTTGGATTTTGTTGCCAGCATTCGCTAAGCGTCGCTATGTTCAGCTTCTTGCTCAGCAGGACGACCTTCTAAAGGCATCGTTGGAGTCTAAGTACAACTTCTATAAGAGGGGCTCTAAGCCAGAGTTGGGTGTTATCACCACTGGTATTGCGTACAACTACTATATGGAGAACGTTGCAGGTGCTGAGGAGCGCAGCTTGGTGAAGGTTGCACAGTATCCACTTCCAGTAGCTCTTATCGAGAAGATGGTAGAGGATGGTGCAAAGGAGATTCTCGTTATGGAGGAGGGTCAGCCAGTTGTTGAGGAGATGGTACGCGGTATCGTTCCTTCAACAGTTGTGGTTAAGGGCCGCTTGACAGGCGATCTACCACGCGTAGGTGAGCTTACTCCAGACAGCGTACGCGCATCGTTGGGTATGGCTAAGTTGGAGAACCTTGAGGCCGACGATATCGTTGTAGCACGTCCACCAGCATTGTGCCAGGGTTGCGGTCACCGCGATATGTACAAGGCGTTGAACGAGGTTGCTGCAGAGTACGAGAACCCACGCATCTTCGGCGATATCGGTTGCTACACTCTTGGTGCTTTGCCTCCATTCCAGGCTCTACACGCTTGCGTTGAGATGGGTGCATCTATCACTATGGCTAAGGGTGCATCGGATGCAGGTCAGTTCCCATCATTCGCAGTTATCGGCGACTCTACATTCACACACTCAGGTATGACAGGTCTTCTCGACTGTGTTAACTCTAAGGCTAATGTTGTGATTGTTATCTCTGATAACCTTACAACAGGTATGACAGGTGGTCAGGACTCTGCAGGTACAGGCAAGATTGAGGATATCTGCCGCGGTTTGGTTGTTCACCCTGATCATGTTCGTGTTGTTATTCCATTGCCAAAGAATATGGAGGAGATTAAGAAGACTATCCGCGAGGAGATTGAGTACAAGGGTGTATCTGTAATCATCCCACGCCGTGAGTGTATTCAGACTGCTAAGCGTCACGCTAAGGCTCGCGAGGCAGCAAAGAAGAACTAAGTCCGCAAACAACAAAAAAGAAACTATTATGAAGAAAGATATTATTTTGGCTGGCGTCGGCGGACAGGGTATTTTGTCGATTGCAACAGTTATCGGCGAGGCTGCTTTGGCCGAGGGCTGGAACATCAAGCAGGCTGAGGTACACGGTATGAGCCAGCGTGGTGGCGATGTTCAGAGTAACCTTCGTCTATCTACCGAGCCTATCGCATCAGA
>JAZOQR010000024.1:0-29474 GCA_045656185.1 Alistipes sp. | reverse complement strand
CGAAATGATTCTGGAAGTTGATAGGAGTTGAAAGCATACTCCAAATCCAGAAGAGTAGAGCGCAAACAATCGCTACAAGCAATAAAGTAAGACCTGTTTTTTTCATTTTAGTTATTTATTATTAAGTTTGTATCGTCAATTATAAATTTAACAAAACACGAGGCTTTATGCTTAGCACACATATTTCGCATCAAATTTACGCAAAATTATCGGTTGACGCAACATTTAGCCAAAAAAAAATAATAGAAAAGTTATCTTTTTGGCTTGCTGACGACGATTACAGGCGACTATTCCTGCTCAACGGATATGCAGGAACAGGTAAGACAACCGTCATTGCAGCCCTTGTTGCAGCCCTTAAAGAGTTAGGTATCAAGACTATACTACTCGCTCCCACAGGTCGTGCCGCGAAGGTGCTATCACACTACGCCAATACTGAAGCCTACACCATACACAAACGCATCTATCGTGAGCGTAGCATCACCGACTACGAGTCGAAGTTCTCGTTGGACTACAACAAGGAGAAGGGGGCAGTCTTCATTGTTGACGAGGCCTCGATGCTCTCATCCTCAACCACAGATGGCGCAGTGTTTGGCTCAGGCGATCTGCTTGATGACCTTATACAATATGTGCGCTCGGGCAAGGAGTGTCGATTGATGCTTGTGGGCGACGATGCTCAGCTACCTCCTGTTGGAAGTGATATAAGCCCCGCTTTAGATCCTATATCGCTATCGCATTATGGCGATGTAGAGTATGCCACTATGGATGAGGTGGTACGACAAACTGCCGACTCGGGCATCCTCTTTAACGCCACGATGATACGCTGTATGCTCGAAAACCGCATCCACGAGATACCCCACTTCGACTGCTCCTACCCCGATTTTAAGAGCATCAGTGGTGGCGAACTATTGGAGACATTGCAGGAGTGCTACGATAGGTATGGCTCCGATGAGACGATAGTTATCACGCGCTCCAACAAGCGTGCAAATAGATACAACGAAGGTATTCGTCGCTACAATCTCTCGGCAGAGGAGGAGATAGAGAGCGGCGATATGCTGATGATTGTAAAGAACAACTACCACTATGCCGAGCACGACAAGGAGTCGCCAATGTCATTTGTGGCTAATGGCGATGTGGTACGTCTGAAACGCATACGACGTTTCGAGGAGTTCTACGGCTTCCGTTTTATAGATGCTACGCTCCAATTTCCCGACTACAACGACTATCAAATGGATGCCAAAGTGATGCTCGACACGCTTAGTTCTGAGTCGCCATCACTTACTCGCGAGCAGAGCAAAGAGCTATTCTTAGAGGTCGAAAAAGACTACTTAGATATCAAGGCTAAGAGCAAGAGATATAGGGAGATCCGCGAAAACCCATACTTCAATGCTATGCAGGTAAAGTTCGCCTATGCCGTCACCTGCCATAAGGCTCAGGGTGGACAGTGGAGCGTGGTATTTATCGATCGTTGCTTGTTTGGCGACGAGCCAATATCGAAGGATATGCTTCGCTGGCTCTACACCGCCATAACCCGCGCAACGGAAAAGGTCTACTTGGTGAACTTCGATGAGCGATTTTTCGATGCAGAGTAATGCATATTTTATCTACTTTTCATAAATATGCCGAATAATAATAATAATAATAATAATAATAATAATAATAATAATAATAATAACGAAAAAATTTGTTTTTGTACAGAAAATATTTTAACTTTGTAGAAAATCAAATTAACCACTAAAACTATATAGCTATGAAACGCCTATTTACATCGTTGGCCTTTTGTGCTATGACACTGGCCACATTTACCTCTTGCGACATCCTTGAGCCAAAAGATGAGCAGAAACCAGATCCAGAATACAGCGATTCTGAGCTTACACCTGCCGAGCATAAGCTTAAGTTGGAGGATATCGCTCTTGAGCTTATTGATGAGTTCAACCCTGCAGATTTCGAGGTTCTTGCAGAGTCTCTATTCTCTTTGTCAGAATATTTAGCCTTTGACGGAGAGGAAGATGAATATTCTGAGTCTGTATCAGGTGCTTCTCGCGCACTTAAGTCATCATCTGTAGATGAACTTACAGATATAATTACTCGTGCTTCGGAGCAGTTTATCATCGATATTCACGATGGTAGTTTCGAGTATGATGGATATCGCTTAACCTTCAACGAGGAGGGCTCATACGCCGAGGAGCTTAACTCTAAAGGCTCTTGCGAGGTTGCTTGGGATAACGCCGTAGTAACATTAACTTGGGGTAAGAACAATGGTCAGTACACATATTACGATGAAGAGGAGGATATCGAGTATGTTGTGATGGTTCCATCATACATCAATGCATCATTCAAGATTGATGGCGTTGAGCATCTTAACGTCAACGTAGAGCCTACTATCATCGACAACTACACCTACGCTCCTAAGATTACTGTTAAAATCAATGGCGGTTATCTAATTGTTTGCAAGACAGAGGCTGATAGCCAGAAGTTGAGATACGATCTCTCACTCTCTAAGAGCGGCAAAAAGCTTATCAACCAGACAGCTGAGATATGTATCAACGGCTTCACTGATGTTGATAACTGGATCTACGAGTACGAATATGAAGAGGGCTACACCGATACAGTATTGGATCCTGAAAGCTATGTGAATGATAATACTACCACCGCTCAGTTCCGCCTCGATGCCCTCGCCCTATCAATTATTGGTAATGGCAACATAGAGCAGATGAAGAAGGAGGTCGAGAAGTTAGACAATAACTATAACGATACAGATAGAGAGGCTACTATTGCGTATTGGGACAAGGTGTCTGATATCCTAAACAAGTATATCAAGGTTATCGCTGTGTACAACGACACCGACGAGAAGATTGCCGAAATCAAGTGGCAGAGCTTATATTCAGCGAATTGTGAAGGTGATGTGACAACTATCACCTACGGCAGCGAGCCTATCCTTGTATTCCCTGACGGTAGCAAGTTCTCACTCGAGGACTACTTCACAGCAGCTAGCTTCGGAAGACTTATGGAGCGTTTCGAGGAGTTCTATGGCGAATAAGTAACACCGCTCTAACTTATATAGGGCAAGTCTACAAAACAAAGGCTTGCCCTATTATTATAATTAATGACACGCAAACCGATACTACTTCTCCTCCTGCTTTTAACAGCCATCGCTGGCTACGCACAGCAGGATAGCATCACGCTACACTATAGCGTCGATGATATTGTTGTGTCGGCACGTCAGCAAGCTATATCCGAGCCCGACAGAAGCGGCAATGTATCGATAAATATGAACGCAATGCACGATATGCCTCGCTTCGCGGGTGCAGTTGATGTAGTCAAGTTCCTGCAATACACACCTGGCGTGGTGGCAACACAGGAGGGTAACACAGCTCTCTACGTGCGTGGTGGCGACAGCGGTCAGAGTCGCGTTCTGATAAATGGTGTACCACTATACACACCGTCTCATATGCTTGGCTTCTTCTCGGTACTCAACCCTGCGCACCTTAGCGGTCTGACGCTCTATAAATCGGGCATACCAGCCTCTTATGGCTCCTCAACAGCATCTGTGACCGATATACGCACCCACTCATATATACCTTCTGAGTATGCCATAGAGGGCAACATAGGCATGATAGAGTCTGATGCTGCAACGCAAATACCCATAGGCGAGAACTTTGGTCTCTTCCTCTCAGCACGCCACTCCTACATCTCATGGGCATCCAATCTAATTTCCGTAAGTGGTTCCAATCTGCAATACGAGTTTGGCGACTACGGCATAGGACTCGTGGGTGATCTTGGCAAGGTAGGTCGTCTGATGATAAATACTCACTTCAACAGCGACAATCTGAACGCACTGGTACAGTCCTATAACAGCGATGGTAATCTAAGCTGGTGGAACGGACTTGCAAATATCACTTTAGATAGCCGTATAGGCAAGCGCGTAACGACACAAAACACAATATATAGCTCTATATACGACAACTTCTTGGAGCTTGCAATCACCAACTCACAGTATAATGTTAACGCTGGCGTAGAGAGCTATGGAGCATCAAACACCACAACCATAGACCTCAATGCCATAAACCTAACCACGGGCATAAACTACGAATATCGTCGTGTGCGACCACAATATATCGTTGCCGAAGATGACACAAAGAAGAGTTTAGCACCCCTTGAGCAGACTCACGAAATGGCAATATTTGCAAATGCCAACTACCGTGCACTCAACGATATAGACCTTAACACAGGTATTCGACTATCTATCTACAAAAACAGCCGAATATGGTGCTACCCAGAGCCACGAATATCTATTTCCGCGCCTATAACTACAACTATGCGCGCCTGGGCAAGCTACGATATGATGGTGCAGTATCTTCAACTTGCACCGCAGTCGAATATGTCGTTTGCAACAGATTTCTACATCAGCAGTTCCACAAAAATACCCCCGCAACTATCGCACAACTTCGCCGTAGGCGTAAGCGATAGCCACAACAACTTTCGCTACAGCGTAGAGCTATACTACAGATATATGGCTAATGTTATCGAGTACAGTACCTCGGTATTTGAGGTGCTTACGGGCGATAACAGCTACACCACACACCTCTATTCGGGCATAGGCGAATCGTATGGCATAGAGAGCAACATTGGCTACACCACCTCAAGACTCGACCTACAACTAAACTATACCCTATCGCGTTCACTACGCCAGTTCGAGGAGATCAACAATGGCAACCCAT
Organism: Alistipes sp.; assembly: GCA_045656185.1. Classification (GTDB taxonomy): domain Bacteria; phylum Bacteroidota; class Bacteroidia; order Bacteroidales; family Rikenellaceae; genus Alistipes. The sequence continues at coordinate 24,756 of JAZOQR010000024.1, read as the reverse complement.
ACCCTGCGCACTCCGATCGTAGACACAATATATCGGTGCTAACCTCATGGCGACCTTCGCCACGCTGGACACTCGCTGCAACCTTTGCCTACTCTACAGGTGCTCCATACACCGCCACCAAAGGTGTACTTATCGCGGGTAATAACTTCATAAAGGAGTATGGCTCATATAATGGTGGCAAGCTCCCTGCCCTACACCACTTAGACCTCTCGGCAACATACTGGTTTAAGCGTAGCAAGGATAGGCATAGCGGCATAAACATCTCGATATATAATGTCTACGCCCACAAAAACCCAATTATGATATCGTGGGATATAACCGTTGATGATGCAAAGACAATCCATATCAAGGAGTACCCACATACGATATACACCATTATACCATCAATAAGTTGGATTTTTAAGTTCTAAACAATGAAGCGCCTTATACCCCTTATTATTTCTCTCTTTGCCCTTGCTGGCTGCATCAAGGAGCAGACGCAGGATGATAGCTTTCGCCATCGTCTTGTGGTGGATGGTCGTATCGAGCAGGGCCGTGGCGCGGTGGTTATGCTATCGCAAAGTATACCATACGAGAGTTCATACGACAAGGAGACATACCGCAAAATGGCGATATGGGCAGCTAAGGTCACCATCGTACACGGCGATAAGCGCGAGGTGCTTACAAGTCGCTCCAACTCGGACTACCCAACAGAATATATATATACGGGCCACGTCATAACTGGCGAAGTAGGCGAAAGCTACACCTTGGAGATAGAGTATAGTGGTCGTAGCTGGCGCTCCGAGTGCACTATATCTCCAGCCATAGAGCTTAAAAATATCGAGGTCGTAGCTGAAGGTGATAACGAATATAGCATTAAAGCGATACTTCCACCTTCGCAATACCCTTGTAGCATCGACTGCTCGTTGAATGGCAGCCAATACTACGCTCCAACACTATTAGGCACCTACGCGCCATCCGACACCGAGCGAGAGATAACCATAAACCGCCCCTCGGACGAGTTTTTACGTGAGGGATACACCACATACTTTAGCCGAGAGGATATAGTCAACATAAGAGTTAACACCCTAAGCGACTTTGGCTACAGCTACTGGCGCAAGTGGGAAGATAACTTTATAAATAGCATCAACCCCGTATTTCCATCAACCTCGAACCTGCCAACAAATATCTCGAATAACGGTATAGGCATCTGGTCGGGCTACGGCACAACATACTACCATCTTGGGGCGATAAACAAACTGAAAAGTGAAAACTGAAAAGTGAAAAGTGTGGTGTCTGCGACGCGTGTTTACAAACTGAAATGTGAAAACTGAAAAGTGAAAAGTGTGGTGTCTGCGACGCGTGTTTACAAACTGAAAGGTGAAAACTGAAAGGTTAAAAGTATGGTGCGCTTCGCGCGGATTCTATAAAAGGGCCTGAAGGGGAGTTAAGGGGGCCTAAGAGGCCTGAGGGGCCAAAGGGGGAATTAGTAATTAGTAAAACGCTTTCTGCCGCTTCTGCCCCTTTTGCCCTTTCAGCGTAGCTGTCGCTTGCAAAAGCGAAACAGACACAAACCCTCAGGGCAGCACTCCCCAATTTCTTGTCAGAAGGGGCACACGCAACCGATATTAGCTGCACTACCGAATTTCTTGTCAGAAGGGGTCAGATGCAACGCTCGGCAAAAAAGCCACCGATGGGTAGTACTTGGCGTACGTCCCATTGGTGGCTATTTTTGTTAGCGGCAGCAGATGTGCCCCTTATCACAAGAAATTAAAAGGCGATACCTGTTTGGAGTAGTAGAAAACTAAACTCGGTTGTTGGATTGTATATATAACCCGCCTTTACAGGAAGTGTGAAATCACCCATCTCGAACTCCTTAAGAGCCATAATGCTTAGGTTAGTCACGTTGAAACCCTCTGGAGTGATATCAGAATAGCCACTACCCTCACGCTCAAAAGACCAGAAAGGACCTGTCCAAGGTGAAGCACCTGCGGTTAGCTCAACATCGAAGAGGTCGCATACTGGATGAGTATAGGCCACCTCGAAGTATGATGAGTATGCCTGCTTGCCATTAACGAGCTTATCGCCTGAGTGAATCAAGGTTGTAGCCCAGTGTAGGCGAAGACGATCGAAGAAGGTATAGTCGATAGTAGCTGTAAGGCTATGGTTCTCGCCCTTGAATGGGTTCATCGTACCCATATCCCCGCTAACACCCCAAAGCACATCGTAGAGGGTAACGGTAAGGTTTTCGTTCTCATAGCCGAGGAAGATATCAAACTCGTTATACTTGCTTATAAGCGAGTGGTTTGCCCAAAGGTCGATGTAAAAATTACCATAACCAAAGGTCACACCTGGCTGTAGCGATGGATCGAACATATTGCGATTACCACCACGATAAGACTGGTCGAAACCTCGCCAGATATAGTTTGACGCAACATCAAAAGATGCTCCCCACCAATAGCCATCATCTTCGCTCTCCTCGACAGTGAGGGTTGCAGGCTGCTCGTCAGTGGTTGTAGTGCCAATCATTGGCATAGTAGCCTCCGCTGTAAATGCAATAAGCATTGAGGCAAGAAATAGAGTAAACTTTCTTGTCATTGAATTTAAGATAATTATAACGATTAGTAATAAGGTTACTTAGTCTTAGTCTTGCTGTGGTGACGACGCTTCTTGAGCTTCTGCTGACGACGATAGCCATCAATCTTGCGCCATATACCCCACACAAAGAGTAGTCCAAAGAATAGAATGATGCCAACAAGCATACCCACAGAGAGGTTATCACCCTTAACACGCGACCACATCTCAAGCATCTTATCGGTTCTATCGCCCGAATCGTGCATAACACCACAGCGGTCGATAACACTCTTATCTGGATACAACACAGGATCTGCAAGGACACTCTCAGAGCCCTCGATAGGATTACCCTCACCATCTACAAAGAGGTAGCTAAGGTCGCATATCTGCTGCTCGCAGTAGCTCAAATCATCCAACGCATCGAAGACTTCTTGAGTAGCCACAACACTAACATAGCCAGTAGCATCCATATTACGGATAGCATTTTCAGGCATACACATATAGTCGATGAAGTAGCGCGCTGCACGTATATTACGGGCGTACTTAGGAATAACCCAACCATCAAACCATACCACACTACCCTCCACAGGAACTGCATAGCCGAGATCTACATCCACCGACTTAGCCTCGTCGATAGCCCATACAGCATCACCACTCCACATAAGGTTAATCCACGCCTTCTCCTGCGTCATCATCTCCTTACCGAAGTCTGCCTCCCAGCCTGCAACAAGCTCCTTCATACGCTTGAGATAGCCCTCAACCAATGCTATAGACTCGTCCGAAGAGTCGTACATAAGCTCGTGGATGGTGTCGATATCCAAGTACTCATTCTCCGCCAAAGTGCCATTAGCACGTGCCTCCAAAGTCTTAGCATAGATAAGGATTGGTGAGTAAACATCACGGAAAGCATCCTTAACAAAGATCATATCGTCAAGACGCTTGTCGAACATCAACGACCAAGATGATGCCTCCTCCTCGGTAACATGGTTCTTATTGTACAGGATACCCGTAGTACCCCACATATAACCCACCGAGTAGTCATTAGGATCTACACCCTCTGGCGCCTCCAATAGCGCGAACTGCTCCTTGATATATGGTGATACACAGCCAAAATAGTTGATATCGCGGGAGTTAATCTCCTCAACAAACTCTGGTGTAAGAATAGGTAGAAGCATATTATTGCGCAACATACGCTCGATGATATACTCCGAAGGGCATACTACATCGAAATCGGCTTCGCCATTCTCAATCTTTGCAAGCATAACCTCGTTAATATCGAAGGTCTGGTAGATAATCTCCACCTCTTCGCCAGTCTGCTCGTAGTACCACTCCTCGAACTCCGAGAGCAAGTCCTCGTCGATGTAATCTCCCCAGTTATACACCTTTAGTGTCTGCATACGCTGCTCATCGTTATCGCACGACACAGCCATAAACGCAACCACCAGAAGCGACAAAAAACTATATATGAGTCTCTTCATTAGCCCAATTTATTTTTTAAGTGTCACCTGCTCCGCCAACTTCGCCTGACGACGAGCGCGAAGGTTTACAACAATCAACAACACCAACACCACTACCAAGATGATGGTCGACAAAGCACGAAGCTCAGGTGTAAGACCACCCTTGCGTGCATCGGCATAGATGTATGTCGAGAGAGTCTCAAGACCATCTGTACCATTAGTAAAGATGGTAACCGCAAAGTCATCGATAGAGAGCGTAAAGGCAAGGATAAAACCCGAAATCATACCTGGACGTATCTCTGGAAGGATAACACGACGTATCGCCTGTAGAGGTGTCGCACCTAAGTCAAGCGCAGCCTCGTAGATATTAGGATTCATCTGCGTAAGACGTGGCAAAACGCTCAATACAACGTATGGAGTACAGAAGGTGATATGAGCGAGGATAACCGTCGTATAACCCTGAGTAATACCCAACGAGATAAAGAGTAAGAAGAGCGAGATACCAGTGATGATATCTGGGTTAAGGATTGGAATGTTATTCACAAAGTTAACCACACGACGCTTTCTATAACGAAGGTCGTTGATACCTATGGCTGCCACCGTACCGAGAACCGTAGAGACTGATGCCGCTACCAAGGCGATAATAAAGGTATTCTTTATGGCATCGATAAGCGAGTTGTTAACGCCACCAGTGAAGAGCGACGTATATAACTCAGTAGAGAAACCTGTCCAGTTGCCCAATACCTTAGACTCGGTAAACGAGAAGACCGCGATAATTACTATTGGGGCGTACAGCATCACCAACAGCAATACAAGATAACCCGATGATAATACCCTCTTCATTAGATAAGTCCTTCATTAGCGCCATCCTCCGACGAGTCGGTGAATAGCGAGGTTATACCGATAATAATCAACATAATGAGCGACAACGCCGCACCATAGTGCCACATACCATTATTGATATTCTCCTGAATGGTTGTACCAAAGAGCTTGATGTTGTTCATCGTGAGCAACTCAGAGATAGCGAAGGTCGAAATGGTTGGCATAAATACCATCATCACACCACTCACAATACCTGGCGTAGAGAGAGGGAAGACCACACGCATAAAGACCTGACGAGGTGTAGCACCAAGGTCCTCGGCAGCCTCGATAAGCGAGCCATCCATCTTTTGCAACACATTGTAGATTGGGTAGATCATAAATGGCAGGAAGTTATATACCATACCAAATATCAAAGCACCCTCACCCAATGGCAGACTCATAAAGTCAAAGAGCGCCACTGTAGCCAATGTTCTAACAAGCACATTTATCCACATAGGAAGGATAAAGAGCATCACAACAAGTCGGGCTGTGGAGAGCTTCAAACGCGACAAGATATATGCCGCAGGATAGCCCAAAACCAGACATATTATGGTTGTTATCAGCGCGATACCTATCGAATAGATAAAGGTATTTGCGGCCTCTGGCTGGTTGATGAAACGCTGGAAGTTCTCCAACGAGAAGCTACCATCCTTCGACTGGAAGGCGTAGATCATAATCAACACCAAAGGCATCACAACGAAGACTGCCATAAACAAAATATATGGCAAACTCCAGCTACGCCTACGAGAGAAAAATTTTGTAAATTTCTTCATTTTACACCACGCATTAAAGCTTTGATATGCGCAACGCCTTTGGCGAAATCTTAATACCTACTTCGTCCAAATCCTCCCATACATCGTGAGTATCTACGTAGATATTCTCACCCTCGTCGGTGCGAACTGTAAGGTGATAACGGTCGCCCTTGTACAATATAAAGCGGATAGTACCCCACGAAATACCATCGTCAGGGTCGTCGGTAAGCTCCACAGCTGAGAAGTCAAACGCCACATCTACCTTAGCACCAGCCTCAATGCCCTCCTGAGCTCCACACTCGAACTCCTCGCCAAGAATCTCAACGTGGGTAGCATCGACCATGACACCCTCGATATGGTTCTCGGTACGCTCCTTACGCATAACGTGAATATCGGCAGGCTTAATCATCATACCCACCTCAGTACCTGGCTCGAAGGCGTTGTAATCCTGAATCATAATCTCATAGCCATCAGGGGTATCTACGAACATCTCATAGTGCACACCCTTGAAGGTACAAGAGCGCACCACACCGTGGAACATAGCCGCCTCAGCATTGCGGATGATATATACATCCTCTGGGCGCACAACAACATCCACAGGGGTATTCTCACCAAATCCCTCGTCGATACACTCAAACTCCTTATCCATAAAGCGCACCAAACGATCGCGCACCATAGTAGCATTTAGGATGTTACTCTCGCCGATAAAGTCTGCGACGAAGGCGTTGCATGGCTCATTGTAGATATCGGTTGGAGTGCCTATCTGCTGAATCTTACCCTCGTTCATAACAACGATAGTATCCGAGAGCGTTAAAGCCTCCTCCTGATCGTGGGTCACGTAGACGAAGGTGATGCCCAAGTCGCGGTGCATCTCCTTAAGCTCCATCTGCATATCCTTTCGCATCTTTAGGTCGAGTGCAGCCAAAGGCTCATCAAGGAGCAACACCTGAGGACGGTTCACGATAGCGCGCGCAATAGCCACACGCTGCTGCTGACCACCCGAAAGCGACTGCACATCACGATGCTCATAGTCGGTCATACCCACCATCTTCAAGGCTCGCTTCACACGCGCCTCAATCTCGTTCTTATCGACCTTCTGTAGCTTCAAGCCAAAGGCGATATTATCGTAGACATTGTAGTTTGGGAAGAGTGCATAACGCTGGAAGACGGTATTCACGGGGCGCAAATGCGGAGGCACACCCGTCATAACCTCTCCACCAATAAGAATCTCACCTTTTGACGCTGAATTGAAACCCGCTAAAAGACGCAATAGCGTAGTCTTACCACATCCCGAAGGACCAAGAATTGTAAGGAACTCACCCTTCCTTACAGACAAACTGACATCATCGAGAACAACCTTATCAGGGAAGGTCTTTGTTACATTCGTGATCTCGATAATGTAATTTGAGTTCACCATTAAGCAAAAAGTATTAGTAGTTAATAAACCCCATACGCCTCAAACACTATAATTTTTTGAGCTATAGCCCCTATTCCTAAGCATCCAAGAACGCACAAAAAATCTACAAACTATATACTTAGCGTATATATTGTCTGCAAATATATATAAAAAAACAATATTGACGCTTTAATGGGCAAGAAAATTAGCAAAAATCATAAAAATCTCAACTTTTGCCACCTTACGCTCGACGAATCGGTGACCTCACGCTCCACAATACCGGTCAAAGCATCTGGTGCATCATCGTGGCGATTAGCCCTAAACAGACGACGGTACGTCGTTAGATGAGTGTAAAACTCTGGCCAACGCAGATGCCAATCTTTAGGCATACGGAGGTTGTGGAGTACTGTTGCCGAGTTCGACAAAATACGCGCCTCTTTGTTGCCGCTCTGATGAAACCACTCCACGCGCACCTTCGGTAGTAGTCGCTGTAGGGCACGAGCAAAACCACGACCTCCATTATTGCTCTCAACATATACCTGACGCGAACCCGCCTTCGATAGCATTGCAGCAACAAGGCTCTCAGTATGCTCCATCGACTCCTTCGAATATACCACATCCGTAACATAGATAACACCATCTGTATCAACCGAGTAAGCAACAGAACAGAGGTAGTCATCGCCAGCATCTGCCGTGTCGGTATAGCACGCCGAAGTTACTATGTCGCGAGGTAGCACATCGTACTCACGGAAGTTGTTACCATAGAGTAGTCCCTCACGCGAGGAGGGGTGTCCCTGATACATCGACTCGAAGCGCACAGGATCAAGCCTACGCTTCGATTGTAAGAGCTCGGCACTCTGTTGTTCCGGCCACAGAGCCTCACCCTCGTTGCGTGGATCAAGCTCCGTAGGTGGCGAAGATTTCAAAGCTTCATAGTTTAGCACCAGCCACTCGTCACGCCCTACAACATCTATATCTGCCAACGAGTGCAACTCACGGTATGGCTCGTTGCGAAGTAGCGTACCAATGAGATCCTCCTCGTGCCAGCGAGTAAAGACAATCAACTCACGCGAGGCGTTGTGCATTCGTGTACGCACAACCGAGGTGTACCACTCCCAGCAATTCTCGCGAATAATGGGCGACTGCGCCTCCATAGCATCTTTGTAGAGGTCGTCCAATATAAAGCAGTCTACCCTATTTCCCGTAAGCGCACCCTCACGACCAACACTTATAAGCTCGCCCTTGTGGCCGATAATCTCCACCTCGTCGGAGGTGCGTATGTAGCCAAGCGGTTTTGTACCCTGCTTGATGGTTGTATCAGGGAAGATTTGTGAATACTCCTTTGAGTCGAGAATACGCTGCACACGGCGGTTAAACTTCGAGGCCAGAGTACCCGAATAGGAGGCTATCGCTATACGCATATCTGGATCAATACCAAGCATATAGGCAGGCAACAAGGTTGTTGCTCCCATACTCTTGCCGTGCTGCGGTGGCACAGAGACTATCAACTTCGAAATGCGCCCCTCGGCGTATGCCTCCAACACCGAGTAGTAGCTATCGTGAAACTGCGTGAACTCCAAAAAGGGATATACCGTTTTGGCAAACTCCTTGAACGACACATTATTACACTTTTCCATAGGCTAAAAGAAGTAAGTTAACATCGTATTAAAGGAGAAGTCATTAAATATAGGCTCATCATTTATTGCCGTCTTTAACTCCCACCACACAGGCACTATCGAGGTGATGCGCTCGTCACCACTCGGCTCATTTTCGTTGCTTCGCGAGATTATCAGCGTGCAACATAATCGACACTCTACATCGCCATCGTAGAGCGCGATAACACCAGAGAAGAAGTTCTTTGAGCGCACAGCATCAGCCAGACGCTCCGCCATCTCAAGATAGAGAGAACTTGAAATTTCGTACATAACCGTAAAAAAATTAAGAGATTGTATATAAGATGTTTGGATTTTTGAAACAAAATCCTTAACTTTGTGGTGCAAATATACATTCAAATATTTACTTTGTCAATAGTTTTGTACAAAATTTTAATATAATATTTTCTTATATGGAGACAATTGGAACTCGACTTCGACTTATGCGCAAGCAGCTAAATATGACGCAAGAGCAATTAGCTCAGCGACTTGGCGTAGGTAAAGCTGCCCTCTCGATGATTGAGACAGGCAAGGCTGGACTCTCAAACCGCAACAAGAATATCCTTGTTCAAGATTTTAATGCTAACCCAGAGTGGATTGAGAACGGCACAGGTAAAATGTTTAACGCAGAGCCTAATTTGACAGCCTACAGCCACCGTACTGACAAGGCACTGCCACTACAGAGCGTGCCACTCTATTCGATTGAGGGCACAGCGGGACTTGTTCCACTCTTTGCCAACGATGCCAATATCGAGCCAGTAAACCACATCCATATCCCTAACCTTCCGAAGTGTGACGGCGCGATATATGTTGTAGGCGACTCGATGTATCCACTACTCAAGAGTGGCGATATCATTTTATATAAGCAGCTTAACGATGTGAGGGATGTATTCTGGGGCGATATGTACCTTCTCTCGATAGATATTGATGGCGAGGAGTATATCACTGTGAAGTATGTTCAGAAATCGGAGCAGGAGGGTTATATCCGTCTTGTAAGCCAGAACCAGCACCACGCCGACAAGGAGGTCGAGGTAAGCCGTATCCGCGCCATCGCCCTAATCAAGGCCTCGGTACGTATGCACACCATAGGCTAATTAGTAGTGAGTAATTAGCAATTAGTAATGGTTAAAAGGCTTCGCCTTTTTATAAATTAGAAAGTGAGGTGTCTGCGATGCGTGTTTATTATATTAAAACTCGCGCAAAGCGCACCTCACTTTTGAGGCAAAACTTCGTAATGCCTCTACTTTGCTGTAGCAAAGTAGAGTTTTCAGTTTTTACACAAAAAATAAATGAGGCTATTCAGCCTCATTTACTATAAACTCACCAAAGATTACGGGTATAAGACCCATACAAGTGACATCCTCGCCATCGTCTGACGACCCTGGTGTCCACTGTGGAGAACTGAGCAAGACTCTCTCCACCTCGTCGCGAAAGAGCGGATTATCACTACCCTTTATTGTTGTAATCTCTTGAATCTCAATATAGCCCTTATCATTCACAACAAATTGAGCCACAAGATGTGCCGAAAGATTTTTACCTTTCAACTGCTCAGGATATCGGAGATTACTATAAAACCATTCTCTAAAAGTCGACCAATCACCACCCATAAATTTAGGTTGCGTCGAAGGTTCTGGTGCGACATCGGAGTATGTATATCTGTGTATAATCATCACACCATTTGAGATATCGCCAAAATCTTTGTAGTAACCCAAGGCCTCCGCATCGGTAAGCAGTGCGACCATCTTAACACTCTCGGCAGGGATATCATTAACCTCCTCTGCAGTAACAGGCACACCATCTACGATATATAGTGGAGCCTTATCCGTCTTCGGCAAATTACCATCATCAAACGCCACAACAACAACCTCATCTACCGACTCCTCTGCACTCTCCGCACTCTCAATAGGCTTTTGACCAGGAATCATAAAGGTTACGGGGAGGGTCATCATCACCGACACAGCATGTCCATTCTGGATACCCGGAGTCCAACGTGCCGAAGTAGTAATAACACGCTTAACCTCATCTGCCAAAACGGGATAGGTCGATTGTAGCACATTTATACTATCGTGCGCAATATAACCCTCTCTGTTAACAACGAACTGCACAACAACATTATCCTGCCAGCCACTCTTCAACGCCTCCTCTGGATAGCGAAGATTCTGTATCACCCAACTTCTAAAGGTGGTTAGATCACCTCCCATATATGATGGCATAACATCGGCAACTAAAAACACCTCGTCCACCTCACTCCTCTCAAGAGCGATGACAACAACGCCATTCGACACATCGCCCAAGTGCTTGAACTTCTCGACCTCCTCGCTACTATTTAGCACCGTTATCGACACAATCCCTGAATCCAAGTTGTTTATCTCCTCCTCTGATATTGCTCTGCCGTCAACTACCCATAGCGGTCTCTGCACCATAGACATACTATCTGCCAATGCAGGTATAGCTGTAGCAACAGCAAAAATAAGCATAAGTATTCGTTTCATAATCTCACAAAGTTTTTAAGTTCTACAATAGGTCTTTTGTAAATAGCTATTTATCTGGTTTCCCAATGCAAAGATAGTAGCACTTTTGTGTAGTCTCCTAATTTTTCAGGTTAAAGAGTGTTAAACCTTTTGTTAAATAGTGTTAAATAACATCGCCACAGGGTTATTGAGTTGATTTTTTACATACCTTTGTAATAGAAATAGGAGCTATGAAAGAGTCAAACTTTAGAACATTATCAATCGTCTCAATATTTTCGCTTGTGCTATTAGTCGCTGTCGAGGCTTTGTGGGCAGTGCGCACCTATCGCGATATGCGCGATAGCTACAAGCAACAAATATGCAGCGTCTTGGAGGAGGCAGCGTGGAAGTACGCCACCAACTCTATGAATGGCAACACCTCGATAAGCATCGGTAATATCTCACGTTTTAATGCCTTAGTAGGCGAAGGCTTGCGCACAGCTGGCCTTGCCACGGAGTACCGCGTAGAAGTACTATCTACAACTGACACCGAGCCGATTACAATAATGTCATTAGGCTCCCTCAAGGCTCAGAAAGAACTATCCGTAGACAAATACCTAACACCCCTAATTCTACGACTTACAGTAACCGACCCGAGTGCAGCCATACTACAAAGTATGCGCATTATGCTACTGCTACAACTGCTCTCCATAGTAATTCTTACCGTCACACTTATATATCTTCTACGCACTCTATTTCGCGCTAAAGAGGTAGATAAGATTCGTAGAGATCTAACACACAACATATCGCACGAGCTAAAGACCCCTATAGCCGCAGCCTACACCTCTATTGAGGCACTAAGAACACTCCCAGCATTGGCAGAGCAGCCCGATACTCGCAACGAGTACCTCGATATATCACTCGGAGAACTTAAACGCCTAAGCGGTATGGTCGAGGAGATTCTACGCACCTCAACCGAGGAGTTTGCAACCGCTGAGCTACGCATTGAGGAGTGCGACATAACAACTATCATAGAACACATCCGCCTTTCATTCGATCTAAAATATACCTCACACAGTATCCAATGGGATATTAATATAGAGGAGAACTGTGCCGTAGTAGGAGATAGCTTTTACCTTGAGGGTGCCTTATCGGCATTAGTGGACAACGCAATAAAATACTCCACCGACATACCTACAGTAAGTATCGAAGCAACTACAAAGAGTGGTTATACATATATCAGCATTAAGGACCACGGCATAGGTATTGCACACAGCGAGCAACGACGAATCTTCGACAAATTCTACCGCGTAGTATCAGGAGATAAATACTCAACATCTGGATACGGTATAGGACTATACTATGTACAGAGCATCGTTACGCGCCACAATGGTAGCATCGATGTTGTATCTACCCTCGGCAAAGGCGCTTGTTTCACGATAAAACTACCACGCTATGGGAAATAAGCATATACTTATTGTAGAGGACGAGGCTACTCTTGGACGCGTACTATGCGACGCCCTGCGCAGTGAGGGTTACGATGTTACGCTCGCAACAAATGGCATTGAGGGTATTGAAACCTTTAAAAGTCTCCATCCCGACTTGATTATCGCCGATATTATGATGCCACAGATGGACGGTTTAACTATGGTAGAGACAATTCGCAAGATGAATAGCCGTGTCGAGGTGCTATTTCTCTCTGCACGTAGCGGTGCAGAAGATGTAGTTGAAGGCTTCCGTCGTGGTGGCAACGACTACCTACGTAAGCCCTTTTCGTTAGACGAGCTTCTTGCGCGCGTAGCAGCACTTCTTGCTCGCCACCCGCAAGGCGATGGCGGTACGATACTCAATATCGGCAACTACCGCCTCGATAGTAAGCAATGGACACTAACCCTCAATGGCGCCACGCGCCGCATCACGGCACGCGAATCGGCTATTATCACGATGCTCGCTCGTCGCAATGGCGATATTGTGGAGTTTAGAGAGCTACTAACCGAGATTTGGGGCGACGATAGCTACTATAACCTACGCTCGCTAAATGTCTTTGTATCACACCTACGCAACTACCTTAGCGCCGATAAAGATGTAGAGATACAATCAATAAGAGGTATCGGCTACCGACTGATTGTGAAATCAGGTAGTGACGAAAATATCGCTGGCTGATGCTGGCGATATTTTTTTTTCGATGAAACTTTGTGGGTATTATGTCTTGTACTGAAAAGTGAAAGGTGAAAACTGAAAAGTATGGTGTCTGCGACGCGAGATTTATAAAAGGGCCTGAAGGGGAGTTAAGGGGCCTAAGAGGCCTGAGGGGTCTGAGGGGTCTAAGGGCGAAATTAGTAATTAGTAAATCCCCTTTTGCCCCTTTTGCCCTTTCAGCGTAGCTGTCACTTGGCACAAGCGAAACAGACACAAACTCTCAGGGTAGCACAACCCAATTTCTTGCGAGAAGTCATAAGCAAAAGAAATCACCCAGGGATAGTACACTTCAAGTACAGCCCTGGGCGACATTTATGATATTTATTGAACCTTAATTAAATCATCAATATTCACTCTTGCAACAACAATAGTGTGAAGTCTCTTATTCTTAAGAATACTATAATCGGTTTTATATGTTAAATCGAAATACATAGCCCTCTTTTCATTTTTCTCATCTCTTGTCCAATAACCATCTACATCATAATTGGGAATATTAAACTTGTACAGCTTCATACTCTTAAACTCATCAACTGTAGGCAGCTTCCAGCCTCCTTCTAATTGATTACAATACTCCATCGCCTCATCCCAAGTTCCGCTATGGTCTCCACTGGCAACTAGTACCACCACAGTGTCTCGAATCTGACACACAGTAGCTCCAAGCCCGTTATATTCAACAAGTGAACCAATTCTAAGAGTGGAATCCTCTTCAGCCTGTATCGACACCAACTCCTCAGCATTTTCTTCACATATGGAAGTATCATCTATTTGTTTCAGACCTTCACTATCATTGACAAACTCAATAATAACACCAGATGCAGTATATTCTATTTCCTGTACAATCAACACATGTTCGACGCATCGCTTGAAATTTACATTAATAATTGTTTGCGAACCTTTGAGGTTAGCACGCTTATACATATCTGCAATAGCATTACCCTTCAAAGACTCCTCAGAAAGGCCTCCTATTCCTAACATATATGTAGCTGTAGCAACGCCATCAACCGTACCTATCACATTGAAATTTGCCTTGTCCAACACTACTTGCGTCTGCGTTACATTGAAATTCATGGCATTATACATATGCGTCGAACAACCACATAACAATGACACACAAAGCAACAACCAAAGTTTCTTCATAACAACAAATGTTTATTCACCGTAACAGCTCCAGTTACGGAAGATTAGTAAAACAGGGAGTGTGGAACTCATCGCTACAGACATCATAGCGAAACACCTCCTATGATAAACCAACTATAAGTTCTACAAATGTAGCACAAATTTCGCAGAATAAAAAAAATTAAACTAACAAATATAGTATTGAGCGATAAAGCCTTACTCTATTAGACATAGAATACATATACAGAAAACATAACCCACAAAGAATACACCACCCACCTCAGCATGACACCCATTTTCTTGTCAGAAGGGGTCAGATTTGTTCTATCGCAAAAGAAACCACCCAGGGATAGTACACTTCAAGTACAGCCCTGGGTGGTTTACTTTTAGGGATGTGCCGCAGATGACCCCTTATCGCGAGAAATTATTTCTTGTCAGAAGGGCGCCGAGTGCTACACTCGGCGAAAAAGGCGACGATGGGTAGTACTTGACGTACGTCCCATTGTCGCCTTTTTTGTTAGGGGCCGCAATCGGCCCCTTATCACAAGAAATTTTAGTTCAAGGTAGGAAGGAACGAATACTCCTTACCATACTTAAGATGCTGCTCTACGTAGTTAGCTGGGTAGGTAACCTTAACATCTACGATATTACCCTCAGCATCGTGAACAAGCTCGTACTCTGGGTTAACAAAACCTCCGTAAGGCTCGATGTTGAGAGCCTTGTTACGAGCGATAACCTCAGCGTGGAACTCTGGATCAACCTGTACAGCGTAGTCCTCAACGAGCTTCTTACAAGCCTCGTAGTCGCCCTCAGACTTGATGCGCTGCACCTCGTAAAGAAGCTCACCGAAGAGCTTACGAAGGGCTACGAAGTCATTTACAACAACATAGCTCTTGCCATCCTGCTTAACAATCTCGATAACATTCTCAGCCTTGCCCTTCTCGTAGCACCACTCAGCGATAAGCTTACGGTTACGCATATGAGACTCCTCAACATTCTTACCTGGCTCGATACGAGAGAGCTGTGTCATATAGCCATTCATGATATAGTCTGAGTACTGTGACCATGCAACATCAAGTGTTGGGATAAGACCGATCTCGATAAGCTTAGGATCGCCAAGGTAGTAGAGTGCGAATAGGTCTGCGCGTGCCTCCTCAAGTGTTGAAGAGTAGGTGCGAAGCTCGTCACCCTTAGTACCTGGAGCAAGCTGACCTGAACCGTGGCCAAGGCACTCGTGAAGGTCGGTGTGAAGGTCGTCACCAAGTTTACCATACTTCTTAGCGCGCTCGCGGTCCTCCTCACGAAGGATAAACTCCTCAGCAAAGCCGTTGCCCTGAGCAGCCTTATCGTATGCGTAGGTGATGTTATCGATAGTTACAGACTTTGAGCCGTGCTCCTTACGAATCCAGTCAGCATTTGGGAGGTTGATACCGATAGCTGTTGCAGGGAAGCAGTCGCCACCAAGCATAGCTACAGTGATAACCTTTGCTGATACACCCTTAACCTCCTCCTTGCGGTATGCAGGGTTGATAGGTGCGTTATCCTCGAACCACTGAGCGTTAGCAGCCATAATCTCTGTACGCTTGCAAGCCTCCTCGTCGCGGAAGTTAACTACAGACTCCCAAGATGACTTGCGACCAAGTGGATCACCATAGTTCTCGATAAAGCCATTTACAACATCCACGTTTGACTCAGTATCCTTAACCCAAAGAACGCTATAATCATCAAAGTCCTTCAAATCACCTGTGTGGTAGTACTTGATAAGAGCCTCAAGCACCTCGCGCTGTGTAGGGTTAGCTACAGTACAAGCCTTCTCCAACCAGTAAACAATCTGCTCGATAGCCTCGGTGTACATACCGCCCACCTTCCAAACCTTCTCATAGATAACACCATTCTCATCCTTCATAAGCTTAGAGTTAAGACCGTATGAGATAGGCTCTGGGTTGCCAGCATCCTTAGCTACCATCTTAGCGTAGAAATCCTCAACCTCCTTCTGGTTAACACCCTCGTAGTAGTTGTTAGCTGATGAGGTAACAACATCAACACCAGCAGTCTGATTTAGACGTGAAGCGTAGAGTGTAGGATCGAAGATAATCTGGCAAAGGAAGTCATCCTCAATCTGACGATTCTCCTCGTTGATATACTTAGCCAACTGCTCACGGAACCAAGCCTCAGAGAACTCTGGAGTGAACTTATCATTTGAGTAGTGGTGGTGGATACCGTTAGCAAACCACACCTTCTTTAGATACTTCTCAAATGCTACGAACTCCTCGCCCTCGCGAACATCCGAAGCAGTGTAGATAGTCTCCAATGTACGACGTACAGCAAGGTTGTACTTGAAGTTCTGATCGAAGAGGATATCGCGACCACACTTCGCAGCCTCACCAAGATAGTAGATAAGCTGCTTATCCTCCAAAGATAGGTTCTCAAAACCTGGCACCTCGTAACGAATAACTTTGATGTCATCGAAACGATCAACAATCCAAGGCTGCTCTGCCTCAACAGCAGCATTATCTGCAGCCGTGCCACACGAAGTTAAACCAATAACTCCCATAGCCATAATTCCAAATAGTTTTTTCATCTCTTAGGTTTATTATATAAATATTGTATAAATTGTCACTCTAAATTTCGCACAATTTGGGACAAAGATACAAAAATAAAATTAAAGGTGAAAACTGAGATGTAACAATTGTGTTACATTTACCAAAATAACGATTTTACTATTTGTAATAACAATTATTTGTATTACTTTTGCGAAGTGATTTAATAATTATGGTTGTGAAGAGTATTGCAAAATATATCACACTTCTTCTGTTTGTTGCCATATCTGCAATAGGATATGCCAGCAACAGCGAGACCTCAGTGGCGAAAACAGAGCACTCTGAGGTGGTGACAGAGCTCTCCACTACCATCATCGAGTCTGCAGCGCAGAACGTAGAACTATCGCTCTCGCACCAAGCTCCTATACCAAGTACTATACAGCTGCATAGCGCAACTAAGCGCACAAGCAACGCACATAGAAATAACTTCGAGTTCACAAAGAGCGGTAAGTGCTTTAGCACCTGCATCGGAGGATATATTCATCAACACCAACTCTCAACACGACTCTCTTTTACCAAGTCGCACCATCGGCTGATTGGACTTGGTAAACTTATTATTTAGTCCAAAGTTATATTTAACCTACGCCACCCTTATGCAAGGATGGAGACTCGTTGTATAGCTATACGACGCGTAAAACAACAAAATAATATATAACAAAACTAAATAATACAACTATGAATCAGCAATTTATAAAAGTTCGTTCAATCAAAGATATCATAATCTCCTCATCGTTTATCCTCGTGGGTTTCATCCTAACACTTCTATCTCTTGGCACAGGCGTAGTACTTGCCGGATGCACACTTATTGTCGTTGGCGTGATACTCGCACTAATCCTAAAGAGTGCCTACCGTGAGGTTAATAACCCAGGTACATATTATAAAAAAGAGTTGTTCTTTGAGCCTAAGCACAAGGCTGAACTAACAATGGCCATCAAGCAAAACCCAGCTAATATTGACGTTAGCAACGAGGGCAAGGGACTATCCCTACGCCTCGACCTCTACTATAGCAGAGTATCGCAGAGAGCATTTCTGCAGCTCTTTGAGTATGTACCTTACGAGTATATTGCCATAAGCGAGGTCACCGAGTGCGACAGATACGAAGTAAAACATATTATAAGGTAAAATGGAGTATTTAATTTTAATCCTATCATTGGCGGGTATCGTCTTTGGTGCCGACTTCTTAGTGACTGGAGCGGTATCTATTGCCCGCAAGTACCACGTTTCAGACTTTGTCATAGGCGCAGCCATCGTAGGTGTAGGTACATCTATGCCAGAGTTGGTGGTAAGCTTTTTGGGCGCTGTGAATGGCAATGCCGATGTTGCAATAGGCAATGTTGTAGGCTCAAATATCTTCAACATCTTAGGTATTCTGGGACTTACAGCCATATTCTTTCCAGTGGCCATAGAACGCAAGAATTTGAAGTTTGAAATTCCACTCTGCATAGGTGTGTCGGGCATCTTGACCCTCCTTGCATTGAACCTCTTTAGTGGCACACCAGCCTCTATTAGTCGTATGGATGGCATTCTGCTACTCTCGATTTTTGCACTCTTTATGTGGTACTCGTTTGCTCGAGACAAGAGACAGGCACCACCTACAGAGGAGGTTGTGGAGAGAGGTTCTATATGGATGGCCGTAGCGAAGGTTGTAGGAGGTCTTACCCTACTTATTGTCAGTTGCGACCTCTTTGTAGATAATGCCGTTACTATCGCCAAGACGTTTGGTGTAAACGATGCCTTTATCTCGCTTACGCTTATTGCCTGTGGCACATCACTCCCAGAGTTGGCAGCCTCGATAGCCGCAGCGGTAAAACGAAATACCGATATGGCACTTGGCAATATCATTGGATCAAACATCTTCAACATAACACTTATACTTGGTCTTAGCTCCCAGGTTATGCCCCTTACATCATCAGGCATTACACTCATCGACTACACGGTGATGATTGCTGCTGCCGTTGCTATCCTCGCGATAGGTCTTCGTGGCGGTATCAGTCGCCTAAGCGGTGCAGTGCTGGTTGCGGGCTTTGTATTATATAATTGGTATCTAATATCGAGTCAAGTAGCACTCTAAGTAATTGGGAGGGGCGCGTCCATCTGGATGCGCCTCTTAGTTGCATATAGGTGAATACGCCTAATTTTGTTACAAATCAAAAACAGACTTATGACATTTCTGTTACATTTGCTCTAACGGCATAATTTCGCTTTGCAACTATGATTTTTAGTCATACATTTGCCGTTGAAAAAGGAGAAAATTAACAATAATTACAATAACAAAGAAAATGGGTATTTTAGAAATTTTTACTCTACTCGGAGCCTTGGGTATGTTCCTCTACGGAATGAACCTTATGAG
The DNA here is from genome assembly GCA_045656185.1 of Alistipes sp. Classification (GTDB taxonomy): domain Bacteria; phylum Bacteroidota; class Bacteroidia; order Bacteroidales; family Rikenellaceae; genus Alistipes. The sequence continues at coordinate 5,370 of JAZOQR010000024.1, read as the reverse complement.
TTCAGGACTCCAGAAGGCGGCCGGCGATAAGCTTCGCGGTCTGCTTACAGCAATGACCTCTAACCCCTTTAAGGGTGTTATGACAGGTTTAGGTGTCACATCGATTATCCAATCATCATCTGCCACAACCGTGATGGTTGTAAGCTTTGTAAATGCGGGACTTCTAACCCTCAAACAGGCTATTGGCGTGATTATGGGTGCCAACATTGGTACTACGGTGACAGCGTGGCTCGTTGCGTGGCTCGGTTTTAAGGCCGATATCTCTGCTCTCGCCATTCCTCTTATGGCTGTGGGCTTCCTATGCTCAAACTCTAAGAAGAACCAGCGACAGAACATCGGTGAGCTTATCGTAGGCTTCTCGCTACTCTTCCTCGGTCTTTCGTTTATGAAGGAGTCGGTGCCAGATCTAAACCAGACACCTGAGGTGCTTGAGTTTGTTAAGAGCTGGGCAAGTCACGGTTTTGGCTCGGTGCTTATCTTCCTTGTGTTTGGTACAGTATTAACCCTTGTATTGCAGTCGTCATCTGCGACAATGGCCATAACCCTTATTATGCTAAGTATGGGCTGGATACCATTCAATATGGCGTGTGCAATGGTGTTGGGTGAGAATATCGGTACTACCATCACTGCAAATATCGCAGCATCGGTGGGTAATACACAGGCTAAGCGTGCAGCGATGTCACACACTATATTTAATGTGGTTGGTGTTATATGGGCATTGATACTCTTCAAGCCATTCTTGGCTTTGGTAGGTTCTATTATCGAGTTGTTCGGTCTACCTAACCCTGCTGCCGATGGCTTTATCGTAGATCCAGCATCTCCTGCTGATAGCACCGCAGCGTTGTATGGTCTTTCGATGCTCCACACCCTCTTCAACACCATCAACACGCTTATCCTCGTATGGTTTATACGCTTTATCGAGCGAGCTGTTGTACGCATTATCAAGACTCCGAAGAACCAGGAGAACGAGGCATTCCGCCTAAAGTATATCACCGCAGGTCCTCTTGCAACGCCCGAACTCGCTACAGAGCAGGCCTTCGATGAGATTATCCACTTCGCCGAAATCTCGCGCAATGGTCTTGGCTACACTAAGCAGGCTCTTGCAGAGAGTAATAGCGATAAGTTCGAGGAGCTACGCAAGAAGTTGGTTAAGTATGAGGAGATTTCGGATAAGATTGAATATGAGATTGCATCGTTCCTAAATGCCGTATCAGCAAGCGATATCAGCGAGGCTACATCTGTAAAGATTAAGGCTATGTATAAGATTATCGGCGAGTTGGAGTCTTTGGGCGATTCGGGCGAGGCTATCAGCCGCATTCTATCGCGTCGTAACATCCACAAGAAGAGCTTTGATGAAACGACAATAAAGCGACTTATGGATATGGTGGAGGCTGTAGACTCTGCATACGAGGCTATGCTCGAAAATCTTAATGCAGCACACAAGCATACGCTTACGAACATCAGCAACGCATACAACGCTGAGGAGCGTATCAACAATCTGCGCAACAACCTCCGCGATGCCGAGATTGAGGATATCGAGGATGGTGGCAAGAACTACCAAACAAGCGTCTACTACATCGATATCGTTAACGAGCTTGAGCGAATGGGTGACTTTATAATCAACATCTCGCAAGACCTTGAGAGAGCCTTCGTTGAGCGAAGCTAACATCTTTCAAACAAAAAATTAGGGGCTGACTAAAAAGTAACTTAGTCAGCCCCTAACTTTTTTAGTACATCGCAATTATTTGAAGTATATATCAAGAAGCTCCTTAGCGGCGATAAACGACGATAGCTTTGCATCTAACACACGCTGCTCCACCTCTGCCAACTTAGACTCTATCTCTGGATTGTTATAGAAGCTCGACTTCAATGTCTCGTTGATAGTCTCATACATCCAATACTTATTCTGACGGTTGCGGTTAGCCATAAAGTAGCCATTAAGCTCGATATGCTGCAGGTACTGTTCCACACCTTGCCATACCTCCTCAAGACCTGTACCTTCGAGCGAAGAGCAGGTATAGACCTTTGGTCGCCACTCCGAGTCAGGTAGTGGGAAGAGCATCAAAGCACCCTGATACTGCGCCTTAGCAAGCTCCGCCTTCTTGACATTTTCGCCATCGGCCTTAGTAATAACCATCATATCTGCCATCTCCATAATACCGCGCTTGATACCCTGCAACTCATCGCCAGCGCCCGAAATCTGGAGCATCATAAACATATCGACCATAGAGTGTACCGCCGTCTCCGACTGACCAACACCCACAGTCTCGATAAATATCACATCGAAGCCCGCAGCCTCGCACAACACGATAGTCTCGCGAGTCTTACGCGCCACACCGCCCAACGAACCAGCCGATGGCGAAGGACGCACAAAGATATTTGGATTTAGACAGATGCTCTCCATACGCGTCTTATCGCCGAGGATCGAGCCACCGCTACGCTCCGAACTTGGGTCGATAGCAAGCACCGCCAACTTGTGATTATACGAGGTAACCATATTACCCACAGCCTCGATAAAGCTCGACTTTCCAGCACCCGGAACACCCGTAATACCGATGCGAACAGACCTACCTGAATGTGGCAAGCAACGCTCGATAATCTCCTGTGCCTGAGCATAGTGCGTAGGATTATTACTCTCAATTAGAGTAATCGCCTGAGCCAGTATTGTGATATTACCCGCAAGGATACCATCAACATACTCGTCGGTGGTCATCTGACGACGCTTCTTACGCACAAAATATGGGTTTACCACAGGCTGATCCTCCACGCCCTTAGTAACGTTGAGTGCGCTATCGTGGTGGTGATCAAGATACTCCTTCTCGTAGTGTTCTATCTTTGTATATGACATAACTTTTGAGTTTTATTTCTTAGCTCGAATAATTCTATTATGCGAAGGTACGAAAAATTTTACACAATTAACATCGTTTAATTGAAAATAATTTGCCAGTTGTTATTTTTAAGACAAAACCTTTTCACTTTGCGCAAAAATTTATATCTTTGCTTTACCTAAAACGTTAGAACTAACAGATATAAAAATGAAACGACTAACTACACTATTGGTATGTGCGCTATTTGCGATAGCTTGTGGCGATACAGAGGCTACTCGCCAGACTCCTGCTACTCCTGAGATTACGATTACATCGTCACTAAGCACGTGGTTTGAAAGCGAGGGTGGCGAGGGTGAGATTACCTACACCATCGAGAACAAGCAGAAGGGACTCTCACTTAGCGCAGAGAGCAACGTAGAGTGGATTACAAATATCACCGTGGGCGATAGCGTCACATACACCGTCGAGGAGAGCGACTCTGCCGAGGAGCGTCGCGGCTATATAGAGCTTAAATATGGCTCTGCGTCGCGCACAGTGACGGTTATGCAACGCTCGAACTGCGATGTAGACTATCAAGCAACCACAACATCAGGTAGCCTATACTATGGTGGTAGCAACCTATACAACTACTATATCGCGCTATCTAAAGTTGGCATAAGCGATAATGGCAATCTTAAAGCAAACAGCGAGTACTACTACTTCGATCTGTACAGCTCAACACCAGCACAAGGCAACATAGCACGCATCCCTAACGGCACATACAAACTCACCACAAAGAGCAATCTCTACGATGGCGATATTGACGCAACATATAGTAATCTCACAGTAACCGACAATGTTGATTATCAGGAGATTCCGTTTACTAATGCCGAGGTTGTTGTTACCGACAATAGCATTGTTGCAGTGGTAGATTTTAGCAATGGCGAGCGTCATCGTATCACCTATAGTGGCTCATTGGAGATACCTTTCAAAGATGACAATCAAGGTGGCGGCAATACAAATAGTGGCTACAGCACACTCACCTCGGACCACCTCTTCAACATCGAGGATGGCGTCTTTGTAGGAGCCTACGTAGGCGACCTACTCTACAACGGTTGCAGCACCTGTCAAGTATATATGTATGAGTATCTTGACTACGAAACAGGCGAGGAGCGTGGCGACCAATTCCAGATCGATTTGCAGCTTCCGCGTGGTGCTACCGACATCTGCGGAACATACACCGAGGGCACAACTGTAGGTCACTTTATCCCTGGTTGGGCAGAGGATCATGGCGATGGCCAGTATATGCAGCAAAATAGCTGGTATATGACAGCAGGCTACATCAATTTCGCACCACTTATCGAGGGCAGCGTAATCGTCGAGAAGGATGGCTCAGACATCTACACATTCACCATCGACACTATCGACGACAAGGGCAACGCCATCAAGGGCGTTTTCAAGGGTCGAGGTCAGTTTATCGAGTGGTAAAACTAAAGTTTTCCCTCTAAAAGGCCGCTTAGAGAAAGAGTCTAAGCGGTCTTTTTTGATTTATATATCGCAACATCTAAAAAAGTCTAAAAAAAGAGTCGAAAATATTTCGTAGTTTCAAAAAGAAGGAGTAACTTTGGGTGATTTTTGAGATTCAAAAAGTAATAGTAATTACAAATAAATATTAAGTTAAACTTTATAAAAATTAAACACTATGAAAGTATCACACATTGAGCATCTCGGCATCGCCGTTAACAGCTTGGAGGAGGCAATCCCTTACTGGGAGAATGTATTGGGTCTAAAGTGCTACGCTATCGAGGAGGTAGCAGACCAGAAGGTTAAGACAGCATTCTTTATGCTTGGTCAGACTAAGATTGAGCTTTTGGAGCCAACATCTCCAGAGTCTACAATCGCTAAGTATCTTGAGACTAAGGGCGCTGGTATCCACCACATGGCTCTCGCTTGCGAGAACATCGAGGAGCAGTTGGCAGACGCTGAGGCTCGTGGTATCCGTCTTATCGACAAGACTCCACGTAAGGGTGCTGAGGGTCTTACTATCGCGTTCCTTCACCCAAAGTCTACTCAGGGTATCTTAACAGAGCTTTGCGAGAACAAGAACAAATAATAAGTAATATAATTTGGTTATTTTGGTGTTGCACCCGTTCTCAATATGCTCATTTACTCAAAGTAAACTCCGCTATTTCGAACTGCGTGCGCCTAAAACTCACTCAAATTATATCACTTACAACAATGCGGGATGCCCACATCCCCACAATTAGAAAATTTATCTAAACACTAATAAATAAAATTTCACTATGAGCGAAATTCAGAAAGCGATTGAGAAGTTGATGGATAACCGTCAGACAGCTCGTATGGGTGGTGGCCAGAAGGCTATCGACAAGCAGCACGAGAAGGGCAAGTACACTGCTCGTGAGCGTATCGCTATGTTGTTGGACGAGGGTAGCTTCGAGGAGTTCGATATGTTCGTTACTCACCGCTGCTACGACTTCGGTATGGACGCTAAGCACACATTCGGTGATGGCGTTGTAACAGGTTATGGTACCATCGCTGGTCG
>JAZOQR010000023.1:0-29658 GCA_045656185.1 Alistipes sp. | reverse complement strand
TGGGCTGTGCAGTGGTATGAGTATTCGGGTGCTCTGGGAGGCTCGCTGTGGGTGCTGGTGACCAACATCCTCATCTTCGAGTGGCTCCTGAATCGCAAAAATAGGGCGTTGGCTGTGGCCACCCCCGTGGCGGTGGTGCTTCCCCTTGTGGTGTCGCTCGTGGTGGGTGCAACCTTCCAGGAGGACGAGCAGGCCGAAAAGGCTGTGGTGACCGTTGTGCAGCCCAACTTCGAGCCCTACACCGAAAAGTACACTATCCCCACCGCCCAGCAGCTCAACATCATGACCTCCCTCATGGGTCGTGCCCCCTTCGATGCCGACTACATTGTCCTCCCCGAAACCGTTGTGGGCGACAGTGGCGACCCTATCTGGGAACACAAGCACCTGAGCAGCTACTCGCTCTCGCACTTCGAGAACTACCGTGCGGCCTTCTATCCCCACTCGCAGCTCATCGTGGGTGCCATGACATACCACCTCTATCCCGACCCCGCCAGGGCGAGCTCCACGGCACGCCACAGCGGCAATCTGTGCTACGACCGCTTCAATGCCGCCATAGCACTCGACCGCGACTCCACTCTCAAGGTGAGCCACAAGTCGCGCCTTGTGGTGGGTGTGGAGAAGATGCCGTACATGAATCTGCTGAAGCCACTTGAGAAGCTTATCGTCGACCTCGGAGGTACCACCGGCCAGCTTGGCACCGACAAGTATCGCCGCACATTCCTGCTGCGAAACCCCCACCACCCTTATGGCCTCTCGGTGGCAGCACCAATATGCTACGAGTCGGTCTATGGCGACCACTTCGGAGCCTTCACAGCCGATGGGGCTCAAATCATGATGGTCATCACCAACGACGGATGGTGGCACGACACCCCCGGCTATCGCCAACACTTCTCCTACTCGCGACTGAGGGCCATCGAGACACGCCGTTGGGTGTGCCGTGCGGCCAACACCGGCATCAGCGGCTTCATTAACCCCAAGGGCCAAGTGGTTAAAACCCTCGGCTGGGACAAGCGAGGAACGCTCACCCAGCTGGTTACTCCCTCGTGCGAGGTGACCTTCTATGCCAAGGCGGGCGACTATCTCGGACGCATTGGCACCTACCTCTTTATCCTCTCGCTGCTCTACTTTGTGAGCTACCGTGTGCGCAAGCGCAACCACCTTGTGAAATAACTCTAATCACCACACTATGAACTACGCTCAGACGACACAGTTCCTCTTCAACTCCTTTCCATCCTATCAGAATGTCGGTCCCGGCGCCTACAAGGAGGGGCTTGGTGGCATCACCGAGATGTGCAGACTTCTCGGCAATCCCCAGCGCAACTACTTTACCATCCACATCGCGGGCACCAATGGCAAGGGCTCCACATCCCACATCCTCGCCTCTGTACTCCAGCAGGCGGGCTACTGCGTGGGCCTCTTCACCTCGCCCCACTTGGTCGATTTTCGCGAACGCATAAGGGTCAATGGTCAGCCTATCAGCGAGCGCGAGGTGGTGTCGTTCGTCAAGAAACACCGCGAGGAGATGGTTGCCCTCGGGCTCTCCTTCTTCGAGATGACCACAGCCATGGCCTTCGACCACTTCAGCGAGAATGAAGTGGAGGTGGCTATCATCGAGACAGGCCTCGGTGGCAGACTCGACGCCACAAACCTTATCACACCTATTCTTAGCGTTGTGACAAATATAAGCATGGAGCATACCGAGTTCCTTGGCGACACTATTGAGAAGATTGCTGCAGAGAAGGCTGGTATCATTAAAAAGAGCATACCTGTTGTTGTGGGTGAGAGCAACGAGGCGTACAATGCTGTATTTGAGCATCGTGCCGAGGAGCTACACTCAAAGGTTATATATGCCGAGCAGGAGTTTGTTGTTGAGGGCGTGGAGCATTTCGACAACCGTAACCAACACTTCAGCATCCTCCGCAAGCGCGATGAACGCACCTTTGAACTCGATATCGACCTCTTGGGCGACTACCAGCGTCATAATATCGTCACTGCGTGCGCTGCGGCTGACTATCTCGCCGAGCAGACACCGCTCACAATCTCTCGTCGTGCCTTCCGCGAGGGTCTTGCTAAGAGTGCCGAGAATACAGGTCTTATGGGTCGCTGGCAGGTGCTTGCTGACGAGCCATATACCGTGTGTGATACAGGACACAATGCCGACGGTATTAGCTTTGTGGCATCACAGCTTGAGGCTCTTGAGACCGACCGCATATTTGCTGTTATGGGCTTTGCTAAGGAGAAAGATCTTAACAAAATAATGCCTCTCCTACCTAAGAAGATACACTATATCTTTACCAAGGCCTCTATCGACCGCGCTCGCAATATCGAGGATATCGCCGCTGCGGCAGACACTCTCGGCCTCGACTACGAGTGCCAGCCATCTGTCACTGCAGCAGTAACACGTGCGCGCTGCCTTGCGCAGCCTACAGATACCATTTTTATCGGTGGTAGTAACTTTGTAGTGGCAGAGGTGGATGTCATTGTAAATTCTGTTGCCGAGTAGTTTGTTTGCTAATAAATAAATAGATAGGCGGGAGTTGTTGGACTCCCGCCTATATTATTTATTGAACTTGCTTCTGTAAATACAAACTACTAACCCAAAGCATTAATAACCTTAATGTATAACTCTTGTGTAATTTTTTTTGTTTTTCGGAAATACTTTTGTATATTTGTGGTAGCATTGCGAAATACGCAGTGTATATAGATAGCATTGCAATATACAAACTGCAAATACAAACTTAAATAGATTTTGCCTATGAAGCATAGCGTATAGTTGATACGCACATTTTAGACATATTGGAAAAGCGTTTTAGCTTTATTCTATCACTTCGGAAGTTTGGCGACTAAAAAAGGTAGATGGGAATAATAGTTGAAATGCTCGTACCGTACGGTGCGGGCTTTTAGTTATTCATCTATCTGGGTTACGCCAAACACCTCGAAGTGGGAATATAACTAATTGTCCCGCGCTTTTTTTGTGCGTACATTGTATTGGACACTTTTACATCATTTGGTAATTAACAATTATTTAGCACTCTAAAAATATGAAACGATACGTAAAAGTAATATTATCTTTATTTGTAGTTGCAGTTTTGTCATTGGCTACTGCATATGCTTTAAATACTGAAAATAAGAATACAAGAGAATACCCATGTTATACTTGCAATCAAACAGGTATATGTCGCGGATGTAAGGGAAGAGGTACTATTAGAATAAGTGTTCCATATAAAGGGACTGTAACAGAAATATGCCCAAATTGTAAAGGAAGTGGCAAATGTCAATATTGCGGTGGTGATGGTATAAAGGGGAACTAACCATTATTATCATTTATAAATGTTTTATCGGGTAGTAATAATTAAATGATTGTATTATGAAAAAAATTTTATTGGTGATAGTTGCAATTTTTAGTTTATGTAATGTGTTAAAAGCAGATGAACCAAATTATACCATAAATTACATTGTAAGTTCAAGTGCGTATTGCCCTGAACAGGGTCAATATGTTGCGGGGGCAATGGGAGATCGAATAGCTGCAGTTCACTTCTATGATGATCATATTGAGGTTGAATATAATATGAGTTATACTAATTATGCTGAATATAGTCACACTATGAGTAATGGTACAAAGGTGTATGTGTGCGATAACGGATTTGGGGATAAGTTATATTATCATGTTAAATCCAATTTGGATATGTACTACGAAACATACACCTATTCTCCATACGGAAATTTTACGTTACGATATAGTATGAGACGTGGATAAAACTCTTTTGTGGAGCGCAGCGTAACACTTTATAAAAAAGAAATAGGCGGGAGTCTCACGACTGCCGCCTATCCTCTTTACAGAAGCAAGCCTGATAATATTAAATCAACATGCGGCAAAATATCGACACATCGAGGGTAGCACAGCAAAACTACTAACTCTCCTTAAGGTTTGAGCAGAGCAAGAGGGGTGGATGTGTTTGATGACTCCGAAGGAGTGTGCTTGAATTATTGAGCTTTGGGAGCTCGCTCACAAAAAGAACTATAATGCAAGCGCGTAGGTTGCGTAGCAACTCAGCAAACACAAACACACCACGCAGACAACTATGCCACACCGCGGGAGCAGTCATAGTTTTTATTTGCAAAACTTGCTAATAAACAAAGAAATAGGCGGGAGCTTCACAGCTGCCGCCTATCCTCTTTACAGAAGCAAGTTCTGTAAATAAAAACTACTAACCCAAACTTAAATAAATGAAGAAACCTAACTATTTGATAATGGCAATTGATTGATAAGAGGTATTGATCCACTATCGCATAGCTGTTTGTTTTACTCGCAAAACTCATACCAATAACGCACAGCTTTGTCGTGATATTGTGTAGATATCGAGATATTTCGCAGTTTTGACCGCAAATAGATAATATTGACCAGAAAACTATATGCCACAAGGTGCATATATGCAAATTATATGTCGGTAGTAGAGGCTAACAACAGAGTGCGAAACACTTTGTTGTCTCCATAAAAAGATAGGGGCTGACTAAAAAGTAACTTAGCCAGCCCCCATAACCTAAGAGAGTGAGTTAAAACTACCACCAGTCCTCCTCGTCGTAGTACTCAGCCTCCTCGAGCATATCGAGTGCATCCTCCATATATGAACCGAATATATTTGCGATCTCATCAGTATACTCCACAAGTACGTCGTCAACCTTAGCCTGCTCCTTGCTATTTAGGTCCTGATACCACTCGTCAAAATCCAAAGCAAGTTTCTCGGCCTTTAGGATATTGCCATTATCCAACTCTTTAATAATAGCTTCACACTTCTCCTTAGCCTGATCCTCTACGCTTGTACAAGCAAAGCTAAAAGCTGCAACCAAAAATAGTAGTAAAAATTTCTTCATAAATTTAGTAGTGTTAAGATTGTGCCTACTCTTTATCGGATTTTCGGCCAACTCCGCTATTTGTTTTAGTGTGTTTTACTGGTTGTATGTGTCTATATGTATCACAAAATTAAGCTAAATATGTTAAAATAGCAAGTGCTTGAAGAGATATTTTTTTTGAAAAATGGTATGTGTGGTGGTTATTTTTCGTAAAAATATGTAATTTTGTGGACGTAAATAGTTAAAATGTAAAATAAGTTCGATAAGATATGAAACGAGATAATATAGAGATTATCCAGATAAATATCTCTGGCGAGGATAAGCAGGGTTTGACCTCTTCGCTTACTGGTATTCTTGCGCGCCACGATGCCTTTATCCTTGATATTGGTCAGTCGAACATTCATCAGTCGCTAACGCTCGGCATCCTATTTATGACTACGCCTGAGCGTTCAGGGCAGATTATGAAGGAGTTGCTATTCAAGGCCTCGGAGATGAATATCTCTATTCGCTTTGAGCCTATTACCGAGGAGCAGTATCGCCATTGGGTCACTGGTCAAGGTAAACATCGTTATATCATCACTATGGTGGGACGTCGTATCACTGCCGAGCATATCTCGCGTGTTACAAGGGCTATATCCGACGAGGGTCTTAACATTGACGATATAAACCGTCTAACGGGACGTATGCCATTGGATGAGGATGAGCGTGCCCCAAAGACAAGTATTGAGTTCTCGGTGCGTGGAACACTGCAGGACAAGGGTAGATTCCAGAATGAGTTGATGCGTATATCTACCGATGGAGAGGTCGATATCTCCTTCCAGAAGGATGGCATCTTCCGTCGTTCACGTCGTCTGATATGCTTCGATATGGACTCTACGCTTATCCGCACTGAGGTTATCGATGAGTTAGCCGACCGTGCAGGCGTAGGTGAGCAGGTACGCGAGATTACCGAGCGTGCGATGCGTGGCGAGATAGACTTCATCGAGAGTTTCAAAGAGCGTGTAGCTCTCCTCAAGGGCTTGGATGTTAGCGTTATGGAGGATATTGCCAACAATCTGCCTATCACCGAGGGCGTAGATCGTATGATGACTATCCTCAAGCGTGTAGGATATAAGACCGCGATTCTTTCGGGTGGTTTCACCTACTTCGGTAACTACCTGAAGCGTCGTTTTGGCTTTGACTATGTCTATGCTAACGACTTGGAGGTTGAGGATGGTAAACTCACTGGTCGCTATCAGGGTGAGATAGTAGATGGCGCTCGCAAGGCGGAGCTATTGCGACTATTGTGTCAGTTTGAGAATATCGATATTCAGCAGTCTGTGGCTGTGGGTGATGGCGCTAACGACCTCCCTATGCTCAATAGTGCAGGTCTCGGTATTGCCTTCCACGCGAAGCCTAAGGTGCGCGAAACAGCGCGTCAGTCTATCTCTACGGTAGGCCTTGATGGTATATTGTACTTCCTTGGTTTGAAGGATTCGTGGGTGGAGAAGAGATGATAGTGTTGTCGTTATGCTGCGCATTTGCACAATATTGATAATGATTATGCTTATCGGTTGCCAGAGAGTGACCGATAAGTTTATTATTGAGGGTGATTTGCCGCTCTCGACAGATAGTATTGCTGCATTGCGCGATGGTATCGTAAAGTCGGGAGGTGTCACGATAACGAATGATATTATCGTGGTGGGTCGTGTAACATCCGCAGATAGCGAAGATAACTTCTATGGCTCGTTAGTCGTAGAGGATGAGAGTGGGGCTGTGGAGGTGATGATAGGAACGTCAAATCTTACGGCTCGATATCCAGAGGGTTTATTGGTGGCACTCAACCTTATTGGGTGTTATACCGACTATTCGCGTGGTGTGTTGCAGGTGGGTAGTGAGTCTCCTGAATATGAGTATTATCGTGTTGGTAATCTCCTCTCGCCTGAGAGAGTGGATAGTGTCGTTGTGCGTAGCCTTGATGTTGAGCCTATTCTACCTACACAGACTACAATAGCTGAGCTACATAGGTCGATGTGTGGTAGACTTGTGCAAGTGCGAGGGCTTAGTTTGGTGGACTCCTCATCTATTGATACGCTTGCTGGGGAGAGGCTTGATAGAGCTACATGGCAGGGGTACTCGATGTTTAAGGATGGTGATGGCGATAGTATTGCTGTTTACACGCGTGATTATGCTCGATATGCGGAGCATAGGATACCTATCGATAGCGTAAATATTGTTGGTATATTGCAGTGGGACAGTTATCGTGAGGGCGAGGAGTGCTATTTCTTAAAGATGCGCTATGAGGCAGATTGTACTATGTATTAGCCTCCTAATTACATTGTTAGGGTGTAGTCATAATGAGGATATCGTAACGGATTATAACTCGATAGCCTCGTTGTGGAGCTATGCAAGGCGTGGTACGATGCGTATTACCGAGGATATATATATTCGTGGCACTGTTGTGGCGAATGATAGGTATGGCGAGTTAAACAGGGCAATTGTCGTTGCGGATGATAGTGGCGGAGTGATGGTGGAACTCGATATGGATGATATCGCTAATCACTATCAGCTACATAGTATGGTGCAGATACGCTGTTCGGGATTATGGCTGGGAACGGTAGGCCCAAAGTTAATTCTTGGTGCTGAGCCTACAGGTGAGTTTGTCGTGGATAGAATCCCCGAAGATATGGCCTTAAACACAATCACAGAGCTACATAACAACGACGATACTCCAACTATTAGGCATCGTAATATTGCCGAGTTGGAGTATCGTGATGTACTTAGTTCTGCTCTATTTGAGGGGCTTCGGCTTGTCGACGTTGAGCACGGTATGCTCTGGACGGATAAGGACTTGCTGACAGATAAGCCTATTACCACAGTGCGACACTTCGCTCAAGGTGACGACACGTTGCGTGTAGTTACCGATGCTGGATGTATCTATGCTACCGAGCCTATTCCTACCACCGAACTCTCTATCTGTGGTGTTATCGATTGGTATGATAGTGATATAGCTCTTCGCATTGCTGGGCACAACTTCGAGTAGTGCTACTTATAGAAGAATAGATCTCCCTGTACGATATAGCGTGCTACGCCGTCACTCTCTGTAGGGCTATTAAACTGCGATATAAAGCGCTGTAGGTCGATATCGAGGGTTAGCCTACTCTTCGATATTGCACTGCGCTCAAGTCTCCAATAATGGATATTAGCGGGGTTTCCTGGTGCCCAGTTTGCGCGGTCGTAGTTGTATGTGCCCATCTGAACGTAGTTACTGGCGTTGGAGTAGAATATTCTGCCCTGCTGGCTCTGTTTCTCGCCATTTACCAATATCGTGTAGATGTTCTCGTCGAACTCCGCAGCATTAACTGCCGTAGTACCCAAATCTGGGAATGTACCCTGATCGTGTCCATGCCCTGTTATGGAGAGGCGTAGTTCTATCTCCTTAGTTCCATTAGGTATCTCTATAGTGCGTACACCGAGACGCTCCTCAGCCTCTATATTGTGGCTCTCGATACCATATACCCACGCACGATTGCCGCAGTTATCCGTTGTTGCCGAGTCGTAGATATTCTTTATGGCGATAAGCTTGCGCTCAGGCTCACCCTTGTAGTGGATGAACTTAAGGGTTACAGCGTGCGCCATATCCTCTGTAGCGTCGAAACCTCCGTAGAAATATCGAAACTCGGTGTCGCCACTAAGCAGTGTCTGGTACTCGGTTACATCGATGTAGAACTTCTTAGTCCAATCGCTCTCGAAGAGGCCGCCAAAGGGGGTGAAGGCGCGGACAATCTCGTGCCACTCGTTGGTGGTCTTATCCTTTACAAAGAAGATTGTGGTGTTGTCGTAGTCAGCAGGACGCTTACCCTCGCATCCCATTGTGTACTCCAGAATTACGCGCTTACAACTCTCCTCTGGGAAGTTAAGCGTGAATGTTCCGTAGTTATCGCCCCAGCCAGTATGCTCAAGGCGTATCTTCTCTGTGCTAACCTCGAATGAGGGTGCTGAACTCTGAGGGTTGCGCTCGTAGAAGGGCTTACGCTCTATTTGAGTAGCAACCTCCGCAGGATTAATATTTGAGCTACTATCGCCCCCATTCTCGCTACAAGCTGTAGCGAGAAGTAGGGTTGATAGAAGTATTGAAACAAGTCTCATTAGATATCGTTGTTAAGTTGTGGGATATCTGTTGTACGCTCGCGCTCACCAAGAAGATGCTCCGAGAAGTAGTCAGCCATACGCCAGAAGAAGTACTCGTTCATATCGCCGAAGCCGTGACGCTGACCAGGCAATAGAAGCATATCGAAGCGCTTATTGGCGCGAATCAAGGCATCCACAACGCGCAATGTACAGCCAGGGTGTACATTCTCGTCGATATCACCGTGAACAAGGAGTAGGTTACCCTTTAGGCGCTCTGCAAGTTCGTGGTTAGCCGAGATATGGTACTCGAATATGGTCTCGCCATCCTTCTCTACCTCGTTGATACCGTGGTGCTTCTCCGACCACCAGCGGTTGTAGATGTTGTTGTCGTGGTTACCTGCGCACGATACAGCGACATCGAAGAAGTCTGGGTACATAAGTATCGCTGCAGTAGACATAAAGCCGCCACCAGAGTGACCGTGGATACCTACGCGAGTGATATCGATAAAGCTATGACGTGCTGCAAGCTGCTGTGCTGCAACAACCTTATCCTTAAGACCATAGTCGCGCAAGTTACCATAGCCATAGTTGTGATACCACTTTGAGCGGTCAGGGTGACCACCGCGGTTACCTACGGTGATTACTATGAAGCCCAACTGCGCCAAGCGGTCGGTGCGTACAAGTGGCTGGTACCACGACTGCTCTACAGCCTCGGTCTGAGGACCTGGATATACATACTCGATGATAGGGTACTTCTTCGAAGGATCAAAGTCGTAAGGCTTATACATTACGCCGTGAAGGTCTGTAATACCATCTGCAGCCTTCACAACAAAGGTCTCAGGGTACTGATAGCCCATTGCAAAGAGTGGCTCGAGGTCTACCTCCGCAAGTCTTGCGACCTTCTTGCCCTCGGTGGTGTATAGCTCAGATACTGGTGCTGCATCCACGCGTGAGTATGTTGTGGTGAAGTAGCGGCGGTCATCCGATAGCGAGAATGTACCATTAAAGCCCTTAGGATCGAGCTGCTTAAGTCCCGAACCATCGTAGTTTACACGGAAGAGGTGTAGGTAGTATGGATTCTCCTCCTTGTTGTATCCCGTTGCAGTGAAGTAGATTACACGCTTTGCATCATCTACGCCCAAGACCTGTGATACGTGCCACTCGCCCTTGGTGATAGGGTTGATAAGCTCACCATCGACGCTGTAGCGGTAGAGGTGTGCCCAGCCTGTGCGCTCCGACCACTGGATAACTTCGCGCTCGTTGTTAATAAGCGTAGGCATCTGCCACTCGATAGAGGTGTTCATCTCCTCGCAAACGACATCCTTGGCTGTTGCTGAGGCTACATCCACCACGCAGAGGTCTGCGCGCTGAATATCGCGGCTCTGGCGAATAACATAGAACTTGTCGTTATCACCACACCATACCATACGCACTGGTCGCTCGTAGGTGTCGCTATGCTTAAAGTTCTTAGGAGCAATAAAGAGCATCTGCTCCTTGTACTTAGGCATATCTACCTTGCGGCACTCGAACTTCTCGGTGTCGAAGAGCTCAAGAGTGAAGTCTGGGCTCTGCTCGCCAGGCATCTGATACTTGTATGTGAAGAGCTCTGGGCGCTCCTTTAGAACATTGATTACCCAGAAGTCCTTAAGCATCTCTGTATTGCTACGCACTGTTGCAAAGTGCTTAGAGTCTGGCGACCACTGCAAGAATACGCGGTAGCGCTCACCCTCCTTTAGCTGCTCGATACAGTCCTCGAACCAGTGGTATGCAGTAGCATCGGTAGCATCGGTGGTAATCTGATGCTCTACGATAGTTGTATCCTTAGGGTTCTTAGCGAGCTTCTCAACATCCTCCATCGACATATACCATAGGTTGTAGTCCTTCTGATATACCGCGATGCGACCATCAGGCGATACATTTGCCCACTCTGGAATGCGAGCCTCGCGCTCCTCAATCTTCTCCAAGGTGCGTGCTGCAATATCCCACTTGAAGTGGAAGGTTAGAGGCTTGCCCTCCGAGTCTTTTGGTGCGTAGTCGTTGTTCTCGACCATAACCTTTGCAGGTGCGATATCGAAGAGAATATATTTGTCATTCTTAAGCTCGATATTCTCCACAGGTGTGTGCTGAGCATCGAAAGGGTAGTTTGTAGCAAGAGTCACCTTCTCGGCAAGTTCTGCCATTGACCATAGCTCGCTCTGCTTGCCTGTTGCTGGATCTACGATGTAGAAGTTTGTGCCGTTGATGCTCTTCCACGAATACCAGAATTTAGAGCTATTCTTAAACCAGTTTGGGCGCACCTCGGTCTGAGGTACTACGCGGCGCATCTTTGTTGGCGAGAAGCGCTCAGCAAGTTCGTAGTTGGGCTTCGAAGCCTCTGGCTCCGCACCCTTTGCAATGCCTACCGATACAATAGTCAGCGCAGCAGCAAAAATCAGTGATAGTTTTTTCATTCTATTTTAAGTTTTATGTTGATAATATTCCAATTTGCAAAGATAGAAAATTAAACTGAAAACTGAAAGCTGAAAGCTGAACTTTGCAATAAAGACGAGAGTGAAACAAATTTTTCTTATGCCGAGCTATAGCAAAGTCACTACATTGGGCAGTTTTGTCTTAATAGCAAGGTGTTTGCTGCCTGTATTTACTATTTTGACTAAATAAGTATATTCACAATAACATAAAATTGCGGCATTCCCTGAAAGGAAATGCCGCAAGAGTGTTATGTACTCTATAAACTACATCTTAAAGCGGAAGCCAAACGATAGGTAGATGCAGAATCTATCCTTGATATAGGATTTATGTGCATCGTAGTATTTGAAACCTATGGCGGTCTGGACATTGTCGTACTCCTCCATTAGTCCAAAGTCGTAAACTATAGCGCCACCCCAATCATTCTTGCCGATTGAAGACTGCACGTTGGCAACCAATGACCAATCCCATTGGCTATTATCGACAATCTTGTACTCGCCACCAAGACCCAACAAAAAGAGGTTAGAGTAGGTGTGTGTGTTTGGATACATTATACTACTTGAGGTAATAGGTATTGTCAAAGCCCATTTGTCGTTGAAGTGGATGCCATAGGTGAGTTCCACATCTTGTGTTGTAAATGGATTATCGCGATCCAATAATGAGGTGTCTGCTGACCTATATACTCCTGATAGAGAGAATTTAACCTCCTCTTTCTGCGCCATTGCCATTGTTGATACACAAAGCGCAACAGCTAAAAGTAATAATCGTTTCATAATGGTAGGTTTTTTTAAGGTTAACTATAGATGGTAGTTTGTTTAGCTACTGCAAATATACGGTTTTATTGTTAAATATCCAAGAAAATAGTATGTAAAATTCCCCCCCCCTATTATTTATTTTAAGATGCTGTAAAACAGTGCTTTATATATTAATGAATTAGGTGCTAAATTAAGTCTAATTATAAGTGTATAATAAATCATTTATGATTTTTTGGTAGACTTTTGCACACTAATTGCTTGGTGAGGGGTGAATACAATCAAATTGTTCTATTATGCAGAGTGTTAACAAATCTAATGGCTTTAAGCTCAGCGTGATGACGCTTGCCATAATGAATGTAACGGCAGTGGTTAGTCTGCGTGGACTTGCAACTGAGGCTATATATGGTCTTCAGTCGGCATTCTACTATCTCTTCGCTGCCATCGTGTTTCTTATCCCTACGGCTATGGTAGCTGCTGAGCTTGCAGCTATGTTCTCGGGTAAGCAGGGAGGTGTGTTTAGGTGGGTTGGCGAGGCCTTTGGTGCGAGGTTTGGCTTTTTGGCGATATGGTTGCAGTGGATACAATCCACGATATGGTATCCTACGGTGCTTACCTTTGGCGCTGTTAGTATTGCCTTTATCGGATTTAATCCAACTGCGGATGCTGCGCTTGCCTCAAACCGTCTCTTTACCCTTGTTGTGGTGCTGGTGATATATTGGGTAGCAACCTTTATCTCGCTAAAGGGTCTTGGCTGGGTAGGTAAGGTGAGTAAGTGGGGTGGTATTATTGGTACCATTATACCTGCGGCGATACTTATAATTCTTGCTGCGATATACCTTATGTCGGGCGGACACAACAACCTTAATGTACACGAGGGCTTCTTCCCGAACCTTGCCAACTTCGATAACCTGGTACTGGCAAGTAGTATCTTCCTCTTCTATGCTGGTATGGAGATGATGGGTATCCACGTTATGGAGGTCGACAACCCTAAGCGTAACTATCCGCGTGCCATCATCATAGGTTCGTTGGTTACGGTGGTGATATTTATCCTCGGTACGTTTGCTCTTGGTATCGTTGTGCCAGCAAAGGATATAAGCCTCACGCAGACACTTCTTATAGGCTTCGATAACTACTTCAAATATCTGCATATGTCGTGGATGGGCCCTATCATCGCTATAGCACTCGTTTTTGGAGTTCTTGCTGGAGTGCTTACCTGGGTGGCTGGTCCTTCAAAGGGTATATTTACGGTAGGTCGTGCAGGCTATTTACCTCCATTCTTCCAAAAGACAAACAAGGAGGGCGTGCAGCGCAATATTCTCCTTGTGCAGGGTGTTATCGTGACAATTTTAGGTCTGTTGTTTGTGGTGATGCCTTCGGTGCAGAGCTTCTATCAAATACTTTCACAACTCACGGTGTTGCTCTACCTTATTATGTATATGTTGATGTTTGCAGCTGCTATTACGCTACGATATAAACTCCCAAAGATGGAGCGTCCATTCCGCCTTGGTGCTAAGGGTAATGGTCTGATGTGGTTCCTCGGAGGTTTGGGCTTCTGCGGTTCGTTGCTTGCCTTTGTACTTAGCTTTATTCCGCCATCGCAGATATCTGTAGGTAGTAATAAGGTGTGGTTCTTAGTGCTTATTATCGGTGCTATAGTATTTGTAGGTATTCCATTTATCATCTACGCCAGCCGTAAGCCATCGTGGAAGGCTGCGGATTCTGATATAGAGAAATTTGAATGGGAAAAAACGAAGTGAAAACTGAAAGGTGAGAACTGAAAAGTGTGGTGTCTGCGACGCATATTTAACTGAAAACTGACAGGTGAAAAGTGAAAAGTATGGTGTCTGCGACGCATATTAAACTGAAAAGTGAAAGGTGAATTTTTCATCTTTCACTTTTCAGTTTTCACTTTCTCGTCAGAGAATATAGCGAGGTGTGTTTTGCAAAATCTTATTCTTTAGCAATGCAGGGTAGTCGGGGTTATTCTTTAGGAATCGCTCCACCTCCTGTGTTGCCTTGTCGCTGTGGTGACCTCCGAGTAGCGCCTTTAGCCAGTTGCTTGGGAAGAAGATATCGCCCGTGCGCTGTATCTCCTGTAGAGCCTCGAGTCCTCTGTATATATAGTCGAAACTATCCGTCTGGCGTGTATGGTGGCATAGGTAGCTCAATGCAGTTGCAGCCCAGGGCTCTGGACGACGATGAGAAGGTTCACTGAGTAGCCACTCGAAGAGAGCATCGCGCTCAGCTTTATCGGCAGTTATGGCGCGAGAGATATAGTCGAACTGCGCTATGCGGTCAGGGTTAGAGATGCGTGTGCGCTGTGTGGCGAGGATATGCTCCGCCTGTGCTGGTATGCGTAGTGCAAGCTCATAGGCGAGTGTGGTGTAGTCCTGCTCGTCGAGCTGAGGATTTGACATACTCTCCCAGAGTTTGTATATGCGCTCGTAGCTATGTTTCGACACCATAGCGTGTGCAAGTGTCATTGTGAGTCTGCGGCTAAGCGATGGGTTGTCGTGGGTGCATATCACTCTCCAAAGGGAGTTTTCAGTCTCAGGGTTGTGCACCTCTATCATTGCACCAGCAAGGTAGTCGTTTAGGGTTGAGGCGATAAGGTAGTTAGGCTCTGTGCCGATATTGCGTAGGATAAAGTGTAGCCACTGCTCAGCTGTGATTATATCGTGCTGGTAGCACTCATGGAGGGTTATAACCAACGACTCGCGTAGTAGCTCATCCTCCAAGGTGGCGAAGTTTGCCATTATCCACTCTCGGCTCTTGGCATCTGGAATAAAGAGTCCGTAGCCACGACCACAACTATTAGGAAGCAAGGCTACAATATCGTCACCCTTTGCAATTCTATGCTCGCCATCACGCATCGTAAGGTCGATTAACTCCTCTCTGCCATCGGAATATATTATACGCGAACTGAAACTCTGTGTCCATAGCGTGCCACGGTTGTATGGATCGCTCTGGGTGAAGATAATCTCCTCAGTACCAATCTCTATAGAGATGTGTGGCATACCCTTCTGGTGTACCCATACATCGCTAAACGTAGCTAAGTCCTCCTCGGTGTATTTGTCGAGTATGGCGATAAGCTCTGGCCATGTAGCATTGCCATAGGCGTAGGTGTGTAGATAGTCGCGAATACCACTCTGGAACTGCTCCTCGCCCATAAGCTCCACGAGCTTATCCATTACGATAGGGGCTTTGTTGTAGATTATTTGACCATATATAAGACCTGCATTCTGCATATTGTCCAACTCCTGACGGATAGAGTTGGAGCCGAGAGTACGGTCCTCGCGTAGTGCCGATGTGGTGTAGGTCTTAAGGCGGTTGAGGCGGTGGTTGATATCGGTGTATAGAGGCTCTGCCATACGAGCTGCAAAGTAGTTTGCAAAGACCTCCTTGGTCCATACATCGTCAAACCAACACATTGTAACATAGTCGCCAAACCACATATGAGCCGTCTCGTGAGCAATAAGCTGTGTGCGTCGTAATTGCTCGTCGAGAGTAGGATTGTCGCTTAGGAACATCTGTCTATCGTTATATAGCGTAGCTCCCGTATGCTCCATACCACCATACTGGAAGCCTGGTAATATGATGATATCATACTTTGCAAATGGGTAAGGAATGCCGGTATAATCTTCGAGCCACTCTAACGAGCTCTTGACCTCGGCAAATATTGTCTCCAACTGTGCCAAACGCTTAGGCTCGGTCTCGCGATAGTAGGCATTGAAGGTGTGTGTGCCATCGTCGTAGGTGCTCTTGTAGAGTTTGCCTGCCACGAATGAAAATAGATAGGTGCTTAGGGGCTCTGTAGGCGCAAACGATACACGCTTTGTAGCTGTTTCAGGATATCGCTCCTCGCTACTTACAAGGGTGTTTGATACAGCCTCCCACTCCTCCGGAATTGTTAGCGATAGGGTATAGCTCGCCTTCAAATCTGGCTGGTCGAAACAGGGAAAGAGAGTTCGTGCACGGTCTGGCACAAGGAGGGTGTATAGAAACTCGTCGTTGCGGTTAAGCGACTGGTTATCAACTTTGAAGGCGACGCTTATAGTGTTCTCTCCCGTCTCCAATTCGCTACTTGCGACGACGATATGTTCGTTGTATATCTCGTGCTTTACCTCCTTGCTGTTGAGTTTGACATCGAGGATATTATCTGTTGCGCGGAAGTCCACCACGATATCCTCCTTTTGGTTTAGCAAGAAAGAGATATTAACCTTGCCAGTATTCTCTACAAGGTCGATGTCTATACCGTATCGTAGCCCCTCGATTGATGCCTTTCGCATTGTGGCTAAGTCGCGGCTTACGCCAGTATCATAACGCGTTACATTCTCTTCAGAGCAGGCGCACAAAAGTGTCGCAATAAGCATTACAAATATTGAAAATCTCTTCATTGTTTTATTGTTTAGTTTGGCAAATGTACCAAAATTTCCACAATAATTCATATCTTTGTAGGGTAATAGTATGCAAAATGAGAAAAATTGTTGTGGCGTTCGACTCCTTCAAGGGGTCGCTCACCTCTAACGAGGCGGCAGAGGCATTTATCGCAGGTGTTAGGAGTGTAGATCCTGCGGTGGAGTGTCGTGTAGTTGCTATTGCTGATGGTGGCGAGGGTATGGATGAGGCTATTGTGGAGGGTGTTGGCGGTGAGATGGTAGTAACTACGGCACACGATCCTATTGGCCGAAATATTGAGGCGAGCTATGGTATTATCGATAATGGCGCTACAGCAATTATACCTATCTCCTCGGCAAGTGGTATAACACTTCTCTCCTTTGAGGAGCGCAATCCGCTATATGCTACAACCTATGGCACGGGAGAACTTATGCTTGATGCCGTAAAGCGCGGCTGTAGCAGAATAATCGTAGGTCTTGGCGGTAGTGCTACCAACGATGGCGGTACGGGACTACTCCGTGCCTTAGGTTATAAGTTTTTGGATGACAATGGCTTAGAGCTAATAGATACAATAGATATTCTTCAGCGTGTAGATAGTATAGCACCACCCGTAAACTCTCCAATCGAAGGTGTGGAGATTAGTGTTGCTGTGGATGTGGATAATCCTCTCTGCGGTGAGCGTGGAGCAACCTATGTTTATGGGGCTCAGAAGGGGGTATCTAAGGATATGATGGTGCATCTTGATAGTGCAATGGGGCACTACGCCTCGGTTGTTGCTAAGTGGTGCGGCAAGGATGTATCCAACAAGGCGGGTATGGGTGCTGCTGGTGGCGCAGGCTTTGCCTTTGGTGCTGTATTGGGTGCTATGCCTAAGTCTGGTATCGAGTTGATACTTAATATTATAGACTTTGATAATATTGTCGCCGATGCCTCTTTGGTTGTCACTGGTGAGGGGCGTATCGATTGCCAAACGGTGATGGGTAAAGCTCCTGCGGGTGTGCTTCGCCATGCTAAGCGTGCGGGTGTCCCTTGCATCGCTGTAGGTGGCGGTGTGCAGTGGTGTGACGAACTTCAAAAGAGTGATTTTGATGCTATCTATGCTGCCACGCCTGAGGGTATGCCTATTGCGGAGGCGATGAAAAAAGAGGTTGCTACAATCAATCTAAGAAATGTAGCAACCTCAATTATAAAAGAGTTTTAGTCGTAGAGACTTACTTTGTTAATACCTTAACCAACTCAGCCACAGCACGACCACGATGCGAGATGCTATTCTTCTCCTCCGCCGTCATCTCGGCAAAGGTTACATTATGCCCCTCTGGAATGAATAGTGGGTCGTAGCCAAAACCCTCACAACCGGCCTCCTCGGTGGCGATGTGGCCATTTACGATGCCCTCCACCTGAATCTCCTCGCCTGAGCGAATAAGTGAAATAACGGTACGGAAGCGCGCCTTACGATTTGTTACCCCCTCCAACTCTCTAAGGAGCTTGCGGTTGTTGGCTGAAAAGTCGTGACCATCGGTAGCGTAGCGTGCTGAGCGCACACCTGGAGCACCATTCAGTGCCTCCACCTCCAAGCCAGTATCATCGGCAAAGCAGTCGAGACCAGTGCGCTCGTATACGTAGCGCGCCTTTATCGAGGCATTCTCATCGAGAGTCTCACCCGTCTCAGGAATATCCTCCACAATGCCTACCTCCTTAAGTGTCACAAGCTCAAAGCCCTCACCAAGCACCGCCTTCACCTCCGAAAGCTTATGTGCATTATTTGTTGCAAATACGATCTTCATATTTCTATTACTTCTTTTTATCCTTTACTGCGCGTACAGATAGTCCCATATAGCGCCAATCTCGGTATGAGTGCTCTGCCTTATCATACTTTATTAGCAGACCGTATGATAGGTATCCGTGCTCCTCTCCAGGTGTAGAGCTCCAGTAGTAGCCATAACTGCCTGATGTTTGAGGGTATCCTAACTCGTTATAGCCGGCAGAGGGTAGGAAGATAGACTTGCCATTTGGTCCAGTCACTTGCATACCCACAACGCCATTTACTGTTATGCGCTCCCAAGTACACTTGTTAAACAGCTCGTTCTGCTCAATTCTTGTAGGCACTCTCCAGCCATTGCCCCAATTAGCTGCGGCAGCATCATACTGTGGATTGCCAGAGAAGTCCTCTATTTTTACAAGGTATGTTGAGCAGTTCTCCTCGGTATATTCGCTCTTTGGAGCAGTCTCACCCCATGCAAAGTAGTCTCCAAAATCCTCGGGATTCTCAGCGCCTACATTGCAAATCGCCCACTTAACACTGAGACCTAAATCTACTGCGCGTGGGTCATCCTTTGGGGTATTCAAACCCTCATCGCGCTTGCAACCGCTAACCAAAAATAGTAGCGCAAGGGTGGCAAATGTAACTAGCTGTCTCATGTATAAGTGGTTTATAGCTAACTTGTTACTATTGTCTTGCGACCTCCAACTCCGATAAACGGTGGTCCATTGCTACCTTGTCGATAATGGTCTTAACGACAATATCTATCTCCGAATCCTCGGAGTAGTCGGCAGGGCAGACGTGGTTAACACGGTTGTCGCGGATAAGGTCGTTGAGGACGGTGCGCTGTCCCTCCTCCTCTGGATTGTAGACTGCGATAGAGTGGCCACCGAAGTTCTTGACCAACCTCATACAAGGGATATCTGTAGTACCGTCGCCAAAATATATCATTCGTGAGAATGGCACAGGGCGTTTGTTCTCCTCCATAAAGCGGTTTACATCCTTAGTGTCGAATACCGACTCTACACCCTTGTTAATCTTGAAGATAAACTGGGTTTTGTTGGTGTAGTTTACCGCTACAGCAGGCCAGTAGGCGATGCCGTCTACGTTGTAGAGGAATGAGCAAGCATAGATATTCTTAAACTCGTGGGCGATAGCTGTACCCTCGATAATCTCCTTTAAGCCAGAAGAGTTTACATAGTGTAATATATTGATACCACGCTCCTTACCATACTCATTAATGCGCTTAAACCACTCGATAACACCCTTGTAGAACTGCACGTTGCGACCAGACTCACGGAAGGCCTCACGTCTGAGCGACAGCCCCTTTGACTGCGCAGCTTGAAGCATACGCGCCATATATGTTAGCACTTGATCGGCATCCTGCTCCTCGGCTAAGGTGTTTGCCTCGTGCCAGAACTCCATATTGCTCTTGCCCACAGCGGGGATAAAGTCGTACTCCTGCATATTGCCTGGCGCAAGCGTGCCATCAAAATCGTAGATAAGAGCTACAGTTATATTCTCCTTCATATTGTTTTGGTCAAAAAAGTTTTTCAAAAGTAATAAAAAATATGATACAATACTATATCTTTGAGTAAAATATTGTCTATAACTTGCTAAATATTTGGATAATTCATTAATATTTTGCTAAATTTGCATAGTTTTATAGACAACAACTTAAAAACATATAACTATGCAAAAACTAAACAAACCTGCAATTTTGGTCGTTGATATGCTTAACGACTTTGTCTATGGCGCTTTAACTTGTGAGCGCGCTAAGGCTATCGTGCCAGCAACAGCCGAACTATTGGACTATGCACGTGAGGCTGGTGTTCCTGTAATCTTTTGCAACGATGCACACCGTCCAGGTATCGATCGTGAGCTTATAATCTGGGGCGACCACGCTATAGCTGGCACTCCAGGAGCAGAGGTAATTCCTGAACTCAAGGTTTCGGATAAGGATTATATCGTGCCTAAGCGTCGATATAGTGGCTTCTTCCAGACCGACCTCGATATCCTGCTTAAGGAGTTGGGTGTGCAGACTGTTGTTATGACTGGTCTCCACGCTCATATGTGCGTTCGCCACACCTCTGCTGATGCCTACTGTCTTGGCTACGATGTTGTAGTTGCAAAGGAGGCTACCGACTCATTCACAGAGGAGGACTACATTAGCGGTTTGGCATACCTTAAACTCTGTTATGGTGCTGATGCCTATACTAATGCAGAGTTAAAGGAGATGCTTTAATAGCGCGTTGTTGTGTTGTATAATTTTTGTGTAGGATAAAATAAAGAGCAAATTATGGAATTTAGAGAGGTGGTAAAAAGACGTCGTTCCACACGACGCTATACTGGTAAGCCTGTTGAGATTGAGAAACTTCGCGAGGCTATGGAGTTGGCTTTGCTTGCTCCATCATCGAAGAATACGCGCTCAACGCGCCTGATGGCGGTGACTAACCTCGATAAGGTGCACGCCCTCGGTCGTCTGCGCGACTGGGGATCATCGCTCCTCGAGGAGGCTGGAGCTGCTATCGTAGTACTCGGCGATGAGAATGCAAGCCCTATGTGGCAGACAAATGCCTCTATTATGGCAACTATCCTTCAGCTCGCTCTTGTTGAGCAAGGTCTTGCTACTTGCTGGGTTCATGTAGGTGATTATCTCACCCTTAAAGATGACCCAAATAGCCAGCGCAGTGAGGATTATGTGAAAGCCCTAATTCCTGAGATTCCAGCTGATTACCGTGTTTGGTGTGTTATATCTATCGGCTATGCCGACTACACCCCAAAACCGTTGCCAGAGTACGAGGGTCCCGATCGCCTTCTATTCTTGTGATAAGGGGTCATAATTTCTTGTGATAAGGGGTCATCTGCGACCTCTCAATCATTGCCCCAAATGGGAAATACGCTTAGTATGTCCCATCTGGGGCAATTTCTTTATCGAGGCCACATCTGACCCCTTCTGACAAGAAATTAGGGTCTCGCGCTTGGGAAGGTTTGTTTTGAGACCACAGAGACGAAAGATACCACAGCGAAACAGAGTATCATCAGAATGATAATAAATTTCTCTGTTGTCTCTGTTGTCTCTGTTGTCCCTGTTGTCTCTGCTGTCCCAGCTGTCTCCAAATAATTAATCTCGCGCGAAGCGCACCTTACTTTTCAGTTCTCAGTTTTCAGTTTTCACTTTCGAAATATGCGTCGCAGACACCATACTTTTCAGTTTTCACCTTTCACCTTTCAGTTTTTTTTCTATTGCTTTGCAATAATCTCTGATTATAGTGCGTTTTTACCGAGAAAAAATGTATCTTTGCCGATTGATTATGCAAAAGTTTATTCACATAGTTACCCTGACCTTCGTTTTGTCGGTTACAGCCTGTCGTAATTCACACGTTCAGGTGAACGATAGTGTTGATAAAGATGTGGTAGCAAGGGTTGATGATAAGATTCTGCTAAGTTCTGATATCAAGAGTGCGATGCCTATAGGACTTAGTAGCGTCGATAGCGTTACGTTCGCTAAAATGTATACCGAAAACTGGGTGCTTAACCAGCTTAAGATGAGTCGTGCCGAGGAGGTGCTATCATCAAATCAAGCAGATATTGAGCGTTTGGTAGAGGGCTATCGACAGTCACTTATTATGCGTCAGCTTGACCAGTACTACATCGATAACTCTATCGATGTTGAGATTACCGATAATCAGCTATCGGCGTACTATCGAGCAAATAGCGCCTCGTTCAAACTCGACCACGATAAGGTGCGTGGTGTGGTGGTCAAGACTCCAAAGAATTTCCGTAATACATCGACTCTAAGCACAGCTCTAAAGGGTATCGCTAAGCGTGGAGATACCGAGGAGGTACGTGCTTTGTGTGAGAAGCATGGTCTGCAATTATCTGATTTTACTTTGCAGTGGGTTAGTTATGCCGACTTTTTGAGTAATCTCCCCACAGAGCGTTCATCGTCATACACAGCTCTGCTTGCCAAGAGTGGTGTTCAGCATATGTCCTCTGATGATGCGCTCTTCTACTTCGTCTTTGTAGATGTTGCGCGTAAGGGTGAGATCGCTCCTTTAGAGTGTGTCAAGGAGGATATTCGTCGTAGATTGTATGCTGAGCGTCGTGCAGAAATCGTTAGTAAGTATGAGTCTGAGCTCAAGCACGATGCTATTGTTTCGGGCAGGGTGAAGCTCGCTGATACTACACTGCTTAAGTCGTTGAGCTATGTGACTATGCAGGAGAGTTGTGCTCAGCCAGTAATAGAGGAGGTCGAGGATATAATCCTCGAAGAGGAGTTGCCGAGCGATATCAATTGATAAGTAATAGAAATCAAAATATGAGAAAGTTTTTATACACGTTAGTTGCGTTTGTTGCCGTAGGGTGTATGGTCCAGGAGTGTGTTGCACAACAGCAGCGTCGTCAGGTGATGCTTGATAAGGTTGTTGCGGTTGTGGGAGGCTCTTCGGTGTTGTACTCCGAGGTTGCCGAATATGCCGATGCATTGGTGGCACAGCGTCGTAAGATGGGTTATACCTCAGACCGTGATCCAATGAATGAGGCTTTAGAGGCTATGCTTGAGCAGAAGTTGCTCTACAATCAGGCTCTTATTGATTCTGTTGAGGTGAATACCTCTGAAATATCTACTCGTATCGAGAACTATCTTCAGCAACTTATCACCGAGGCTGGTGGTATTGCCGAGCTTGAGGCTAAGGAGCATATGCCAATCTTTACATATCGTGAGATGTTGCGTGCGCGCTACGAGGAGCAGACCTATGCAGAGTCTATGCGTAACACAATCGTGAGCAAGGTGACAATTGTTCCAGGCGAAGTAGAGCGCTTCTACAAGGGAGCAGACAAAGATAGTCTCCCTATTATTGGTGAACAGTATGTGTATGCCCATATTACAAAGTTCCCAGCATCGTTGAAGGAGGCACAGCAGCGTACTAAGGAGCGTCTGCTCGATATGCGAGAACGTATCATTACAGGCCAGACAAAATTTTCGGTATTGGCGCGTATGTACTCGTTGGATGGCTCGGCGATCTATGGTGGCGAGATGGAGCCTATGCCTGCAGCCTACTTTGTTCGACCATTTGCGGAGGCTTTGGAGAAGCTAAAGCCTGGACAGATATCGGAGATTGTTGAGACGGAGTTTGGTTTCCATATTATCGAACTTATCGAAAAGCGTGGCGATGTATATCGTTGTCGCCATATATTGCTTCGCCCAACATTTACATACGAGGAGCTTGCTGAGCCAGCACGCGAGTTGGATAGTCTTGCACGTCTTGTGCGTATGGATTCTATAAGTTTTGCAGATGCTGCGCTAAAGCATTCGGATGATGCTGTGTCAAAGTATAATGGCGGTATCGTGTCGAATAGTGATGTTCTTGCTCGTATGGGTGTATATGCAGGAGCTCGCCTTACGGCTACACGCTTCCTAAAGGAGGATTTCAGTGCGCAGGGAGGTAAGTCGTTGGATGATTATGCAGCCTTAATGCGCCTAAAGGTTGGTGAGGTGTCGGACTCGTTCCATACCACAGACCTTATGGGTAACCAGATGAGTAAGATTGTTAAACTCGTGGAGATTATACCATCGCATACAGCTACTTTGGAGGATGACTATATCCGTCTTGAGGAGATGGCGCTTACACAGAAGCAGGAGAGAGTATATCGTGAGTGGCTTGTGGATAAGATTGAGTCGATGTATGTATATATCGATCCTGAGTACCGTAGTGGCGAGTTTGAGATTAAAGAGTGGATAAAGTAAAGGTCTGTTCCATAAATTAGAAAATCAACCCAATCTAATTTGTAGAACCTACATAAAATAAAAACATAGCGTGCCTATGCGCCGAAAGATATTTGTACCTATTGTTGTGATTTGCTTGTTGTGTGGAACGCTATTCTACGCTGCGAGTGGTCGCAACTATCACTATGCTGTAGACTATGATGCTCTATTTATTGCCCCGAATAACAATACCGAGCGTCGTATGGTTGATATGATTGCCGATGATAGTTACCTTATTGAGCAGGGTGACTCAACGGTATTTATTCTTGTTGGTAACTTTGCAGCGCACCATAATGGTACGGTAATACTTGCCGATAGTGCTATCAGATACCCAAATCAGAGCTTTGAGTGCTTTGGTAATGTCTTGATTAACCAGAACGAGACCTATGCCTATGGTGAGAGAGCAAAGTATAACCGCGCTAATAGCACCGCCACAATATACTCGGAGCTTGTAAAGGTCGTAGATGGCGATGCTGTGATGTATACGTACAACTGCGTCTTCGACACGGATGAGAATATCGGTATATTTTATGATGGTTGCTATGTAAATAAGGGTGAGAGCCACTTGGAGGCAGAGCGCGGATATTATAACACTAAGACTCACGACCTTATCGCGGTGAATAGTGTGGAGATGCGCGATGAGAAGTA
Organism: Alistipes sp.; assembly: GCA_045656185.1. GTDB lineage: Bacteria > Bacteroidota > Bacteroidia > Bacteroidales > Rikenellaceae > Alistipes. The sequence continues at coordinate 4,904 of JAZOQR010000023.1, read as the reverse complement.
TCTTATGAAGGGTGACTCGGTGATATTTAACACTCAGACCGAGAATGCTCAATATTTTACGAATACAAATATCTGGAACGAAAAAAACGAGTATCTCTTTGCGAATGCTGGAAACTACATAAAGGAGGATGATTTGTACTTCCTAACTCGTGATGCCTATATGTTGTCGGAAGAGCGTGAGGTATGGAGCGACACTATCGAGTACTATCGTACTACGGGCCATGTTATCGGACGTAACAATATCCAGATGGATGATACCACACAGAAGATCCTCGGCTTTGCAGACTATGGTGAGTGGTGGGATGATTTGGATAATGCTATCTTTACTCGTCGTCCCTCGATGATTAACTATAATCCAAAGGAGACAGACTCAATCTATTTGTGTGCCGACACTTTGTGGTTGTATACCATCCCAGTTCCTCCACCATCGGCTGATACTACCTCGGTAAGCACTTCTCGCCAAGAGGGTGTGGAGCATAGCGCAGAGGAGGTAATGAGTGAGAAGCAGGATTCGATGCTCTCAGTAGAGGAGAATAATAAGTTAGCAGATGTTGCTACTGAGAAGTCTGGTCCTGAGTCTGGCCTTGATGCATCGTTGTCATCAAAGGAGATTACCCAGAAGCCCGGAAAGGATATGGGTAAGCCTGAAGATGAGGGTAGAAGGCGTAGAACGGAGTATGGTGATGAGCGTCTGTCAGGATTGGAGACTATGCAAAGTAATGAGGATGGCCCAACTGATGAGCCAACGGCAGAGCAGGGAGCTAATGTCAAAGATAGTGTGGCTGCCGACTCGCCATTGTTAGCTTCAGCAGAGGTAGATTCCCTCGCTACGGATACAATTAGATTGGATTCTACAATTGTCGATAGTCTATCTCAGGATAGTATTAAAACGTTAACCCCAAGACAGAAACGTTATAAGGCGCGAATGGAGCGCCGCCGTGTGCGAGACTCTATTCGTACAGCTAAACGCCATATACGCGATTCGGTAGACTCAATAAAGAGGCGTGAGGCGGACTCTATACAGCATATCCGAGACTCGCTGTTGAAAATAGAGGTCGACTCAATTATTGCTAAGCGTAGAGCGCGCAGTGCTCAGCTTGCTGATGAGGAAAAGGCTCGCTTAGAGCGCGTAAAGCAGCGCGCTGAGGAGCGTAATCGTAGAAAGATTGATAGGGCTAAGGCGCGTGCCCTAAGACGCGGTAAGGTGTATACGGGACCTGACTATGTTGTGGATAGCGTGGCTACAGATAGCCTTAATATGGATAGTATCGCTACGGATAGCCTTGTTCGTGAGGGACGTGATACGATGATGGTGGACTCGTTAGGAGCAGATACAATCCGTATGGATAGTATCGGTCGTGATAGTATTAGTAGACCATTCCCAGAGGATAGTACATATAAGATGATTAAGGCATATCGTAGGGTTAAGATGTATCGTCCTGACTCGCAGATGGTGTGCGACTCGATGATTATGCTTAATACTGACTCTATCATACGTCTATATATCGAGCCGGTGATGTGGAACGAGGAGAATCAGATAACATCCGATTCGATGGCTATACATACACGTAATGAGGTAATTACCAAAGCTCACTTTATGGGTGATCCGATGATGGGTATGGAGATTGATACGATGTATTATAATCAGGTGGCAGGTAAGGATATGATTGCATACTTTGCCGATGGCGAGGTCTACCGCAACGATGTTGATGGTAATGCACAGACTATATACTATATGCAGGAGGAGGATAGCCCAGAGGTTACAGGTCTTATGTATATTGAGAGTGCAAGCATATCATTCTATTTGACCGAGGGCGAAATAGATAAGATTGCCTATAAGCAGAACCCCGCTTATATACTCTATCCGATGGATATGATTCCAGAAACACAGAAATTGAAACTCAATAATTTCGAATGGTTCTATGAGCGACGACCTATCCGCGACTCGGTATTTAATAGAACTATTCGTCCTACGCAGCGCGAGAATGTCTCTTCAAGACAGCAACCTCGCTTTAGAATTACCGAACGTATCGACTATGACCGTCGTCGTTTGGTTGAAAATCGTATGTGGAAGGATAGGGTAGATAGGCTTACTCCAGAGATTATTGAATGGCGTAATACCCGTGCAACATACCCTAAACAGTAAATCTATGAAAGGTCTTATACTATATGCCGGTTTGGTAGCCTCAATGTTGCTAAGTGGTGTGGATGTCTCAGCACAGCAACATAGGCGTGAGGAGCAGTACCGCACACGCCTAATCCCATACCTTACCAAAGCAGCAGCAGAGGAGGGAGGTATGGCGCGCCAACGATATATGCAACCTATCGAGGAGTGGGTGGAGCAGGATGGTGCGCTCGTGGGTGAGTTTACATTCCCTTTTTCGTGGCTTGAGCGTCAGGTGTTTCTTCGTGTTGAGGGGGTGGCACGCCCATACGAGATTTTTGTAAATGGCAAGCGCGCAGGTGGCTCTACAAATGGTTTCGTAGCTGCAGAGTATACCATTACTAAGATCTCGAAGGAGGATAAAAATAGCGTAGAGCTGCGTATGCTTGATGGCGAGGATGTCGCTGCTATTGAGTGTTTCGACCACGTTACCCCACGCCCTGTAGTCTATATCATATCACAGCCGCGCGTGCGCGTGCGCGATGTAGCCTATCGTGCAAATATAGACTATGGTGTCGTAAATGCCGACTTTAGTGTTGTGATGCAGAATGAAACACTCGGCAAGAAGAGGTCTCGCCTCTATTATGAGCTCTATCTAAACGATACAATACGCCTTGATGCTGGTACGCGCGATGTTGAACTTGGTATGTATGGCACCGATACCATGCGCTTCGGCTCCCCTGTACCCGATTCTGTGCTTTGGAGTAGTGGCTCTCCAACTCGCTTGTCGCTGCACCTTAAAAATCGTATCGAGGGACGAGATGTAGAGTTCTATGATGTCGCTGTAGCACTCCGAACACTTGAGTATAAAGAGGGTAACATCCTTGTAAATAATAAGCCATTAGAAATGTCGTGGTATGAGGTGTCGCCAAATGCCACAATTGCCGATTTGGAGCAACTATATAATAGTGGTACGCGTGCAGTGCGCTTTACTGCGGGAGCTGTGAAGGATGAGGTTCTATCCTTCTGCGATGCTAAGGGTATATATGTGGCAATTACTGCGCCTATAAACTCCTCTAAGTCGGGCGAGTCGCGTAGGGTTGGCGGTAACCCATCTAACGATCCAAAGTGGCGTAAGGAGTACGTGGAGCGCACAACGCAGATGATACATACTACTAAGCGTCACCCTTCAGTCGTTGCATACTACCTTGCTGACGATAGCGCAAATGGCATCTGCTTGTACGAAAGCTACCTCGCAGCAAAGGCTATAACCAATATTCCAGTCTTCTATGATGATGGCGGAAAGGAGTGGAATAGCGATAATCGCGAGTATAGATAGAAAAAATAACGAAATCTTCGTGTAAAGATGCAAATTTTTATTATGACATATATTATTGATTGATAATGTGTTATCATTTAATGGCTGAAAAAATGTAAAAAATATTAAAAAAAACTCGCAAATTATTTGGTAAAATAAAAAAAGTGTCTTATCTTTGCACTCGCAATCGGAAAGATAGCAAATGCCTCTTTAGCTCAGTTGGTAGAGCACGACACTCTTAATGTTGGGGTCCAGGGTTCGAGCCCCTGAGGGGGTACTGAAACGGAAAAGCGAAAGCTTTTCCGTTTTTGCTTTATAATCAACAAGTTAGATGCGACACGCTGTAACTCTTTGACAATCAAACATTAAAATATGTCGCAATTTGTCCTATATTTGTCTTTGAATTGTCGCAGTTTTACGACAGAATTCACTGACCAAATGACTGACCAAATTGCTTTTTTAAGAGTTGGTCAGTCAATCTCACGAGATATAGTCAAGTTATTCCTCTTTTGTGTCATTCAACACTCTTGCAGCGCAGAACTTGTGAGTCCTACAAGGTCTCCACAATAGAAAAATGTCGGAAATACAATATTAGCCTGAACGCTAATGGTTTAGCATTGCGAAGTGCTTATTTTGTGAATTTTTAGACCCGAAAATGACGCTGTTTGTCGCTATTATGTCGCATTTATGCGGCAAATTTACTCGACCAATTCTAGTTTTTTTTGCTTAACTGGTTATTGCGATTGAATTTAATTACTAATTTTGTACTGACAAAATAATTATGACCTATGAAACGAGTTTTGCTATTGTTATTATTCATCGGGGTGCTGGCTACAGCGTGTGATCCCGAATGGGCCTTGAACCCACAAAATGTGGGTAGCGCATATATTGTCAACAAGACGGATACCGATATTATCTTTCGAGGTTACACTTCTCGTGGCTCATTATATACAGAATACATTATATTTTCCGGTGATACAGTATGTGTTTCCACTGCATACTGGGATGAAAGATCCAACAACTGGAACAAAAAGGTTGAAGCTGGTTGGGATCCATTCTTGGCAGCAGTCGCCAAAAGAGAGTATTCTGGAGTAACGGGAGATTTCGATGTTTATCATCATACAATCACTATTGTCACCTCTCCAACAGATAGCATTTCGTGGACATTGGATGTTGACAACATTGAAGATGATTCAATCTTTAACGAGTTGAATTGGGTAAAGGAGGTATCAAACGAGGGTTATCCAACCTACCACTCTTGGTATTACACAATCGAATAAGTTGCAATTATATACTCGGCTGAGATTAGTTGATTAGCTGCTCAATCTCTTTTATTGTATCAGGAGTGAGATGCGACCAGCGACCTACGATGATGCCGTTCTTATTGATAAGAATAAAACAAGGTAAAATTACGCAGTAGTTATGCTTGCAGTCGGAATAAAAAAAGGAGAAACCGTTAAGTTTCTCCTGTTGTAGTATGAC
>JAZOQR010000022.1:0-17496 GCA_045656185.1 Alistipes sp. | reverse complement strand
CCTTGTCGTGTGATAGTAATAGGTTGAGCGTGCCATCCCTTTGAGCTGCAACAGTTTCTCCAGCCCAAAGCCATCATGCCTTAGTTCTTCGATGGCTTTTGCCCAATCTCGCTCCAGCGGGCTTCTCTCTCCTCGACTAAGACTTTCACTTTTTTTAACAGAGCATTCTCCGTTCTGAGATATTCTACCTCTTCTCTCAAACGCTCCAGCTCTGTCATTTCTTCTGTTTTTTTCTTTCGTGGTCTTCCCATAATAGGTGGGCGTCCTCGCTTATTAGTGATTAAGAGTGCATCAAGTCCTTGTTCTCTGGCAATTCTTCGCCATATTTTTATTATGTCCGTACTTACTCCGTATTTTAACGAGGCCTGCACCAAAGTTAAGTGATTTTTCTCAATATCAGATAGAATGTGTTGCTTTAATGCTCCATCGGCGCGAATATTTTTCTTGCGATGCAGAACTTTAGTACCTTGTTCTTGGTAGAGATGCCAAAGATAACTTAACCTATTTGCTCCAATACCATAATTTTTAGCAATTGATTTGACCGAGTAACCATCTTCGAGCATCCTCATATATTTGAGTAATGCTACATAATCGTGTTTTTTGCGCATAAAGAAACCCCAAAAGTTTTTTGTCCAAACTTTTGGGGTCACTTCAGTCTTTGGGCTGGCTAAATTACTTTTTAGTCAGCCCCTTTGGTTAGTTGCGGATATGCTACTATCTCTTTGTTGAGGCGCGGAGACCCTCGATGACGCTGTGGGTGAAGCCTGCAGCCTCCATGGCATTGAGACCCTTGATGGTGAGGCCTCCAGGGGTGGTGACGCGGTCTATCTCGGCTTCGGGGTGGGTGTTGTTGCTCTCAAGAACATCTACCGCACCGCGAAGGGTTTGCATCACAATATGTTTAGCATCCTCAGCTCTAATGCCGAGCTCCACACCGCCCTCCATAGCTGCGCGGATATAGCGTAGAGCGTATGCTATGCCACACGATGCGAGTGAGGTGGCAGCAGGCATAGCGCTCTCCTCGATAAGCATTGCCTTGCCGAGCTCGTTGAACACATCGAGTAGTAGGCTATCCTGTGGAGCTGTGGAGCGAGCAGATGCAATAAAGGTCATACTGCTCATTGTTGCGATGGCCGTATTGGGTATTATAATGTATGTCGCAGGGAGTATACCATCGCCCTTATCGAGCCACTCTGTAAGTTGCGATATCCCCAAACCTCCAACCATAGAGGCGACAGCTTGGCGCGAGTAATCGAGTACGGGTTTAATCTCTGCTAGCACCATCTCCACATTCCAAGGCTTTACAGCGAGTACCACCAAATCAGCTGCGGCGGCTGCGGTGCAGTTGTCGGTAGTTATGTTTATCTCGGCAAACTCGGCCTTAAGGTTTTCGAGTTTTGCGGTTGAAGGGTTGGAGATGTATATGTCCGCGGTAGGGATGATGCTACCCTTAGCGAGTCCGCGTGCAAGGGCGCCACCCATATTGCCTGCTCCGATTATAGCTATCTTCATACGCTTGTGTTATGGTTTTGAAAATGAGTAAGATACTACCAATTCCATGGTAGCAATCTTCTATAGAACTCCTTCCAGAAATCTCGGCGTAGGCGCTTGAGTTGTTTGTTGGAGTTGCTTGATAACAACGACTCTGCATACTCCGATGGAGATTTAGCCTTGTCGCTAACTGAGCTCTTCTTCAATACCCATATTGCGAAGGTGATACAGAGTGTTATGATAAAGAAGATAAGGTAGTAATCGGCAAATCTGATACTCTTTCCACAGAGCGAGAATACCGCTGCCATAATTACCGTTAGTGCTAAACCAGAAATTGCGCCACCATTTATCCAAGGGCGTCCCTTGGCATGGCGCACCTTGTCGTTCCACAACCTCGAACCGAGAGACTTGCGTGGCATATTGCACCACCAGAGCTGTGTGAAATAGAGGCCCGAAGCGATAGAGATAAGCCAGCAACCCTTGGTGTTCCAATCTGCCACAAAGCCCAAAATCCATACAAGTATTGTGACGACTGCGACAACCTCTAAGTGGAATAGAACGATGCGACGGTCGTGGAGGAATATAATCTCGTCATCTTTGTCGGTCATATCTAACGGGCGAAATAGAACCTCAATATCCCCCTCTGTTTTCTCATTTTTGCCCTTACCCTTGCTTGGCTCTGGGTGCGAGATTTTGAAGGTCTTGGATGCTGAGTAGACCTCCTCGCGGCTACTGTCGAAGATGCTTATTGTCAGCTTGTTGTCTACAACAACCTCCCCGTCGTTGTAGAGCGTATTGATAATCTTCTTGCCGTCGGTGCGAAGGATATGCTGTGCCACCTCGTTAACCGTGTCAAATTCATCGAGGTCTATATCCCAAATGGTGTATTCATCGTATTTCTCCATTGGGAAGAGGTTGTCGATATCCTCGGTGCTGTCATCGAGTTCGAAGCCTCTAAACTCGCCTTCGCGAATGGTATATGGAAGAACTCGTTGATATTTTGCACGTTTGTTATTAAGCTCTACGGTGTTGCAACTAACAAGTATTAGTGCGCCCTCAATATCTTTTACATTGAATTTTTCCATAGCGATATAATTTTGTGTTACCTAATTCTAATTATGTGCTACTTGACGATTATTGCGTTTATAATACGGTGGCCAGAGCGAGTGTTAAGTAGAGTCATAAGCTCGTCGCGACGGAAGAATATCTCCTGTCTGGCAACCGAAGAGGAGATGCCCACATATAGAATACCGTTCTTAAGCTCGAAGGTGTGGGTTAGCGAGGCTATATGTGGTCCTACAACCTCTTGCCAGAGGTCGGGGAGCCTGCCCTCGGCGAGCTTGCGGGCAACGAAGGGTCGCTCAAAAAACTCGCGTAGGATATCGCCTACAAGTATTGGTTCGGTACGTCTCATAGTGTTGTAGCTTTGCCATTAGCGATGCTAAATAGCTGATACTTAACCTCGGCATCGCCAAGTGTGCGCTCCAAGCGGTGCTTGTTGCAGTCGGTGATTAGAATTTGACCAAAAATATCTCCTCCAACAACCCTCAACAGCTGCGCTACACGACGCATATCAAGCTTGTCGAAGAGGTCGTCGAGTAGAAGTATTGGTCGCTCGTTGCAGTGCTCGGTAAGTAGTGTGTACTCAGCGAGTTTAAGGGCTATAAGGAAGGACTTTTGCTGTCCCTGCGAGCCATATTTACGAAGAGGATAATCGCCCATTGTAAATATCACATCATCGCGATGTATGCCCGATGTGGTATGCTCATTTACAAAGTCCTTCTGGCGCGATGCGAGGAGTAGTTCCATTAGTGGAGTCTCCTGTAGCTCGCTCTTATAGGTTATGCCGATACTCTCACGCTCCTCCGAGAGTAGGGCATAATAACTCTCGACCAAAGGACGTAGTCGCTCCACAATCTCTGTTCGACGGTTGAAGATTATGTCGGCGGAGGCCGAAAGCATACTGTCGTATATTAGCAGCATCTCCTCCGAAGGGGAGTTTTTAAGTAGCTTGTTACGCTCCTGAAGAGCTGCGTTGTAGCGTATTAGCGCAGCCATATAGTTGCGATCTATCTGAGAGATAAATCTGTTGAGATACTTTCTGCGCTCCTCAGCTGAGTCGCTAATAAGTGCCGAGTCGGCAGGCGAAACGATGACAATAGGGATGTGTCCTACATGGTCTGATAGTTTGTCGTACTCCTTGCCGTTGCGCTTTAGGGTCTTGCCACCACGACGAGCATAGCTGCAAATAATATCTACCTTACGCTCGTTGTCGGAGGTGAATTTACCTTCGGTTAGAAACGCCTCCTTGCCATGCATAATGCACTGTGAATCAGGAATGGTGCTTAGCGAGCGCGCCATAGCAAGGAAGTGCACAGCGTCCAATATGTTTGTTTTGCCCGCACCATTGTCGCCTACAAAGCAGTTGATGCCATCCGAGAGATTTAATCTTTCGTCGGCAATATTCTTAAAGTCTATGATGGTGAGCGTGTCGAGTCTCATACTTGTGCGATACTATATTTTTGCAAATATACGCAACAAATTTCGGTTGTGCAATACCTTTAGATGAATTTTAATACTAAAAATGCTCTGCTCCATTTGTGGTGTTATATGCTAATAATTGTATGAAATGGGAACTTGTAAATGGTGGCTGTCGGGGTGTTGTAAAAGATTAAATTGGACGTATGGATGCTACTTTTTTGACTTTTAGTTTTGCATATCGGGCAAATATTATTATATTTGCAAGTTAAATATTGCTTTGGACTATGATTGAGAATTTGAATAGATTTAATCGCTGGAACAATGTCGTAGGGTGGATGGTCTTTTTTGTGGCTACGCTCTCCTATTTGTTGACTATGGAGCCTACAACAAGTTTGTGGGATTGTAGCGAGTTTATTGCAACGTCGTATAAGTTGGAGGTTGGTCACCCACCAGGGGCGCCGCTCTTTATGATGTTGGCGCGTCTTGCCTCGATGTTAGCACCATCGCCAGAGAGTGTGCCGATGATGATAAATGCGATGAATGCTGTAGCTTCGGGATTTTGTATTCTCTTTCTCTTCTGGACTATTACGCATCTTGCACGCCGAATCATCACCTCTGGTAATGGCGAGCAGATGTCGTTGAGTAATGCTATCCTTGTGCTTGGTGCGGGTGCGGTAGGTGCTCTGTCTTATGCCTACACAGATACATTCTGGTTCTCGGCTGTTGAGGGTGAGGTATATGCGCTGTCGTCGATGTTTACTGCGCTGGTGGTGTGGTTGATGCTTAAGTGGGAGGAGAATGCCCACCGCTCAACCTCTATGCGCTGGATAGTATTCATCGCCTACCTGATGGGCTTGTCGATAGGTGTGCATATCCTAAACTTGCTCACTATCCCTGCGTTGGTGATGATATACTTCTTCCGTCGCTATGAGTACCGCTCGGCTAAAGATTATTTTTTGAAGATATGCTTGGCTTTGGTGGTGTCGTTGGTGATTTTGGGTGCCATAAATGGTGTTATCATACCTTACACTGTGGCTTTGGGAGCTGCTGTAGATACCTTTGCGGTGAATACTCTCGGTCTGCCAGTGAATGTGGGTATGGTGCTCTTTGTAGTTGCGGTATTCGCGTTGCTTGGCTACTTGATTCTCTTCACACATAAGCGTGGCTATAGGGTGCTAAACACAATTACTATGGCCATAACAGTAATACTAATCGGTTTTTCATCGTATGCTTCGGTCTCTATTCGTGCTGCGGCAAACCCTCCGATGAACTCGAACGATCCATCTACGCCGCATAAGTTGCTCAGTCTGCTTAATCGTGACCAGTATGGTGCTCGTCCACTCTTGGTAGGTCCATACTACTCGGCGATGCCGCTACCACTTGTGGAGCCTAACTATGACTATACTTCGGAGGATGAGTATCTGCCTACGGGTAACTATAGCGCAAAGGATATGATGTGGCTAAACCCTGAGACGGGCAAGTATGAGAAGCGTGAAATCTTCGATGGTTATCTCTATTCTGATGAGGCTAACCATATTCTTCCACGTATGTGGTACTACTCGCGTAAGAGTAACTATGAGGATGGTTGGGTGAAGATGGTGGATGGTCATCCTTCGGTCTATGTTGTGGATGATATGGGTGGCGAGTGGTTTGAGCCTACAGCGATGGAGGATGTGAACTACTTCCTAAGCTATCAGATGGGTGATATGTTCTGGCGCTATTTTATGTGGAACTTCGTAGGTCGTCAGGATGATAATCAACTACAGTCGGATGCTCACAACGGCATCTACTTAAATGGTGGCTGGCTATCGGGTATAGATGCGATAGATAAGTACTACGTAGGTCCACGCACGCTGTTGCCATCTGAGATGGAGAATAACCCTGCACACAATGCCTACTTCTTCTTGCCGCTGTTGTTAGGCCTCTTGGGCTTGGTATATCAGCTAAATGTTGATTGGCGCAACTTCTTTGTGGTGAGTTTGCTCTTTGTGATGATGGGTATTGCGCTTGTTGTCTACTTCAACACAGCTCCTGATGAGCCACGTGAGCGAGACTATGTATATGCAGGTGCATTTTATGCCTTTAGCATCTGGCTTGGTTTGGGTGTTATGGCTATAGGTGATGTATTCATTTCCCTCGTAAAGCGCCTCTTCAAGGCGGGTAATAAGGCGACTCTTACAGCCTCGGTGTTGGCGGTGCTTATGTCGGTAAGTGTCCCTGTGGTGCTTGCATCGGAGAACTGGGACGACCACGACCGTTCGGATCGTTATGTGGCGCGCGACATAGGTCGCAACTACCTAAATACGGTGCCTGAGAATGGTATCATCATCAACTTTGGCGATAACGACACCTTCCCATTGTGGTATTGTCAGGAGGTTGAGGGTGTGCGCCCAGATGTGAGAATTATGAACTCCTCATATCTTGGTGGTGAGTGGTATATCGACGAGATGAAGCTTGCGGCAAACGAGGCTGATGGCGTGCCATTCACAATCCCATCTGCGAAGTATAGCTTCGTCAACGACTGGACGCTTATTGCTAATCCTATCGATGTTCTCGATACGGATAAGGCGCGTAGACTTCGTGCTGAGCGTCGTCGTATCGACAGTGAGGGATACTACCAAATCGAGTATATAGATTTGTCGGGACGTAAGCAGGTTCTTGCGGGTACGTATAACGATATATCTCAGAAGATTGGCGAGAGCCAGCAGACGATGATGGAGTATCAGCCATATATTGAGCAATATATCTCGCAGGGCGATACCTCGTCGGATGGCTTCTATGATGTCTACATCCCATACGCTGTGGCGCAGTCTATACTTGATGCCATTGTGAGCGATGAGATATTTATGGAGGATTACGACCGTATGGAGGAGTACTGGGAGTATAACGATGCTATTGCTGGGTGCGATATGTTGCTTAGTGATGCCATTCGCCTCTTCATATCAGATGAGCCTATGAGTCTTGCTATCAATGGCGGTCGTATCTGCATCTTGGGCGAGGGTGAGGCTATCCCTGTTGCCGAGCGCGAGGAGGATTATCGTATGGTAGGCAAGCTTAAGACTAAGGTGGATAGCCACTTCGATGGCTTGGATAGCGACTATATCCTCTCTGCAGGTAGATATGTGATACCTGTAAACAAAGACAATGTTGTTGCTTCGGGACTCCTCGATGAGGTAGATATCGAGCGCGCTGAGGATGAAGTTTATATCTCTCTCGATGGCAAGACTATGCTTACGAAGGATCATCTTATGATGCTTGACCTCTTCGCGAATTTCGACTGGAAGCGCCCGCTATCCTTTACTCAGGCGCACCTAATGAAGGATTACGGTATTGTGGACTATGCTCGTTTCGATGGCTATGCATATACCTTTGTGCCTATCTACACTCGCTATCGTTCGGGCTCGGAGACGGGATACTTGGATGCCGACAAGCTCTACTCACTATATATGGGTAACGATGAGGAGGTTGAGCCTTTGTACTTCGGTAATATCGCTAAGGAGGGTGTTTTAGTAGACCACTTTGTGCGATACAATATCTCGGCATCGCGCGTACGTGAGAACTTTGCACGTGTTGCTACGGAGTTCCTACGCCGTGGTGCAGAGGAGGATATTGTAAAGGCGGAGCAGCTCTTGGATCGTGGTCTTGAGGTGCTACCATCCAATAAGATTGGCTTCTCGCATAGCAATACAATGCCATATATCCGAGGTTACTACACTATCGCTAACTACTACCTCGGTGAGGCTATCGAGGAGCTTGAGGTGGCAAATGCGATGTTTGAGGATATGCTCGATATGAAGGTCGCTATCGAGGAGGGCGCCGATAAGTTCACATACTTCTATGACCTCTCGGATGCTGCTGCCGAGTACCACTCAACAGCAACACATCGAGGCTTGAACTTGGAGGAGGTTAACCCATACCTTTTGCGTAGTGATAACCTCTTTGCTAAGGCCGAGGAGGACTACAACAAGGGTGATAAGCTCGCTGCCGAGTATATCAAGATAAAGGGTGAGTGGGTTGCCTACTATTTGCAATTTGCAACCTACGAAAGCTTCTCGATGGTTATTAGCGATAAGCTATACAACGCGATGCTTGATATTATCGAGGCTCTCGATACTACCCATATGCTTGCTGGTAGCTTCGACTGGGTGGCTAATGGTGGTGCAGAGACCGAGTTGGTGGATAAGCCTCTGAACTTCGATAAGCTTGTAGAGAGCTACCTATCAGCGGTGAATTACCTCACACCAAAGAGCGTTGATGATCCGCAGATGGCACTTATGGAGGGACATATATGCAACCTCTTTGAGATATACAATAGTCTGCCTCTCGGTCGTATCGTAGGCGATAGAACCGTGCCAGCAGAGTATATCTATGAGTTGGAGGACTTCTTGTCGCAACCTTCTCAGTACGAGATACTTAGTATCTACGGTAAGATACAGTAGGCGGCATTTAACACTCTCTCTGCCTTAGCAGCGATGCAGAATTGAAAGAGAAAAACATATTAGAGAATAATTATAAATTAAGATAGATAAAATGGAAAAGATTGTTTTGTACAATACGCTCACACGTCGTAAGGAGACGTTCGAGCCTATCAACCCTGAGCATGTAGGTATGTATGTTTGCGGTCCTACGGTTTATGGCGATCCACACTTGGGCCACGCACGTCCTGCTGTTACCTTTGACCTTTTGTTCCGTTACTTGCAGTCGTTGGGCTACAAGGTGCGCTATGTGCGTAATATCACCGATGTAGGTCACCTTGAGCAGGATGCCGACGAGGGCGAGGATAAGATTGCTAAGAAGGCGCGCTTGGAGCAGCTTGAGCCTATGGAGGTGGCACACTACTACACTGAGCGCTACCGCGATGCTATGCGTGAGTTAGGTGTTAAGTCGCCATCTATCGAGCCTCACGCTTCGGGCCATATCATCGAGCAGATTGAGATGGTAAAGCGCATCCTTGATGCAGGTTATGCCTACGAGTCTAACGGCTCTATCTACTTCGATGTGGAGAAGTACAACAAGGATTACCGCTATGGTCGTCTCTCAGGTCGTAACCTCGACGATATTGTTACCAACACTCGTGAGCTTGATGGTCAAAGCGATAAGCACCACTCCTTCGACTTCGCATTGTGGAAGAAGGCATCACCAGAGCATATTATGCGCTGGCCATCACCTTGGAGCGATGGCTTCCCAGGTTGGCATATGGAGTGCTCGGCGATGAGTACAAAATACCTCGGTGAGCAGTTCGACATTCACGGCGGTGGTATGGACCTTATGTTCCCACACCACGAGTGCGAGATTGCGCAGTCTACAGCAGCCCTCGGTAAGGACTCAGCACGCTACTGGGTGCACAACAATATGATTACTATCAATGGCCAGAAGATGGGTAAGTCATTGGGTAACTTCATCACCCTTGAGCAGCTCTTCAACGGTACACACCCAATTCTTGAGCAGGCATATACCCCTATGACCATCCGTTTCTTCGTGCTTCAGGCTCACTACCGCTCAACTCTCGACTTCTCAAATGAGGCGTTGCAGGCAGCAGAGAAGGGCCTCGACCGCCTTATGAAGGCTGTGGAGACACTTGGAAAACTCAAGCCAGCGGATAAGTCTACGGCCGATGTTGCGGAGCTTGAGCATCGTTGCAAGGAGGCTATGGCCGACGATATCAACTCTCCAATGGTAATCTCTGCACTCTTCGACTGGGTGCGTATCATCAACCAGGCTGCTGAGGGTGCTCAGTCATTCACAGCTGAGGATCTCGAGACCTTGAAGGCTATCGTAAACCGCTATGTATTTGACATCCTTGGTCTTCGCAACGAGAAGGCTGCAGATGCAGGTGGCAAGGATATGGTATCACCTCTTGTAGATATGCTCCTCAATATGCGTATGGAGGCTAAGGCAAACAAGGATTGGGCTACATCCGACAAGATTCGTGATAACCTTACAGCGATAGGCATCCGTGTTAAGGATCGCAAGGATGGGTTTGACTGGGAAATTGAATAGTTGATGGTTAACTTAGACCAAATAAATGAACTAAAGGCTCGTGTGGCGAAGCTCTCGGCATCGATAGATGTCGAGCAGCGCGAGATTGACCTACGCAATGAGCAGGAGCGTACCGAGGAACCGAACTTCTGGGACGATCCCGAAGCGGCGCGTAAGCAGCTCAAGAAGGTGGCGGATATTAAGGCTACCTTGGATGAGTATGCCGCCGCGCGCCGCGCAGTGGAGGACTTAGAACTTATTCCCGACTTTGTGGCCGAGGGCGTTATAACCGAAGCGGAGGCGGAGGCGCAGTATGCTGAAGCACTCGCTATGACCGAGAAGTTGGAACTTAAGCAGATGCTATCGGGTAAGGAGGATAGGCTCGGAGCGATAATGGATATCAACGCTGGTGCTGGTGGTACCGAGGCCCTCGACTGGGCGCAGATGCTGATGCGTATGTACACCCGCTGGGGTGAGGCGCACGGCTACACCGTGAAGGTGGTTGCCTATCAGGCGGGTGACGAGGTGGGAGTTAAGTCCTGCACGTTGGAGTTTGAGGGCGAGTATGCCTATGGCTACCTACGCGCGGAGAGTGGTGTGCATCGTATGGTGCGCCTATCGCCATTCAATGCCAACAACAAGCGTCAGACAACCTTTGTGTCGGTATTCGTGTCGCCGGCAGTAGACGATAGCATCGAGATTAACATCTCGCCAGCAGATATCGAGTGGGATACCTTCCGTGCGAGTGGTGCTGGTGGTCAGAATGTCAACAAGGTGGAGACGGCGGTGCGTCTGCGCTACCACGGCAAGGATGCTGATACGGGAGAGCCAGTGGAGTTCCTCATCGAGAATATGGAGACACGCTCGCAGCTTAACAACCGCGAGAATGCTATGCGTATCCTACGTTCGAAGCTCTATCAGCGCGAGCTGGATAAGCGTATGGCGACACAGCAGGCGTTGGAGGCAACCAAGAAGCGCATCGAGTGGGGCTCGCAGATACGTAGCTACGTCTTCGACGATAGGCGTGTGAAGGACCATCGTACCGGCTACCAGACCTCGAATGTCGATGCTGTGATGGATGGTGATTTGGATGGTTTTATTAAGGAGTATCTACTTCAATACTAAGTGTTTGCGATGCGAAGGCTGTTGGTGATAATGCTTGCTATGTGTGTGGTGGTTGCCACCTATGCCCAGGAGGTGTTGGTGGGTGCTACCGACACTGCATCATATATGCCATTGCTACGCGGTAGGCGTGTGGCAGTATTGGCAAACCATACAGCGATGTATAGCCCGAAGGAGCATCTTGTGGATATGCTCCATAGGGAGGGTGTCGACCTTGTGGGTATCTTCGCCCCAGAGCACGGCTTTCGTGGTGCTGTAGAGGCGGGGGCAAAGGTTGAAAATGGCGTAGATGCTAAGACTGGGGTGGCGATATTGTCGCTCTATAATGGCAATACAAAGCGCCCCTCTGATAGTGTGATGCGCTCGTTCGATGTATTAGTCGTAGATATGCAGGATGTGGGACTGAGGTTCTATACCTATTATATATCTATGCTGAGAATGGTAGATGCTTGTGCCGATTTCGGTGTTAAGTTGGTGGTCCTCGATAGACCAAATCCAAATGGACACTACATCGATGGGCCAATTCTCGATATGAAGTATAAGTCGGGAGTAGGGTGGTTGCCAATACCCGTGGTGCACGGTCTTACAATGGGCGAGATTGCCCTAATGGCTATAGGCGAGGGTTGGGCTAAGGAGGCAGACTTGGAGGTTGTACGTTGTCGTAACTATACGCATAGCACACACTACACTTTGCCTATTGCGCCATCGCCAAACCTGCCTACGCAGCACTCCATATATTTGTACCCCTCGACCTGTCTATTTGAGGGTACGGTGGTGAGTATGGGACGCGGCACGGAGGCTCCATTTGAGATATACGGACACCCAGATATGAAGGGTCGAGAGTTTGAGTTTACGCCAGAGCCTAATGCTGGCTCTAAGACTCCACCACATAGTGGTAAGCTATGCTATGGCGAGGATCTACGCACGGTAGCAAACGATGATATCTGGCGCGAAGGTCTTAATTTAGAGTATGTTATAGATGCCTACCGCGACTTGAATATGGGCGATAAGTTCTTTACGCCGATGTTCGAAAAGCTAATAGGCGTAGGCTATGTGCGCGAGATGATAAAGGCGGGGCGCACGGCAGTGGAGATAGAGGCCGAGTGGCAGGAGGAGTTGGAGAGATATAGAGCCTTGCGTAGAGGCTATTTGATATACGAAGAGTAAATGTAAAACAGTCAATAATAGAAGATTATGGGATTTTTTGATCTATTTAAGCGTAAGAAAACAGAGGAGCCAAAGGTTGAGGTGAGTAAGCCTGTGGAGAGCGTGGCGGAGAGCGTTGAGGAGGTACGCCACGAGGTGATTTATAGTAAGGAGCCTGCACCACCGGAGGAGTATGTGGTAACTACCACCGAAGATATTGTTGTTGAGAGTAGAGAGTCAGAGGTTGCGTCGACACCAGAGCCAACACCCGCACCCGCACCAGAGCCTGCACCTGCACCTGCACCTGCAGAGGAGGAGTATGAGGACGAGGAGGTCAATATTGAGGAGGAGCGCAAGGAGCTTGCCGAGGGCTTGGGTAAGACTAAGGAGGGCTTCTTTGGTCGCCTTAAGCGCGCTATTGCAGGTCGCTCGACTGTAGATGCCGATGTGTTGGATGACCTTGAGGAGGTGCTTATAACCTCGGATGTAGGTGTGGAGACTACCGTAAAGATTATCAATGCTATAGAGGCACGTGTGGCTAAGGATAAGTATATGAATACTGCGGAGCTACACGGCATCCTACGCGACGAGATAGCAAAGCTTATGGAGGAGTCGCACCGCTCGACTAAGGACTTCGGTATCGAGGTTAAGCCGGGTTATCCATACGTTATGATGGTTGTGGGTGTGAATGGTGCTGGTAAGACAACGACTATTGGTAAGCTCGCAGCGAAGCTAACACGTGCAGGTCGCAAGGTGTATATCGGTGCTGCCGATACCTTCCGTGCTGCGGCTATCGACCAGTTGGCAGTGTGGGCAGAGCGTGCAGGAGCTACAATGGTGCGCCAGGATATGGGTTCCGACCCAGCATCTGTGGCATACGACACACTACGCTCGGCAGTGGCTAATGGTGCCGATGTGGTGCTTATAGATACTGCTGGCCGTCTGCACAACAAGGTGGGACTTATGAAGGAGCTTACCAAGATACGCAACGTGATGTCGAAGGTGATACCTGATGCGCCACACGAGGTGATGCTCGTGTTGGATGGCTCTACAGGTCAGAATGCCTTTGAGCAGGCGAAGCAGTTTACCGAGGCTACGCAGGTGACATCGTTGGCTATCACCAAGCTCGACGGTACGGCTAAGGGTGGTGTGGTAATCGGTATTAGCGACCGCTTCCGCATCCCTGTGCGCTATATCGGTATCGGTGAGGGCATCGACCAATTGAAGATGTTTGACCGCAGAGAGTTTGTTCGTGCATTGTTTGGCGATAAGGAGTAGCGGATATGAAGAAAATAAACATTATAACCCTCGGTTGTTCGAAGAATACCGTTGATAGTGAGCATCTTGCAGCGCAGCTAACGGCGATGAATTACAAAATCGTATTCGATAGCGACCGCACCGATGCTGATGTTGTGGTAATCAATACTTGTGGCTTTATTGGCGATGCTAAGCAGGAGTCGATAGATACCATTCTACGTGCGGCACAGCTTAAGAGCGAGGGTAAGATTGAGGAGCTATTTGTTGTGGGATGTCTCTCGCAGCGCTATGCCGAGGAGCTACGTCCAGAGCTTCCAGAGGTGGATGACTTCTTCGGTGTGAACGACTGGGCGGGTATCGTGGAGCGTCTCGGTGCGAAGTATCGCAAGGAGAATGAGACCAAGCGTGAGCTCTCAACACCATCGCACTACGCCTACCTTAAGATTTCGGAGGGCTGTAACTGGATGTGTGGCTACTGCGCCATACCGCTTATCCGTGGTCGCCACAAGTCGGTGCCTATGGAGGACCTTATCGCAGAGGCTGAGCGTTTGGCCGAGAAGGGTGTTAGGGAGCTTATGGTTATTGCGCAGGATACAACATACTATGGTGTGGATATCTATGGTGAGCGTAAGTTGGCAGAGTTGCTTGAGCGCCTATGTCGCATCGAGAAGATAGAGTGGATACGCCTACATTATGCCTATCCTACCGACTTCCCGGATGAGGTTATCGAGGTGATGGCGCGCGAGAAGAAGATTTGCAAGTATCTCGATATTCCATTTCAGCATATCTCGGATAATCAGCTCTCGGCAATGAAGCGCCGTCACACTAAGCAGGAGGCCTTGGACCTTATTAAGAAGCTTCGTGCGGCTATTCCTGACATCGCGTTGCGTACAACCCTTCTTGTAGGCTATCCTACTGAGAGTGAGGCAGATTTCGCGGAGTTGGTGGAGTTTGTGCGCCAGACAAAGTTCGACCGTTTGGGAGTCTTTGCCTACTCCGAGGAGGAGGGTACATACTCGGCTACACGCCTTACGGATGATGTGCCTGAGCAGACCAAGCAGGAGCGCGTAGATGCCATTATGCGCCTTCAGGAGCGCATATCGTTGGAGAATAACGCTAAGCGTATAGGTCAGAAGATGCGCGTTATAATCGACCGTAAGGAGGGCGATTTCTACATTGGTCGCTCGGAGTACGACTCGCCAGAGGTGGATCAGGAGATTATCGTTGAGAGCTTTGGCAAGCGCTTGTATCGAGGTCGTTTCTACGATGTGGCGGTCACAGATGCCGAGGACTACGATTTGTATGCAGAGGTATTGTCGTAGTTAAGAGGTGTGTTTTACGGGGTAAAAGTTTTGATTATATTGATATTTTAATTATATTTGTGCTGTTAAACCCGTTGCGAGGTTGCATATGGCGAAGAAAGATATCATAAAACTACTACGCGAGCAGGTGGAAAACCTTATAGCGTCGCACGAAAAGAGCTCTACGGAGTGTCGCGAACTCATTGCCGAGCGCGATAGACTTCTTGCACAGAGGCGAGCTTTGGAGGTGCGTGTCAAAGAGCTTGAGGAGCGCGTAAAGAGTATGGAGTTATCTGGAGTTATGGCAGGCGCTGGGGGTGACGTTGAGCGTGCAAGGCAGCGTGTCAACAATTTATTGCGGGAGATTGACCGTTGCATTGAGGCTGTGAAGCATCAGCAGGAGGGTAACTAAGGTAGGATAGATAATATATACAGTGGGTATGGATAAGAAGGTCAAGATAAACATATCTATAGCTGGTAAGAGCTATCCTATGACTGTGGATGTTGCAAATGAGGAGCTTTACCGTGTGGCTGCAAAGCGTCTGAACGAGACTATAGCTGAGTTTAACCGTGTACCTCAGTTTGGTAGTGAGGATCGTTTGGCGATGGCAGCATTGCGATACTCGATACTTAGTCTTACAGCGGAGCGTAACGCATCGCTTGGCGATGAGGATGTGGAGGAGTTGGAGGCTATAACAAAACTTATTCGCAATTATGTGAAGGCATAAGCCTTAGGCTTAATATTTGCTAAATATAGGGGTGGCACGCCCTAATGTGCATAGGTTCTTTCTATAGATCTATCCCGCATAGATTCCTTAAAAGCTTTGCGATCTGTACAACTAATATTACATTGGGACAACTCTCGAGTAGTGTCACAAAACAAGGCCTCAACCCTCGGGTGTAGTGCGTAAGTGCTACCAGTGGACTGTTGCGTGCCTCGGAGCCCCACCTATGACTGATCACTGGATTCGTCAAACAAGTTAAGGAGTCGATGCGGGCTTTTTTTATGTAAACTATTTAATAACAACTTAATAATAACTACAATAACATCACTATTGCTATGGAATCAATATGGATAATCGTCGGTGTTGTGGTGGGAGCTATCGTAGGAGGTTTCGTTGCCTACTTCGCAGCCCACGCGCGCGCCAAAGCTATAGTTCTTAAGGCTGAGGCAGACGGCGAAATGATAAAGAAGGAGAAGATGCTCCAGGCTAAGGAGAAGTTTATTCAGCTCAAGAGCGACCACGACCGTCAGGTTAATGAGCGCAACCAGAAGCTCCAGCAGAGCGAGCAGCGCGCTAAGCAGATTGAGACTAACCTCCAGAATAAGGAGCGCGAACTTGAGCGCAAGAATAACGAGTGCGAGAAGCGCAAGGAGCAGCTCGAGAACCAGATGAAGGGCGTGGAGGCACGCAAGGAGGAGCTTGTAGCAGCTATCAAGGCTCAGAACGAGCGTCTTGAGCAGATCTCGGGTATGAGCTCTGAGGAGGCTAAGAATATCCTTGTGGAGAATATGAAGAACGAGGCTAAGGCTGAGGCTGCAGCATTCGTGTCGGAGACTATCGAGGAGGCTAAGCTCTCGGCTACAAAGGAGGCTAAGCGTATCGTGGTAGCCTCTATCCAGCGTGTTGCTACAGAGACAGCTATCGAGAATGCTGTTACCGTGTTCAACATCGAGTCAGACGAGGTTAAGGGCCGTATCATCGGTCGTGAGGGTCGTAATATTCGCGCCTTGGAGGCTGCAACAGGCATCGAGATCATCGTTGACGATACCCCTGAGGCTATCATCCTCTCAGGCTTCGACCCAGTACGTCGTGAGATTGCACGCCTCGCCTTGCACCAGCTTGTAACCGATGGTCGTATCCACCCAGCACGTGTCGAGGAGGTTGTGGCTAAGGTTAAGAAGCAGATTGAGGAGGAGATTGTGGAGGTTGGTAAGCGTACAACTATCGACCTTGGTATTCACGGCCTACACCCAGAGCTTATCCGTCTTATCGGTAAGATGAAGTACCGCTCTTCGTATGGTCAGAACCTTCTACAGCACGCCCGTGAGACTGCAAACCTCGCAGGTATTATGGCTGCGGAGCTTGGTCTAAACCCTAAGGCAGCACGTCGTGCAGGTCTTCTACACGATATCGGTAAGGTGCCTGATGACGAGCCAGAGTTGCCACACGCAATTATCGGTATGAAGCTCGCCGAGAAGTATAAGGAGAAGCCAGATGTATGCAACGCTATCGGTGCTCACCACGACGAGGCTGAGATGACCTCTCTTATCGCACCTATCATTCAGGTCTGCGATGCTATCTCAGGTGCTCGCCCAGGTGCACGTCGCGAGGTTGTGGAGTCCTATATCAAGCGTCTTAAGGAGATGGAGGATATCGCACTCTCATACCCAGGTGTTATCAAGACCTACGCCATCCAGGCAGGTCGTGAGCTCCGCGTTATCGTTGGTGCCGACAAGCTTTCAGATCAGGAGTCGGAGGCACTATCACACGATATAGCAAAGAAGATTCAGGACGAGATGACCTATCCAGGACAGGTGAAGATTACGGTGATACGTGAGACTCGTTCTGTATCATACGCCAAGTAGAAATTTCTTGTGATAAGGGGTCATCTGCGACCTCTCAATCATTGCCCCAAATAGGAAATACGCCAAGTATGTCCTATCTGGGGCAATTTCTTTATCGAGGCCACATCTAACCCCTTCTGACAAGAAATT
>JAZOQR010000021.1:0-4087 GCA_045656185.1 Alistipes sp. | reverse complement strand
TAACGACGAGCAGTACTTCGACAATGTTCCGCGCGTGGCGTGGGAGTTCTACATCGGCGGTTACCAACCCGCGCAGAAGTGGCTGAAAGACCGCAAGGGTATGACTCTCGAATGGGATGATGTGATGCACTACCAACGCATCATCTCTGCGCTCTGCAAGACAAATGAGTTAATGAGTAAGATAGATGAATGATTATGAGTGAAGCCAAGAGTGATTACGATAAGCATTTAGAGGTTGCCCGCAGTGTTGAGGCTACGAGAGATGAGAGTTGGAGGTATGTTGAGAAGATGCAGTATGCCATAGCATCAGGAGCATTAGCCCTATCTATTACCCTCCTAACCTTTACGGATGCTGTGCAGTGTAAATGGTTGATTGTTGTATCGTGGATACTTCTCGTAGTATCCATCCTTATAAACTTTGCCTCGCATATAGTGTCCTATATGGTTTCTGATACAACAAGAGAGAAGATGTTTGATAGGATGCGAGAAGACGCTACATACGAGCCTAATGACATCAATGATATAATCAATAAGGGCAACAAGCCTATTAAGGGGTTGAATATAGCCTCATTCGTTGCTCTTGTATTAGGAGTTAGTGGGGTATTAACATTCTTTATCATTCAGATACTATAACGATATGAGTACAAAGCAACAGTATGGTAAGCAGATGGCTTGCGTACCACCTGAACGCCCAAAGGGCAATACAGAGGAGATTAGGGGAACAAAGATGAATACTGTTCCACCTCAACCACCAACACCCAAGGTCAAATAACCCTTTGAGTAATATGGTAACAGTAACGGCGGTCATTTTAGGTGGTCGCCGTTATTATTTGACCACACCCTTTATTTGATAACACTTTTTCTCTCGATACCATTGACTTTTTAGCGGTACACCTTATATTTATAAGAAACAGTATACCAATGAAGAAGATAACTTACACTGTAAGCATTGACAAGTTGAGGGTGTGCTTGAATGCTTCAACAGACCTATACTCCAACCTTAAGGAGTGCTACACCCGACTAACAGACAACGGTATCAGGATACTTGATGAGGACAACTTTACTTTGACATTCATCGAGGAGGATGAGCAGATGATGCGAGCGACGCTCGATGTGCGCGATGTAGGTGGCTACTACCGCCTTGGCACATTCACATTCCACAATAGCGCGAAGTACGAGGGCAAGGCGTTCTTCGCCTTCGAGAACTCGGCTCTCTATCGTATCTATACTCGTCAGTACAACGGCGAGCCGATTAACCATATCTGCGACCTGATGTATGTCTGCGAGTTCTATGGGATGACCTTCAACAACATCACAGAGTTGGAGTTGGCGTTCGACAGTGACTATAACTACATCGGCAAGGTGCGCCGTATGATTAGGGACATCGACCGCTACGACCTCATCCTTAATGGTCGCCGTGTGAAGAACGATGAAACGCTCGATGGCTACGGAGAGTACTACAGCCGTTCACGCACCAAGTTGGCGAAGTTGCCGACGCTCTACTTCAGTCAGGCGAAGGATACCGATATGAAGATGCGCATTTACGACAAGGCACAGGAGTTGAACGAGAGTAGCCCGCACAAGGTGGAGCGATTGAAAGAGTGGCTCGGATGGAGCGACATCAGCAAGTTGTTCCGCGTTGAGGTAGTGATGCACAACACCAATGTACGCGAGTTCATTGGTCGATACGGCGAGAGGCTTATTGGCGACAGTGGCGAGCATTGCAACATCCTTAACCTCTTGAACTCCGAGGAGTTCCGTTTGGCAATATTCCTCGACAGTGCTGACCGATTGATATACTTCCGCGACAAGCAGACGGGAGAACACATATCACTTGTTGAGGTGGCGACAGGTATATAACCAATGTACCTGTCAGAGCCGTTAAAACACATTTATATAACTGATAATCAATATAATATATAAGATAAATCTAACTATAATCTAATCCATAGATTACTTAAGAAAACAGAGTAAATAACGGAGTAAATGTTTTTTAATAAACCTTGTATATAATTTATATTTAATTAGTTATATATTAAAAGAATTGTTTGCTTTGGTAAGGAAGAGGTCGTCAGTTCAAGCCTGATCAACAGCTCAAAATGATAAACGCCACCACTCGGTGGCGTTTATTGTTTTGCACTATTGGGTTAAGTTGTACTGACGACCTCTAAAGCCCCTCCTTTATCAAAGGAGGGGTTTGGGGTGGAATGTAAATATATCCCGACGGGTGCATCAGCATCCGTCAGTTCAAGCCTGATCAACAGCTCACGGAAAGCAAGTGTTGCCTTTAGGTGACACTTGTTTTTTGTTATCTACTGGTTTGCTGAACTGACGACCTCTAAAGGAGGCCGACTAAAAAGTAATTTTTTCGCGAAGTCATATATTCCAATATATGATCTACTGATAGAACAGTTTATTTACACAAAATCACTCTCCCTGATAATTGTTTTTAGGTAAAATATTCGCTTTTACAAAAGTGTTTCATTAACTTTGTAGTCCGAACTAAGAGACCGAGAGTATGAAAAAGAGTGTGATTGGCATCGGTAATGCGCTTACCGATATGCTTGTAAATCTTTCGAATGACAATGTGCTTACCGAGTATCAGCTCGCCAAAGGCTCTATGAGCCTTGTGGATAGCCAGCTGCAAACAGCCATATCCAAGTCGGTGGCAGGATTACCCTACTCACTATCGTTGGGTGGCTCCGCTGCAAATACCATTCGCGCAATGGCGCAACTTGGCACCACAACAGCATTCATAGGCAAGGTGGGCGAAGATACCACGGGCGACTTCTACGAGCAGGCACTGCGCAACCTCGGCATTGCACCCTACATCCTCCGCTCAGAGAATAAGTCGGGTAAGTGCGTGGCGCTGGTATCGAAGGATGGCGAACGCACATTCGTGACACACCTCGGCGCAGCGTTAGACCTTGTAGCCGAGGATATAGACCCTACAATCTTCGACTCATACGACTACCTATATATCGAGGGTTATCTTGTTCAGGACCACGACCTTATACGCAAGACTATAGAGCGCGCTAAGGAGCACGGCTTGAAGGTCGTAATAGACCTTGCATCGTTCAATGTTGTGGAGGAGAACCGCGACTTCCTACGCGATATCGTCGAGAAGTATGTCGACATCCTCTTTGCCAACGAGGATGAGGCGAGAGCCTTTAGTGGCGAGAGCGAGCCTATAAACTCTCTACAGTTTATCAGCCAGATGTGCGAGTTGGCAGTTGTTAAGATTGGTACACGCGGTGCCCTTATCAAGCGCGGTGAGGAGCTTGTGCACGTGGGCATTATGGCAGCAGCTAAGCGCGTAGATACCACCGGTGCTGGCGACTTCTACGCCGCAGGCTTTATGGCAGGACTATGCGAAGGACTATCCCTCCGCCAGTGTGGCACTATGGGCGCAATAGCCGCAGGAAAGGTCATTGAGATTGTGGGCACAACACTTAGCGAGGAGGCCTGGAACGAAATAGACACCCTCTGCAAACAGGTTCGCACTGAGCAGTATCTATTTTAATATTAGTCGCATACGATAACATATCACAAGACCAACCTTGCGGTTGGCCTTGTTTTTCTATGCTATAATCTCTGAAATATAGCGCATATAAATCATTAAAGTAATACACTACAATAAATTTACTCACGCTAAAAGTCGTAACCATTAATACTATATCTATATAAGCTCCAACCACCAGATGCTGACACATAAGCATCTACCGACCCTGTTGGTACAAATACGTCTGTATTTGCTCCAAACATTAAATACTCTGCAGTAGGCGGTATTACAGCCTTGCAATATACACGTTTTAAATTATCACCATCGAAGGCGTGATATCCAATAAATACTACACTTTCTGGAATAGTGATGCTCGTTATGCTATCACATTCTGAGAATGCAGAATTTTCAATTGTAGCTACACGATTACCAATAGTAACACTTATTAGACTAGAGCAATCCCAAAATGCTCCCCATCCAATTGTAGTTACATGATCTGGAATAACAATACTTGTAAGACCGATACAACCCCTGAATGCCATCTCTCCAATTGTAGTTACGCTATCAGGGATAGTTACACTTGTA
>JAZOQR010000020.1:0-9171 GCA_045656185.1 Alistipes sp. | reverse complement strand
GTCACTTCATAACCTAAGAGAGTGAATAAAAAGATGTAGTTTTAGGCTTGCGAAGCCCGAAAAAGCGGAGTTTACTGAGCGTAAATGAGCATTTTGAGGGCAAGCGTAACGACAAAATACACTTTTTATTCACTCTCTTATCACAAGAAATTAGAGCATACTCTTAACCTCTGCTGCTACTGTAGTTCCATTGTAACCAAACTTCTGGTCGAGCACCTTGAATGGAGCTGAGTAGCCGAAGTGGTCGAAACCGTGGATAAAGCCATTCTCGCCTACAAGACCGCGAAGGTTGAGTGAGAGACCAGAGGTCATACCGTAGCGTGGTAGGTCGCCAAGAACCTCTGCCTGATACTCCTTAGACTGGTCGCGGAAGAGACCCTCTGATGGGATAGATACAACACGTGTAGCGATACCCTCGGCAGCCAAGAGCTCTGCACCCTCGATAAGAGTAGATACCTCAGAGCCAGTAGCAATCATTGTAACCTTTGCATCCTTATTCTCCAATACTACATAGCCACCCTTCTCGGCCTTCATAGCCTCTACGCGGCGTGACTCGCCACTAACAGCTGGCAACGACTTGATATTCTGGCGCGATAGGATAAGAGCCACAGGACGCTTCTCCTCCATAGCCATCTTCCACGCAGCAACAGTCTCCTCAGCATCTGCAGGACGTAGAACAAGCATTGAGCGCTCACCAGAGTGGTTGCGGAGGTGCTCCATAAGGCGAATCTGTGCCTCGTGCTCCACAGGCTCGTGGGTAGGGCCATCCTCACCTACGCGGAATGAGTCGTGCGTCCAGATATAAATAACCTTCTTCTCCATAAGAGCTGAGAGGCGTACTGCAGGCTTCATATAGTCTGAGAATACGAAGAATGTACCGCAAGCAGGGATGATACCTCCGTGGAGTGCCATACCATTCATCACGCAAGCCATAGTAAGCTCGGCAACACCTGCCTGGAAGAAGTTACCGCTGAAGTCACCCTTAGTGAATGCCTTAGTCTTCTTAAGGAAGCCGTCGGTCTTATCTGAGTTAGAGAGGTCGGCAGATGATACCACCATATTCTCCACGTTCTCAGCGAAGTAGCCAAGCATAGCTGCTGAGGCTGAACGTGTAGCATCGTCTGGCTTGATGTTGATAGCCGAGTAGTCGATCTCTGGGAGCTTGCCAGAGTAGAAGTTATCCATCTTCTCTGCCAAGGCAGGGTTAGCCTTACGCCACTCAGCCTCTGTAGCCTGCATCTGCTTAGCCCAAGCTCGCAACTCCTCGCGACGCTGTGCATATACCTCCTTAGACTCCTCGAATACTGCGAATGGCTCCTCAGGGTTACCACCGAGGTTCTTGATTGTAGCAGCGATATCGGCACCTGCAGCTGTAAGTGGCTGACCGTGTGTAGATACCATATTCTCGAATGATGAGCCATCAGCCTTACGAGCACCATAACCCATAATAGTCTTACCGATGATAAGCGTTGGACGCTCAGTCTCGGCATTTGCAGCCTTCAAAGCGGCACGAATCTCGTCGATAGACTGACCATTTACGGTGATTACATTCCAGTTCCAAGCCTTATATTTAGCCTCGATATCCTCAGTGTCAACCTCGTCGCACTTTGTTGATAGCTGAACGTTGTTCGAGTCGTAGTACATAATGAAGTTCGACAAGCCGAGGTGACCTGCAACACGACCTACACCCTGAGAAATCTCCTCCTGAACAGCACCATCAGAGATAAAGGCGTATGTCTTGTGTGCCATCCACTCACCAAAGCGAGCAACCATAAAACGCTCCGCGATAGCAGCACCGAGAGCCATAGCGTGACCCTGACCAAGAGGACCAGAGGTGTTCTCCACACCACGCATAACATCTACCTCAGGGTGGCCAGGTGTGACGCTACCCCACTGACGCAACGACTGCAAATCCTCGGTTGTGTAGTTACCAGCCAACGATAGCACCGCATAGAGCATAGGTGACATATGACCTGGATCGAGGAACATACGGTCACGGTGTGGGTATGCCATATTGTCTGGGTCGTAGCGCAAGAACTCTGTGTAGAGCACATTGATAAAATCTGCGCCACCCATAGCACCACCAGGGTGTCCCGACTTTGCCTTCTCAACCATTGAAGCTGCCAAGATACGGATATTGTCCGCTGCGCGCTGAAGCTTGTTGTTTTCCATAAAAAGGGAGTTTTATATGTTATTAGTTTATCGTTAAATTCAACTATAAATATACAATCATACAAAGATATATAAACTTTCTGAATAATGGCTCGTTTTATGGATAAATTTCATTGTGATGACTAAAAGGTCTGCCTTATGGGGGTTGCTATGGAGGTATCTGGAATGGGGAGAGCGGTGGAACTGGGGTAAAATAAAAGAATCCCCACAAACTCCATTTTCTATTATTACATAGGTACATTTGCGCATATTTCAAAAATTATTCGTACCTTTGCGGTTTAGAATCTAAATTTAACAAAGAGATATTATGAGTATTGAACTTAGTGAACAGGAGGTATTGCGTCGTCAGTCGCTCAAGGCGTTGCGCGAGCTTGGTATCAACCCATACCCAGCAGCTCGTTTCGAGGTGAATGCCTCAGCACGCGAGATTGCCGAGCAGTTCGACCCTGAGAAGGGCAACTTCCAGCAGGTATCTATCGCTGGTCGTATTATGAGTCGCCGTATTATGGGCTCGGCATCATTCTTTGAGTTGCAGGATGCAACAGGTCGTATTCAGGTATATATCCGTCGTGACGATATCTGTCCTGAGGGCGACCCAACACTATACAACACCGTATTCAAGAAGCTTCTTGATATCGGTGACTTCATCGGCGTGGAGGGTTTTGCATTCCACACCAACACTGGTGAGTTGTCGGTACACTGCCAGAAGTTTACCGTGCTCTCGAAGTCGGTGCGTCCATTGCCTGTTGTGAAGCAGAAGGATGGTCAGACCTTCGATGCTTTGACA
The DNA here is from genome assembly GCA_045656185.1 of Alistipes sp. Taxonomy (GTDB): domain Bacteria; phylum Bacteroidota; class Bacteroidia; order Bacteroidales; family Rikenellaceae; genus Alistipes. Next base: position 6,212 of record JAZOQR010000020.1, on the reverse strand, counting down.
GATCCTGAGGTGCGCTATCGTCAGCGTTACCTCGACCTTGTGGTTAACCCACACGTTAAGGATACTTTCGTAAAGCGTGCGAAGATCATGCAGACTATGCGCGATTTCTTCAACGAGCGTGGCTACCTTGAGGTGGAGACACCTATTTTGCAGCCTATCCCTGGTGGTGCTGCAGCGCGTCCATTTATCACGCACCACAACGCTCTCGATATCGACTTCTATATGCGAATAGCTACTGAGCTATATTTGAAGCGCCTTATCGTGGGTGGCTTCGATGGCGTGTACGAGTTCGGTAAGAACTTCCGCAACGAGGGTATGGACCGCACTCACAACCCAGAGTTCACATGTATGGAGATCTACGTTGCATACAAGGATTATATCTGGATGCAGGAGTTTACGGAGCAGATGCTTGAGCGTGTAGCTATGGCAGTAAATGGCACTACAGATGTTGTTCTCGATGGCAAGACTATCTCGTTCAAGGCACCATTCCGTCGCGTGACCATGACTGATGCCATCAAGGAGAAGACAGGCTACGATATCACAGGCCAGTCGGAGGAGCAGCTTCGTGAGGCTTGCCAGCGCCTAAATGTGGAGATTGACGACACTATGGGTAAGGGTAAGCTTATAGATGCTATCTTCGGTCAGTACTGCGAGGAGCACCTCGTGCAGCCAACATTCGTTACCGACTACCCTATCGAGATGTCGCCACTATGTAAGCGCCACCGCGACAACGATGAGCTTACCGAGCGTTTCGAGTTGTTCGTAAACGGTAAGGAACTTTGTAACGCATACTCTGAGCTTAACGACCCTATCGACCAGCTTGAGCGCTTCCAGGAGCAGATGCGACTCTCGGAGAAGGGCGACGACGAGGCTATGACTATCGATATGGACTTCGTACGTGCTTTGGAGTATGGTATGCCATCATGCTCAGGTATGGGTATCGGCATCGACCGTCTTACAATGTTTATGACTGGCGAGACCTCGATCCAGGATGTATTGTTCTTCCCAACTATGCGCCCTGAGAAGAAGGTTGTGGCAGACTCAGAGGAGGTATATACCGAGGCTGGTATTCCACAGGAGTGGGTTGCCGTAATCCAGAAGATGGGCTACATCACCTTGGAGGCCTTCCAGAACACAGCACAGACAGGCGGTATGAAGCTCTTCAACGACCTCTGCGGTTTCAACAAGAAGAACAAGCTCGGCCTTGCAACTGCCGAGGTTAAGGCTTGGATTGAGGCACAGAAGGCGGAGTAGTTAACAATATACTAAACTATTTATTTACTAATTTTAGAATATACCTATATATGAGAAAGAAGATTGTTGCAGGTAACTGGAAGATGAATACACTCCCTGCGGAGGGTGTTGCACTTGCAAAGGGTGTTGCTGCTGGTAAGGGCGAGGTTTGCGACTGCGTAAACTTCATCGTATGCCCACCATTCACACACCTCCAGAGTGTTGTTGAGACTCTCAAGGGTACAAATATTGCTGTTGGCGCTCAGGACTGCGCTACAGAGACTAAGGGTGCTTATACTGGCGAGGTATCAGCAGAGATGATTGCAGCCCTCGGCTGTGAGTACGTTATCTTGGGCCATTCGGAGCGCCGTCAGTACTACGGTGAGACATCTGAGACATTGAATAAGAAGATGGCTCGTGCATACGAGAACAACCTAACTCCTATCTACTGCGTTGGTGAGAACCTTGAGGAGCGCGAGGCTAACCGCCACTTTGAGGTTTGCAAGCAGCAGCTTGAGGAGGTTGTATTCAACCTTACAGAGGAGCAGTTTGCAAAGCTTGTTATCGCCTACGAGCCAGTTTGGGCCATCGGCACAGGCAAGACAGCTACTGCAGAGCAGGCTGAGGAGATTCACGCATATATCCGCGAGGTGCTACGCTCTAAGTTCGGTGCAGCAGCTGAGGAGTGCGCTATCCTCTATGGTGGCTCTTGCAAGCCATCTAACGCTGGCGAGATCTTCTCTAAGGAGAATGTCGACGGTGGTCTTATCGGTGGTGCAGCCTTGAAGGCTGAGGACTTCCTCGGTATTGGCAAGGCATTCTAAGCCTATCGCGACTAAACTATTTGCGGGTTGCTCGGAGTTCGGGCAACCCTCTTTTTTTGCTCTACCCCAACAAACTATAACAACGTCGACGATAGTATGCATAATAACGACCCTCACTACAAAATGGTCTTTAGGTCGAATAAAGACAATTAAAGAGATTGTATTGGGCTAATACATAAAGGAGATTACACAAATAGAGGCTTCGCAGATAGATAAAAAATGCCCCCCAAAGGTGAAAACCTAAGGGGGACATACCAATAACACTCCCTGCGCTAACCGCAGAGATAAGGCTTTATTACTCCCAATCAGAGTCCAAATCCTCAGTCATATCCTGAATAGAGCCAACTGCGTTAGCAACATTCTCGATAGAATCAGCTGCAGCCTCAGCATACTGCTCTGCAAGAATACGAGGAATAAAGAACGCCAAAACAGCTATAGCAATGGCTACCAAGGTCTTAGCAACAGTCTGCTTCTTAACAAGAGCGATGATACCGAAGATGATGCTCAATGGAGTAGCAATCCAGCATATCCACAATAGCAAATTGAACCACAAGCTAAGCAACGGTAGTAACGCAAATACCAATGAAATAATTGCACATACCATAGAGGCCTTACTCATACCTCTTTTAACATTCTGATCTGACATAATTAAATTTGTTTAATAGTTTTGCCTACTCTTTATTGGATTTTCGGCAACCTCCATATTGGTCTATAAGTTAAAATTAGGCAAATTAGACAATTATTCTTCTATTTTTACCACACAAATATAGCAAATATTTCCTAAAAAACAAAAGAAATTAGCTACCAAAGTATGCTTCTTAGATTTTCAACATTGATCGACATTAATGGCTATATCGTCTCCACCGTGCGGGTTTTGAACGACTCGCGGGCCTTGCGGATATAGAGTTTTATCACATCGGCAGGCAAGTTTGATGAACGGACAAAGGTTCTTGTTTGGTCGGGGAACTTTGCCAGCGCAGTCGCCAACAGCCACGCAACGCCCATTCGCACATAGTACGGCTCCACCCCCTGCACAGAGCCTTGTTGAGCGACTTTCGGTTTGCCTCTGATGGTCTTATACTTTGACTTTATGCGATTGAAGTCGAGCCCATTGATGCGCTCAAAAACCTTATTGAGCCACTCTTCGTTGAGGAAATAACACATCGCTACAACCACCGCAAAGCGCACCTCAAACTCGCGCTCGGAGTAAAACCACTGCTCCAAACACGCCCACAGCACCTCCTTGTCTGCACGCACCATCCACTTTGCATGAGCGCAGTAGGAGTCGCACACCGCCCAATTATCGAGCACGGGCACATAGCGACCGAGCATCGCCAACCGCTCGTCAAGCGAACACTTTGCAAGGTTGATGAGATAGCCCCAAATAACGGTCTCCTCATAGCAAAGACACTCGCTCGGCACCTCCTCAAACGCACAAATCACCTCGGCTCCATTAGTGCAAATTCGATGCGTTCCATCGGGCATAACAACCTCGCCACCCTCGCGAGAGAGTTGCTTTGCGACCTGCTTAATCTCAGGCGAATGAAGCCCCACGACACGCCTTTCGGGCAACGCATTCACCACTCGCAAATGCCCCTCCCGATACCGCGTATCACTCTTGAAACGCTCGCAAACAAATGGGTATAATAGGTTGTCGATCATTAGATTATTCGTCTTTGAAAAATCCATCAATGAAAGCAACCTGTTCATCATTCAATTCCATATACTGAACATGTCGCTTGATACCAATCTTCTCCAAACTTGCGCGAGAAAGATTGTTACCTTGATACATTTGTGCAGTAGGAATCAATTTATAGCATGGTTTGTTGCCTACAAAAGGCACATGCCAACAATCCCTATCGTTACGCATGCAGTTAGTGTCAACAACCTCAAGTCGATATCTAATTTGGTTATGTTCTTTCCCTATCAAAAATAGGTAACAAACATCGCCAACAAGCATGTGTTTATTGCGGGCTGTAACCCAATATATACACCCTAATTCATTGACACTTTTAACATGGTCAATCATAGATTCTTTCCCCTTGAGGATGAATTTTCTTATCGTTCTCATTTTATACATTTATTACAATCAATAAGCCCTATGCCGAGCTAATATCGTAGGCAATATTAACTAATATTTCAATCCTACGGCTCTACCGCCACCTTAATCACGCCGTCGAGTTTGTTCTCGAACAGATGGTACGCTTCGGCGATGTCGGCGAGTTTGTAGCGGTGCGTATTTAGTGGCGTGGTGTCAATCTTGCTCGCCGCAGAAGGTCCCCACATTGACCGTCACACGGTCGCCCGCCTTGACATTGCAGACCTCGGCGCCGACCTCCTCAACAATGCCAACCATCTCGTGGCCAACTGTTATGCCAGGCACAGCACGCGGCACACTGCCGTGCTTGATATGCAGGTCGCTGGTGCAAATACTGCCGAGCGTAATGCGCACAATGGCATCGCGCGGACTTTGTAATTCGGGCTTCGGCTTGTCAATCAACTCGAACTTGCCAGGGGATATATAGGTGTAGGCGAGCATAGTTTATGTAAGCATTTTTAGTAATTCATTGTCAAAGTTGTTTTATTTCTGAGATTATAGACTGATCGCCCTTGAGGAATTCATCTATCAAATTAATGATTTTCTCTTTGAACTTTAATGTCTCCGAATCACTACCTATGAATGATACAAACTTTTGAATATTCCCGAATCTATAATCAATGTTACTGGGGGTTATAATTGGCTTCTCATCAATCTGAACTCTTTTAAGAGATCCACTATCAACATACGGCTTTTGGCTAACATTTAGCAAATACTCAATCATTGAATATATTACTATAAGTTCTCTATATGTCATTTTCTTTTTAACAAGATTATTAGCATTTATTCTCGAATCTTGATAAAAATTTATAAATGACCCCCATTGGCGAAAATATAGGTGTGAACCATACTTTCCATATTTATCTATATCGGTTGATTTAGGTTGTCTACCCAAATAAGTTTCCAATCTTTTATATTCTAGAATAAGATCTTCTGCAGTTGCGCTCCGATCACACAATGGAATATCACCACACTCTTTTTGTAATTTTGAAAGAGGATACTGATGAAATGAATTATAGGGCAAATGAGTATTTTCTTTTATGTCAACCGATCGAGGAGTTCGTCCGAGTAATTCTCGTATTCTAATATATTCCTTTTTTAGTTGATCGTCTGAAGGACGACTATTCTTTAATCTCTCTCCGATTGAATTCAAAAAAGTAGAATAGTTTTTATACTGCTTGTTTATTCTGTATCTTAAACTTTTATCTAGTTCTGGTAATGTGGGGGTTCGACCTAATGAGTTCTTTATTTCATTAAATTCTGAAATTATATCATAATCATGTATAACTAACTTGACAGTACCAAGCAGTTCAACTCCTCTTGCAAATAATGCTTCAAAGTCCTTTGCATTAAAAAACTCTGTTCCTGTTATTAGTAAAATAAAGTTTGGCTTTGCTAAATTATAAGCCTGCCGAGTATATCCTGAATGAGAAATTACAGCACATCGATGAGCTTGATAGAAATGCTTTGCTGTTAATATCTCTTGTACGGCAGATACTCCTTGTTTTTGCTTGCAATACTTACATTGAAATATATATTTAACACCGTCTCTAAACGCTATAATGTCAGCACCATAGTCTGTAATTGGAGTAGATTGGACATTGTCAAAACCAAGTTTATTTAGTTTCTCAATACACCGTTGTTCAAATAGTATTCCTTCATTCATAGGTTATCTATTTTAATTTCAAATCCAAAGTTAGCAATAATTTCTATACAAAGGTTGTATTGCCGAGAAAACTTATACTACTGCACATCAGAAATCCTCCTCATAATCATTGTAGTCGTATGACGAATCATAGTCGCGAGTGTTGACGTGCGAGCTGTTGCTCGAGTCATCGTCGGACAGTTCCTCATAAATCCATGCTGCAAGCAGCCAATCCCAAAGTGACATAAAGCCGATTTGAATATTATAGAATTAATATTTATATTTGCTTATAAAATCGACTACCGCATACTTTATAAATTTGCAAGCAACAATTGAGGGATGCAAACGAGGCTTAGGTGGTTGGAATTATCAGCCGTCAATGATTTATTTAATAATAGTAACAGATTATTAT
>JAZOQR010000019.1:0-6462 GCA_045656185.1 Alistipes sp. | reverse complement strand
GAAATTTGGCACACCGAGCGCGACACGTTTGACAAGAGTATCCCCGAATACCAGAATCAGGCAGCAGCCACAATGGCGATTATGGTACTCGGCACAGCCAACCTCTCGACTCAGTGGCCACGCAACGAGGTGTATAAATAGATCTCAGAGCGAAGATTTATTTAACATAATTATCTCGTTAAACAAAACTTCGCTGATTACATATCAAGAATAGAAAAAAATTAGGGGCTCCACCACAGTGAAGCCCCTTTTTGTTGCCTAAGCAACTAAAAATAACAAATCCTTCCTCTATTATTGTTTGCTAACAACCCAATAATCACCATTCTGTACTGACTGATAACCAGCAGCGACGAAGCTTACTACAGTTGGTTCAGACTCGCTTGCTGCAGGATTGTACTTGTAAAACTTACCACCCTTAACTACAATCTCAGACTCATCTGTAGCTTTATCTCTCAAATTGAGAGTATACTTCTGGCCATAATCACCATCTGGATTACCAGAACCTTCAACTTTATATTCACCACCATTAATGGTTACACTTGCGTTCGATTGAACATACACAGCTGACACTGGAGAGAAATAATAACCACCATTTAGAACAGCAGTAGAATTACCTCCCGCATAAACGCTATATCCATCTTCTGCAATAATTTCACCATCTCCTTCAACAGTAAGTTTTCCGCTTCCCAATACCTCAAACACATCTTTGTATGTAGCTGAACTTGACGCAGGGTGGGTTATCTTCTTACCGTTGAGCACAACTGTTACCTCATTTTTAATGTCAATACAATTAGTCAGAGTAACATCACTAGTTAAAATCACATTCTCACCAGCAGCTATTGCAGCAACCAAAGCATCTTCGCTAGCTACCTCAGTTGGAGCTACTACAGAATACCAATCTGCATCAACAGAATATGCCTTATAACCGGCAGCCATATAGTCAGTTGGCATACCATCTGCCGCATTAAGCTCCGGATTAAAACGATAGAAACGACCACCCTTAATTTCAATAGTAGAATTCAATGCAGAACCCCACTTATTGATTGTATAACGATAGTCACGGAAATTTGCCGCTAATGAAGGGTCAGCATCTGCACAACGGAACTCACCACCATTGATTGTAATATGGGCATCATTGTGGCGTGCATAAATCACAGCATTCTGATAGCCATCAGCATCAAGACCTGACTTAAATGTTCCTCCATTGATAACCAAATCACCCTTAGCGATTACCACATAACCATCATTACCAGAAACAGCCTCTACAAGACCGTCTCCGTTGATTGTAAGAGTTGCACCCTCGTTAACGATAATAACATCTGTTGCTGTGTTATCAACTGCATTAGTAAGAGTCTTACCATTCAGATTCAATGTAACATCACCATTAACCACCAATGTCTCTGGCAACACAACGTTAACATCAAGTGTGTACTCACCGCCATTCTCAAATACAGACTTCAACTCGCTAATAGCAGTTGCCATATCAGATGTTGTGCCGTTGAATGACTCAGGAACAATTGTATACTGTGTCCACTTCATCGCACCTGCGCCAAGCGACATTGCGCTCTGAACTGGGTACTCAATATTAACATCGGCACCGTCAACGTTTACTGTGTACACAATCTTCAAATCACCAGCAGTAAACTCAGTTGCTGGCAATACTGCGTAGAAGCTTGTGTACTCAGATGTAGACAATGCAGCACCACCACAATCGAGTTCAATCTCCTTAGCAGCACCATTTGCAACAACTGCAACTGGTTTCTCAGCATTAAGGTCGATAGTTACATCACCAGCCAAACCATTTGCCTCAGACTGGATAGCGATTGACTTGATTGTAGCACCACCAATAACGCTCTTAACATCGAAACGCAACAAAGCTGTAGCGTTTGCAAAAGAGAATGAGTTAGATGAAGACTTAGCAACCATAATAGAGTGGTGCAAGTTTTCACCTGCCACGAATGTCTGAGCTGCAGGAATTGAAGTTGAAATAACACCATCGTTCAATGTCGCATTAGCATCGTAAGGATACAACGCATAGTTGTCCGACATTGTAGCTGCTCCCCGTACACCGCCAGCATAAACCAACTCAGCTGTTGTTTCATTTACTGAAGTTGCCTTATACTGAAGATTATCTGTTGTTTTGTTGAAGATAGTAACCAAATCGCCATCTACCCAATGTACACTTGTGCCATTGTCGCCCATAGTTGTACGTGAAACAGCCGAAGAGGCATAGAATTTTCCATCTGCGAGATTCTGAATTGTTGAATCTTCTTTGGAGCAAGCCGCAAAGAGCATAGCCGATGCAGCTACAAGGATTGATAATTTTCTCATAACTTTTAAGGATTAATAGTGTTAATGATTAGAAATTTCCCCAGTCTTCGAAATCAGACGTGGAGGTAGCGAAACCTTTTTCCAAGACTATATCGATCACCTCAATTGTAGGCGCGATATACTCCTCTTTAATCATAAATAGATAAAATATTTGCTCCTGGGGCTCCTTCAAGAGATTTATAAAAACAGAAAAGTGTGGAGACCATTTCGTTTATCTACAAGAAGGCTGTGGAAAAGGCCCGAACAAAAATAAACGATGCAATACCCCACACCTGAATAGATATGAGGTACAGACGCAAGAACTGCGCCTTCCACATAAATCTAAACAAGCAGCGAGTGTTGTCATAGCCCTTTTGTTCTGAAAACTTCCACATTTTCTTGTAAGGACAGCGCGAAAACACTTTCACTAAAAATATGTCTGCCGACAATTCGGCAATACAAAGATAGTAAAAATTATTTATGCTGACAACACAGGGAGAGGTATTGCTAAAAAACATAAGTAAAAAATCTTACTTTTTTAGATTTTGTATAAAAATTGCAAATTTTCATCATTTGATATTGCAGATACGAAAAAAATTCGTAACTTTAAATTTCGAACGCTGATACGAAAAGCGAATACGTATAAACCTATAAAACTACTAAGATATGAAAAATTATTCAGCTAAGGAGATTAAGAACATAGTTCTTATTGGTGCCCCAGGCTCGGGTAAAACTACCCTTGCCGAGGCGATGGCTTACGAGGGTAAGGTAATCGACCGCAGGGGTAGTATTGAAAATAACAACACTATCTCAGACAATACAGACATCGAGCACGAGTACAAGCGTTCGATCTACTCTACAACACTCTTCACAGAGTTTATGGGCCGCAAGCTCAACATCATCGATTGCCCAGGTTCTGACGACTTCTGCGGTAATCTCTTCTCTGCCTTCAAGGTGGGTGATGTTGGTATTATGGTTATCAACGCTCAGAATGGTTGGGAGGTAGGTGCTGAGATTCAGTCTCGCTACGCTCGCATTTTGAACAAGCCACTCATTGGTGTTATCAACCAGCTCGATGGCGACAAGGCTAACTTCGAGGCTGCAGTGGAGGGTATCCGCGCTGCATCGTCAGTAAAGCCTATCGTCGTACAATATCCTGTTGAGCAGGGCGCTGGCTTCACATCATTCATCGACGTGCTTATGATGAAGATGTACCGCTTCACCGACGAGAATGGTACTCGCGAGGAGTTGGATATCCCAGAGGATCAGATGGAGTATGCTTTGGCACTCAACCAGGAGCTTTCAGAGGCTGCTGCCGTTTATGATGACGCACTTATGGAGCTCTACTTCGAGAAGGGCGCTCTTACTCAGGACGATATCCGTTCAGGTTTGAAGTTGGGTGTTGCTAACCGCGAGGTTATGCCTATCTTCTGCGCCAGCGGCAAGCGCGACATCGGTACAAAGCGTTTGATGGAGTTCATCATCAACGTTGCCCCAGGCCCAACTACTCCTACTACAGCTCCTAAGTTCACCACTATCGAGGGTGAGGATTTGGCAGCAGATGAGACTCAGCCAGCAGTGGCATTCATCTTCAAGAGCCAGATCGAGCAGCACATCGGTGAGATCACTTACTTCCGCGTTGTACGTGGTAAGCTCACAGAGGGTATGGAGCTTATCAACAGCCGCACAGGTAACAAGGAGAAGATCTCTCAGCTTTTCGCTGTGGCAGGTAAGAACCGTATCAAGGTTACTGAGCTCTCAGCAGGTGACATCGGTTGCACAGTTAAGTTGAAGGGTACACGCACAAACGATACTTTGGCTGCAGGTGAGCACGTACGCGTTGCTCCTATCGTATTCCCAGAGCCACGCTACCGCGCAGCTGTTAAGGCTAAGGAGCAGGGCGACGAGGAGAAGCTCGGCAAGTTGCTCAATGACATCAAGTATGAGGATCCAACTATCTTGGTTGAGTACTCTAAGGAGTTGAAGCAGACTATTATCCAAGGTCAGGGTGAGCACCACCTCAATATCGTGAAGAGCCGCTTGGCTAACGATAACAAGCTCGAGATTGAGTACTTCGCTCCAAAGATCCCATATCGTGAGACTATCACAAAGGTTGCTCAGGCAGACTACCGTCACAAGAAGCAGTCTGGTGGTGCTGGTCAGTTTGGTGAGGTACACATGGTTGTTGAGCCTTACTACGAGGGTATGCCAGAGCCTACTAAGTATAAGGTTAATGGTAAGGAGATTACCGTTAATATCAAGGGTAAGGAGGAGTATGACCTCGATTGGGGTGGTAAGTTGCAGTTCTACAACTCTATTGTTGGTGGTGCTATCGACGCACGCTTCATGCCTGCTATCTTGAAGGGTATCATGGAGAAGATGGATGAGGGTCCACTTACAGGTTCTTACGCTCGCGATATCCGCGTGATTATCTACGATGGTAAGATGCACCCAGTAGATTCAAATGAGATCTCGTTCAAGCTCGCAGCTCGTAACGCATTCAAGGAGGCATTCCGTAACGCAGGTCCAAAGATTATGGAGCCTATCTACAACGTGGAGGTACTTACTCCAAGCGACTATATGGGTGCTGTGATGAGCGACTTGCAGAACCGCCGTGCAATGATTATGGGTATGGAGTCAGATAAGGGCTTCGACCGTTTGAACGCACGCGTGCCATTGGCAGAGTTGTATCGCTACTCTACTTCACTCTCATCACTCACATCGGGTGCTGCGACTTACACAATGCAGTTTGCATCGTATGAGCAGGTTCCATCAGATGTACAGGATAAGTTGTTGAAGGCTTACACAGATACAGACGAGGATTAATATATAAGGCGTCTAACAAGGCTCTTTTGGCGTTTCTCTCGCCCTCGAAATCCTCACATACGTCAAGTATGCTGCGGTTTCTCGAGCATCGAGAGCCTAAAAATAGCTCTTGTTATACAACTTCTGACAAACAAGGAGGTGTCCAATTGGGCACCTCTTTTTTTGTGGCGTATAACGGCCGAAAAACGATTTGTAGCTATTTATCCACTAGCTCTCAATCCTACTCTACTCTACTCAACTTTACCCTACTCTATCACATAAAAAAAGCCCGCTCCAAATGGAACGGGCCTTCGGTGATATATTTCACTGCGCTCTAAAGAACGCTGCAAATTACATCTTCTTACCTACGTTTGTCTTCTTAGCAACAGGAGCTGCCTTCACAGCAGTAGCCTTTGGCGCCTTAGGAGCCTTAGCCTTCTTCTCTGCTACAACAGTTGCGTCCTCTACTGAGTCTGCGCTCTTCTTGCGTGAACGACGAGTCTTAGGCTTAGCCTCCTCAGTTGCTACTGGGAGCTTACCGAATGTGTATGCCTCGTTGAAGTCAACGAACTCGATGATACACATATCAGCAGCATCGCCCAAACGGAAGCCAGTCTTGAGGATACGAGTGTAACCACCTGGGCGCTCAGCAATCTTTGGAGCGATTGTGCGGAACAACTCTGTTACAGCCTCTTTCTGCTTGAGGTATGAGAATACTACACGACGTGAGTGAGTAGTGTCCTCCTTAGACTTAGTTACCAAAGGCTCGATGAACTTCTGTACGGCCTTAGCCTTAGCAACTGTAGTCTCGATACGCTTGTGCAGAATAAGCGATGAAGCCATGTTTGACAACATTGCCTTGCGGTGACCCGCCTGTCTGCCAAGGTGATTAAAATTCTTATTGTGTCTCATAATTAGTCTTTATCAAGTTTGTAGAGTGATACGTCCATTCCGAACTTAAGATTCAATGATGCAAGCAACTCGTCCAGCTCTGTGAGCGACTTCTTACCGAAGTTACGGAACTTCAAGAGGTCGTTACGGTTAAGCTTAACCAAATCACCTACGGTATCAACATCAGCCGCCTTCAAGCAGTTGAGAGCACGAACGCTCAAATCCTGGTCTGAAAGCTTTGTCTTCAACAACTGACGCATACGCAATGCCTCGTCGTCCAAAGTATCATTCTCGCTGGTGTCGTCCATATTGATTGTGATCTTCTCGTCTGAGAAGAGCATAAAGTGCTGAATGAGAATCTTGGCAGCCTCTTTCAAGGCCTCTTTTGGATGAATCGAACCGTCGGTAGTAATCTCCAAATTCAACTTTTCATAGTCGGTCTTCTGCTCGACGCGG
>JAZOQR010000018.1:0-16405 GCA_045656185.1 Alistipes sp. | reverse complement strand
AGAGACGAAAGAGAGGAAAGAGAGGAAAGAGAGGAAAGAGAGGAAAGAGAGGAAAGAGAGGAAAGAGAGGAAAGAGAGGAAAGAGAGGAAAGAGAGGACAACGAAACATAGTATCAAAAATTCTCTCTATTCTCCCTGCTCTCTCTGTTCTCTCTGCTCTCTCTGTTCTCTCTGTTCTCCCTGCTGTCTCTAAATTCTCCCTGTTCTCCCTGCTCTCCCTGTTCTCCCTGTTCTCTCTGTTCTCTCTGTTCTCTCTGTTCTCCCTGTTCTCTCTAAATTCTCTCTGTTCTCCCTGTTCTCTCTAAATAATCAACCTCTCGCGCGAAGCGCACCACACTTTTCACTTTTCCGTTTTCAGTTTTCAGTTTTTAATCTATCTTTGTGCAAAATTTATGACACTATGAAGATTGCCGATATAGAATTGGGCGCACAGCCGTTGTTTCTCGCGCCGATGGAGGATGTCACAGACCCCTCGTTTCGCTATATGTGTAAGAAGTTCGGGGCGGATGTGGTATATACCGAGTTTATCTCCTCGGATGGTCTTATACGCGATGCCTGGAAGTCGCGCGCGAAGCTCAATATCGCTGACTATGAGCGCCCTGTGGGTATTCAGATATATGGCCACCTTATAGAGCCTATGGTCGAGGCGGCGCGTATTGCCGAGAGTGCTAACCCCGATATTATAGATATCAACTTCGGATGCCCCGTGAAGAAGATTGCAGGGCGCGGTGCTGGCTCAGGTATGATGCGAGACCCCGACCTTATGGTGGAGATGACACGCCAGATAGTCAAGGCGGTGAATAAGCCCGTTACCGTTAAGACACGCCTCGGCTGGAGCGACGAGATGAAGAATATCGAGGAGATAGCCCTACGCCTTCAGGATGTAGGTATCGCCGCCCTCACCATCCACGGACGCACACGCGCACAGATGTATCGTGGCGAGGCCGACTGGACACTTATAGGCAAGATTAAGAACGACCCACGCATAACAATCCCCATCATCGGTAATGGCGATGTGGACTCGGCAGTAAAGTGCAAAGAGATGTTCGATAGGTATGGTGTCGACGGTGTGATGATAGGCCGTGCAACATACGGCAGACCGTGGATATTTAGGGAGTGTAAGCACTACCTCGAAACAGGTGAACTACTACCGCAACCATCTGTTGTTGAGCGTGTTGCTATAGCTAAGGAACACTTGCAGAAGTCCTTAGAGATAAAGGGTGATAGGGTAGGTGTCTTGGAGATGCGTCGCCACCTTACCAACTACTTCAAGGGTTTGCCAGACTTTAAGCAGACCCGCCTAAAGCTCGTCACCTCGTTCGATGTGGAGGAGATAAACGCTACGTTGGACTATGTTGCGGAGCGCTGGGGCGACTTCGATATGCGCGATGCAGTGCCAGCACCGTTGTCGCACGAGATATAAAAGGCAACAGCCTTTTTGAGAAAAAGAGAAAAAGAGAAGAGAGAGAAGAGAGGGAAGAGAGAGAAGAGAGAGACGACAACGAGGTCGGGTATCACAGAAATCTCTCTGTTCTCTCTGTTCTCCCTGCTGTCTCTAAATTCTCCCTGTTCTCTCTGTTCTCTCTGTTCTCTCTGCTCTCCCTGCTCTCCCTGCTCTCTCCTTAATCGCAAAGTTCAGTTTTCAGTTTTCACTTAAACAAAAAGACACATCTTTGCGATGTGTCTTTTCGTTAAAACATAAACGATACATAAAATCTCCAGCCACGATGCTTAACTCTCTGGTTAAGAACATTATCTGGATTAGGCTTTAGCTGCTCTATGCGCTTTGCCGAGATAAGGTTGTCGTAGTCGCAGTTACCAAAGCGTCCCTCAAAACCCAAAGCTATAAAGTTGTACGACACCGAAAGACCAGTGACGAAGTATGTGGCGTAGTTGCCATAGACCTGCTTGTCGCCTGCAAGAAGTGAGTAGGCAGGGGCATATCTGAAGTAGGTATGCACATATACATCGTCGATAGGGTTGATATGTACAGATGGACCTACACCCAAGGCGTAGTCGAACTGGTTGAATTTGTAGTTCTTATTCTTACCCTCCACAGGGAGTGTGCGCGTGTATCGTGCGTAGGTGAAGTCGGTCCACGTGCCGTCGATACCGAAGCGTATCATACCTGCAACCTCATCCTCGTGGAGGTAGAAGGTGCGACCATTGGTGTAGTTTAGCGCGATATCGCTCTTTAGCTTTCCCCAGTCGCCGTGCTTGATGGTGTTGCTACCGATGCTCACCTGCGAGTACTTTCTGCGAAGAATATCGGTGTCACCTGCATATACTGCCGATAGTGCAAATAGTGATACCAAAAGTAGTAATAGTCCCTTTTTCATATAAGTTGAGTTTTAGTTTCTATGGCAAATATAGCATAATTCTCAGAATATTACAATAGGCTGAGCAATTTTGCCATCACAACACCGAAGTAGTTACCCGCAGCGTAGCCAATGATACCTGCACCAAGACCTACGATAAGCACACTCTTGTTCTTCATCGCCATAGCCATCATCGGTACGAATGGGGGCGAGTTAATAAAGGCTACGGATGATGCCACCATAGCATCTGCCTTGATGCGCATAAGGCGACAGAGGATAGCGTGTAGTATCAGCGAGCCAAAGACGGCAATCACGAGGAAGCCTATCTGGTTGAGACCATCTGCAATCTGGAGCTTGGAGAAGTCTGCCATCGAAGCCATCGCGATGCTAAATATATATATAAGGTACATACCAAGGTCGAAGCTACGCTCTAACCTCTTCACTGGCTTTAGGAATGAGAATAGGATGCCGAGAGTGCTAATCGAGAGGAAGAATACCAAGTCGAACCACTCCGAGGCGAAGGGTAGTGTGGCAAGTGCCGAGAGTCCAACAACCACGATAGCGAAGCCTGCGGTTTTGGCAATCTCCCTTATACCCTCCTTGCTCCATAGACCTGCGTAGGGGTTGCGCTTCTGCTCTGCGATATTTCTCTCTAACTCCTTGCGCTCCGCCTCGCTAAGGGATGTGTTCTGCTTCTCACGATATAGCCAGCGGAAGAACTTGTAGCCTACAGATACGAGGAATACAAGATAGAGAAACGAGATGACCACATCGTAGGAGCACATAATGGTGTATGAGGTCTCGTTTACATTGAAGATATTTTGCAGTGCTGCGGCATTGACCATACCTCCGGTGTACATTCCCGACATAATACCTCCAATCTCTGCACCCTCATCTATTAAATGACCGTAGACTATATAGCCAACTACAACGGCTATAAATACCGATAGGAAGCCACTGAGGCACACCTTAAGTTGTTGGCCTATCTCGTTGCGCGTGAAGCGACATCCAAAGAGCATCATCGGCAGGGCTAAGGCTATAGATGCGCTGGTTGCCACCTCCTGCATTAGCGCCATCTCGGCAGGCTTCCAAGAGGTGTTTCCGAGTAGGATGCCGAGTGCGTAGAGTATCATAATTGGTCCAACCTTATCCAATAGTGGGAACTTGCGACATAGGCGCAACACCAAGGCTGGTGCAAGCACGAAGATAAGTGCTATGAGAGTACTGTTGAGAATAACCATATTTGCTGGCGTGTGTTATTTGTAGAATATATCTTTTTGTTCCACAAAATTGATGATAAATCGCCATATAGTAGTAAGTATATATACCTATTTATTGCGGTTTTGATTATAAAAACTGGGAGATTGTGCGCATTTCCCCTAAAAAAATGGTATATTTGTATGTTATTTTTATGTTCGAAAGGGTTCATATCTTGGAAAAATATCCAAAATTTGGCTCATTTGACGGATGAAACAATTTTTAACTACTACGGCTTCGGCCTCAATAAATTTTACCTATGAAGGAGCATTTAGCATTTTTGGACGGACTCAACGTCAATCTAACTCAAGGCTCAATGACACTTGTGAATATAATCCTTGCCTTTGTTATGTTCGGTGTGGCATTGGGTATTAAACTCGACACTTTTAAGGATATTGTGCGCAACCCTAAGTCTGTGCTTACAGGCCTCTTTTTGCAGTGGGTGGCGCTCCCTGCAGTCACCTGTTTGCTTGTTATCATCCTTAACCCATTCATCACACCGATGGTTGCTATCGGTATGATTCTTGTGGCGAGCTGTCCAGGTGGTAATATCTCGAACTTCATCTCAGCGTTATCTAAGGGTAATGCCGAGCTATCGGTCTTTATGACGGCTATCACCACACTCTTTGCAACGCTTATTACCCCATTCAACTTTTGGCTCTGGGGTACGCTCTATTGTCGTTTTGCAGAGGCCAAACACAATATTCCAGACCTTGAGATTCCATTTATGGATATGCTATCGCAGATTGTCCTAATCTTGGGTGTGCCTATTGTGTTGGGTGTTATCGTATCGCGTTATTGGCCAAAGGTGGCGCAGCGTATGGCTAAGCCTGCACAGATATTGTCAATCTTGCTCTTTATAGGTATGGTTGTGGTCTCAGTGTCGCAGGTGCTCTCAGGCTTCCCAAGCCGTAATGAGGTCTATATCTGCTTGCTTGTAGCATTGGTGATTGTAATATTGCACAACGCTTCGGCCTTGTCTACGGGTTACTTTGGCGCTACTGCGATGAAGCTCCCACGCATAGATCGTCGCTCTATTACCATCGAGGTGGGTATCCAGAACTCAGGTCTTGGCTTGGCGTTGTTGCTAAACGAGAAGATCTTTGATCCAACTATCTGGCATAACAACGGTGGTATGATTGTGATTGTGGCTTTGTGGGGCGTATGGCATATCATCTCAGGTTTGTCTATAGCTACAATCTTCCGTCGTAAGCCATTGAGCGAGTAGTAAAGCTGATGGCGAAGGTAAGAGTTTAGTGTTTTATTTATGGCTAACAAGAAGAGAATTCAAGATAATAATATCACGTATAATCTGCTACGCAAGTATGTCGATTTTACGCTCAAAGTATCCTACCGAAATATTAAATATGTAGGTAAGGAGCGTATTCCCAAGGATGGCGCTGTGATCTTTGCACCTAACCATACAGGTGCTTTGATGGATGCCTTGGTGATATTGGCTATGGATAGTCGACCAAAGGTCTTTGTGGCGCGTGCCGACCTATTTAAGAATAAGAAACTTGCTAAGTTCTTCACCTTCTGTAAGATTATGCCTATTATGCGTATGCGTGACGGCTTCGACGAGGTGAAGAAGAACAACGAGACCATCGAAAAGGCTGTCGAGGTGTTGCGCGATAAGGTGCCATTCTGTATCTTCCCAGAGGGTACTCATCAGACAAAATATTCAACCCTGCCATTGGCTAAGGGTATCTTCCGCATAGCTCTCCAGGCTCACGCCTTGATGCCTGATATGCCTCTCTATATCGTTCCTGTAGGTGTGCGCTATGGTAGTTTCTTCCGTTTCCGCTCTTCGGCACGTGTGCAGATTGGTAACCCAATCAACATCGGTGAGTTTATCGCTGAGCACGGCGAATATACCACACAGGAGCAGATGAACCATATGCGTGACTGCCTCCAGAAGCGTATGCAGGAGTCTATCTTCTACATCCCTAACGATGAGGATTACGACGCCACATACGAGATTTGTGCTGCGGTGGTTAAGAAGCAGGTTCACCACCTTAGAAACGATGAGGAGTATGGCAAGTTGCGAGGTATTGATGCTCACTTTGCAGCGAATAATATGACCGTGAAGCATCTGGCCTATCTTAAGAGGGTTAACCCTGACCTTGCATCGCAACTTATAAAATTGGGCAACGAGGCCTCTGAGATTCGTAAAGCCAACCAGATAAGCCTTAAGTCGGTATCTGTGAAGTATCCGCTTCTATCGCGTATTTTGAAGGTGATATTTATGTTGGTTACCCTGCCATATACACTTGTGGCAGCACTCTTCACATCGCCAATATTTCTTGCTTGCAATCTGATATTCAAGATGTTCAAGGATCAGGCATTCCGCAACTCGGTACGCTATGTTATAAACCTTGTGGTGTGGCCATTATTGCTTATTATATATGCAATTCCAGCCTTTATCTGTCTGCCTTGGGCGTGGGCGTTGCTGGCTCTTGTGGCACTTATGCCTGCTCCTATCGTGGTTCACGAGGTCTATCGCCTACTCCGTATTATGATTTCAGATGTTAAGCTTTGGCGTAATCAAGAGCTACGTGCTAAGTATAGAGAGATTAGAAAGATAATGTTCAAATAAACCCAAAACTATGGTACGAAGAGGCCTTTTTGCACTACTATGCGCCTCGTTAATGGCGGTTAGTGCCTCTGCTCAGCAGAGCGATGATATTTCTAATACGGAGACTCCAAATTCGAAGGAGATTATTAAGACGGGTCTTAACTATGGACCGCTACCAGCAGTGGCGTTCGATGCCGATAAGGGCCTCCAGCTCGGAGCGTTGCTCAATATCTACGACTTCGGTGATGGCGGCACATATCCTAACCCATACTCGCAGTGGTACTTCGAGGCCTCGTTCTTTACTAAGGGCTCTCAACTTTTCGTAATCTCGTACGACAACAAGACCCTCATACCGGGTGTGCGCTGGTCGTCGAACTTCACCCTTACGAACGATAAGGCGATGGACTTCTACGGCTTCAACGGTTATATGGCGCACTACGACTATGAGCAGGTGGCACTTGGTAACGATAAGAGCAATCAGAGCGCATACATCTACACTCCTATGTATCGTATGAATCGTATGGCGGTTCTATTTAAGACCGACTTTACGGGTAATATCTGGAATAATAAGCTCTTCTGGGAGGCTGGCTACCACCTTAGCTACTTTAAGCACGGCTACGATGGCAAGGCTCTAAACCTCGATAAGATTAACAAGGGCAAGGAGGAGCATAAGATGTTCCCAGCGGATAAGGAGAACCTCTTTGACCAGTATCGCAAGTGGGGTATTATCTCCGAGGAGGAGGCTTGGGGAGGTCTTAATAGCACCTTGCGTCTCGGTCTTTTGTACGACACTCGCGATAAGGAGGGTGCTCCATCGCGTGGTATCTGGGCTGAGGCACACACAACACTCGCTCCAAAGTGGTTGGGTACATCAATCCCTTACTACCGCTATTCGGCAACCTTCCGTCATTATCTCCCTATCGTAGACAACGATATTCTTACATTGGCATATCGCCTAAACTATGAGGGTACATTTGGCGAGGATGCGCCATACTACGTCCTCCCATATATTACCGTTATGGGTCAGAACTACGACCGTGATGGTATGGGTGGCTACCGCACAATCCGAGGTCTGATGCGTAACCGTGTACAGGGTCTCGATGTAGCCTCATATAATATTGAGCTACGTTGGCGTTTTGTTAATTTTGCCCTCTTTAACCAGAATATCTCATTCGGTCTTAGCGCCTTTAGTGATGGTACAATGGTTACTCGCAACTTCGATATGACGTTCCGTGGTGACGAGCAGCACCGTGCCGAGTACGATGCCTATATAGCTCAGGGTCTCGACTCTGACCGCCCACATATTACTGTAGGTGCAGGTCTACGCTTTATTATGAACCAAAACTTTATCGTAGCCTTCGAGTACGGTCTGCCTATCAGTAAGTTCAGCAGTGATCCATTTATCAAGGGTCAGGATGGTGATGGAGCGTTCTACATTAATACCGGCTACCTATTTTAATTTCTTGTGAATTTCTTGTGAATTTCTTGTGATAAGGGGTCATCTGCGACCTCTCAATCCAAAGAGCGAATGGGAAATACGCTTAGTATGTCCCATCCGCTCTTTCTCTTTATCGAGGCCACATCTGACCCCTTCTGACAAGAAATTCGGTTGTGGTGCTTGGGATGGTTTTTTTTGAGGCCACAGAGACCACAGAGACGAAAGAGACCACAGCGAAACAGAGTATCATCAGAATGATAATAAATTTCTCTGCTGTCCCTGTTCTCCCTGTTCTCTCTGCTGTCCTCATCTAAAAAGGCAACGCCTTTTAATGTTAATTAAACAAAACGGTCCCGAGACCAAAATCTCAGGACCATTCTATTTATCACAACCGGTTTTTACTTCTCGATAAAGACTTGGAATATCATTGGTGCGTAGGCTGGAATCTCGGTAGTGGTGGTTGATGTAGTGATGACATCATCCTCGGTCAACGTGAAGTTATTACCATAGTAGTATGGGTCATAACCGTAGTATCCATTATTATACATATTGCCGTAGCCACCATAACCGCCATAGCCGTAGCCACCGTAACCATAGCCGTAGTTGCTATAGTACATATTATTCATATTCACATAGTTATAGTAGTTGTCGCTATATGTTGTATGTGTTGTATGCGAGCCAACCTTGCCTGATACACCATAGGCGTAGCTCGATGTGGTTAGAATCACTGCCCACTGGTTGTAGCGCAGTGTTGGTAGTGAGTAGTTCCAAGCCAAGATATAGCTATTATCCAATGGGTTTGAGGTCTTAAATTTGATAGCCTCGCCCTCGCTATCTGCCTTACCGTAGACAATCTCCTTCACCTCGTCGATATTAGTATCGAAGATAAAGCCATCCAAGAAGCGACCGATATACCACACCTTAGCCTCGCTTGTAACCTTTAGCGAGTCGGCATCGAGTATCTCCTCGTTTGTGGTGATGCCCTTGCCAAAACGCTTAATAATAGCCTCGTTTACGCGTGCATCTATGTTGGCAAGACCATTGTTGCCATACAATTTGCCTGTGTTGTATCTATCCTCGCCTGGATACTTAAGAGTCTCTGTGTCCATAACATCGAAGTTAAGGTTAGGATCTGCAGGTGAGTAGAGATACTTCACCAAGAGGTTGCTGATGGTGTCTACAGGCTGATGCCACTGACCATCGTAGAACTCCATAACACGCGCCTCTGCCTTAGGGTCGCTCTCGTTGTTATCGGTGCGAGTGGTGTATCTGCGTGATAGGCTCTTTGTCTGGCTATCCTCGACTACTGCCTTATGCTCGGTGCAGAGACCACCATTGCCCTCCGCGAAGCCAGCTACACGGCTACTCTCATACGCCATAGGATCCGTAACGTGACCATATATTGTGAGGTCTACAATCATTGGTCGCGAATCGTCAGCCTCGAACTGACCCTCGTAACCGCCATCTGCAGTGGCTACGGTGGTGACTGTTACTGAGGATGGTAGGTAGAGGCGGAGCTTTGTGCCATAGCGTACCTCGACCTTCTGGCCGTCGATATCAAGCTCGTTGAACGTAGCTAAATATGTACCCTCCATAAGGGTGTGACCTGTCTTGCCGCTATAGCGTATAGCTGGAACGTAGTGTGCGTGGTCGTTATATGTTGCCAACTGCTCGGCAAGAGCTGCACTTCGTGTCTCGCATACATTGCCCTGAAGGTCGCGTGCTGTAAGGTCGAACCATACCCATACATCCTTGCCAGTTATAGCTACGGAGTCCTGACAGCCATAGTCGAGTACCTTAACATAGTAGCCGCCCTCTGTCTGATAGTTCTTTGCGAGGTCTGGCTCATGTAGCTCTATCCACGCTTTTAATGAGCGTTGCTCAATATCGTTATATGATACAGCGCGCTCTTTTACGCACGCTGTTATTGTAATCATAAGTAGCAGGATAGCACCTGCGATGCGCTTAAAACTCATACTCTCTACTCTATAACGTCTAATATCTCAATCTCCCACATCACCGAGGTTTTACTTGGCACCATACCCACATAATCCTTGCCGTATGCAGCATCGAATGTTAGGTAAACCTCAATCTTATCGCCCTCACGACAACCCTCTAATGCCTTCTCTAAGCCACTTACAAGGTCTTGCTTGCCAAGTGTTATACGCATAGGCTCGGTAGACCATACATTCTCGTCGTCGTAGCCACGATATAGTTCATCTATCTTGGCTTGGTCGTTAGTGGCGAACATATCGTCGATGGTAGGTGCGCCACTCTTGAAGGTATATGCTGTGTATCTGATATCGAATGTTGTACCTCGCTCGATGATAGGCTTCTGCTCTCTGCCCTCATCGTAGTATGTAGCAATATAGCGAAATACGTTCAACGCCCAGTGGGTGTAGAACTGAGGCTGCTCATCCATCGACTCAGGGATATCGATCTCCTCGATAAGAGGTGGTCTATGTGAGCCTTTAAGGTAGTTCTCAATCGCCTTCTGCTGCGATGTGAGTGTGGTATCGGTATCGTTACTACACGATAGCGATAGCAGTGCTATGGCGAGCATAGCTATGATAGTTGTTATTCTCTTTGTTACAAACATATACATATATATATCGCGCAAATATACAAATTATTTTGTAACCCGATATATTTTTCGATGGAAACATTGCTAAAATCTTTTGTTGTCTATTGTCTGTTTTGTGAAATTAGGATATTTTTCTGCCTTTGGTGTCATAATGACACTCCTTCTACAATTTTGTTACATCAAAATATACCCTCTAAAGAGATGTAATCTAAATACTTTTTTGTACATTTGTGGCAATATAATATTTACGCGGAAAGTGTAAGTTTATTCTCGTATTATTAACTAAATACAAATTACTATGAAAAAACTATTTTTACTACTTGCTCTTTTGGGTATGGTTGCCACAGGATGCTCCACGGATGAGGTCGATAATAGCAACGACAACAAAACAGAGCAGCCTAATGAGAATGAGGGAGGTAGCGAGGATAATATCCCTGAAAATATCTTCTTCAGTCTTGATAAGGAGAGCGTTACCATTTCTTCGGATGGCGGAAGCGTAGATGTTATCGTATATAGCAACTATAAGTGGGAGATTTCGGGTACAAGCGATTGGTGTACACCATCAGTAAAGGGCGGTGATGCTAATGAGGATGGTCAGAAAGTTACCTTCTCTGCTGATGTAGCCGATGCCGATAGAGAGGCTACCTTCTGGTTCTGCTGTGCCGATAAGCAGATAAAGTTTGTTGTTTCGCAAAAGTCAAATAATGTTATATATTATACATCAAGCAATGGTGAGATAGTACAACCTAATGATAGTTCAGCATTTGGTGCTACTATAATATCTAATACATATAAAGATGGTGTTGGTGTAATAGAGTTTAATGCCCCTATAACTACGATTGGAAATTCTGCATTCTGGAATTGCGTAAGCCTTACAAGTGTAACTATTCCTGATAGCGTAACTACGATTGGATGGGAGGCATTCTGTAATTGCAACAGACTTACAAGTGTAACTATTCCTGATAGCGTAACTACGATTGGAGTTGCTGCATTCTATTATTGCAGAAGCCTTACAAGTATAACTATTCCTGATAGCGTAACTGAGATTGGAGGTGGTGTATTCGGATTTTGCGACAGCCTTACAAGTGTAACTATTCCTGATAGCGTAACTACGATTGGAGAGGCTGTATGCGTATATTGCAGTAGTCTCCAAGAGTTTAAGGGAAAGTTTGCATCAGAGGATGGTAGATGTTTGATTATTGATGGAGTTCTAAATTCATTTGCTCCTGCAGGACTAACAGAATACACTATTCCTGATAGTGTAACTTCGATTGGATATAGTGCATTCGAAGGTTGCAGTAGCCTTACAAGTGTAACTATTCCTAATAGCGTAACTACGATTGGAGAGAGAGCATTCTATGATTGCAGAAGCCTTACAAGTGTAACTATTCCTGATAGCGTAACTTCGATTAGAGAGGAGACATTCCGTGCTTGCATAAGCCTTAAAAGTGTAACTATTCCTGATAGCGTAACTACGATTGGAGATGCTGCATTTAATAGTTGCTTAAGCCTTAAAAGTGTAACTATTCCTGATAGCGTAACTACGATTGAAGAGAGAGTATTCTATGATTGCACTAGCCTTACAAGTGTAACTATTCCTGATAGCGTAACTACGATTGGATATGCGGTATTCTACAATTGTAGTAGCCTTACAAGTGTAACTATTCCTGATAGCGTAACTACGATTGGATGGGAGGCATTCTGCAATTGCTTCAGCCTTACAAGTGTATATTGCAAGGCTACAACACCGCCAGTAGCATTATTATATGGCGGCTATTGGTTTGCATTTTATGACAATGCCTCAGATCTTAAGATTTATGTACCTATGGAGTCGGTAGAGGCGTATAAGAGTGCAAGAGGTTGGAGTGAGTATGCAAATAGTATTGAGGGTTATAACTTTTAGTCAGAGGTAACACCGAGTTTTACTTTGATGCCCGTGCTATGGTTAACCGTAGCGCGGGTATTATTTTTTACCCGTGAGAAAATAAAGGGTTCTAAAGGGCAAAAGTGGCCTTAGAGGCCTGAGGGGCCTAAGGGGAAATTAGTAATTAGTAATTAGTAAAACCCTTTCTGCCCCTTTTTGCCGCTTCTGCCCCTTTTCACTTTTTACTTTTCACTTTATGCAAAGACCACCTCATCGACCTTAATATCGTGAGGAGCGTGGGGTAGAGTGTCAAAGATTTGACAGGCGTAGGCAATGCCTATTTTGTAGGCGTGGAAGCCGTTGAGTGACATATACTTATCATAGAAACCTCCGCCACGACCAAGACGCTCTCCGCAATGCGTGAAAGCTCGCGCAGGAACTATGATAAGGTCTATCTTTTCAGCCGTAACCTCATCGTTGGAGGTAGGCTCCATAATGCCAAATGCACCCTCCTGCATAGTGTCGGGAGAGTAGTCATAAAAGCGCATAATATCGCCTTCGACACGGGGAACTACGATGTGTTTGCCCATCTCCAGCCACGCCTTAAGGGCGTACTCTGTCGATACTTCATCCTTCATCGAGGCAAATAGGGCTATGCACTCAGCCTCTTGGAAGGGGCTTGTTTGCTCGATTTGTGTGAATATTTTTGTTGCGCTGAGGCTTCGATGCTCTGGGCTTAGCTCCTTGATTCTTCGGCGTACTTCGCGTCTAATTTCTGATTTATCCATCATGATGGTATAATTATTCGTTACAAATGTACCAAAAATTTACTTTTTCTCAATAATTCGAGCATAAAAATTATCATTTACTATTGTTATTATATAAACAATTCTTATCTTTGCACTAATGTTTGCCACTATGCGCTGTAAGCGGGGTTGTGGTTGTTGAACAAGGATAAACTACTTATTTAATATTTTCTAAAATTTTTACACTATGAGCTGTTTTTTAACTAATTCGTCAGTGGGAAAGAAGCTTGTTATGAGTATTACTGGATGCTTCCTTGTACTCTTCCTCCTTTTCCATATGTCAATGAACCTCACAATGCTTTTTAGTCGTGAAGGTTACAATGCGATTTGTGAGTTCCTTGGTGCTAACTGGTATGCTCTTGCAGCAACAGTTATCCTTGCCGCAGGTGTTGCAATTCACTTCATCTACGCATTTATTCTTACTATCAACAACTACCGCGCTCGTGGTTCTCAGCGTTACGCTATTACTGTAAAGGAGAAGGGTGTATCTTGGGCATCTAAGAATATGCTTGTTCTTGGTATTATCGTAGTTCTTGGTCTTGGTCTACACCTTGTACACTTCTGGGCTAAGATGCAGCTTGTTGAGATTATCGAGGCTGATCCAGCTATGGTTACTTACAATGGTATGGAGGGTCCTATCGATCCACACAATGGTGCTGCGCTTATGTGTGTAATCTTCTCTAAGTGGTGGAATGTTGCTCTTTACCTTATTTGGTTTGCAGCTTTGTGGTTCCACCTTACACACGGTGTATGGTCAATGTTCCAGACTGCAGGTTGGGCAAACGATACTTGGTATCCACGTTTGAAGTGCGCTGCTAACATCGTTGCAACTCTTATCTTCCTCGGTTTCGCAGCCGTAGCTATTGCTTGCTGCATTAATCACGAGGAGTGGATTGTAGAGGCATTGTTCTCAAAATTGATGTAAATTATTTGCTAACAATAAAAACTAATATATATTATGGCTTATAAATTAGATGCGAAAACTCCTGCTGGCGAGTTGGCCCAGAAGTGGAGCAATCATAAGGCTGCTATCAAGGTGGTGAGCCCTGCTAATAAGCGTAAGTTGGATATCATCGTTGTAGGTACAGGTCTTGGCGGTGCATCTGCAGCTGCTTCACTTGGTGAGCTTGGCTACAATGTAAAGATTTTCTGCATCTCTGACTCTCCACGTCGTGCGCACTCTATCGCTGCACAGGGTGGTATCAACGCTGCTAAGAACTATCAGAACGATAACGACTCTGTATATCGTCTATTCTACGATACAATCAAGGGTGGTGACTACCGCGCACGTGAGGCTAACGTTTACCGTTTGGCTGAGGTGTCGAACCTTATTATCGACCAGTGCGTAGCTCAGGGTGTACCTTTCGCTCGTGAGTACGGTGGTTTGTTGGCTAACCGTTCATTCGGTGGTGCTCAGGTATCTCGTACATTCTATGCTCGTGGTCAGACCGGTCAGCAGCTCTTGCTTGGTGCTTACGCAGCATTGAACAAGGAGATTGCAGCAGGCTCTGTAAAGTCATACCCACGTCACGAGATGTTGGATGTGGTTGTTGAGAATGGCGAGGCTTGTGGTATCATCGCTCGTAACCTTGTTACAGGTGAGATTGAGCGTCACGGTGCTCACGCTGTAGTTATCGCTACTGGTGGTTACGGTAACGTATTCTTCCTCTCTACAAACGCTATGGCATCTAACGGTTCTGCAGCATTCCAGTGCTACCGTAAGGGTGCAGGTTTTGCTAACCCTTGCTTCACACAGATTCACCCAACTTGTATCCCAGTACACGGTACTCAGCAGTCTAAGCTAACTTTGATGTCTGAGTCATTGCGTAACGATGGTCGTATCTGGGTTCCTAAGAAGATGGAGGATGTAGAGGCTATCCGTAAGGGTACAAAGAAGCCATCTGATATCGCTGAGGCAGACCGCGATTACTACTTGGAGCGTCGTTACCCTGCGTTCGGTAACCTTGTACCACGTGACGTTGCATCTCGCGCTGCTAAGGAGCGTTGCGACGCTGGTTTCGGTGTTAACGGGACAGGTTTGGCTGTATTCCTCGATTTCAAGACTGCTATCGAGCGTCTTGGTAAGGAGACTATCAAGCAGCGTTATGGTAACCTCTTCGATATGTATGAGGAGATTACAGACGTTAACCCATACGAGCAGCCAATGCAGATCTTCCCAGCTGTTCACTACACAATGGGTGGTATCTGGGTTGACTACAACTTGATGACTACAATCCCTGGTTTGTACGCTATTGGTGAGGCTAACTTCTCAGACCACGGTGCTAACCGTCTTGGTGCATCTGCTCTTATGCAGGGTCTTGCAGATGGTTACTTCGTATTGCCATACACAATTGGTGACTACCTTGCAAAGAAGATTCAGGCTCCTAAGGTTAAGACCGACACTCCTGCTTTCGACGAGGCAGAGAAGGGTGTTCGCGCACGTATCGAGCGTTTGTTCGCTATCAAGGGTAACCAGTCTGTAGACGATATCCACAAGCGTCTTGGTCTTATTATGTGGGACAACGTAGGTATGGCTCGTACTAAGGAGTCTTTGGAGAAGGCTATCGTAGAGATTCAGGCTTTGCGTAAGGAGTTCTACAAGGATTTGAAGCTTGTAGGTACTAACGAGTCATTCAACGTAGAGTTGGAGAAGGCACTTCGTTTGGAGGACTTCTTGGAGTTGGGTGAGCTTATGGCACGCGACGCTTTGAACCGTGAGGAGTCTTGCGGTGGTCACTTCCGCTCTGAGCACCAGACTGAGGATGGTGAGGCTTTGCGTCACGACGACAAGTTCGCTTACGCAGCAGTTTGGGAGTACAAGGGTATGGACAACGAGCCAGAGATGACTATCGAGCAGCTCGACTACGAGTTCGTACACCGTGCACAGCGTAACTACAAAGACTAATTTTTTGGCGTTAAACTTTAATAAGGATTAAACTATGAATTTTAAGTTAAAGATATGGCGTCAAAGAGACGCTAAGTCACAGGGTGCATTCGAGACCTATGAGGTTAAGAATATCTCAGCGGATACTTCATTCCTTGAGATGATGGACATCCTCAACAATGACCTTATCCACGCAGGTAAGGAGCCAGTTGCATTCGACCACGACTGCCGCGAGGGTATCTGCGGTATGTGCTCTATGCACATCAACGGCCACGCTCACGGTCCATCACAGGCGGTTACTACTTGCCAGATGTATATGCGTAAGTTCGAGGATGGTTCTACTATCACTATCGAGCCTTGGCGTTCAGCAGCCTTCCCAGTAATCCGTGACCTCGTTGTAGACCGCGGTGCTTACGATAAGATTTTGCAGGCTGGTGGTTTTATCTCAGTTCGTACTAACTCAGTACCTGATGGTAACGCTATTCCAATTCCTAAGGCAGATGCTGACGAGTCTATGGACGCAGCGGCTTGCGTAGGTTGCGGTGCTTGTGCTGCTACTTGTAAGAATGGTTCTGCAATGTTGTTCGTTGCTGCACGTGTATCATCACTCGCTAAGTTGCCACAGGGCCGCGTAGAGGGTGCACGTCGTGCAAAGGCTATGGTTGCAAAGATGGACGAG
>JAZOQR010000017.1:0-10566 GCA_045656185.1 Alistipes sp. | reverse complement strand
AGCAGGCAATGAACTAATTTAGCGTGATAGCGGTGCTACTTCGGCACCTCAATCCAAAGAGCGAATGAGCAGTACGCCAAGTACAGCCCATCCGCTCTTTCTCTTTATCGGCACCAAATTAGCACAACTCTGACGCTAAATAAACTGATTAGTTTATAATACATTGAAAGGAGCAGACCTACGGGTCTGCTCCTTTTTTTTGTTTGGGGTTTGATGGATGTATTGATGATGTTTGTTTAGGCTTGTTTTGAATCTTAATTATCGCGACCTTTGCAAATAAATTTGATACAATACCCCATTTGAGTGTTGTTATTTTGCGAAATGTTTCTTAACTTTGTGGTATCATATATACTTGATAAATTTTGCTGCTCAGTTACATAAAAGGGCTTAAAATAAAACCGAACATAATAATATATGACATTAAGTATAGTATTTTTAGTCGTACTTGGAATAGTAATTTTCATATTAACAGTACTATGGGATCAACCGTGGTGGGTTGTGATATATAGTGTAATTGGAAGTATCGTATATGAAATATTAAAAAGTAGCTCCAAGTCGAGAATACGCATATACAACATAATATGCTCTATACTACTGTCTACTCCAATAGTATTGTTTATATTTAGCATTGACGCCAGATGTTGGTTTAATGACTTATTGCCAATTAAAAAATGTGCCGAGCGGTATTGCGAAATGATATATACTCAAATTAAACAGGACAACCTTGATAATGTTATTACAATTTCCTATAATATTGGAGAATGGGGCGATGATAAAAGCAAAGAAGAACGAGAACAATTTGAAAATGCAATGCAGCAATGGGCAGATGAAAACCCATATAAAGCTGAACGCATTGAAGATTACTTCCGTAAGCATCGCGATGTAATTCCTAAATAGTAGTCATTAATGGGAATAAAAGTCTTAAATATTCGTTATAACCACTATCTAACATAGGTATAATTAATCACTATCTTTGCGAAAGGCAAAGGTCGTAAATAGGCGGTTTTGCTACTTATCTGCGACCATCGGCTGAAAATACAACTTTATTATTAACCGAGCTGAGAGGCAATTTGAGGGTAAAAGCGTTCTTATTAAGTTGATATACAGTAATTACGGAGAATAGTTATTGTCTGTATGATATGACTCTATGGAAGTTGTCCCACGGTATGACCGACACAATGGGTCGTATGCACTCTGACGCACAGTTTGCAGGTTCTTCATCAGTACCAGCACACGTTGAGATGATGGGTCCTTAAGTATGGGTAACAACCCTATGGTAGGTGCAACTGTGGCTATAGCAGTAGCTATCCAGCAGAGTTTTGCAAAATAAGGCAGACATCTACTGCCCCTAACAAAAAGTCCCGACAATGGGTCGTACGCTCAAGTACTACCCATCGTCGGGATTTTTGCCGAGTGTTGTATCTGCAGCCTTATTTTGCAAAACCTACAACCGACTTCTGACAAGAAATTGGGGTGCGTTCCCATCCGCTCTTCATCGGCATCAAATTAGCACCACTCTGACGCTAAAATTCAATCCATCCAGGGCAATTTCTTTATCGAGGCCACATCTAACCACTTATTTTACAAAACTTACAACCGACATCTAACAAGAAACTAAACTCACAAACACCATAATGCTTAATCAACCGATTAGCTTAGAATGTACAAAAAGGAGCAGACCGCGAGGTTTGCTCCTTTTTGTATGGTTATAGTAGTCGTACCTACGTACTACCCTACAATCAGAATTATGATAAAGTCGCAGTATTGGTCATTCTAAGGCTCTCTGCCTACTTATCAAGGTGTGGGCGAAGGATTATCCTCCGTTAGGATAATTGACTCACGGCGCTCTACGACAATGTTGTAGAGGGTGCTTAGGTCGACCTCCTTTACTACACCATTCTCAGTGTAGTTGAAGTTATAGGTCACGTCGTTCTCGTCGGTATAGTAGAAGTCGATACTATCATCCTTCCACGTAAACTGATACTCTTCGCGCAAGTTTAGCTCGAATTGACCATCCTTTGTTATCGTTACCACACCGATACGCGCACCTGTACGCAGACGCACGAAAGCCACGAAAGCATCCTTAGGTATAGGCAACTCTACACCATCCTTTTTGTAGTATATATTACCCACAATATGCTTTGTATCGACATTGAAGGTCTTATCCCAGAAGACTATGCGCTCCTTATTGGTAGAGATATGTATATCACCACCTGCCGTAATTGAGCTCTTCTTAAATGGCAAACTCTTACGCTCTCCCCTCTGGTTGATGCTACCCTCTACAGGTACCTTCAAGCCGAACTTATTAAATTGGGTTGTCGAAAGGTCTACATTAACGACAGATAGCCCCTCAGCGCCAAACTCACGCTCGTGGTCACGGTGACGGTCTACGGTGTATATAAATCGACCAGGGGTTGTAGGGTCACGGCGTAGCTTATCTACATTTAATCCCGAGCCATTATTCTCCTTATACCAACCATCAGGATAGCGTTCATAGTCTATCTCAAGCATTGGAGCATCAATATATACCTCGAAGTGGTCACCAAAGTTCTCGCCAAAGGGGTGTACCGAGCAACCATCTGAACCCTTAAAGCTGGTGATGTCGAAGATAATATCTACCTTCTGACCCGGCTCATAACTTAGCTCTACATCATCTACAGCCTCCTCCTGCGAACCGTGAACCTCGTTACTCAACAACTTATCATTTGAAGGTATCACCACCGCATTTTGGCCATCAGCATCTGACACTTTCACCTGTGCAGCAAAGCGATATGGACGGTAGTGCGCCACATCGAAGATTACCGAGCGATACTCGTTGCCATCGTAGTTGTGGTCGGTAATAGGGGTTACACCATCGCGTTTATATTTATAGGCGTGAGGGTTCGTATTTTTGTTTGATGCCACACGCACAACATCCTTATTATCAGCGCTATTGGTAAGGAAGAATATATTATATGTTCCATCATCCTGCAGACCATACCTATCTGGTGTTGACGGATCCGTTTTGTAGTCCTGTGTTCGGAAAGCCATAACACGGCCATTGGTACTCCAAGTATCCTCGCTAAAGAGTATCACATCGCCCTCCCAGGCCAAGCCTTGAATCTCCTCGTAAACATTTTCGTTATGGTCATAATATGTTCGATAGTCGCTAAAAGTCTTTGAGTATATCAAGAACTCATCACAACCATTCTTATACCACTGATCATCATCACCTTGAGGTGCGTGGTCATAAGCTATATATGTACCATCAGCCTGTCGCTCCTGCAACATAATGGTAAATACAAGTGGATGTGCACGCTTCTGAGGTACAAGCATATAGTATAGCTCCTCATCATCGGCATACATATTACCATAGGAGTGAAGATTGTCGACGAAGATTCTATGGTGCGCATGATCGTATCCACTGAATATAGCATTCTTGGTGATGGTCTCAAAGAAGTTTGCCTCAAGATGCACACTCTCCATATCGCCATCCTGGTGTTTGAGGATTGAACGCATGTGGAGACGATGTTTACCTGGCTCGGTAACCGTATAGGCATATTTGTAGTTGATACCCTCCCAGTCTGCACCGAAGTAACCCTCCTCGCCCTTAATATAGACTGGAAGCTGCTCACCAGAGTCGGAACGCACATCAAGATGGTTTGCCGACACCAACACCGTAAATGGGAAGAGCGCATCGGGACAGGTATCAGGAATGGTAAACATCAGCGTAACGTGCTCGTCAGCCACACCATACACCTGCGATGATATCCAAGATGGGGTGAAATGCTGTGTACGGATAATATAGATTGTTACCTTGCGTTGCAGTTTGCCGTGCTTGATAAGCAACGAACCTATCTGCTGCTCATTACCCTCATACATTGGGTATAGGCTAAGCTTCACACTTCCCTCGCCCGTCGTCTTGTTGTAGTTGTTGGTAATATTGCTATATGCCACGTTGTTGTCAATCCACGTCACAGTAGGGGCTACGCTATCACCCCCACCATTCTTCGTATACTTATATGGGAAAGTCCAGTCAGTACCGGCATATATATCGCTACTAAGCACATAACTTGTCTGCTCCACCCACAAGGTCTCTGTACCGTCCGAGATCTCGTTAACCCACTCATCAATAGAGATCCACGCATTATTCGATGCTGGCGCAGTGAGAGCCTTCTCGAAGCTATCCTGACCATAGGTAAGCATACCTGTGATATTAATGTTGTAGTGGTGGTTACGACGAATCATAAAGTTGCTACCATCGCCATTCTGCATCACCACGCGGTAGTATTTATCATCAGCCTCGGTCTTACCACTTGCGTGGCCCTTGATGATAACGCTGATAAGCCTATCTCCTGAGTTCTCGCTCTCGAAGATATAATCCGCAGGCTTGGTGTTAATATCCGAGATATCGGACATCAACGATTGGTTGTTTGGCAGTGTTACGAAATCCTCCGTACCCTCCCATCCGTCAACGATATCGAACTTAAGATTTGGGTGGTGCGGCGCCACAGTACCGAAAGCGGGGATATTTACCGTACGGAAACCCGTAACGACAAACTTATCGGTCTCCCAATCATCAATCGTCACCTTCGCCTGATTACGTATTAGCTTAATACCGGTATAGGTTTTGCCGTTAATCGTATATGTAAGCTCTCTAAGCTGATCCTCAATGGACTTGCTACTTGTGGCATCCGTCACAAAGCGCGACCAATAGACAAGCATACCTGAGCCACCCTCCATATTAGCCACCACCATACTCTCGGTCTGACCAGGGAACTCCGAGGCATCGTAGAGACCCTTACTATGGTTGGCAAGGAAGTGGATGATACGCGTATGGTTAGGTACAACGGCGGTATACTCACCACTCTCCGAGATACCATCCTCCGACTTACTACCAGGCACCAACTGCGCCTCCTCGGAGCTGATATAGAGACCAAACTCGTTGAAACAGAAGAGTGTCATATTATTCACATCCAAACCATCAGGGTCCACGGCGCGAGTGTCAACACCAATAGTTGGCGATGTTATATTTGCCTTAAATGTTATTCTGGTGTACCCCTCTGGGACATCATCAACAGGCATAGACACAACAAGCTCCTCTCTTACACAAGAGCTGAGTAAGATGAGTAACATCTGTAATATGTATATGACTCTCTTCATATATTCTCAAAATTAAAAGGCATCGCGCACGCAACGAATAGCTACACCTGTAGCCTGCATAGGGTCTGCCAACTCCTTAGTATCGTCGTTATTCTTATCGTTATACACCGGGCCGCTGGCACTCATATAGTAACCACCATTAAGCAGGAAGTCGATAGCATCTGCATTCTGGCCATCAGTACCCTGAATCTGCATAATAATCTTTAGCTCCGCCTCGGTAGGGAGTCGCCAGTTGTCGTGTACAACAACTGGATTCTTCGCATCATCGTTCACGTCATCTACCTCAACATAGTTCTTGCAGTGGTCGGCAAAGGCAACCAACTTCTTGTCGTTCGACATATTCGACAATCCACTATAGGTCGAAAGCACAGCACCCAAACGCGACGCAATAACGAATGATGGAGATACAAGCTTCGAATTCTCCTCGTCACCTGCCGTATAGCCATACTCATCCAATGCAGGACGAGCAAGCGTGTAGTCGCCCGAGGATGCCATCATACGAACGTGGTAGTTACGAACATTATGTGTCTCACAGCTTGATGTGCTCTTGCTCCACCTTCTATTCCTATATGTAAAAGAATAGTAGTTAATGACATATTTCTCGCTATTATTCTGCTTATTACCTCGCACCTTAGAACAGGTCCAACCGTGGTTATTAGAAGGGGCAGCACTCGAATAGGTATATTTCACAGTTTTTGTGTTAACATCCACATTGTCTATTGTATAAATACTTACGATGTGGTCGCCATCGTACTGATATGTCGTTGGCAAATCTCCCGAAGTGGTAGATGAAGTCACATTTCCATTCCATCCATGACCACCCGTATTGCGATAGTAGTAGTCGTCACGATATGAGTACCAAGGTAGATTGTTGGTAATGTAGATAAGTGGATACTGCTCCACATTGACAATCTCGCTCAAGCCCTCCTCGTTGGTTACCTCAAGCTGGAAGTAGCGAATAGTATTGTTCGTTGGGATATCGCTATGTACAGATATATTACCCGATGTAGCGCCAGCCTCGGTAGAGGCGGCATAAATATCTACTTGATTGTTATTAAGCGTAATCTTCTGGTTGAACTTATTGTAATAATAGGCACTACCCGATACAAGCTGTACGGTAACTGGTGACGATGATGAGAAGTAGAGCGTTGAGTTGTCATCGCTCACGTTGTACATATATATCTTCTCCTTATTTACCTTAAGGTACTTCACCGTACTCTCGCCCGACACATCTAAGTTTATCTTCTCCCAAGGTGCGGTGAAATATGTGATGTTCTTAATCTCCTCAGGCTCGTTGAAGTCCTCAGCACCTGGGGCATTGAGGTTAATTCGTAGGTCGTAGTAGGTATTGCGTTTGATAAGGTGGAAGGAGTCGTTACCATCTGTACCCTCGCGCTTACTGAACGAAATCTGATAGTAGTTGTTCCGATACTCCACACCCTGATATACCAACGGAAGCATCAACACCACAGAGGTACCCTCATCGAAAGCATTATCCTTATTCCACGTGTGCGAGTAGCAGTATAGCGTTAGTTTCAATTGGTAGTTTAAGATATTACCCTCGCCATCCTCCATAGGTATCATCTCTAAATATGGTGTTTGCGAGATTGCAGACGACTTCCAATATGGTTTTTTTGTAGGATACCCGCCCGCAGCTGCAAGTCGTGTTCTAATAGGCATATTACGCACCATATAACCATTAGACGATGCCATAAGCTCCCTTGTAAGTGTTACATCACTGCCCGGAGTAATCGATATCTGCACCTTAGCTGCAGCACGACGCAGGGTCACCTTTATGGTAACATCATCCTCCGTATCTGGTCTGTTGATAACGATATTGCCCGGTGTTTTAGGCTCTGCCTCACCCATATATGCGACACCATCCATTAGGAACATCTGCGGATATATCGAGCCTGCAACACCAAACTCAATACCCGAGAGGTGAATATTCTCGTCGGTCTGCTCAAGTTGTAGAAACTCCTCGAGACCAATGATATTACCACTATTATCGTAATAGTCCGAGCTACTAAGGGTACTATTTGCAATAACATAGAAACGATATGGCACATTCTCCTTAAAATCGCGCTTTGTCTTAGCAATAGAGACCCTGCCATTTGGCGTATCTGAGACCTTAATTCGCTGATAGTGGAATGGAGTAGATGCACCATCTAAGTACTCATATACAACCACATCTATATGGCTCAAATAGGACTCATACTCGTTGTCGGCAACCTCGCCACGCGTCTGCACACCTGGAACATTAAGGCTAAGAGTGATATAGTCATCATCGCCCGATAGTATAGTGCTATCCTCGAACTCCGTTGCACACGACACCACCATAAGTGGCAGCACAAACATCAAAATTATATGTAGTATCCTCTCTTTCATACTCTCTACTCTTCATCACCAATAGGCGACACCGCTGATGTATGTATAATGTTTATAATCTTAGGGTTATTACCACTATTTGGCCATCTTATATTACCATACTCTCCATTCACATAGAGGTTGATATACTGGTCAGTCCACGCCTGATAGTAAGAGATACCAAACTCAATAGTTGTTTTATCTGCGCCATCATCACTCAATGGGAAGACAACAATCTTAAACCACTCACCCTCACCACAATGAGGCAAATTATTCTGCAAGCCCGGTACACCAGAGTCGAAGATTGGTGTGGTAGCTGTTGGTTCAAGATTCTTATCCAAGTGATATACTCGAATACAGTAATTCTCCTTCGAACCCATAAATGATGGCTTCCACTCTACCGACTGAGGAGCCAAAATCTGGAAATAGCACTCAAAGGCTCCCCACTCAAGGTTATCCTTACCACCATAGAACATTGCAGGCACCTGGTCAATCACATAGTTCGCCTGATTTATTGCATTTAGGCTCAAATATTCGCGTGGCACAACAGGGTTGTGATATGTTGGGTACGATAGGTCGTGCTCCTCATACTCGGCGCCATTGCCATCCCAATCCTCCGTAGTCCAATCTGCAACGGTGTAATCGAGGATAAGGCTTGAGCCCGCGATGCTTAGAATCTCAAACTCGTAGATATGGTTACGCACAATGCTGTAGTGACTACCATCCACAGGGGCACCATCACGATACTGACAGAACGAAATGGCATCCTCGAAATATTTATCTTCGCCACCTACGTTAAACTCAAGGCTAATTTTGTTGCGCTCACCCGAATAGTGGATATTATCGTACTCGGTAACGTAGATGTGGCAGTAGTCGCCCTCCTCGTCAACCACAAATGGCATATTGATAGCCGCGTGACGGTAGACTCTAATACAATTTTCCTGATCAAGTTTATCGGTCTCAGATACACCCGACCATCCCGATGGGAGTACATATCCTGTCTGGTTGTAATACTTGAGTGTGGCACTATTTATCTTCGTACCCTTTTGCTTTAGCGCATCGGTCAACTTAACCTCCACCTTCGCTGCAGCGCGAAGTAGCGATATAGTCTCCAAATCGAGGTTTCTGCCATTGATAAGCGGTGACACATCCGCCGCCTTAACACCCCACATAGGTATTGCCGAACTCTCATTCGATGGATCGAGCTGCGACTGACTATAGGTTGTATACTCCTCGCCACTTACGCTACTGCCACAGTTGGCGAGCACCATAAATCTGTATGGGTTTGCAGCGCCCGAGGTATTGACATGATTGACAAACTCCGCTGGTAGCTTACCCATAAATTGGAATTCGGTGTGATCCTCATTTATAGGCCAATAGTAAATATCGCTCACCTGACCCAAGCGTGTGCCGTCAGCAGTAAACACCACCATACGCAAGTCGTCAGGGTTGATGCGGTAATCAAATGGCACACCCGCCTCAGATGGATACTCCTCCTCCCACGTAGCACGGGTGCGCTGACCCTCGACAGAGACTGTAAACATAATCTCATGTGGCTCATCGGCAGATATGAAGCATCTCTCCCCATCGAAAATGCACGATGCGGATAGAATGCCCACCAAGAGCAACATTAGATATTTTACAAACTCTCTCACTCTATACTATTATTATATAGCTCTACTCTTAAAGTTCTATGTTGTTTATAACCACTCTCCACGAGTTGATATATATCACCGAGCTAACCCACTCGCACTCATCGAGGAAGAAGGTCATGGTGTACTCATCCTGACGGTCAAGATACTCCTGATTGCTCATATTTCTGTTGTAGTGTCCCTTGACAAGCAATGCATAATCTGCCAACGGCAAGCGTAGCACATCCTCGCCTGTCTCGCGGTTACGAATATGGAGTATTGGTGACTTATTAGCCCTCATGCGTCCTATTGTAAGTTCGGCAAGCGCTACGGTTATAGTCTCGGTTGCTCTGCTGT
The DNA here is from genome assembly GCA_045656185.1 of Alistipes sp. Taxonomy (GTDB): domain Bacteria; phylum Bacteroidota; class Bacteroidia; order Bacteroidales; family Rikenellaceae; genus Alistipes. The sequence continues at coordinate 1,069 of JAZOQR010000017.1, read as the reverse complement.
ATGTTTCAATCTCGGTGCTACCACTACCCTGATACCATGCCGAGTATGTTATCTGCTCATCCTCGAGCAGTGTGTTATCCCAATCGTAGAGACCATTGCTATCCTTAATCTCGAAGATAAAGTGGTCTGCATTCACCTCATGTCCCGACATCTCGTGTAGGAGTATGCGCACGACATTTGTATCTTTCATTAGCGACATTGTGTGGTTGTATGTGCCATCAACATCGTTTATATCTATCTCCATAGAGCCGTGATATAGCGGTAGCAGGTCCTTCTCTACTACGGCATCGCCATTTTCGTTGTGGTCGCGGTGCATCCTCACCTGCAACTCCTGGAGTTTAGTCTTGCCAATCTCGGCATCTGCGAGGAGGTCGAACGACTCCTCATTCATTAGTCCGCCCCATGCCAAGAGGTGATATTTTCCTGGGTCGAGCTGTAGCGCCATCTTAAACTTGTCATCTGATAGTGCCTCTTTATCGGTGGTGGTTATCTGCTCGATGAGGGTGTCATTCTCATCGAAAACATAGAGTGCAATGGAGTTTACCTCTTTAGCAAAGGCGTTTGCATCTTTTAAGTTGTAGTCGTATTTGAAGCTAATATAGACTCCACAATCTCCCTCGCCATCGAAGGTGCCAAGTCCATCATTGCACGAAGTCGTAGCCAACATCGCCACCACCATAGCCGATGCTAAAGCCAATCTTCTGAATATATGCACTCTCTTGTTCATTTTATTTTACTCTTTGTTTAGGGGCTATCCCCACTCGTTTTTTTTATAAAGGGGCCGTCTAACAAGCCGCCAGGCGACCCCTTGAAATTATTACTGAACGATATCTACCTGCTGCTTAACAACCTTCCATGAAAGAACATTGATCTTAGCAGCAACATAAGATGACTCGTCCTCAACCTCTGGATACTCTGGATCAATGATGTTACCTGTGCCATTATATACAGGTGAACCATAACCCTTGATAGAGTTAATATCAATCTGATATACATGGTTACGAACTACACCATACTTAGCTGTCTTAGTACCAAGGTGCTCAATATCAACAATATAGTATGTCTGACC
>JAZOQR010000016.1:0-14167 GCA_045656185.1 Alistipes sp. | reverse complement strand
TACCATCCAGCATAAGATTGTTCACGAAACGAGTAACCTCTACATCGTTGAACTTCGGATCCGGAAGTAGAATTCGCTTTCTTGGCTTAGCTTTTCTCATTGTTACTTGCTAAATTAAATAAATACAATTCCTAAATTTCTCTTTTTTACTTCTTACCCTTAGCTGGAGCTGCTGTCTTGCCAGCCTTTGGACGCTTAGCACCATACTTCGAACGACGCTGACGACGACCGTCAACACCTGCTGAATCGAGTGCACCACGAACCAAGTGGTAACGAACACCTGGAAGGTCCTTTACACGACCACCACGTACGAGCACGATTGAGTGCTCCTGCAAGTTGTGGCCCTCGCCTGGGATGTAGGCATTGACCTCCTTGCCATTTGTCAATCTAACACGTGCAACCTTACGCATCGCTGAGTTAGGCTTCTTTGGAGTAGTTGTGTACACACGAGTACAAACTCCGCGACGCTGAGGACACGCAGCGAGTGCTGGTGACTTACTCTTCTCCACCATAGACACTCGACCGTTTCTTACAAGCTGCTGAATTGTTGGCATCTCTTAAAAAATTTTGTCCTTTTAATTTTTTGTTAACTGTTTCAATTTCATTTCCGAAGAAATTGCCCGCAAAGATACTAAAAATTTTTCAAACACAATATATATAGACACTTTTTTCACTCAAAACACCCCAAAAATGCCAAAATACCGATAGAATTTTCTTATAATATCCAGGAAATTATAATCGCACATTTATAGCATCTGCGTTATATTACTGATTATTAGACAATTGCGTAAATTGCACCGATTTCAAACGACCACACAAAGGTGGACAATATACGACATTTACCAGATAGAACAATAAATGGAATATAACAGAACAAAGACATTATCCCAGACAAGCCTCTTTTGAGTCTGATTTATAGGAGTGTTACCAAGGCTGATGCAACCCAAATTAGGTAGATTATAGATGCGGTTAATACCTCTACTCGGATGAATAATTGAGGCAACATTAGCGTCATCACAAGCACCAAAACTACCACTACTGCAGGTGACGCTGTAGGGGCTAAAAAGAGCATTGCAATAAGCAAAATTTGAAGTAGTATAAGCAGTCGCCATACGACGCGTGAAGAGTCCAAAATAGTCACGCGTACGCCATAGTAAGAGATCAAGCTACAAACAGTCAAAAAGAGTGTTGCACCCAAGAATATTAGGCGTGGGATGGTCAAATATGAGATTAAACCACTATGCCCAATTACTGTATCATCGACACTCCAAATCTCCACAAAAGTACCACTAAACTCTCCTCCAAAGAGCCACGTCAAGTAGCAGTAGACAAACGTAGGAAAAGCTACTCCAGCGAGTATTATGATGGCCTCACGAAATGTTCCTCGAATAAGGATAACAGCCAACGGGAGGGCAATAGCAAGAGGTATTAATGCACTATCCACCAACGGCATAATACCCAACGACAGCATCGCTGTAAAGAGATAGCTCACGCGTTTTTCTGGACCAAAGCAATACAATAAGCGTCCCAATAGTTCTGAAACCAATAGTACTACAACCATTAAGCACAGATAGTTTGTAGACGTTATACACGCAAACATTGACACGCCACCCAGAGCGAGTAGTCCTAACGACGAAGCAGAGTATAACCCCACACGAACAGCTGCACGAGCAAAGCGTAGTCCTGAGTATATGAGCATCGGGAACAGCAACAACGCTGAAGATATAGGGTTAGCTACTGCGAATGACTCTATGGCACGACACAACGGCGTACTATCCTCTACAGCCACTACATCAGCCATAGACAGAGCTGTGACGACCGCCACCAACGCAAAGAGCATCAGTGTAATCAATCCCTCGGAGAATTTATGTCGCGCAACATCAAATATCATAACTCAACTCTGGCAATCAGAATATATATACTATTAGAAGCCCTACAACTGGCGCTGTTTGGGTTAGCACAACCTCGCTGTAGAAGATCCGTCGTTACTGCTTAAAAACCTACTTTGCAACGGTTGCTATCCTTCCACCTAAGCCGTTTGGGTTAGCACAACCTTGCTGTAGAAGAGCCGTCGTTACGACGGCAAAGGTACAAAAAACATAAATAATAACAAAGAATTTGCGGGTTAAGAGTTTTTTATGTATCTTTGCGCGATTTTATATATAAATATAAGGAATAAAATACAATAACAAAAAAATATAGAGACTATGAACATTACAAAAGAGCAGCGCGACGGTGGCGTATCAATCGTTAAGGTCGTTGTTGGTGAGGCAGACTACGGTCAGGCAGTAGAGAAGCAGTTGAAGGAGTATAAGCGCAAGGCTAACGTTCCAGGTTTCCGTCCAGGTATGGTACCTATGGGTATCGTTAAGAAGATGTACGGCAAGCACATCCTTGCAGAGCAGTCATACCACCTTGCCTCAAACTCAGTATTTGAGTATTTGAAGAATGAGAATATCGACTACGTTGGCGATATCATTCCATCAGAGGAGCAGGGTGAGTTCGACTTCGAGAATGGCACAGAGTTCGAGTTCGTATTCGAGTACGGCGAGGCTCCAAAGATTGAGCTTGAGTTCACAGCTAAGGATAAGGTTGTTTACAACAAGATCAAGGTTGACAAGAAGATGCGTACTGACTACCGTTCTAACTACCTTCGTCGCTATGGTCGCTTAGTAGAGGTAGACAAGGTTGCTGATGATGAGGCTTTGAGCGTAACTCTTGATAACGGTGATATGCGTATCGAGGAGGCATATGTTGGTCTTATCTCTATGACTGAGGAGGAGCGCAAGGTATGGAAGGGCAAGAAGGTTGGTTACAAGACCACTGTAAACATCGAGGAGCTCTACAAGAAGCCTGAGCAGCGTGCTGCAATCCTCAGCGTTAAGGAGGATGAGTTGGCATCAGTAAAGCCAGAGTTCGAGTTGGAGATCACAAAGATTCGTCGTTTCAGCGAGCCAGAGCTTAACGAGGAGTTCTTCAAGATGGCATTCCCTGCAGGTAATGTAAACAACGAGGAGGAGTTCGAGAAGTTCATCGACGAGCAGATCGAGTCAGAGCTTAAGCGCGAGTGTGACTTCTTGTTCACAAATACTATCCGCGACTATGTTATCGAGAAGTCTGGTATCCAGATGCCAGAGGAGTTCTTGAAGCGCTGGTTGTATGTTATCAACGAGGGCAAGTTCTCACGCGAGGAGATCGAGAAGGACTTCGGTGCATTCATCAAGATGTTCACTTGGAACTACCTACAGAAGCACTTCATCACTGAGGGTGAGTTGAAGGTATCTCAGGAGGAGGCTAAGGCTGAGGCTATGCAGTTTGCTCAGATGCAGTTTGCTCAGTACGGTATGCCATCTGCACCAGCAGATATGCTTGAGAACTTCGCAAAGCAGATTATGGATAACAAGGAGCAGCTACAGAAGATCTACGAGAAGCTCTTCGAGGAGAAGGTTGTTGAGTACATCCGTGGCAAGGTGAAGATCACAGAGAAGGCTATCTCTGCTGACGACTTCGCAAAGCTTGCTTCTGAGATGGCTTAATCAAGTCCTTGTAATCAAGACAATAGCAAAGAGGCTGTCCCACAATTGTAGGATAGCCTCTTTCATTAAATAAGCAAACAACAATGAAAGAGTTTGAGAAATACGCACGACTACATTGTGGCATCAACTCGATGACACTACACGACTTCCGCACAGATATAAGCAACTACGTGTCGCCAACGATTATCGAGGAGCGTCACCTCAACGTTGCAGCTATGGATGTCTTCTCACGATTGATGATGGACCGCATCATCTTCCTCGGAGCTCCTATCTACGACGATGCAGCTAATATCATACAAGCCCAGTTGCTATTCCTTGAGTCCGTAGGCCCAGATAAGGATATTCAACTATATATCAACTCACCTGGCGGCTCTGTGTCAGCAGGCTTGGGCATCTACGATACTATGCAGCTAATATCTTCGGATGTAGCTACTATATGTACTGGTATGGCGGCATCTATGGGCGCTGTACTTCTAACAGCTGGTGCAGCGGGCAAACGCTCGGCACTACCCCATTCACGCGTGATGATTCACCAGCCTCTGGGTGGTGCTCAGGGTCAAGCTTCGGATATCGAGATTACCGCACGCGAGATTGCAAAGACTAAGAGGGAGCTATACGAGATTCTCTCTCTACACTCTGGTGTCTCGATTAAGAAGATTGAGAAGGATGCTGACCGCGACTACTGGCTCACAGCTAAGGAGGCTCAGGAGTATGGTCTTATCGATATTGTTCAAACAAAGCGTAAGTAGAGTATGACACAGAAATCACGTAAAGGTGGCGAGCACAATGGCGCACACTGCTCTTTCTGCGGTACTCCCGCCAACGAGGTAGCACTTATGTTCAACGGTGCTGACGGCTCCTCTATCTGCGCATCGTGCATCGAGCACGGCTACGAACTCCTCGTCGAGCACGATATTATCGCTCAGGAGGGTGGCAAAAAGTCGAAGGGTGGCAGCTCAAAATTCCGACCACTTAAGAAGGAGGACCTTATGCGTCCAGACCGTATCAAGAGCTTCCTTGATGAGTATGTTATAGGTCAGGATACGGCAAAGAGATATATGTCTGTTGCTGTGTACAACCACTACAAACGATTGCTTGCTAAGGGTAAGACACAGGATGTAGAGCTCGACAAGTCGAATATCGTGCTCGTAGGCCCTACGGGTACAGGTAAGACTCTTATGGCGCGCACTATCGCGAAGTTGCTACACGTACCATTCTCTATTGTCGATGCTACGGCGTTGACACAGGCTGGATATGTGGGCGAGGATGTTGAGAGCATCCTCTCTCGCTTGCTTCAAGCTGCAGACTACGATGTAGCAGCTGCCGAACGCGGTATCATCTTTATCGACGAGGTAGATAAAATTGCACGCAAGGGCGACAACCCATCTATCACCCGCGACGTATCGGGTGAGGGTGTGCAGCAGGCATTGCTTAAGATTTTGGAGGGTACGGTTGTGAACGTTCCACCTCAGGGAGGTCGTAAACACCCCGACCAGAAGTATATCCAGGTAGACACCTCTAATATATTGTTTATCTGCGGAGGTGCCTTCGATGGCATCGAGAAGAAGATTGCTATGCGCCTAAATACCAACGCTATCGGCTACGGAGCATCGGTAAACAAGCGCATCGACGAGAACAATATTATGCAGTATATCCAGCCTCAGGACCTACGCTCTTTCGGACTTATCCCAGAGCTTATCGGTCGTCTTCCAGTGCTTACCTATATGGAGCCACTGGAGCGCCAGGCGCTACGTTCAATCCTTACGGAGCCTAAGAACTCTATTATCCGCCAGTATGAGTGCCTAATGGAGCTCGACGATATCAAGCTTCGCTTCGAGGATGATGTACTCGAGTATATAGTGGATAAGGCTATCGAGTTTAAGCTTGGTGCACGAGGTCTCCGCACCATCTGCGAGGCGATAATGATGGATGTGATGTTCGATATGCCTGCCGACGGCGAGAAGGTCATCACCCTCGACTACGCCAAGAGCAAAATCGAGCGCATCGCGTAACATAAATGGCTGTCCCACGGGGCAGCCATTTCAACTGAAAAGTGAACTTTGCGATTAAGGCGAGTGAAGAACAAGTTTATTTGTTATTCCGAGCCGTAGCAAAGTCGAGGCATTACAAAGTTTTGCCTCAAAAGTGTGGTGCGCTTCGCGCGAGATTTATAAAGGGGCCTTAAGAGGCCTGAGGGGCCAAAGGGGGAATTAGTAATTAGTAAAAACCTTTCTGCCGCTTCTGCCCCTTATGCCCTTTCAGCGTAGCTGTCGCTTGGCACAAGCGAAATCAACAAGAACACACAGGGTAACACAACCTAATTTCTTGTCAGAAGGGCGCCGAGTGCTACACTCGGCGAAAAAGGCGACGATGGGTAGTACTTGACGTACGTCCCATTGTCGCCTTTTTTGTTAGGGGCCGCAATCGGCCCCTTATCACAAGAAATTATATGCCGAGGGCAGCCTTAACCTCTGGCGTAATATCTATTAGCTGCGCTGGATCGAAATATGCGAGACCTGCAGATGCTGGCTGGTCTGAAGTTGTGCTGAAGATAGCGATGTAGCCACCTGCTGATGAAACCTGCTTGATAGCATCGTTAGCCTTCTCATAAATCGGATTCATAAGCTCAGCCTCCTTCTTTGCCATATCCTGCTGTGCAAGTTGCTGGAAGTCCTGGAAGCGCTGCTGAAGCTCAGTAAGCTCGCGCTCCTTAAGCTGGCGAACAGTATCAGAGAAGGTAGCAACATTCTTCTCGTAGTCTGCGTAGAGCTTATTGAACTCTACCTGAATCTGCTCAAGCTGATCCTGAAGATCACGACCATAAGCCTCAAGGTTAGTCTGCGCCTCCTTGAACTCAGTCATATTGGTAACAATAGCAGCCAAATCTACGCGACCGAACTTCTGCGCATTAACAGCTGTAGCACTTACCATAAGTGCTACAGCAAGGGTTAGTTTCAAAAACTTCTTCATATACATTAAATTCTAAAATTTATCTATTTCAACGACTCAATAATACGCTCGGTGTAGTTCACCTTCTCGGAGTAGTACAACACCGTAGGGTTTGCTGCAACGTCGATAACAAGGTCATAGCCATACTGCTTAGAGAGGTTCTCGATAGCTGTAAAGACCTTGTTCTGTATAGGCTGTATAAGCTCCATACGGCGCTTCATAAGCTCACCATCTACACCGAAGAGCGACTCCTGGTACTCGGTAGCCTGAGCCTCGAGGTCCAAAATCTGCTGCTCGACCTGCTGACGCGAAGATGCTGAGAGATATGAACGCTGCTGCATATAGCTATTGTATAGATTTTCTACCTCCTGGAACTTAGCATCTACAGCCTCCTGGTAACTCTTCGATAGGTTGTCAATCTGCTCAAGGGCACTGTTATACTCTGCCAACGACTTAAAGACCTTCTCGCTATCTACGACCATATAGTTCTGCGCCGATGCAACACCTGCAGCAAAAAGCACTGCTACAATCGCTAAAATTACTCTTCTCATAATGCAAATATTTATCGTTCTATAAATATAACTGAGTAATACTCAAATTTATTGCCAAACTATGTTAGAATTGCTGTCCGAGTACAAAGTGGAACTGCGAACCACTACGTTCAGTAGAACCGAATGGCATATCGAAACCATAACCCCAGTCTACACCAATAAGGCCCACAACAGGCAAGAACATACGCACACCCACACCTGCCGAACGCTTTATCTTGAATGGCGAGAACTCGCTCCACGAGTTGAAACCGCTACCACCCTCCAAAAAGCCAAGAACATAGATTGAAGAGCTTGGCTTAAGAATTACAGGGTATCGAAGCTCCATAGTGTACTTATTATATGCCACTGAGTAGTAGCTCGATGGATCGAGAGCACCATCATCATAACCACGCAATGCGATGATATCGACACCATACATATTGTAACCCGTCATACCGTCACCACCAATCTCAAAACGCTCGAATGGTGATACCTTATTTTCGTTGTAGTTGCCCAAATAACCCATCTCGGCACCAAGCATAAGAATCAACTTCTGGTCGTTTGTGATTGGATAGTACCAGCGACCCTTCAACAACCACTTGTGGAACTCAATCCAACGATACATCTCCTGCTTTGCGGCATCGGTATTCTCCTGACTAAGCGCAGCGTAATCCTTACCATCCCACAATGAGAATGGAGGTGTCGCCTGCACCGAGAGCGTAAACTCCGAACCAGAACGCGAGAAGAATGGCGAATCTGTAGACGAACGCTGGAAGACAAGCTTCAACGAGAGTGTATTAGCCTTACCATTGTTTAGGATAAATGAGTTCCAACCCTGTAGATCGTAGCGCTGGTAACCCAACTCACCGTAGAAGGTAAAGTATGGATCTGGCCACTGCATACGCTTACCAAAACCTGCAAAGAGACCCATAGAACGGTAGTACATCGTGGCAGTCTGCCATACGTAGTAGGCGTTATTCTGCTCTGAGATATATCCCGACAAGGTAAAGGAGTTTGGACGACGACCACCAAGCCATGGATCGGTGAAGCTCATCGACAACGCCTTATAGTATGTACCATTTGTCTGTCCCGATATTGACAACTTCTGATTCTGTCCCGATGGATATGGCTGCCAAGCACCCTTCTTAAAGAGGTTCTTCATCGAGAGGTTGTTGAGCGTAACACCAATACTACCCACAAAAGTACCAGCACCCCAACCACCAGCGATATTAAACTGATCGGAAGCCTTCTCCTGAAGTGGCCAATTGATATTTACCAACTCATCCGATACAGGCTGCATATCTGGGAAGATATACTGCTCGTCGAAGTGTCCCATACCTGCAAGGGTACGCATTGTCTGCATAATAAGCGCACGGTTGTACAACTCACCTGGACGAACATACAACTCACGACGTATAGTCTCGTCGTCGACACGCATATTTCCCGAAATACCTACCTCGTTGATTGTATATGGCTTACCCTCATAGATGCGAATCTCGATATCCAACGAGTCGGGGCCCACGATAATCTCGGTAGGCTCGATCTGCGATGCGAGGTAACCATTATTCTGATACATCGACGCTATGGACATCTCCTCAGGATTCTGCTCCTTACCAATACCGAGGCGCTTATGCATCGACTTCTTATCGTAGGCATCGCCAGGATGCACACCAAACATCTGCTGTAGCTGCTCGGTAGTATAAACCGAGTTACCCACCCAATTTATATTGCGGATGTGATACTTATTACCCTCCGAGAGTCTGATATTGATACCAATAGTCTCATCATCAATGTAGTATATCGAGTCGCTAAGAATGGTAGCATTACGATAACCCTGCGAGTTGTAGAAGTCGAGAAGGTACTCCTTATCAAGCTCATACTCCTCGTCCAAAAGCTTCTTATTCTGGAAGATATTTATACTCTTCTGGTGAGTCTTCTTAAATGTTCGACGCAGACGTTTATCATCGAAGGTCTCGTTACCCTCGAAGTTAATAGCGCCAACCTTAACCTTTGGTCCCTTATCGATATCGAAGGTTACGTTTACACACTGCTCATAGAGAGTGTCGTTAGCAATGCGAACATCTACCTCGCAGGTTCTAAAACCCTTCTCGGCAAAGTGTTCTTTGATAAGCTTTATGTTCTTATCTATAACGTAGTCAGATAGTTCCGTATTACGACGCAACTTCAAGACCTCCTCCTGCAAATCCTTTGCTTTGGACTTTGAGACACCCTCGATTTTCCATGTTAGGATACGAGCGCGCTCCTTTAGGAACACCTCCAAATCCAATGAATCACCCTCGATAGTAGCACCAATCTGAATATTAGAGAAGTAGCTTGGTGCCCAAAGACGCTGCATAGCGTTGGAGATAAACTTACTTGGGAGGTATATCGAATCGCCCTCCACCAAGCCTGCCGACGACTTCAATATACTATGGTTTAGATACTTAACACCGTGAAGATTAATATGGCGGATATAATATAGCTTGCCATCGCCCTCCGTTAGGATTGGTGCATTACGGTTGAAATCTACAGTATCTGTTATCTCGTTGTTGGCAACATCTCCAACAGCATACCCCCTCGAAGTCTGCTGTGCCGAGAGCTCAACAACTCCAAAGGTCAATACCAAAAATAAGATTATAAGTATTTTACTCTTCATCTTTAACTTGTTCTGAAACTAAACCATACCTACGCTCACGGTGAGCAAAGGCCTCAATCGCCTTATCGAACTCCTCCTCGTTGAAGTCTGGCCACAACACCTCAGGGAAGTAGAACTCCGCATACGACGCCTGCCATAGCAAGAAGTTGCTCAACCTACACTCGCCACTGGTACGTATAATCAAATCTGGATCTGGCGTTCCTGCCGTCATCAAAGCATTTGAGAAGCTCTCCTCGTTGATATCCTCCGCCCTAATCTCACCCTTTGCCACACGCTCTGCCAACGCCTGAGCTGCAAGCACCATCTCACGACGAGATGAGTAGTTAAAGGCTAACATCAAGGTCAATCTATCGGCAACAGCTGTAACACTCTCGATACGCTCAATCATCTGCAATACACTCTCCGAGAATCGTGAACGCTCGCCCAAAATCTTCACTCTCACGCCCTGTCGTGCCAACTCCTCGCCCTCGTTCATCACCGTACGACAGAAGAGCTCCATAATGGCATCAACCTCTTCCTGAGGACGACCCCAATTCTCTGTAGAGAAGGCATAAAGCGTAAGCCACTCAACACCATTGCGCACCGCAGCACGAACAACAGCACGCACCGACTCAACACCCATAAGATGCCCCTCGAAGCGTTCCTTGCCTCGCTGCTTTGCCCAACGACCATTGCCATCCATGATGATGGCTACATGCTTAGGTATGACTCTTTTTTCGCTCATAATATCCGACAAATGTAAGCAATAAATTCCACAATTCACAATCTGCAACCCACAAAATTGCACGCCCGTGCGCGTGAGAATTTATATAGTGCTAATTCTCAAACTGTTACAACAATAGAAACATTCGCGATTTGACCTTTTCTAACGAGGATCTACGCCCCACATCATCTTATTTCGTAACGTGTCGTAGAAGGTATTATTGTGCGAGGTCGCCAAAATCAGCTGCTCATCGGCATTGGTAATTCTAATCTTTGCCCCATCCTTAAGCCTAAATGTGCGGTTATCCAACGAGATAAAGGCATCTGAACCTCGTGACATAAGTTGCAACTCAACCTCCACACTATCAGGCACTACAACTGGTCGCATAGTAAGATTATGAGGCGCCAATGGTGAGAGTATAAAGCATCGACACATAGGGTCCACAATCGGTCCTCCAACACTCAACGAGTAGGCGGTAGAGCCTGTCGGTGTTGAGACTACAAGACCGTCACCGTGATAGGTAGAAACCCTATTACCATTGACCAACGTATAGAGCGATATCATCGTTGCACCGTGACGATGAATCGTTGCCTCGTTAATGGCAAAATATCCACCTTCACTACCAAAATCACCCTCCACGCGAAGCATACTGCGTCGCTCGAATATCACTTTGCCTTGCACTATACGTTCGAATAGTTCCTCGATACCATCTCCATTATCTACAGTAAGATAGCCTAAACGACCACAGTTGATTCCCACAACTGGCACAGCATAGTGCGGCAAGCGCTGCACACCATCGAGAAGCGTGCCATCGCCACCATAGGTGACCATAACATCATCCCCCGTAGCGTGCGCCTTTGCAGTGAAGCGTTTTGCGGCATCGATAGTAACACCCAAAATATTCTCTACAACATCTGCAAACTCCTCATTTATAGTATATTCCAATCCGAGACGAGCTATAGTATCGAACATCGTTTTCAGTTGCTCGGCACGATGATTGACCTGCTTGCGTGAAAAAAGTATTACATTCATAGCGACGAAATGAAAAAAAATCGTAACTTTGCTATGCAAAGATAGCAATTTGTTGTAAGGTTTCAATACCTAAGACCATAAATTATTGTTATTGATTGCTGTAGAGTATGCATCGCTATGATGCTAAAGATAGAAAAAATATGACAAAATTAAGTGTAAACATCAATAAGATTGCCGTTGTACGCAATTCGCGTGGCGGAAATATGCCTAACCTACTAAAGGCAGCTCTCGACATCGAGCGTTTTGGCGCTGACGGTATTACTGTGCATCCACGTCCTGATGCTCGCCATATTCGCTACTCGGATGTTAGAGAGCTAAAGGCGCATATAGCCACCGAGCTTAATGTTGAGGGTAACCCTATCGAGAGCTTCTGCGAACTTGTAGAGGAGGTACGTCCTGCACAGGTCACACTCGTTCCTGATGCCGAGGACGCTATCACATCGTCGGCAGGCTGGGATACTATCAAGCACCGCGACTACCTACGCGCTATGGCAGAGCGTTTCCACAAGGCCGGTATTCGCGTCTCAATCTTCGTAGACCCTGTAGTTGAGATGGTTACAGCAGCTAAGGAGTGTGGTGCTGACCGCGTTGAGCTATACACTGAGGCTTATGCAGCAGGCTATGCTGAGGACCGCGAGAAGGCTATTGCTCCATATATTGCTGCTGCCGAGGAGGCTCGCCGTGTGGGCTTGGGTCTAAACGCTGGCCACGACCTGAACACCGAGAATTTGCAGTATTTCATCGAGCGCATTCCTTGGGTTGACGAGGTATCTATCGGCCACGCCCTTATCAGCGATGCCCTATATTGGGGTTTGGAGAATACCGTGGCTATTTACCAGCGTTGCATCAGCCGCGCGCAGAATAAGGAGGAGTAAATGCCACTAAAACACCCTATTTTCAAGCATATAACACGTGTTGTCGACCGCATGGGCGTTGAGGCCTATGTTGTCGGTGGCTACGTGCGCGACTACTACCTCTACCGACCTTCGTCTGATATAGATGTTGTGGTGGTTGGTAGCGGTGTGGCTGTTGCCGAGGAGTTGGGTAAAGAGCTAGGTGCAAAGGTTACTATATTCAAGACCTATGGTACCGCTATGCTACGCTGGCGCGATACCGAGGTTGAGTTTGTGGGCGCACGCAAGGAGAGCTACACCCCAGAGTCGCGTAACCCTCAGGTTGAACCAGGAACATTGGAGGACGATCAGCGTCGTAGAGACTTCACTATCAACGCTATGGCGTGGTCGGTGAATGGCGACACCTTTGGCGAATTGGTTGACCCCTTTGGTGGTATGGATGACTTGGAGGATTGCATTATCCGCACCCCTTGCGAGCCAGATAAGACCTTCTCGGACGACCCACTAAGAATGATGCGCGCCGTAAGGTTTGCATCGCAGTTAGGCTTCGATATCGATGATGAAACCTTCGATGGTATATGCCGTCAGGCGGAGCGAATCAAGATTATCACCAAGGAGCGTATCAACGTAGAGCTCAATAAGATACTCGCCTCACCAGCACCATCTATTGGTCTTACACTTATGCACAATTCAGGTCTGCTACAACACGTACTACCTGAGCTGGAGCGTATGTCGGGCGTGGAGCGCCGAGGCAAGCACGCACATAAGGATAACTTCGAGCATACAATGAAGGTGCTGGATAATGTTGCCAAGCGCACAGATGACCTCTGGCTACGTTGGGCAGCACTGCTACACGATATCGGCAAACCTACGACTAAGACCTACGATCCTAAGCACGGTTGGACCTTCCACCAGCATGAGGTGGTAGGCTCAAAGATGGTACCTCAAATATTCCGACGCCTAAAGCTACCTATGAACGAACCTATGCGCTTTGTGCAGAAGATGGTCTTTTTGCATATGCGCCCTATCGTTCTCTCTGAGGACTTAGTAACAGACTCTGCAGTACGTCGCCTACTATTTGAGGCTGGAGATGATATCGAGAAGCTTATGACACTGTGCGAGGCCGATATAACATCTGGCATAGATGCTAAGGTTAAGCAGTTCTTAAAGAATTTCCAGCTTGTGAGAGCCAAGATGCAGGATTTGGAGGAGCGCGACAGAGTGCGTAACTTCCAGCCCCCTATCACGGGCGATATAATAATGAAGACCTATAACCTACCACCCTGCTCGGCAATTGGCGAGATTAAGGAGGTTATTAAGAATGCCATTTTAGATGGTATCATACCGAACGAATACGATGCCGCCTACCAACTTATGGAGGAGGAGGCAAAGAAGCGAGGACTTGCATAATGCAGTCCTCGTTATTTTTTAACTGAAAGGTGAAAGGTGAAAACTGAAAAGTAAGGTGCGCTTCGCGCGAGATTTATAAAAGGGCCTGAAGGGGAGTTAAGGGGCCTAAGAGGCCTGAGGGGCCAAAGGGGGAATTAGTAATTAGTAAAACCCTTTCTACCCCTTCTGCCCCTTTTGCCCTTTCAGCGTAGCTGTCGCTTGGCACAAGCGAAACAGACACAAACATACAGGGCTGCACTCCCTAATTTCTTGTCAGAAGGGCGCATCTAACATTAATTAACCCCACGACCTAATTTCTTGTCAGAAGGGGTCAGATGCAACGCTCGGCAAAAAAAATGCGGATAGGCTGTACTTGAGTGAAGTGACCCCAAAAGTTTAGACAAAAAACTTTTGGGGTTTCTTTATGCGCAGAAAGCACGATTATGCAGCATTGCTCAAATATATGAGAATGCTTGACAATGGCTACTCTATTCATTACATTCACAAAAAATTCGGCA
>JAZOQR010000015.1:0-9555 GCA_045656185.1 Alistipes sp. | reverse complement strand
AATCGGAGCCATCATATCGGCCATCTGACGCGCCTCCTCAGCGCTCATGGGCTGCACACCAGTGAATAGCGACCATGCCTTATTATATATGGTTCGGAACTTCTCGACTGCCGAATAGAGGCTCTCCTTGCCGATTGGCGAGAAGCGGTAGCCTGGAGTCGACATAAGACGCTTAACGCGCTCGTAGACAACCTCGTTCACATCGTCATCGTCGATCTTCCAAACGTAGGTATTCTGATTGAAGTAGTTTTGGAATCCGTAGTTCTCGAACAGCTCCTTGTAGTAGGGAGGGTTGTAGGGATTCTCGTACAGTGGCTGGTACTCGTAGCCCTCGACCAAAAGGCCCCACCAGGCATCGCGTGAGCCGAAGTTAATAGGGCCATCCATAGCCTCCATACCTCGTAGCTTAAGCCACTCGCGTGCCGCATCGAACAGCGTGTTGGCGAGCTCCTGGTCGTCGATTGCCTCAAAGAAGCCGCAACCGCCCGTAGGCTGCTCGTAGCCATAGGCGTGGCTCTTATCGTAGAACGCGGCTATACGCCCTACACACTCGCCCTCGGCGTTATGGGCTACCCAACGTATAGCCTCACCATCCTGAAAAAGCTTGTTCTTGGCAGGGTCGAACACCGTCTTAATAGAGCTATCGAAGGGGCATACCCAATTTGCATTACCCCTGTATATCTTTTTGGGAAGGTCCAAAAACTCTCGTTCTAAACGCTTGTCGCCTACTGTTACCTCTGTGAGTTTGTATTTAGCGCTGTTCATATCACTTAATTTCTACTAAAGTCAAACTGTATAGACATACAAAGATATGAATTTTTTTTGGATGTTTGACTATTATGCTAAGATTTTTTCTTAGCCCTCCGATTATTACGAGCGATTCGCATTGGGTGGGGATGCCAAGATTATAGCTCCGCATAGGGGCCCATAACCCGCTATTGGCAATAGTCTAAAAACGCAAAAGGGCCGTCACGACATTGTCGGACAGCCCATTATGCTTAATCTTCAAGCCTAATCTAACGATTAGTTGTACTTGAATGTTGCCTCGTCTGATACGGTCAACTTCTTGCGACCCTTAGCGCGACGTGCAGCCAATACCTTACGGCCATTGGCAGTAGCCATTCTCTGACGGAAACCGTGCTTGTTGATTCTCTTACGACGAGATGGCTGGTAAGTTCTTTTCATTGCCATAGTTGTATCTGTTTTTTATTGTTTTTGTTCCGTTTAACGCTTCTTTTGCGAGGTGCAAAGGTACAACGATTTTTTGTAATTGCAAACAATTCTGCAAAAATATTTTGCTTTTTCGTTGTGATTACCCCTATTTAATCCTCGAAAAGGTTAAGTTCGCCACGCTCCACCTTGCCATAGAGGGCTGCAAGCTCACCTATAGAGGGCGATATCACTGCCAAGGTATCCTCGATAGCCTTCTCGCCACTACCCTTGATACGGTAGAGCATAGCGGCATATAGTGCACGAAAGGCGAGCTCCGTATCGCTTATCTCGTTGTTGTCGAGGATGGTGCGTAGGCGTGGTAGCTCAGCCGCCATACGCGTATAGGTCATACGGTAGTGGTCGCCTGCAGGGAGCTTCATTAGTTGGAGGTGGAGGTTGTGTAGGTCTTGGATAAGGTGGAGCGTATGCTCGATATGGCCCTTCTCCTCCTTGCCCTCCTTGCGCAAAAGCTCCACAATCTGCATATACCAGTTGAAGATATTCTCCTTCTGCTGCTCGTCGGCACCCTCAATCTTCGCTACCAAAGTAGCATATATAGCCTCAGGGCTAAACTGCAAGGCGCGCATCAAGTCCTCAATTTGCCATATATACAATATGTACTCAGCGATATTCTCCTTACGCTTTTGTAGTGCTATCAACATATCTTATAACCAATCTGATGTGTTAAACGTATCCTTTGGCACGTTAGGCACATTGCCAAAGTATGTAAAGCCTGTGAGTCTCTCAAGCTCGGCAATAGATATTATATCGCGAGCCTCAGGCTTGTGTCCCTTAGCCTGCTCGTGACACATAACGAAGGCTGCGCACTGCAACTCCGAGGCTGAGCAATCCTTCACTGCCTTGCCCGAACTACCCGACTTAGTACGGAGTAGAGCGTAGTAGAACATCGTTGGACGCGATACATCCGAGCGACCACCGTAGCTAATCTTTGCAGGCTTACCAGTGTTGCCATACTTATCGGTGTACTGGTCGAAGTAGCAACCGATAACTACATATAGTGTGTCGTTGCACACGAGTTTGTCGATATGGTCTTCGAGGTTGTTCCACGCGCCGCCACCAGTGTTGAAGGTGCTGCTATATTGAGGTGCTATGTTCGAGTAGTAGAACACCTGCTTATTTGTGGCTGTAGAGGATAGACGGTCTGCCGAGCCAAGCATATGACCCTTGTTGCATCCGCCACCTGTAGACTTGCTTGAGTACTGAATGTTGGATGGAATCTGAGGGTCCTGGCTGTAGGCATCTGTGCGTGATGCGCCACTCTCGTATGAGCGGTGGCGTGGTGCTGCTACCCATACAGGACAGTGGTGTGTCGATGAGAAGCATACCGAGAAGTTACGAGCCTTGCCATTGCGCTGAGCGTTCTGCTCGCCACCAGCGCATAGGTGGTGGGCGTAGTAGTATGTCGAGTTGTTGTCATCTCTGCCATCACCGTTGCTATCAACCTCCACAGGAAGCTCATACCACGCTGTACGATAGATCTCTCCATCGCCTGGTGTAGGCTCTGGATCAGGCGTAGGATCTGGTTCTGGATCTGGTGTAGGGTCTGGTTCTGGCTCAGGAGTCTGCTCTGCCTCGCGTGTTTTGAAGGTCTCTATCTCGAAGAGCCAAGTCTCGCCCACGGCGCGCACAAAGGCACGGCAGTCGTATGCGGTGTTGGGCTTTAGCTCCTCCAACTCCAGCTCTATAAGACGGCTCGTGTTGACAGGGTGTAGCTCATAGTTATCGCTACCCGATGGTGCAACCATAAAGCCCATCTGGTCAATCGCCGCATAGTCCGAAGCGTTGATTGTAGCAATTAGCTTTGCCGAGGTCTCCTCGATATTTTCAACCTCGATAGATTGTAGCGAGCAGTTAAAAGCCTTCTGCTCGGTGTCGCACGCGATAGCTGTTATGATAGCTGCCACGATGCCCAAAATAAGAAATTTATATCTCATTACTCTCTGTTTTTAGAATCTATCCATATGGTTACAGGTCCATCGTTGATAAGCTCAATCTTCATATCCGCACCGAATCGGCCTGTCTTAACCTCTCTCTCTAACACACCCTCTACGCTCGCTATAAACTCCTCGTATAGTGGCTTTGATATCGCCTCTGGGGCAGCCTTTATCCACGAAGGGCGGTTACCCTTCTTGGTCATTGCGTGTAGCGTAAACTGGCTTACAATCATCACCTCGCCCTCGATATCCTGCACTGAGAGGTTCATAACACCCGCCTCGTCGTCGAATATGCGTAGCTGAACAAGCTTCTTGGTAAGCCACTCGATATCCTCCTTCGTCTCGTCGTTACCAATGCCTACCAATACTACCAAGCCCTTGCCAATCTCAGAGTATATCTGGCCATCAATACGGCATCGAGCCTCCGTAACACGCTGTATAAGTAAACGCATAATAAAAAAGTTCTACTTTTTTGAACTGAAAACTGAAAACTGAAAGGTGAAAAGTGTGGAGCGCTTCGCGCAGAGTTTATTAGGTGAAAACTGAACTTTTCACTTTATAAACACGCGTCGCAGACACCTAACTTTTCAGTTGTCACCTTTCACTTTTCAGTTTAACTCTGTGCCTCCTCAAAGAACCTCCATAGGTTGTCCTCCTTAGGAACGGGTGCTGTTACTGAGATAGGCTTGCCACCTACGGGGTGCAGGAACTCTACACGACGTGAGTGTAGCGATATGCCTCCATCCTTGTTTGTGCGCTTTGCGCCATACTTCAAATCGCCCTTGATAGGACAGCCCGTTACTGATAGCTGTGCGCGTATCTGGTGGTGGCGACCCGTCTTAAGGTCCACCTCCACAAGGGTGTAGTTTGTCGAAGCACCAAGCACGCGGTAGTCCAAGATGGCCTCCTTGCCATCCTGCTTAGGGCGCTGGTGGGCGTGAGAGCGGTTGGTCTTAGGGTTGCGCACAATCCAGTGGTGGAGTCTGCCCTCCTCGTCGTTAGGACGGTTCTCGGTGATAGCCCAGTAGGTCTTCTTTATCTTCTGCTCGCGAATCATCTCGTTGAGGCGCGCAAGAGCCTTAGAGCTCTTAGCAAAGACCACAGCACCACTTACAGGGCGGTCAATGCGGTGTACCACACCGAGGAATACCGCACCAGGCTTGTGGTCACGAATCTTTATCATCGCCTTAATCTGGTCCTCGATAGCCTCCGTGCCATCAGGATCGCTCTGTACGAGGTCTCCAGCGTGCTTATTTACTACGAGAAGATGGTTGTCCTCGTATAGTATGTCGTTAATAGTGAACATCTTATAACTTAAATGTGAATGGTAACAAAAGCTCTGCTGAGTCTACCACCGTAGCTGTGCCTGCGCCTGTCATAATAACACGTATAGGGCTCTTCTGGCGACGCTCAACATCTACAATCACCTGTCGGCACTGACCGCAAGGGTAGCACTCGCGCTCCGAGGGGTTCGATGCTATGGCAAGCGCCACAATAGGGTCGTTAGCATAGTTCGCCTCGACATAAAAGAGCAACGAGCGCTCAGCGCACAATCCCGCTGGGTACACCTCGCTCTCGAAGTTCGAGGCGTGTAGCGTCATACCGCTCTGCAATCTCACTGCAGCGCCAACGTGGAAGTGGGAGTATGCAGCATTTGCATTTTTTGTAGCCTCCTCCGCCTCCTTAACAAGGGTATAATCCTCGGCTGGGAGCTCCTCTAAAGAGTCGAAGCGATTGTACGATATTTCCAAAATCTGTTTCATAATCGAACTATTTGGTTTACAATCTGCAAAGATATGGAAAAAAACTGAAAACTGAAAACTGAAAGGTGATAAGTAGGGCCTCTGTGGCCTATATTGAAATATTAGCGCAACAGGCACAAGGCTTTTTGGTCGCCAGCTTTCTCCTCTTTGTTAAAGAAAAAGCACCTCCCTTTGGAAGTGCTCTTTCACATATTGTATCATCACTGCTAAATGTAGTAGTAAATGCCGTCGTAGTCATCCACATCCACTGTGGTGCGTACCAGCGTGCCATCTTCGGTGTAGTCCAAGAAGATATCTGTAAGATAGCCATTTACTACCGCTGTAGTCTCGATGATGTAGATTGTATCGCCCTTGCTGCGCTCCACACGCTCCACATCGTCAACAGGGGTATTGGTGCCGTATGCAGTCTCGAAAGCGGTGCGTACGGCTTGTGGTAGATTGTTGTAGAGCATATCGTAGCTTGTCATTACCCAAGTGCCACTCTTCTTGTACCAAGCCTCGCACTCGCCAGTGCCAGGGAGGTAGAAATCTACAACAACATATCCGTGCTTGCGCTCCCACTCAACATCCACGGCTGTAGGGTACTGCTCGTTGAAGGTGTTACGTACCGATGTTGGGGCGTCATACTTATCACAACCGCTGCTTAGTGTTATGGTTGTGAGTAGAGTAAATAGAAATAGTAATCGTCTCATAGTTGTACGTTGAATTTATTAGTCATCTACTTCCACCAATTTGTATTTTTTGTTGAAAGTTAGCTCCAAGCCACCCTTCAATGTAACCTCCGTGTAGGAGTGGTTACGATTGATCTCGGTAATTTCACGGTTTGGGTAGTTGGTCTTGACATACTCTGCGATAGCCTGAGGTACAATCTCGCCAGGCACAACGCTGTTGCGAGCCTCCACCTCTTTCCACTCTCCGCGAGAGTCAAATTCAAGTTTTGTGCCAGATAGGAAGACTACGCTGTAGTCTGCCGAGATAACATCTCTGTCGAGGACAATATGCGAAACCTCTTCGTTTGCAAAATGTGTGTTGATAAACTCCTGTGCCTGCTTAGGTAGCTCATCGTAAGATACGGGTCTATCCTGTGTAAAGGCTGGTAGTGATATCGCAAATAGGGTTGTTATCGATGCAATAATTGCAATTAGGGTTGTTGTTATAAGTTTCATAATAATATTTTTTAGTCAAATTAAAGTTTATTTTCGCCTGCAAATATTGTGCAAATATTTTTAATATGCAAGAAATTAGTCAAAAATATGATATTTTTCGTTTCAATCTACTCTGTGGCGTGTTGTGGGAGGGAGGAGAAGTGGGGTGGTCTGTGAAAAAATGGGCATCAAAGAGGGAAAAGTGTAGAAAAAATCTTGCTTAGGGTGTTATACTTTGAAAAATTTTCATACCTTTGTATGACTATACTTATAAATAGCGCGAAAATGACAGAGGGTAAGTATAAACTTTCGGAGGTTAGGCTCGGAGATAAGAGGTTGGAGCGAGAGTTCCTTGACCTCCCTAAGAGATTGTATAAGGGTAACCCAAATTGGGTGTGCCCATTCGATAGCTCTATAAATGGTGTATTTGATCCTGTCAAGAACAAACTTTTCCAGGATGGCGAGGCTATACGTTGGGTTGCTTTTAATCAGGAGGGTGAGTGTGTAGGTCGTATCGCGGCCTTCTACGATAAGACTCACGCCTACAGCTACGAGCAGCCTACGGGAGGTTGTGGCTTCTTCGAGGCTATCGACGATCAGGAGTTGGCAAACATACTCTTCGATGCCGCACGTGAGTGGCTAAAGGAGAGGGGTATGGAGGCTATGGACGGCCCTATTAACTTCGGCTCACGAGATTCGTGGTGGGGATTGCTTGTGGAGGGCTACGAGCATCAGCCACTCTTTGAGAACCCCTACAATCCGCCATACTACAAAGAACTCTTCGAGAACTACGGCTTTAAGAACTACTTCAATCAGAATACATACATCTGGAAGGTCTACGACGATGATGTTAACGAGCTTGTCTATGAGCGCGTAAATCGTCTGATGGCAACGCCAGGCTACCGATTTGCCCCTATTGGCAATGAGAATCTTTACTCGGCAGTTGAGAAGTTTAGAGTTATCTATAATAAGGCGTGGGCACAGTTTACGGGTGTGCAGCCAATGAGTAAGGAGGAGGCGCGTGCAATGGCAGATACGATGCGTCCTATTGTGGATAGAAATCTTATCTACTTTGCCTACTTCAACGAGGAGCCTATTGGCTTCTTTATTATGGTGCCCGACCTTAACCGCCTTATCGGCAAGTATAATGGTAAGTTTGGTATCGTCAACAAGCTCCGTATGATGTGGGACTTGAAGGTGAGAAAGAGGTGCGACAGAGTCTTTGCCATAGTCTTCGGTATCACGCCAGAGTTCCAGGGTAAGGGTGTAGAGTCGGGTATTATGCGTAGCGTGTTGGAGAGCTATATCCGCACCGATAAAAACGAGTATCGTACTATCGAGTTGGCGTGGATTGGCGACTTTAACCCAGTGATGAACCGTATGATTGAGCACTATGTGTGCGCCCGCAAACATAAGGTGCATACCACCTATCGTTATCTATTCGATAGAGAGAAGGAGTTTACTCGCTGTCCGCGTGTGGGACTAAAACCACGTTCAGAGAAACAGTAATAACACTATAAACTAAATAACTTTAAGACGAAAATGAAAACTACAGCATTTACTAAGTACCATATCGCAAATGGTGCAAAGATGGCAGAGTTCGCAGGCTACAATATGCCTATCGAGTTCTCAGGTATCAACGACGAGCATATCAACGTACGCGAGAAGTGTGGTGTATTCGATGTAAGCCATATGGGTGAGATTTGGGTTAAGGGTCCACGCGCTACAGAGTTCCTACAGCGCATCACTACAAACAACGTTTGCGATCTCTTCGACGGTAAGGTTCAGTACACTACAATGCCTAATGGTAAGGGTGGTATCGTTGACGATATTTTGGTTTATCGTATCAACGAGAATAAGTATATGCTTTGCGTGAATGCAGCAAACATCGAGAAGGATTGGGCTCACATCTGCAAGCAGGGTGAGGAGTATGGTATGCGCGCAGGTGAGGAGTTGGAGAACTCATCAGACAAGACAGCGCAGCTCGCTATTCAGGGTCCTTTGGCTATGAAGCTCGTGCAGAAGATGACCGAGGAGCAGGTTGAGGATATGGAGTACTACACATTCAAGATTTGCAAGGTTGCAGGATGCGAGGTTATCCTCTCTACAACAGGTTACACTGGTTCTGGCGGTTGCGAGATCTATATGTACAACGAGGATGCAGATACTATCTGGGAGGCAATGTGGAAGGTTGGCGAGGAGTTCGGCCTTAAGAACATCGGTCTTGGTGCTCGCGATACTCTCCGTTTGGAGAAGGGCTTCTGCCTCTATGGTAACGATATCGACGATACTACATCTCCTATCGAGGCTGGTCTTAACTGGCTTACAAAGTTCGTTGATAACAAGCCATTTATCGACCGCGAGCTTATGGAGGATCAGAAGAAGAATGGCGTATCTCGTAAGTTGGTAGGCTTCAAGCTTATCGACCGTGGTGTGCCACGTCACGAGTATGCATTGGCAGACCTTGAGGGTAACCATATCGGTCACGTAACATCTGGTACTATGTCACCTTGCTTGAAGGTTGGTATCGGTATGGGTTATGTTAAGCCTGAGTTTGCAAAGGCAGGTACACAGATCGCAGTTGAGGTTCGTGGTCGCCTTTTGAAGGCTGAGGTTATCCGTTTGCCATTCGTATAATATATAATAAGTAGATATTCGGTGCATTTTGCCGTGTGCCGAATCACTTATTTCACTTTTTTTGTAAAAAAACTGCAAAGAGAGATACAAATCCGATTATTTGTTATATCTTTGTAGAGCTATATAGCATATAGTGTAAAAGAACAAACAGAAAATTAGTTGTTAATTCATTTTATTATAACCTTTTAACTTAACTAAAACTATGGATGTAAAAGTTATCATGGCCAATTTGGAGGCCAAGCACCCAGGCGAGAGCGAGTACTTGCAGGCTGTTCAGGAGGTATTGGAGTCTATCGAGGAGGTGTACAACCAGCACCCTGAGTACGAGGCTGCAAAGATCGTAGAGCGTATGGTAGAGCCAGACCGTATCTTCACTTTCCGTGTTACATGGGTTGATGATGCAGGTCAGGTACAGACTAACCTTGGTTACCGTGTACAGTTCAACTCAGCTATCGGTCCTTACAAGGGCGGTTTGCGTTTCCACCCAGCTGTTAACCCATCAATGTTGAAGTTCCTCGGTTTCGAGCAGACTTTCAAGAACGCTCTTACTACACTCCCTATGGGTGGTGCTAAGGGTGGTGCAGATTTCAACCCAGTTGGCAAGTCTAACGGTGAGATCATGCGTTTCTGCCAGGCATTCATGCAGGAGTTGTGGAACAACATCGGTGTAGATACTGACGTTCCTGCAGGTGACGTAGGTGTTGGTGGCCGTGAGATCGGTTTCCTTAACGGTATGTACCAGAAGCTTGCTCGCAAGTACCACACTGGTGTATTGACTGGTAAGGGTGAGACTTGGGGTGGTTCTATCCTTCGTCCTGAGGCTACTGGTTACGGTGCTTTGTA
>JAZOQR010000014.1:0-30890 GCA_045656185.1 Alistipes sp. | reverse complement strand
AGGGTGTAACTATTGAGGGTAATATTTCGTGGTCAGCAACTTGCGATGCAGATTGGGTGACACTCACTCCAGCTAATGCAAATGCGGGCTCAGCAACTCTTAATGTTGTTATTGCCAAAAATGAGGCGACAACAAGTCGTGCTGCCACAATCAAGATTGCAAATAGCCAGTATGGCATTAAAAAGGAGATTAACATCACGCAGGAGGCTTTAGAACCATGCATAAATGTTGGCATAGAGTCCATCTCTGCTCCTGCTGCGGGTGAGACTAAGAGTGTCACACTCGAGAGTAACATCTCTTGGGAGACCTCATGTGATGCAGAGTGGGTAACCCTCACCCCAACAAAGGGCGACAAGGGTACTTCAACTATTAAAATTGAAGTGGCAGCAAACACCAAAACTATCGCTCGTGAGTCCGTTGCGAAAATATTCAATACTGAATACAATATCGAGAAGCAGATTCAAATCTATCAGTCAGCATTTAATCCAACTCTAAATGTTAGCACTGTGTCCATCTCTGCTCCTGCTGCAGGTACAACAAAGAGCTTAACCATTCAGGGTAATATCTCTTGGGAGGCTTCATGTGATGCCAATTGGGTAACAGTTACACCTACTAACGGAGAGAATGGTACTTCTACTCTTAAGGTTAAGGTGGCAGAAAATACCAATACAGCCGCTCGCGAGACTGTAGTTACGGTTTCTAACACTGAATATAACTTTGAAAAACAGATTGCAATCTCACAGAAGGCTTTTGGACCATACATAAATGTTGGCATAGAGTCCATCTCTACTCCTGCTGCGGGTGAGACTAAGAGTGTCACACTCGAGAGTAACATCTCTTGGGAGGCTTCATGTGATGCTGAGTGGGTAACCATCACCCCAACAAAGGGCGACAAGGGCACTTCAACTATTAAAATTGAAGTGGTAGCAAACACCAAAACTATCGCTCGTGAGTCTGTTGTGAAAATATTCAATACTGAATACAATCTCGAGAAGCAGATTCAAATCTATCAGTCAGCATTTAATCCAACTCTAAATGTTAGCACTGAGTCCATCTCTGCTCCTGCTGCAGGTACAACAAAGAGCTTAACCATTCAGGGTAATATCTCTTGGGAAGCCTCATGTGATGCAGACTGGGTCACCATTACACCTACTAATGGCGGACAAGGTACTTTGATTTTTAGTGTTAATGTAGCCTCAAATACTAACACAACTGCTCGCAATACTATAGTAAAG
The DNA here is from genome assembly GCA_045656185.1 of Alistipes sp. GTDB lineage: Bacteria > Bacteroidota > Bacteroidia > Bacteroidales > Rikenellaceae > Alistipes. The sequence continues at coordinate 29,655 of JAZOQR010000014.1, read as the reverse complement.
GTATTCAACTCTGAATACAATATTGAGAAGCAGATTGCAATCACACAGGAAGGTTTTATAATCTCAATCAAAACTGATATTATTTCTTCGATTGATGACATTCCTGCTTGTGGCGCTACATATAGTTTTAACCTCGAATCTAATGTTTCGTGGATTGCGTCATGTAGTGCAAATTGGGCTACTGTATCGCGAACAAATGGAAATGCTGGTTCTTACAATATTACCATAACCGTAGATTGTGTTGATACTTTTGACGAATCAAGATATTGCAAAATATACATTTCATCTAACGATGGTTCCGTTCGTAAAACTATATCACTTTACCAGTTGGCAGGTTATGGAGGTTGGGGCATTGTAGGTGCGCATCAGGATAATCCGTGGGATATCACATCCCCAATACCTATGAGTCATTATCCGGGTAAAGATGGAATGTACATCCTACATAATGTTAAGTTAGTCACAGAGGGCTTTAAGTTTGCTAAGTTTGGTTTGAAAAACTGGAATGATCCTACAACATACTTTGGTGCTTGGGGAGAAACAGCAGGCTATAGCTATTTCGACTATGGATATATGGTTGGCTTCGAGTGGTATTACCTACAAAGTGGCATAGATTCAAAACAGCAATCAAATATTGGTGTAAGCGATTGGTCTAAGCGTTATGACATATTATTGTATATACCATATGACGATGATGGTGCTTCTTATGCACAATTTGCTGTGCTTGAAACAGGTTCTTATTCCATTAATTAGGATCTTTGTAAGATAAAAGGGAGGCACGAGCCTCCCTTTTCTTATGCTATAAATCAACCGCTAAATCCACTATCACCCCAACAACATTCACTTATATACAAAAATGATTTTTTCTTTATCAGGGCCACTACTCGCGCTGCCATATAGTAGCGCGGGTATTATTTTTAATACCCGTAGGGATGGGTGTCCGCTTGTGTCGAGCGACAGCTAAGGTTAAAGTGGCATAAAGCGTCCTAAAACGACAAAAGGGTAATTAAAAAGTCGAAGACTTCTAACTATTTACGCCGTAGGCACCACACTTTTGAGGCAAAACTACGTAATGCCTCGACTTAATCGCAAAGTTCAGTTTTCAGTTTTCACCTTCGTTATATCTGCTTTCGCATTCGGGCAACGGGGATATCGAGCATCTCGCGGTACTTGGCAACGGTGCGGCGGGCGATGCGGTAGCCCTTCTGGTTGAGGATATCCATAAGGTTCTCATCCGTAAGTGGATGGTGCTTATCCTCATTCTCGATGCACTCCTCAAGGATGGTCTTTATCTCGTGGCTCGATACCTCCTCGCCAGTATCGGTCTGCATACCCTCCGAGAAGAGGGTTTTAAGCAGTATAATACCAAAGTGGGTCTGTATATACTTGCTATTTACCACGCGGGATATGGTCGATACATCGAGGTCGGTGCGGTCGGCGATATCCTTCAATATCATTGGCTTAAGCTTACTCTTGTCGCCATCCTGGAAGTAGTCGCGCTGGAAGTCGAGGATGGTTTGCATAGTGCGCATAAGAGTGTCGTGGCGCTGCTTGATAGCCGAGATAAACCACTTAGCTGAGTCTATCTTCGACTTTACGAACTGTACGGCCTCTCGATCCTCCGCCTTGACAGTGCCGTCGGGAGCTACCATATCGCGCATCATATCCTTATAGCGGCGAGAGATGCGCACCTCAGGGATGCCCGAAGAGTTGAGTGTAAGGCGAAGCTCGCCATCGCTATTGTCGAGGATGAAATCGGGGGTGATATATGGTGTTGCCTCGATGCCCTCCTCGCTATAGAGGTTGCCCGGCTTTGGCGATAGTGAGCGTATATAGTCTATGGCGTTGCGGAAACTATCTTCGTCAGCATTTAGGCGCGCCATAAGCTTCTCGTAGTGCTTCTTTGCGAAGGCCTCGAAGTGCTGAGATATAATCTTGTGTGCAAGGCGTTTAGCGCGCGTATCGAGGCTCTGGCGTTGCATCTGCAAAAGTAGACACTCCTGGAGTGTGCGGGCACCTATGCCTGCGGGTTCGAGCTCCTGTACGATATGTAGTATGCGCTCCAGCTCCTCCACCGAGACATCCATACTACGGGTGAAGGCGAGGTCGTCAGATAGCGATGCCATATCGCGACGCAAGTAGCCATCATCGTCGATGCTACCAACGATATATACTGCTATCACAAGCTCCTCCTCGCTAAGCGAGCGGAAGCGTAGCTGCTCCACAAGGGATTCGCTAAGGGAGTGTCCCTCGGTGATATATACGGGGCGTTGCTTATCGTCGCGCGAGAAGTTGTTGATGCGCGCCTTGTAGGTAGGGGTGTCGTCCTCCTTGCCGATATACTCCTCGACTGATATCTTCTCTGGTACACCCTCCTCGTTAGTATGGTTGTCCGTATCCTCCTCCAGCACGATATTCTCCTCTATCTCGCGCTTGATGCGCTCCTCAAGCAACATAGAGGGGAGCTCCAGAAGTTTAATCATCTGGATTTGCTGTGGCGATATTCGCGTTTGCAGCGATATTGTTTGTTGAAGACGGTGTGCCATACTTTATTAAAGTGAAAGGTGAAAAGGGAAAACTGTAAAGTAAGGAACGCTTTGCGCGAGTTTTATATATATCTGCGTTGCAGATACCTTACTTTTCACCTTTCGGTTTTCAGTTCATTCTAAAAAATAAACGGTCGACCGTGTGGTCGGCCGTTTATTAGGCGTTGTGCTTAGAACTCTGCATTCTTTGGAGTACGTGGGAATGGGATCACATCGCGGATGTTAGCCATACCTGTAACGAAGAGTAGCAGACGCTCAAAGCCGAGACCGAAACCAGAGTGTGGCGCAGAACCCCAACGACGTGTGTCGAGATACCACCAAAGCTCTTTACGGCTCATGCCTAACTCGTCTACTCTTGCACAAAGTTTGCCAAAGTCTGCCTCACGCTCCGAACCACCGATAATTTCACCGATTTGAGGGAACAAAACGTCCATAGCGCGTACTGTCTTGCCATCCTCGTTCTGCTTCATATAGAATGCCTTAATCTCCTTAGGGTAGTTGATAAGGATTACAGGACGCTTGAAGTGCTCCTCAACGAGGTAACGCTCGTGCTCAGACTGAAGGTCGCAACCCCAGTCGCATGGGAACTCGAACTTCTTACCTGAAGCCTTCAAAATCTCGATACCATCGGTGTAGTCGAGGCGTACGAAGTCGTTGTCAAGAACAAACTGCAAACGCTCCAAAAGACCCTTATCCCACATCTGGTTCATAAACTCAAGGTCCTCACGGCAGTTCTCCAATGCATAGCGGATAAGGTACTTAAGGAAGTCCTCTGCAAGGTCCATATCGTCCTGCAACTCGTAGAATGCCATCTCTGGCTCAATCATCCAGAACTCTGCCAAGTGGCGTGGAGTGTTAGAGTTCTCGGCGCGGAAGGTAGGACCGAAGGTGTAGATCTGACCCAAAGCCAAGGCACCAAGCTCACCCTCCAACTGACCTGATACGGTAAGGCTACAGTGCTTGCCGAAGAAGTCCTGAGAGTAGTCTACAGAGCCATCCTCAAGGCGTGGTGGGTTCTGCATATCGAGGGTCGATACATTGAACATTGCGCCTGCACCCTCGCAGTCTGGAGCTGTGATAAGTGGAGTATGCAAATAGTAGAAACCCTTGTCGTTGAAGTACTTATGGATAGCGTATGCCATAGCGTGACGGATACGCAACACTGCACCAAAGGTGTTGGTACGAGGACGAAGGTAGGCGATGTCGCGCAAGAACTCCAAAGAGTGGCCCTTCTTCTGTAGTGGGTAAGTCTCAGGGTCTGCAGTACCGTAAATCTCAATAGATGACGCCTGGACCTCTACGCCCTGGCCAGCGCCCATAGATGCCACAAGGGTACCATCTACGCGAAGACAAGCACCTGTAGTTACGCCCTTAAGCTCGGCCTCGTCAATCTTTGATAGGTCTACAACGACCTGAATGTTAGCAACGCATGAGCCATCGTTTAGTGCGATGAAGGCTACATTCTTGTTACCACGCTTTGTTCTAACCCAACCTTTAACGGTGATCTCTCTGCCATCACCCTCCATCTTGAGGATCTCGGCAATTCGTGTAAGTCTCATAAGTATCTAATTTATTTCGTTCGTATCTTTTTTATAGTCTGCAAAATTACTAATTTTTTGATAAACGATTGCTCAATTATCACTTTTTTATACCTTTGTGATGTCTATTTATAAGATTATTGTATGAGAAAGAGTATATATTCAGCACTATTGATGCTTTTGATGGCACATATTTGTGTTTGCGAGGCTGTTGCACAGGTGCGTGTGTCGCGCTCGGAGTTCCTATGCTACGACCGTAGAGAGGATGCAATCAAGGATATTCGTAGCGGTATCAGCAATCATATCGTCATCGCCCTAGAGGAGCAATTTCGTAGTGATGAGGGTAAGGTGCGTGCTGTCTACGAGCAGAAGTTTGAGGTGCCTGCTATGTGGAACGACTACAACGCCTACCTCCATATCGAGAATGTGGGGGGTGACTACACCATCTTCTTCAACGGTACGCAGATAACACCTCCTATCGACAAGTTTACGCCTGTAGACCTCTTTGTATCGCCATATTTGGAGCAGGGAGAGAACACCTTTGCTGTGGTTGTTGTCGAGGAGGAGTCTATGAGACTCTTAGACGAGGGGCTTAAGATGGCCGAGCGCAAGCAGTTTGAGAATTGCTATCTCTTTGCGCAGCGTAAGTTGGCTATATACGACTATGATGTGCACCTACGCCCCGACTCGTTAAATCGTTTCGCAGAGTTGAAGCTCGATGTTGTCGCCAACAACTCATTCTCTACCAATGAGATAATAAATGTGGGTTACGATATATATGCTCCCGATGGTAAGCTTGTGGAGTATAGCGTGAACGATATAAGTATGGAGGGTTTCTCGCGAGATACGATGCACTACAAACCCTATATCTACAACTCCAACCCTAATCGCTGGTCGCCTAAGAACCCTAAGCTCTACGACCTAATGCTATATGTTAAGCAGAATGGCATCCTCCGCGAATACATCCCTCTAAAGGTAGGTTTCGTGGATTATGGTTATAATGAGCAGGGAGAGATTACCGCCTTTGGAGAGCCGCTCAAACTAAACAAGGCTACATATAACTCGGCAAGCGATAGAGCGACCACCGAGAAGGAGATTAAAGCCTTGAAGGCTAAGGGTATAAACTGCCTATGTCCAGACTATCCACAGCCTCGTTGGTTCTACGACATTTGTGACCGTGTAGGCATCTACGTCATCGACTGTGTGGCTATATCCTCGCCTACGAATGCCGATAACCGCGATATGGGAGGCTCGCCCGCCAATGCTCCGTGGCTTGAGGAGGAGTATGTTGCGCGCACGCTTACGACATATTACCGTTCGCGTCACCACGCCTGCATTATAGCCTATAGCCTTAGCAATACCAATTCGGGTAATGGCTACAATATGTATAAGGCATACGAAGCTTTGAAGGCCCTCGGTGATAGTCGCGCTATAATATATCCATACGCCGATGGCGAGTGGAATAGCGACATATAAACTGAAAACTGAAAACTGAAAACTGAAAAGTGTGGAGCGCTTCGCGCGAGTTTAATATAAAGTGAAAGGTGAAAGGTGAAAACTGAAAGGTAATGTATGCTTCGCATAAGTTTTATAAATATAGCGTCGCAGACACCTAACTTTTCCCTTTTCCGTTTTTACCTTTCAGTTTATAAACACGCGCCGCAGGCACCACACTTTTCAGTTTTCACCTTTCACTTTTTACTTAAAGAATAAGGCGCAGTCTGTATTGACCGCGCCTTATGTTTTACTCTCTGCGTCTTAGCTTCACCACATTCTCCACATGGTGGGTGTGGGGGAACATATCTACTGGCTGAACTGCCAAAATCTCATACATATCGGTGAGTAGTGCCAAGTCGCGCGCCTGAGTCGAAGGGTTACAACTTACATATACCATACGCTCAGGGGCGGCACGCTTGATAACCTCCAATACTCGCTCGTCGACACCAGCGCGTGGTGGGTCGAGGATAATAACATCAGGTCGGCCATTGCGGTTGACAAACTCGTCGCTAAGCACATCCTTCATATCGCCAGCGTAGAACGTAGTGTTGTCAATACCGTTGAGCTGTGAGTTGATGATCGCATCCTCGATAGCCTCAGGCACATACTCCACGCCCACAACCCTCTTAGCATGGCGGGCGCAGAAGTTAGCAATAGTACCCGTACCTGTGTATAGGTCGTAGAGGGTGTCCTCGGCCTTAAGTTCGGCAAACTCACGTGTAACCTTATATAGCTCGTATGCCTGCTCAGAGTTAGTCTGATAGAACGACTTTGGTCCTACCTTGAATTTTAGTCCCTCCATCTCCTCGATGATATGGTCCTTACCTGCGAAGCATATAGGCTCTCTATCGCCAAGCGAGTCGTTCCACTTATCGTTAATCATATAGATAAGCGATGTAATCTCAGGGAACTCGCGCTGTAGGTGTGACATAAGGGCGTTGATGCGCTCCTTGTCGTTCTCGTTGAAGACCACAATCACCATAACCTCACCCGTAGAGGCGGTGCGGATAACTATCGTACGCATAAGACCCTCGTGTGCGCGTGCATTGTGGAATGAGTAGCCATTCTCGATGCAGAACGCCTTAGTAGCCAAACGGATACGGTTTGAGATGTCTACCTGAAGATGGCAGAGGTTGATATCGAGGACCTTGTCGAAGCAACCAGGGATGTGGAAGCCAACAGCTGGTGTTGGCTCTATATCGCCACCCTCGGCAATCTCCTCGTATGTAAGCCAGCGCTTATCTGCGAAGGTGAACTCCAACTTATTGCGGTACTCGCGTGTGCGCTCCGAGCCAAGACAAGGGCGCACCTCTGGGATATCGAGGTGTCCGATGCGTACAAGCTGATCCTCGACCTGCTTGGTCTTCTGCTTTAGCTGCTCCTCGTATGGTAGGTTCTGCCACTTGCAACCTCCGCAGATGCCGAAGTGCTCGCAAAAATGGTCTACGCGAAGTGGCGATTTCTTAACATAGCGTACCACAACGCCCTCCATAAAGCGGCGGTGGTGCTTGCGTATCTGCACATCTACAATATCGCCAGGTACGGTCATAGGTACAAAGACAACCTGGTTCTCAACCTTACCCATAGCCTTACCCTCGGCAGCGAGGGTTGTTATCTCTAAGCCCTCGATAAGAGGGTAGTCCTTTCTTCTCTTTCCCATAGATTAGATTTGTCTAAGTCGTTGCCTTATTGTTGCTTAGAAGGCCTTTGTTCTGTTCTCCTCGGCATCCTTCTCAAGGATATCGTCGCCCTCCCAGTCGAAATACTCGAAGTTGTCGCATCCCGCGAGGCTAAAGCGGGTGTAGGTGATAGGCAAGCCCATAGCCACAAACTTTGTCTCGTAGGCGGTCTTAACCGAGAGCACCTCATCGGCATACCCTGAGCCGTAGATATCGTCATTTTGAACCTCGGCGTTGAGGCCTAAACGCTCGATAACGGCTGCGGTGTAGTTGTATAGGTGCTTAGAGTCGGTCTTGAGGTTTACAACGCCATTATCCTCCAACATACGCTTATACTCGGCAAGGAACAATGGCGAGGTAAGGCGCTTCTTAGCACGTCGGCTCTTAAGCTGTGGGTCGGGGAAGGTAATCCATATCTCCGAAATCTCGCCCTCAGCAAAAAACGAGCGGATAAACTCGATGCGAGTACGTAGGAAGCCTACATTATCCATACCGCGCTCCGTAGCTGTCTTAGCACCGCGCCACATACGAGCACCCTTGATATCGATGCCGATATAATTTTTGTCAGGGTTGCGCTCGGCAAGGGCTACGGTGTACTCGCCACGACCACAACCGAGCTCCAAGATTATAGGGTTGTTGTTGTGGAAGAAATCCTCGTGCCAGCGCCCCTTTAGTGGGTGGTCCTTGTGGAATATATCGTCGAACTCTGGCTGAACCATACACTTGAAGGTGAGGTTCTCAGCAAATTTTCTTAGTTTATCCTTTCCCATACGGATATATCTTCATTTATTAGTTTTTGCCCTCCTGCTCTACATCGCTGATGCTAAGACCTACCGAGCTGATACCCTCGATAGTCTCGTTAGGGCGTAGTCGAAAGAGGTAACGCCCCTTAGTGCTGAGCACTACGTTGCGCCTATAGGGGAATGTCTGCACCTCAGGACGCATATCTGCAAGGTGAGGTATGTGAATCGTAAATGGCTCCTCGCTCACCAACGAGTCGGGCGATACGCAGAGGATGCTCATAGCTACCGAGTCGGCAACATAGTCCTTGCTGTAGCGCACAACAATCGAGATGTCGCGCTTGCTAAGCGAGTCGGTGTTGTCGTAGTAGAAGTCCTCGTACTCAGCCCAACAGCTATGCTCAAGGTCGTTCATCTGCACTGCGCCACTGCCACCACCACACGCTGCTACAAAGGCTACGATAATGGCTAACGATGTATATTTAAGAAGTTTACTCATAGTATTAGTTCTCAGAACCTGAGTTGTTATTACCCTCCTTAGGTCGTTTGTTATCGTGACGATTGTTGTGGCGACCACGGTTGCGACCACGATAATGGTTGCGATTTGGGCGCTCCGCGCGCTCCATATTTTCGCCACCATCCTCAGTGCGCTCCGTCTGCTCCGTCTGCTCTGGCTTCTCGGTGCGCTCTGGTCTCTCGCCACGATCGTTGCGTCGTGGACGCTCTCTGCGCTCACGGCTCTCTCTATTCTTGTTGCCGCCTTCGATGCTCTCATTACCACCCTTGTTATCCTCTTTGCTATCTTTAGCTGGGGTTGGGGTGCTCTGCTCGCTCTCTTTCGAGGTTGTCTGCTCGCCATTGTGCTTGTTGCGGTTACGCTTATTGCGCTTGTTACGACGAGACTTGTTGTCGAAGCGGTCGATGCTGTCCTCCTCGCTACGATATGTAGGCTCAGCCTTTGTAGTCTCCTCCTCCTCGCCAATAAGGCTCTCTGGCTTCTCGCCAGCGCGATTCATAGCGATGATAGCCTTCACACGCTCGGTGGTGAGAGTTGTGAGGTTGGCAATGGTGTTCTTGCTTGTGGAGAAGGACATAGTGCCTGCCAATGGATCAATCTTTATTAGATAGTACTCGCCATCGAGTGTCTGTAGTGGCTCACGTAGACGTGGTATGGTGCGACGAGCATCAGCATAGGCATCGTACTCATACATTAAGCAACACTTCAACTTTGAGCACTGGCCCGCCAACTTCTGCGGATTTAGAGATATCTCCTGCATACGCGCGGCATTTGTCGTTACGCTTGAGAAGCTTGGCATCCACGATGCACAGCATAGCTCTCTACCGCAAGCACCAATGCCACCAATACGTCCTGCCTCCTGACGTGCACCAATCTGTTTCATCTCGATACGGATGTGGAAACGCTCGGCAAAGACCTTGATAAGCTCGCGGAAGTCGACACGCTGGTCGGCAATATAGTAGAATATGGCCTTTAGCTTGTCTCCCTGATACTCAACATCTCCAATCTTCATATCGAGACCCATCTCGGCAGCAATCTGTCGTGATGCAATCATTGTCTCGTGCTCAAGGGCTATGGCCTCCTGCCAGCGCTCGATATCGTAAGGGCGTGCCTTGCGGAAGATCTTGCGGAACTCGCCATTGTGGGGGTTGAAGCCCACACGGCGCATCTGCTTAGCTACCATATCGCCCGTTAGCGATACGATACCAATATCGTGACCAGGCTGTGCCTCGACTGCTACAATATCGCCACGCTTAAGGTCTAAGTTGTTGACATTCTGGAAGTACGAACGACGTGTGTTCTTGAAGCGCACCTCAAAGATATCTGTAGGGATGGTGTCGGGATACTCCTCCAACCAATCTGTCTCGTGTAGTTTGTAGCACCCCTCTACAGCCTTAGCCTCGATTTCGTCGCCACAGTCGCAGAAGCAACATCCGCGACCAATATCTGGAATATGTTTTTTATTACAACTCATTCTCTTATGTATGTTCTCTAATTATATAGACATAAATCGCGGTAAAGGTAGGGAAAATTAGTTAATTTTCCAATTACTAATTGAAAAAAGGCAACCACCTTTCGGTAGCTGCCTTTGTTGTGGACCCAGAGGGGCATGATCCCACGACCTTCGGATTATGAGTCCGCTGCTCTAACCAACTGAGCTATGGGTCCTACACTTTTTGTGTTTTGTGGGTGCAAAGATAATACAAAATTCATAATTCGCAACCTCGAAAACGATTTTTTTGGATCGCATACCGAGGTTTTGGTAAATATTTCGTATATTTGCATTAATTGTGGGCTTGCCACGGCAGACTCTTAGATGTAGGTATAAACCTCAATATAGAGGTCCTATGTGGCGATGCTGTAAAATTATATGATTGGCTATGAGTGCATTGCTTAAAATTGAGAATGTTACCAAGACCTATACTGGACACAAGGCCTTGGATGATGTGTCGTTGGAGGTGGAGCGCGGTAGTGTCTATGGACTTTTAGGCCCTAATGGTGCAGGTAAGACCACGTTAATACGTGTAATTACGCGCATCACAATGGCCGACTCTGGTAGGGTGTTGTTCGATGGTAACCCTCTTACTGCCAACGATATATTCAAGATAGGCTATATGCCTGAGGAGCGAGGTTTGTATAAGAAGATGCGTGTGGGTGAGCAGGCTATGTTCTTTGCTCGCCTTAAGGGCCTTGAGCGTGATGAGGCGCAGCGTCGACTACGAGATTGGTTCGAAAGACTAAACATCAGCGACTGGTGGGATAAGAGGGTCGAGGATCTGTCGAAGGGTATGGCTCAAAAAATACAGTTTATAGCCACTGTGGTTCACGAACCTAAGTTGCTCATCTTTGACGAGCCATTCTCAGGCTTTGACCCTATAAACGCCAATCTGCTTAAGGAGGAGATATTGGCGTTACGCGATAGGGGTGCCACCGTTATATTCTCGACACACAATATGGCATCTGTGGAGGAGGTGTGCGACCATATCACCCTTATCAACAAGTCGCGCAATATCCTCTCTGGTTCGGTGGAGGAGATACGTCGCTCGGCGGGAGGCAACAACTTTGAGGTTGTGCATCGTGCTTCGGATGCGGAGTTTAATGCAGCGTTGGGTAGTAGGGCTGTTATGGTGGGTGAGAGTCGTGGTGTTGTGGGAGGCTACCGCGAGACAAAGATATATGTGCCTAAGGATGAGGATTTAAGACCTACGATAGCCGCACTTAACGATAGGTGCGATTTGCGCTCGTTGAGGGAGATAATGCCATCTATGAACGATATATTTATCCGCGCAGTAAACGGAACTTTGTAAAAGCGAAAGAGTTATGAAGAAGATATATTTGATTGTATCACGCGAATATTTGGAGCGTGTGCGCAAGAAGTCCTTTATAGTTGTTACGTTGCTGATGCCACTCTTTATGATTGGTCTGATGCTTGCTCCATCGCTTATGATGCTCTATGGCGGTGGCGCGGAGCAGAAGCGCGTGATGGTAGTAGATCGTTCGGGAGTGGTGGTGGATAGGCTCTACTCATCGCCAGAGGTGGAGTATGTCGATATATCCTATATGACAAAGGCGGAGGCGTGTACAGAGTATAACGATGAGAGTAAAGCCTTCGGTATCTTGTACATAGGTAGTGTTGTTGATGCCCGTGACTCGGTGCAGCTTATCACCAACACATCCTCGTCGATGATTCTTGAGGAGAATATCGCCAATCAGATATCCTCAATCATCGAGCAGGATAAGTTGCTAAGCTACAACATAGAAAATATTGATGAAATATTGGCGAGTGTTAAGACTGATATCACGCTTAGCACCTACCTCAACGATGGTAGTGGCCAGGAGGCAACAATGGAGTCTACATCCTCGAGTATGAGCTACATCTTGGGCATCATCCTCGGTATGTTGCTCTATATGATTATTATCATCTATGGCCAGATGGTGCTCACCTCGGTTGTTGAGGAGAAGGCGAGTCGTGTGATAGATGTTATGGTGACCAGTTGCACTCCGTTCCAGTTGATGATGGGCAAAATCTTAGGCATTGCAGCTGTGGCGGTTACCCAGATTGCGATATGGGGGTTGTTGGTGCTTATGGCATCTAAGTTCTTGTTGCCAGCACTTTTGCCTGCGGATGTGGCTATGGCTAACGATGCTATGCTCTCTACGGTGCTGGGTACGTTGGGAGATGTGGGCTACTTGGCTACGCTCTTTACCTATATGTTGCTCTTTATCATTGGGGGCTTTTTATTGTATGCCTCGTTGTACGCTGCTGCAGGTTCTGCGGTGGACTCTGTGCAGGATGGTCAGCAGTACAACACCATCATTATGTTGCCGATAATCCTCTCGATAATAGTTATGATGTCGGTCTTCAATGACCCTAACTCGCCACTTGCGGTGTGGTGCTCGATGATACCTTTTACCTCGCCTATTGTTATGATGGCGCGTATACCTTTTGGTATTGCCACTTGGGAGATATTGCTATCGTTGGGATTGTTGTACGCCACCTTTATCTTCACCACGTGGCTTGCATCAAAGATATTTCGTGTAGGCATCTTTATGCACGGCAAGCGCCCTTCGTGGAGTGAGTTGTGGCGATGGATAAGGGGGTCATAACGTATAGTTTTTAGAATATTGTGCTATATTTCTAAAATAGTTGTATCTTTGCGAGATAAGAAACAAAGAATGATATGATATCTATTGATGACATTCGCAAGCCAATCCTCGCTGACCTTGAGGCGTTCGATGAGTTTGTGGCGGATAACTTTTCTGCTGAGGGTGAGCTTATGCAGGAGATGCTTACCTATGCTCTATCCTCGCGCGGTAAGGGTGTAAGACCCATAGTTACAATGCTTTCGGCACTGCTCCACATCTCTCAGAGTAGGGAGGTGGATAGCCAGAGTGGGGAGCGTCAGTGTAGCAAGCGCACCTACCTTGCAGCGATGCTTGTGGAGATGATACACACCGCCTCGCTTATCCACGACGATGTCTTGGACTCGGCATTGGAGCGCAGGGGACGTGCCTCGGTGAATGCTAAGTGGCAGTCGGATATGGCGGTTATACTTGGTGATTATATTCTTGCCCGCACGATGTCTATAGGTATGGCTTCGGCACAGTACGACCTTATCTCCTATATAGGCAATGCTATGGCTACGCTCTGCGAGGGTGAGGTGTTGCAGAGCCAGCACGCTAAGAAGTTTGATACTAAGCGCGCCGACTACTTTGCTATTATCCACCAGAAGACGGCGAGCTTGCTTGGTGTGAGTGCCGCTCTGGGAGCCTTGTCTGTGGGTGCTAACCGTGAGGAGGTCGAGCGTATGACAAAGTTTGGTGAGGCTATAGGTATGGCGTTCCAAATTCAGGATGATATTCTTGATTATAAGCGAGATAACAACACTGGCAAGCCATCGAATAATGACCTTCGTGAGCATAAGATAACCCTACCATTGATTGAGGTTATGGAGCGTAGCGAGGAGGCGGAGATAGAGGAGATTATCGCTCTGTTGAAGCGTTGCAATGACGACGAGGAGGCGGTTAATAGGTTGCACAGCATTGTTGTTGAGCGTGGTGGTATGGAGTATGCAGCATCCACAATGCAGGCATATATACAGCGTGCTATGCACCTACTTTCGAAGTTTGAGGACTCCCCATATCGTGAGTCGCTATTGAAACTATGTACCTTTATTGCTGAGCGCGACAGATAGTATAGAATAAAATCTAAACATTATAATATTATGAGCACAGAAAAGAAAAATTATTTGCTTCCTATCGTGGTGATGTTTGCTCTCTTCTTTATGATTGCCTTCGTCACAAACTTTGCGGGTTCAATGGGTGTAATTGTGCAGAACCAGTTTGGTGCTACGCCAGCTATGGCGCAGTTGGGTACTTTTGCGAACTTCATTGCCTATGCTTGTATGGGTATCCCTGCAGGTCTTATCCTTCGTCGTAAGGGTTACAAATTCACATCGCTACTTGCTGTTATTATCGGCTTTATAGGTGTTGGTATTCAGTTCCTTTCAGGTTATGCTGAGTCCTTCCCAGTATATATCACAGGTGCCTTTGTTGCAGGTTTCTCGATGTGTCTTTTGAATATCGTGGTTAACCCTATGCTTAACACCCTCGGTGGTGGTGGTAACAAGGGTAACCAGCTTATCCAGCTTGGTGGTTCGCTCAACTCTATCGGTGGTACTATCGCCCCTATTTTGCTTGGTTATCTTATTGGTGGTCAGGTGGAAAATGCCTCTGTACGCGATGCTGCACCAGCGATGATTATCGCTATGGCTATCTTTGCGTTGGCGTTTGTTATCATCACGCTCACTAAGATTCCAGAGCCTCATATGGAGAGTGCGGAGGAGAAGGCTGCGCGTAAGGCTGGTAAGATGGTTAAGGATAAGTATGGTCCAATGTCTTTCCGCCACTTTGTATTGGGTGCTGTAGCTATCTTCTTTTATGTAGGTATCGAGGTTGGTATTCCAAATATTGCTAACCTATATATGACAACCCCTACCGTTGAGCAGGCGGAGGCTACTATCTCGGAGTACGAGGCTCAGGAGGCCTCAAAGGGTATTGTTGCTGAGATAGTTTTGGGTGAGGTTGCTACTGCTGAGACTGTTGCTGTGACCGTTAATGAGGAGGCTGTTGCTGATAAGGAGGAGATCTCTGAGAAGGCTTACCAGAAGGCGCAGGATGTTATCGCAGGCACTACTAAGGCTGGTCGAGGTATGTCTGCTGAGGCTGCTGGCTTCCTTGTAGGTATGTACTGGTTCTTGATGATGTGTGGTCGTCTTCTTGGTGGTATCATCGGTGGTAAGGTATCGAGTAGGGCTATGCTTACAACTGTAAGTTTGTTGGCTATGCTGTTGGTTGCTACATTTATATATATGCCACAGAACTCTACATTTGTTTTACCAGTTGTGGGCTATGAGGTACCAACGGGTGTTGCAATTCTCTTCTTATGTGGTTTGTGCACATCGGTTATGTGGGGTGGCATCTTCAACCTTGCTGCCGAGGGCTTGGGTAAGTACACTGCTGCTGCCTCTGGTATCTTTATGGCGATGGTTTGCGGTGGTGGTGTCATCTCATTCTTGCAGGGTCTATTGGTAGATTACACCAGCTACATCGGCTCTTATTGGCTCATCTTCGCGTGTCTTGGTTTCTTGCTCTTCTACGCTTTGATTGGCTCGAAGAATGTGAACAAAGATATCAAGGTTGACTAATTAAGGATATATTCCTTTTGATAATATGAGCTGTCTAGCAAATAGGCTGGGCAGCTCTTTTTTTTGCTCAAAATGGAGTGGTGCAGATGTAAAAATAGTGTTGTGTGAGGGAATAAATAGGTTCTATGGAGTTTATATTGGTCGATTGGTCGAAAATGGTTTTTATCTCTCGCAATTATTTTGTTACTTTGTCGTTGCATCTCTTGTGTGGAGGAATAAATTGTGATGTATGGAAAAGTTGGTTGAGCAGATTATTATTGACAAGCTACCAGAGGGTAAAATTGAGGTTGAAGACTATCTTTCGTTGTTCACCTTCAAGCATTTTATCGACGAGTTAGAGGCAAACGAACCTCTTAAATTATCGCGTGCAGCGATTGTACTATGTACATCTGGTAGTTGTAAGCTAAAGATTAACCTTGAGGAGTATGAGATTAAAGCGCCGCAGCTTGTAACTCTTATGCCAGGCCAGATATTTGAGCTTCTCTCAGATATCGAGTCTATGGAGGGTTATGTAATATCGTTATCTAAGAGGTTTGTAGACAAGGTAAATCTTCCTGGCTGGCAGCACCAGTATATGAAGATGTACAATAACCCTATTACCGATATCAATCAGGATATGCTTAATTCGTTGCGTATCTTCTACGCTATGTTGTATCGTGCAGCTACCAACGAGCAAAACCCATTCCGTTTGCAGATTTTAGAGAACCTTATCAGCGTATTCTACTATGGCGGTGTCTCCTCTTTTGAGAGTGTGGCAAGCGCACCGCTTAAGTATAGGAACCATATCGTGGCTAACTTCCTCGAACTCGTGCAGCAGCACTACCGCGAGGAGCGACTTATACAATACTATGCAGGTCGTCTATGCATTACCCCAAAGTACCTTTCAAAGTTGGTTAAGGACCACACTGGTCGTGCCGCTACCGATTGGATAGAGCAGCACGTTATCCTTGAGGCTCGTGCTATGTTGCAGTCTTCAGACCTCTCTATTCAGCAGATTGCCACCACGCTTAACTTCCCTAACCAGTCATTCTTTGGCAAGTATTTTAAGCGTGCAACGGGCGTATCGCCTAAGCAGTACCGCACAGTCAAGTAATTTCTTGTGATAAGGGGTCGATTGCGGCCCCTAACCAAAAAGGCGACAATGGGACGTACGTCAAGTACTACCCATCGTCGCCTTTTTCGCCGAGTGTAGCACTCGGCGCCCTTCTGACAAGAAATTTGGTTGTGCTACCCTGTGTGTCTGTGTCTGTTTCGCTTTTGCAAGCGACTGCTACGCTGAAAGGGCCAAAGGGGCAGAAGCGGCAGAAAGGGTTTTACTAATCCCCCCTTTGGCCCCTCAGGCCTCTTAGCCCCCTTAACTCCCCTTCAGGCCCTTTTATAAATCTCGCGCGAAGCGCACAACACTTTTGAGGCAAAACTTCGTAATACCTCGACTTTGCTACGGCTCGGTTTATATCGTCAAACATCTTTGTTATTTATGCGCGCGCGATGCATAGATATGTGCGATATGCTGAAATTCGTTGTGTAAATTACGCAGTTTGCATAAAAAATAGTAAATTTGCGCACTCAGAGTTATGAGAAAGTTTACATATTTTACTATAATTATTAACTTTTATGAAAAATCTTAATCGCGCACTATGCGCAATTTTCGCCTTTGTTGCAGCTATCTCAATGGGCGCTTGTACTAATGATCCAGGCGTAGAGGGCAACAAAAAGGTGACCGCAGAGCTTTCATCATGCACTCCAACCCCTATTGGTGCTGATGTGGAATTTGCAACACAGAATGTTAAGGAGATCGCATATATGGTGCGTGACACTGAGCGTGATGCTGTTGTAATCTTCAAGGAGGGTAAGGTTGTATCAGTATCTGGTGCAACAACAACAATCTCAGTTACAGGTCTTGAGTCAGAGACTCTTTACACTGTCTTCTTTGCTTTCCGTGATGTTGACGATAAGTACATGGAGGATGTTGTTAAGGTTGAGTTTATGACTACATCTTATGGCGACAGCGTTTTGACAATCGTTGACCGTATGTATGATGGTTACAAGGTTCATATCCAGGTACCAGATGATGTTAAGGCTAAGGGTAACGCTTTGCGTTATGCTCAGAGCTCTATGCCTATGTACAACTATGCTAAGCAGAATGAAAGTATGGAGATTGATATGCTCCTTTACAATGCTGGTCAGTACACTACTAAGGATAAGCTCGTTATCTACGATGAGTACCATAGCATCGAGCGTGATGAGAATGGCGAGATTATCTACGATGAGTCTGGTAACACTGCAGAGTTCGCAGATCCAATCGTACCAGGTGAGCCTTGCTACTTCCTTGTAGGTGAGTACTCATATATGGCTGATAAGGAGATGCGTCTTGTTTACGCAGATCAGGATGGTGATGGCATTAAAGAGATCTTCACTGTAAACGACGAGCTTTCATACTTGGAGAATAGTTTCTGGTGGTTCCCTGCAGGTTGGCAGCCAGGTTACTATATGCCAGTATACGATTGGGAGCGTTGGATTGCAGAGGCGAATACTGATAGCTACGACACTGAGAAGTATTGGAATGGCTACTACGAGCGTATCTATATTGAGACTCTTCAGCCACAGATTATCGAGAATGGTGTAGAGATTAAGGTTACTGATAAGACTCCAAAGGAGGCTTGTATCACTTTCACAGCATCGGATGAGATTATGCAGTACTGCTACCTTGTTTGTACTGAGAGTGAGTATGAGACTCAGATTCTTCCACTTCTTGAGAATAATGAGGATCACTTGCGTTGGTTCACAGGTTCATACTTCGCTATGCGATCATTTGGTATCGTAACAACAGCAGATCCGATTTCAGAGCAGTGGTTGACAGACTGGTTCGTCGATACTAATGGTATGGCAGGTCAGACTATCCGTGTATTGGTTGCAGGTCTTGGTAATGGTGAGGGTACAAAGCAGAGCTTTGACACTATGACCTTTGCTTTGCCAGAGATTACTCTTCCAAAGCCTGAGGTTGTAGTTTCTCCAGTGAAGACTGACGACCCATATAACGTAACATTCAACATCAAGAACCCTAACTACGATACTAACAAGATTCAGGAGGCTATCTTTGCTTGTGACTATGTTCGTGAGTTCGATCTTGGTCTTTCAGAGGGTTATACATCACTCCTTAAGAGCCTTAACTTTGAGGGTAGCCCTAACGTATTCTCTAAGTATGTCATCGACCAGATTAACTCTGAGGCAGGTTTCGACTTCACAGTACCATCACGCGATGCAGCTACTTCTCGTCTTGCTGTTCTTGTTTACAACTGGGAGGGTTCGTCTAACAACCCAGATGAGTCTGGTTCACCAGCAGTTGCTGAGAACACAACCCCTAATGCAAACTATCCTACTCGTGTAGAGTCTGATCTATTCGATAAGCTTCAGGGTGAGTGGATTGCATCTGCACCTATGAAGAACTATGTTTTAGAGACGGACGCTGATGGTAACTCTACTGGTAACTATACATACTCTGATGCTGGTACATTCCAGTCTCCAGTAACTATTATGGGTGGCCTATCTTGCCCATCTACTATGCCTGAGGAGGTTTGGGATATCTATAAGGCTGCAGGTATCAGCCGTGATAAGGCAGAGGAGCTTTACGATGAGTTGGTTTCTTTGACTAAGTGGTACAACAACCGTACTCGTGGTTTCAACCGCCTCTTGTGTCTTGGTTTCAACTTCGCAAGTGATGAGTACTTGCTCGATATGGTAGCTACACCATACGACTTGTTCATTATGGAGGACTACTCAGTAAGCCAGGTAAGCTATATGTTCTACGACTTCGGTCCAAAGTGGAACCTTGAGATTGATGCTGATGGTAGCGTATGGTTGCCTATCAACATCGCGATGGAGTACCCATTGGAGGCATTCAACTTCGGTCTTGATTACACATTCTATATGTTGGCTGTAGGTGAGTCATACTACCTCGGTGGCGACCTTGTAGACGCTGCAGGTAACACAACTCTTAAGGCTCGCTTCCCAGTAGAGGTGTCTGCTGACTACAACACTATTACTATCAAGCCTATCGAGTACACCGATCCTACTGGTCTTAAGGAGTACTTCTACCCTTGTGTTGCTCAGCTCACTAATGGTCGGGCTACTCCACTTAACCCACGCATTAAGGGTGATATCGTTCTTAAGCGTAACACAACTGGTAAGGCCGTTAAGGCTAACGCACCTGTTGCTAACGGTGTTCGCCAGTCTGTTTCATCACTTGGTAAGGCTCCAGTGCCAATGGCACGTCCACAGTTCTCTATGACACCAATGGAGAATATCAAGCCTATCAAGCGTAACGTTCTTGAGAACAAGATCGAGCCAGGTATCGAGGCATACCACAAGCGTGCAAATGCGGCTGTTAAGGCTTACTTTGGCGCTAAGCAGTAATTTCTTGTGAATTTCTTGTGATAAGGGGTCATTCTCGACCTCTCAATCCAAAGCCCGAATGGGAAATACGTCAAGTATGTCCCATCCGGGCTTTCTCTTTATCGAGGCCAAGCCTGACCCCTTCTGACAAGAAATTGGGGAGTGCAGCCCTGAGGGTTTGTGTCTGTTTCGCTTGTGCCAAGCGACAGCTACGCTGAAAGGGCAAAAGGGGTAGAAGCGGTAGAAAGGGTTTTACTAATTACTAATTCCCCCCCCCTTTGGCCCCTCAGGCCTCTTAGGCCCCTTAACTCCCCTTCAGGCCCTTTTATAAATCTTGCGCGAAGCGCTCCTTACTTCTTACTTCTCAGTTCTCAGTTTTCAGTTTTCACTTTATTTACTATCTTTGTGGAAAATACAAAACGATACCACTATGGCAGATAACTATCTTGAGAAGAAGATGGAGGATTATAGGGCTGCACAGCCAGCAAAAAAACGCACGGCTACGTTGCGTAGACTACTTCAGCATAATCGCAGCTATCGTGGCTACGATGCCTCGTTTAAGGTGCGCGAGGACCAGCTACACCGCATAATCGAGGTGGCTACGCTCTGTCCGTCGGCACGTAATCAGCAGGTATTGCGCTTCCGCCCTGTACTTGGCATGGAGGCGGCAACCGTACTAAGGCATATCCGTCTTGGAGGTGCGCTGCCTGAGCTTCACCTACCCTTTGAGGGCACTGAGCCTAATGCCTTTATCGTGATATGCTCTACAGTGGAGGAGTCGAAGTATGTAGATATGGACCTCGGTATTGTGGCGCAGTCGATGCTTCTGCAAGCTGTGGAGATTGGCCTGGGTGGCATCTGTATCGGTGCCTTCGACCATGAGCCTATTAAGGAGGCGTTGGGTCTTAAATATGAGCCACTCCTTGTATTGGCTATTGGTCGCCCTAACGAACATATAGAGTTGGTGGAGTGTCGTGAGGGCGAAAAGCTGACCTATTACCGCGAGGGTGATACACACTATGTCCCAAAAATCAGTGTCGACGACCTAATATTAAAGTAGTATGCAAAGAGTTATTCTATCTATATTTATGGCCGTGGTGGCATTTGTTGCCACTGCACAGGAGCGAGAGTATTGGGAGCAGCCTGAAATCTTCGAGATAAACAAACTCCCTGCACGTGCTACGCTTACTCCATACGCCACCTTTGAGGAGGCTTTGGAGCGAGGTGCTTCAGCTTGGGTACAGGATATTAGCGGAGAGTGGAAGTTCTCGTGGAGCACTACGCCAGAGGGTGCGCCAGAGGGCTTCGAGGCTGTTAGCTACGACGACTCTGCGTGGGGAACTATACCGGTCCCAGGTAACTGGGAGATAAATGGTTACGGCGTACCTATCTACACTAACGTAACCTATCCATTCCCGAAGAATCCACCCTTTATACCTCACGACGACAACCCTACGGGGTGCTATCGTCATAGCTTCGATATCCCTAAGGAGTGGGATGGTCGTAGGGTGGTGTTGCACTTCGAGTCGGGCCTCGCTGCGATGTATGTTTGGGTAAATGGTATCGAGGTGGGCTACTCGGAGGGTACTAAGACCGCTGTGGAGTTCGATATTAGCGATATGGTTAAGTCTGGTGCTAATACCTTAGCTGTTAAGGGCTTGCGCTGGGCTGATGGTTCATACCTTGAGGATCAAGATTTCTGGCGTTTGTCGGGCTTCGATAGGGGTGTCAAGGTCTATACTACCGAGAAGGTGCGTATTGCTGATATGTTTGTTGTTGCCGACCTTGACAAGAGCTACAAAAAGGGTGAGTATACCTCTACCGTCACTATTAATAATGGCGCGGATACTCCGTTTAGAGGCTCTGTGGAGGTTCAGCTTGTAGACAAGGCTGGCAAGGTGGTGGCAAGAGAGAGTAGGAGTGTTGCTCTCGGTGCTGGCGAGTTGGTAGATGTGGAGTTTAAGAAGAGCATCGCTAAGGTCGCGCTATGGAGCTACGAGCAGCCAAACCTATATACTACCGTTGTGGCGTTGCGAGGTGCAGGTGGTGATATTATCGAGGCTACATCGTGCCGTACGGGCTTTAGAAAGGTGGAGATACGCGAGGGTCAGCTACTGCTAAATGGCAAGCGCATAATGATTAACGGAGTCAATATCCACGAGCACAACCCAGCAACGGGACACGTCGTTACTAAAGAGTTGATGTTAAAGGATATAGCCCTTATGAAGCAGTTTAATATCAACGCAGTGCGTACCAGCCACTATCCACAACCTACCGATTGGTACGACCTCTGCGATGAGTATGGTATTTTGCTTGTAGATGAGGCAAATATCGAGGCTCACGGTTGCGGTACTGACTTCCATAGCTCATATCTTGATTTCCACCCTTCGCATCGTTCGGAGTGGAAGGGTACGCACCATGATCGTGTGCGTGCAATGGTTGAGCGCGACAAGAACCACCCTTCGGTGATTATATGGTCGATGGGTAATGAGAGTAGCGATGGTGAGGTCTATGGCGAGATGTACGAGTGGATACACCAGCGTGATAAAACTCGCTTTGTGCAGTTGGAGCAGGGTTATGGCGGTCCTCATACCGATATTATCTGCCCGATGTACCCCGATATGAATGACTTTCGTCGCTATGCCGAGCGCGAAAATATGCGTAAGCCATATATTATGTGTGAGTTTGCCCATGCTATGGGTAACTCAACGGGTAACTTCAGAGAGTACTTCGATATTATGGAGTTAGGCCCTCATATGCAGGGAGGCTTTATCTGGGACTGGGTAGACCAGGGTATCGATGCTGTAGGTCGTGATGGTCGCCACTACTGGGCATACGGTGGTGACTTTGGTGCTTGGATGTACCCTCACGACGAGAACTTTTGTTGCAATGGCGTTGTCTCACCCGACCGTACTCCTCATCCAGGACTCTACGAGGTGAAGAAGGTCTATCAGGATATCGAGTTTGAGATGCTTCAAAATGGCAAACTTCGTATTTATAACAACTTCTTATATAATAACTTAGCAGACTATACTATAGTTTGTAAGGTCTTGTGTGATGGTGAAGTGGTCATAGATGAGGAGTTGCCTTTGATTAAGTGTGAGGCTGGTCGAAGTGTAGATGTCGCACTTAAAACGTGGGAGCAGAGGGATGATAAGGAGTATATGCTAACCCTCTATGCCCTACAGCGCAAGGAGCGAACACTTATCCCAGAGCGCCATATTGTGGCCTCGGAGCAGATAGCGCTTAGCAATTATCGCTACACAGATACTGCGCCAGAGGGTAAGCTCGAGGTGGAGCGTGGCGATGGCTGGTTAGTGGCATATGCTGGCGATACGGGAGTGTTGTTTAATACCAAGAATGGTCGTTTGGAGCGCTATGTATCGGGCGATAGAGATGTTATGTCGCAGTTGCCAGAGCCTTGGTTTTGGCGTGCCCCAACTGACAATGACTTCGGTGCAGGCTTCCAGCGTACGGCAAACGTATGGCGCACAAATCGTGGTCGTACGGTAGACTCTTCGGTTGAGGAGTATGAGGACAGAGTTGTGGTGCGCAATGTGCGCGAGATAGTAGATGCACCGTCGCTCTTTACCACAACATATACCTTTATGGCGGATGGTGCGCTTAAGGTCGAGGTTGTTTGGGAGCGCAAGGGTGAGTTTACGCCAGAGTTGCCACGTCTTGGTATGCGTATGATATTGCCAGAGGACTATACAAACCTAAAATATTATGGTAGAGGTCCTTGGGAGAACTATTCGGATAGAAAGGAGTCCTCGTTTGTGGGCATCTACGAGCAATCTACATCGGAGCAGTTGTTCCCATATGTTCGTCCTCAGGAGTCGGGCAATAAGTGCGATGTGCGCTGGTTGGAGCTTACTGATAGCGAGGGCGTAGGTCTACGCATCGAGGGTTTGCAGCCACTTAGTATCTCGGCGATGCCATACCGTGCCGAGGATCTTGATCCAGGACTTACCAAGAAGCAGATGCACTACTCCGACGTGGAGCCACGTCGTGAGGTTGTTCTTAATGTCGACCTTGCTCAGCGCGGTGTAGGTGGCGATAATACTTGGGGTGCGCAGCCTCACGATCCATATCGCCTTACAGCCAACAGATATGAGTACGGCTATATTATCCGTCCGTTAGCGAAGTGATTTTGAAATAAGAGCTATATTTGTGAACGAGAGTACTAAATTACTAACAAACAAATAAGGGACAGCAGTCTGATATGCAGATTATCTCTCTTTCAGCCGTAGGATAGTTTACCAGAAAATAGGCCTGTCCAATGGGGGCACGCCTATTCTGTTTCTATGTGGGAGGGTTACTCCCTAACAAGTACGATGTAGTCGTTACCTGCCAAAGTTACGCTGTGTGATGAGCCGAGCTGAACCTTCTCATCTGTCATAAGGTTAGTCCACTCACCAGTGTTAGGAACGTTGATAGTTGTTGTAGACTCGTTATTTGTGAAGTTTGCAACAACGATAACCTTATCCATAACAAGCACCTTACCACTCATATTTGCATCACCAACAGTCCAAGTGTGTACATCTAAAGTCTCCTGACCATAGTAGTCCTGGTGGCTTGTACGCCAAGTGATAACCTTTGACAATGCGTCGTAGATAGCCTTACGGTCTGGGTTGTTGAGGTAGTTCCAACGTACTGGCTTGCGGTGTGTACGATACTCGTCGCCGCTGCCCACAACACCCTTGTCGTTAGCGTTGATAGATACGTCGTAGCCAAGCTCACCAAACTGCCACATCATCTTTGGATATGGAGTGAGGAAGTGGAAGGCATAGACTGCCTGCACACGCTTTGAGATAACTGGCCAGTTGTTCTTAACCCAGCTCTGACCGTATGTATTAGCCTTGTAAACGATACGCTCCTCATCGTGAGTCTCGATATTGTTGATGCGACCCTTCTTGAAGTCGGCAAAGCTACTCTTGTTGCTGCCTGTCCAGCCCATTACAGTCTCCATATAGCCATTCATAGCGTTGTTGTTCCAGCAGAGTGCGCCTACGCTGTTGTAGAGCTCATTCTCCTCACTTCCAGCGCAGAAGTGCTCGAAGATGATATATGCATCCTCCTCTATCGCGTGGATAATGTTGGCGTAGCCCTTCAAGATGCTGATACGCTCCGAAGAGTAACCACCAGCGTCGTAGTTGCTTGGGTGCTGCACAAAACCCTTAGTAAGGTCGAAGCGGAAACCGTCAACATTGTACTCCTCCAACCAGTACTTCAAAACATCGTTGAAGTACTCCTTAGTACCTGCGTATGTGTGGTTGAAGTCGTGGTAAACGCTGAAGTTGTGAGGTGCATCTACGTTGAAGAATGGGTTGTTTGATGCAGTCTTGCTACCATTCCACCACATCTTAGCGTATGGGAAGAGACCTGTAGCGTGGTTGAATACAACATCTACGATAACTGCGATACCGCGCTTGTGGCACTCGTCGATAAATCTCTTGTAGTCCTCCTCAGTACCGTAAGCCTTATCTGCTGCGAAGTAGAAGCAAGGGTTGTAACCCCAAGAGTCGTTACCGTCGAACTCCTGAATAGGCATAAGCTCGATAGCATTGATACCCAAAGTCTCAAGATAGTCGAGCTTTTCGGTTACAGCGTTGATAGTGCGCTGCTCGGTAAAGTCGCGGATAAGCAACTCGTAGATAGCAAGAGAGTTCTCCTTTGGACGGTCGAAGTCCTCCACCTCCCATACATACTCTACAGGGTTAAGCTCGAATACAGATACAATGTCTGATGTGTACTCAGCAGGGTACTTCTTAAGGTTAGGGTATGCAGTTGTGATGTATTTGTCGTTCCAAGGATCAAGAATCTTAGTAGAGTAAGGGTCACCGATCTTGATAGACTTATCCACGAAGTACTGGTAGCCATACTCAATACCCTCCTCGAAACCTGGTACTGTAATCCAGAAGTAGTCGCCATCGCGCTTCATCATATACTCGTTCGATGGAGCATAGTTGTTGAAGTCACCGAGAAGAATTACAGACTCCTTGCCTGGGGCGTAGAGTACGAATGTAACCTTGTCACCGTTGATGTTTACACCATTCTTAACACCTGCAGGGCGTGCCTCGCTGGTTGTTGTACCCAATACTGATACGTTGATAGTTGTCTCAACCTCATCTACGTCATCTGTTGCTACTGCGCGGAAGGTGATATCCTCAGCCTTAGTAGGAGTAAAGCGGTACTCGATAGTGCTGTCAGATGTCTTAGATACAGCCTTCTCGTTCTGGTATAGTGTCATTGATGTAGCCTTCTGGCTCTTAACGATTACGCTGCACTCGTTACCGACTGTAAGGAATGTGCCATCCTTAGGAGATGTAATATATACGCCGAGTCCCTCCTCAACAGTCTCAATGAAGATGTCGCTACCGTTGTCCTTAACCTCCTTCTTGCCATCTGCAGAGCGGAATACAAAGGCAAGAGCCTTAATCTTCTCAGTTGCTGGCACATTGTAGTAGGCACGAGGACCACCAGCGATAGTAAGAGTCCAGAGGTTATTGCCATGCTTCTTAAGTTTGCACTCAGGCTTGTTCTCAGTCCAACCAGCTTTGGTATATCTCCAGTTGCTTGAAGAGGCGCTCTTATCGGTAAGCACACCTGTGTGAGCGTACATATCGCCGGTGAAGTTCTCGATAGCTGTACCCTTACCGTTAAGGATGATGGTTACAGTCTCGGTAGTCTCCGCAAGGATTATGTCTGGATTTGATGATACAAGAGGGTAAGACTTTGTCTCGTCAAGAACGAAGTCGCTACCGCCTGTGCCAGGTTTTTTTGTGTTGTCAATAGGCTCATCATTAGTACAAGCCGAGATTGACAATGCCACCATAATGGCGAGCGTCAAATAACGAAATACTTTCATCTCAGTAGAGTTTTTATGTGTTAAATTATACTTTATGCTCGTTAACCACACTCTTCGTGTGTATGTGTATGCGTATATGCGCATAATCGCCACAAAGTTAGGCAAAATTTACCGTAAGGTAAAAAAGACCACCGAGCATTTTTGCTAGGTGGCGCTATTTATAGGTTGAATGGTCTGATTATCACTATGAGTGGATGAGGTATTCCTCCAATTTTACGCGCCACTCGTCGGGCATTGGCACGGTCTGCTGTGTCTCGAAATCGAAGGCTACCATAACAGAGCTACTCTCCGTTAGACACCTATCGCCACACATAATGCGCTGATGCAGTGTCATACTCTTATTGCCCAGACGCGAGACATCTGTCACCACTACAATTTCATCCGTAAGGCGCACCTGACCTAAGTAGTCGGTGTGCGTAGATGCTGTGATAATGCGGAGCTTGTCGAATACGCCTGTAATGCCTAAGACCTTTGTGTAGAACTCGGTCTTACCCATATCGAAGTAGCTCTGCTGCCAGATGTTGTTGACGTGCATAAAGGAGTCAACATCCGAGAAACGCTTCTGTATAGGAGTTATAAGTTGTTTATTCATAGTTGTTTAACTTCTAATAATCTCAACCTCGCCACCCTCGCCAAATGCGATAATAGAGCTTGGCTTAAGTGTTGGCTTGCCCTCGAAACGTGGGTTTACAACATAATCAACACCATTGATAATCTCCTCGGCAACCTCCTTTAGGCGCTTTGCTGTTGGCTCACCCGAAATATTCGCTGAGGTAGAGACTATAGGCTTGCCAAATTTACGTAGCAGAGCCTGACAAAAGTCGTGCTGAGGTACGCGCACACCCAAAGTTTGTGCCTCAGGGATAAGATTTGGTGCAACACCTACAGCACCTGGGAGAATTGCTGTTAGTGGCTTGTCCGAAAGCTCCATAACCTCAAATGCAATGCCTGGGGCACGGTTTACATAGCGCACAATCATATCGGCATCGCGGCATAGGCAGAGCATAGAGTGCTTATCCTCACTGCGCTTAAGGGCATAGACCTTAGCTACTGCCTCCTCGTTGGTAGCGTCGCAACCAATACCCCATACGGTGTCGGTAGGGTAGAGTATAAGACCTCCAGCGCGGAGTACTTCGATACATTTATCTACTGCTTTCTGCATAGCTAACTACTTTTTAGTTAATTCGTTGAAGCAGTGGCGACAAATAGGCTGGTAGGTGTCGTGGGCACCCAACAACACCTGCTTGTCGTCAGCTGTAAGACGGTGTGAGTGGTGCGCAAGGTCGCCGCAGCGTACGCAGATGGCGTGCACCTTAGTTACATACTCCGCTGTAGCCATAAGTGCTGGCATAGGACCAAAAGGAACGCCCATATAGTCCATATCCAAGCCAGCAACGATAACACGGATACCGCTATCGGCAAGTTTGCGACATACATCCACAATACCATCGTCGAAGAACTGTGCCTCGTCGATACCCACAACATCTACGTCTGCAGTCATAAGTAGAATGTTCTGTGCAGACTCTACAGGTGTTGAGAGTATGGCATTTGAGTCGTGCGATACGACCTCCTCCTCGGAGTAGCGCACATCTATCGAGGGCTTGAAAATCTCGACCTTCAAATTTGCAAACTGAGCACGCTTCATACGGCGGATAAGCTCCTCTGTCTTGCCTGAAAACATCGAGCCACAGATAACCTCAATCCAGCCCTTATTTTTGTTGTTTTCTAAAAACATAATTCTTCTATAATGTTATTCTATTATTTTATATATCAGTGTTTTATACTACTCGTCTAAGCGGATAATCTTTGCGCCGAGGGCATTTAGACGGTTGTCGATATCTCTATAACCACGGTCTATCTGCTCGACGTTCTGAATGGTACTTGTACCCTCCGCGCTCATTGCTGCGATAAGGAGTGCAACACCAGCACGAATATCTGGTGATGTCATATTTGCTGCGCGCAAAGGTAGGCGGTGGTCAAGGCCAATCACTGTAGCACGATGTGGGTCGCAGAGGATAATCTGTGCGCCCATATCGATAAGTTTATCCACGAAGAAGAGGCGACTCTCGAACATCTTTTGGTGGATAAGCACCGAACCCTTTGCCTGTGTTGCTACAACGAGGAAGATAGAGAGTAGGTCGGGTGTAAGACCTGGCCAAGGAGCATCGGCAATGGTCATAATAGAGCCATCGATAAAGCTCTCGATGCTGTAGCTATCCTGCGCGGGGATGTAGATATCGTCGCCACGCTGCTCGAAACGAATACCCATACGAGCAAACTGCTGCGGTATGATACCGAGGTTTTCGTAAGATACGTTTTTAATGGTAAGCTCCGAGCGTGTCATCGCTGCCATACCGATAAAGCTACCTACCTCAATCATATCTGGGAGCATAGTGTGCTCTGTACCGCCCAACTCCTTAACACCGTCGATAACAAGGAGGTTAGATGCTATACCTGAGATTTTTGCACCCATACGGTTGAGCATCTTGCACAACTGCTGAAGGTATGGCTCACACGCTGCGTTGTAGATTGTTGTGCGACCCTCGGCGAGAACTGCCGCCATAACGATATTTGCAGTACCCGTAACCGAAGCCTCGTCAAGAAGCATATATGTACCCTTTAGTTGCTTAGCCTCCACGGTGTAGAACTCGTCGCTAATATCGAAATTAAAGTTAGCACCGAGTTTCTGGAAACCGAGGAAGTGGGTATCGAGACGACGACGACCAATCTTGTCGCCACCAGGCTTAGGCATAAAACCTACGCCATAGCGAGCCAATAATGGACCAATCATCATCACCGAGCCACGCAAGCGACGGCAACGCTTATGGTAGTCGGCAGAACGTAGATACTCCAAGTCGATGTTTTCGGCCTGTATAGCGAAGCTATCTTCGGATAGTTTTTCCACCACGACGCCCATTTTTCCCATAAGCTCCAAGAGCTGCATCACATCTGCGATGATAGGTACATTGTGCAGTACCACGCGCTCCTTAGTCAAAAGCGCCGCACATATAATTTGAAGTGCCTCATTCTTTGCACCTTGAGGTCTTATCTCTCCCTTTAGGCGATGACCGCCCTCTACGATAAACTTTGCCATAGTCACAAATTTTTATCAAAGATACAAAAAATTGCGCGACACGAGCAAATTATTCGGCAATAAGTTTTCAACAATCG
>JAZOQR010000013.1:0-83239 GCA_045656185.1 Alistipes sp. | reverse complement strand
TTCAAACGCAGTCACACTAAATAATCTAACAACCATTTGAGTTATATGGCAACCGAAGCGTAATATAAAAAATCTCGGTGTAACAAAAATAAAAATTATTTTTTGTTTGTCCTCACTAAATAAGTAGATTTTTCAAGGTGTATTTTAGGTATCCTTTTACGTAGTGGTGACCAAAAGTGACCAAATTTGAGGTTTTGGCAAAAAGAGAAACCCTGCAAGTATTGTTTATCAACTACTTACAGGGTTTTGTTGTACTCGGAACCGGGGTCGAACTGCGAAGCAGTAGCGCGAACGCATATAAGCGCAGACTATAGTCGAGCAATAAACATAATCTTGTTCGCGCAACCAGCGATAAGTGAGCACAGCGATTCGGAGTGCAAAGTGCGAGAGTAAGGCGTAGCCTGCAAAGATGATGTATAGTACACAAGCTTGCTTGTAGGAACTATATATCATCATTGCATAGTATGCTTTGCAGACCTCTCGCACACTACAAACAAAAAAAAGAGAAGCCACATAGCTTCTCTTTGGTACTCGGAACCGGGGTCGAACCGGTACGGGCATTACTGCCCACAGGATTTTAAGTCCGGCGTGTCTACCTATTCCACCATCCGAGCCACACAATCTCCGAAAAGACGAGTGCAAATGTACGATTTTATTTTTATTTTACCAAACATTATCCCCCGAACTTATAAATTATCCACACAACTGCCTCAAAGTGGTAATGAATAATTGAGAAGCAATGCAATATGAATTAAGAGATTTGCTTTCCACAACAGTACAACCCATTTCTTATCAGAAGTGATTAGATTTTGCTCTGATACAAAAATGGCGTATCAGACAAATCAGTGTCCCATACGCCATTTTAACTGAAGAGTCTAAGATGACCCTTATCACAAGAAATTTAATTTTTGATTAGAAGGGTTGCAGATGTGACCTCGATAAATAAATTCGGCTGGATGGGACATACTGAGCGTATTTCCCATTCAGCCGAATGATTGAGAGGTCGCAGATGCGCCCTTATAATCGAAAATTACTCGTACTGGCCTGTCTTAAGACGCATAACCTCATCCTTAGTTAGGAAGCGCCAAGCACCACGCTTGAGGTTCTTCTTTGTAAGACCTGCATAATATACGCGGTCGAGTTTCTGTACCGAGTAGCCGAGGTGCTCGAACATACGACGCACGATACGGTTACGGCCAGAGTGAATCTCAACACCGATAGTCTTCTTATCCTCAGATGCGTAAGCTACCTCGTCAGCGAAGATATCGCCATCCTCAAGGGTGATACCCTCGGTTAGCGTATCCATATCGGCACGTGTAAGAGGCTTATCAAGAGTCACCTGGTAAATCTTCTTCTTACGGTATGATGGATGTGTAAGCTGTCGTGTAACATCGCCATCGTTGGTGATAAGGAGCAAACCTAATGAGTTCTTATCAAGACGACCTACAGGATAAACACGCTCGGTGCACGCATCCTTTACGAGGTCCATAACAGTCTTATCAGCGTGTGGATCCTCGAGTGATGTAACATAGCCCTTAGGCTTGTTAAGCACGATATATACGTGCTTCTCACCCTGAAGACGCTCATCGTTGAAACGCACCTCGTCAGTAGGTAAAATCTTAGTTCCGAGTTCGGTTACCACCTGACCATTTACGGTTACAACACCTGCAAGGATAAACTCATCAGCCTCACGACGTGAGCATACACCTGACTGCGAGATAAAGCGATTAAGACGCACCTCGCCTGTTACACGATTAGGGTTATACTTAGGGTATGAGCGAGGCTTCTCATCACGCTTAGGGGCAAAGCCACGCTTAGCACCACCACGGCTATCGCTACGACGCTCCGATGTTGCTGGACGGCCACCGCTCTTTGGACGGCGGTTATCATCACGGTTGAAGCTGCGCTCACCACGCTCTGTGCGGTTAAAACTACGCTCACCTCTCTCAGCGCGCTCGAAGCTACGCTCACCGCGTGGCTTACGCTCCTCGTACTCTGGACGAAGGCGATTCTCCGCTGTGAAATGAGGGTTATAAGATGAACGCTTCTCCTTGGTTGCCACACGTGGGCGGAACTCTCTTGTTCCCTCGCTGTCGCCCTCACGGCGAGGACGAGGGCTACGCTCAACGCGCTCTGTTGTATTTACTCGCTGACGCTTGTCGCGCGCAAATCGCGAAACATTAGCTGTTGAGTCTGTATTCTTAGTCTTCATACATTTATATATATTAAAATATCGGCGCAAAGGTAACTATTTTTTTTGATGATAAGCATCTTTCGCAAGATTTATGCCAAAATGAGATAATTATATGTACCTTTGCACAAATAAGAGAGATTAGTATGAACAAAGAGATTCTACGAATAGCCATACCGAACATCATATCGAACATTACAGTACCGTTGATGGGTATTGCCTCGACCTTTATTGCTGGTCGTGTGGCAGGTAGTGATGGTGCTGCTACTATAGGTGCACTATCGATAGGTGTTGCAATTTTCAACTTTATATATTGGAACTGCTCATTTATACGAATGGGCACTTCGGGCCTTACAGCGCAAGCATACGGTTCAAACCAACATAAGGAGTACTCGTTAATGCTCTGGCGTGCGATATGTGTTGCCCTTGCTGTGGGTGTTTTAGCACTTATTTTGCAATGGCCCATCGGTGAGTTCTCGCTATGGTTTATGAGCACGGGAGATAGTGCCAGCGATGCTATGATTGCCGACTACTTCTACACACGCATCTGGGCTGTGCCTGCGGGAATTATGCTCTTTGCATTCAATGGCTGGCTGACGGGTATGCAGAATGCTGTAATACCTATGGCCGTAGCCATAATGGTCAATATTCTCCACGTTGGATTTAGCTATCTATTCTCGATTGTAGGCACTTGGGGGTTGGAGGGTATTGCCTTAGCGTCGGTAGTGGCGCAGTGGACAGGTGTTGTGGTGATGGTTATCATCATTACATGTATGTATCGCAAACGCCTTGTCAAGGTCACTTGGGGCGAGATTATAGACTTAGGGGCGATGAAGCGTTTTTTCTCTATCAACAGCGATATCATCGTTCGCACATTCTGTCTTGTGGCGGTCTACACCTTCTTTACTAAAGCGTCTGCCGATATGGGCGACAAAAATATTTTGGCGGTAAATACTATTTTGCTTCAGCTATTTACCCTATTCTCATATATGAACGACGGCTTTGCCTACGCAGCCGAAGCCCTTACTGGACGATTTATCGGTGCAAAGGATGGAGCATCGCTACGCAAGTGCATCAAACTCTGTATCGTATGGTGCTTCGTAGTATCGTTTATATACGTTGGTGTCTATATAGGCTGGTGGCGCGAGATATTCTCTATGCTCGTAGACGCTGAGAATAATAATACATCGGAGTTATTAGCGGTGGCAGAGCAATATATCGGTTGGATTATCGCTATCCCTATCGCCTCGGCGCTACCATTTGTTATGGATGGCATTATGGTTGGAGCAACTCGCAGCCGCATTATGCGTAACTCGATGATATGGTCATCAGTCTGCTATTTTGTATTGCTCTACGGCACATCTTGGCTTATCGGCAACAATGCCATTTGGCTCGCCTTCACCTCATATATGTTCCTCCGCGGACTTTTCCAATATCTAATGTCTGATAGACTCAAAAGTATATATAGTGAGGCTGATAGAGAGTAAAAACGAGAACTGTGGTGCAATGTAACGACGACGTATATTAAAATAAAATAGGACAAATCGGCAAAAGGGGCAGAAGGGGATAAAATAAATCGCCCCTTAGGCCTTTAAGGCCACTAAGGCCCCTTGTCCGTAGCTACAGAAATACTTCACTTTTCCTCGTTGCTCCATACACTATAGGGGTGGGTGCGGAGGTGGGAGTTGTAATAGCGTTTTATGCCTGTGACCTCCTCGCCAAGCCACTCTGGGCGAGAGAACTCTTCGTCGGTGGACGATAGCTCAACCTCGGCAATCGTAAGTCCCTCGTTGTCGCCGTGGAACTCGTCTACCTCAAAGGTATGCCCCTCGTACTCCACCAAGTAGCGGCATTTATCAATGAGCGCGCCCTCTGCAAGTTGCAATAGCTCCATAGCCTCGCGCACCTCGATCTCCTTCTCCCACTCGAAGCGAGAGAGTCCACCATCGTGCGAAGGTCCCTTAATAGTTAGCCACGCGCGCTCGTCGCTGATACGCACACGCACGGTACGTCGTCCAGAGGCGATATAGCCTTGAATAAGGTGTGAACAAGTGTGGGCGAGGTCTTTATACTCGCCCACAACTAAAAACTTACGTTCTATCTCCTGTGCCATAGATTACTCCTCGTAAGCAAACATAGGATCCCATGATGGGAGCTGTATTGGCTTCTGCTCCAAGAGCTTGAGAGTCTCCTGAGGGATATACTTCTTGTCGATAACCACGCGGAACATATACTCCTCAAACCACTCATCTGTCATAATAAGGTTGCCCTTCCAACCAGAGTTTGCACCCCAGCTATTCTCTACCATCCACTTCTTAGGGTTACCCTCCTCGTCGAGGTCAACGGCGATAAGTGTCATGGCGTGTGACGAACCGCTTGCGAAGGTGCGAACACGCTGCTCCTTGTTCATAGGGAACTCTACGCCCATCAAAGACTCGTAGTCGAAGTTGTTGATATCGAGTGTGCCCTTCTTAGATAGTAGGTACTTGCCAACATCGCAAGAGAAGTACATAGCAGTATTATCCTTGATAGAGGCTATAGCCAATGCCTTAACCTCATCGATAGGGAGATTGAGGTATAGCCAGTTGTCGCCATCGTAGACATGGCGATCGTACTCAATCTCGTAGACCTTGTGGTACTCGCGAGTAGGGTCGTTCATCACCATCACAAAGTCCTTCTCAAGGTCGATATCACCGAAATACTCCTCGTAGAAAGACTTTGGAGTGTAACGCTTAGTCTCGATAGGGTTGCCATCCTTATCGTGGCGTGTCCACTCGAACTCGGTAGGAGGTACGCCATAGGCGCGTACAAGCATCGAGTAAATCTCCTTAAGCATCTCGGTCTTTAGGGCTACGGTCGAGCGACGATCCTTCTGCTCACGGAGCTTAAGACCAAACTCGCGGAGCTTGAGTTTGATAAGGTTGCCCACCTGTGTAGTATTGTTCGACTGGTAGTTCTCAGGCATAACCTCAGCAGGTACAACACCATACTTCATAACGAGGTTTGAAACACCTGTGAACTGACCACCATCGTTCAATGGGTTCTTGAATAACCACTCCACCTTGCGGTCATCCATAGGTAGATGCTTGGTGTCGATAACGGCCTGAAGGAAGAGGTTTGACTTCTCCAACTGGTCGTACACAAAGAGGTAGTTCTGCGAGAACTCCAACGATGGCAAATCGAGGTCGTCAATCATCTTTGCACGCAAGACATTAAGACCTGTGAATAGCCAGCAACGACCCGACTGGTGCTGGTCAGTGATACCTTTAGTGCGCACACGGTGTGAAAAGTGAGTATCAATCATTGCTAGATTCTCGGCATTTGTAGCAAGCTCTGTGACAGGGTTGAGAGCAAGAGCATTGCGTGCAGCCTTCTCTGCTGGGCTATCTGTTTGACCTGTGCGTATCTCCTGTAGCATCTCGGCTGTGATACCACCCTTGTCCTGCTGTGCGCTAAGTGTGCCTACAGCCATAAGGGCTAAGGCAAGTGTTATAATTTTCTTCATTTTAATAAAGTTATATGTAAATATAATAAAATGGGGTTGCCCAAGTATTTGGACAGCCCCACGATGTTCCTACTATCTACTACCAAGCGAACAATGGATACTCGTTCATCATAGCATTCACATCCTTGCGAACTGCTGCGATGTTCTCCTCGTTCTCTGGATCAGAGAGTACGCGATCGATAAGTTCTGCGATATAGTCCATCTTATCCTCCTTAACACCACGGGTAGTGATTGCAGGAGTACCGAAGCGCAAACCAGATGTAGTGAATGGTGTGCGTGAGTCGAATGGAACCATATTCTTATTTGTAGTGATATCTGCAGCTACCAAGCACTTCTCTGCAAGCTTACCTGTAAGCTCTGGGAACTTAGTGCGTAGGTCAACCAACATTAGGTGGTTGTCTGTACCGCCAGATACGATCTTGTAACCACGCTTTGTAAGAGCCTCTGCCAAAGCCTTAGAGTTCTTAACAACCTGCTGCTGATACTCCTTGTACTCAGGTGTCAACGCCTCACCGAAAGCAACAGCCTTAGCTGCGATAACGTGCTCAAGTGGACCGCCCTGAATACCTGGGAATACAGCTGAGTTCAAAATCTGAGACATCTTCTTTACTACACCCTTAGGAGTTGTGTAGCCCCAAGGGTTGTCGAAGTCCTTGCCCATAAGAATAATACCGCCACGAGGACCACGAAGAGTCTTGTGAGTTGTAGATGTTACGATGTGTGCATACTTAACAGGGTTGTCGAGAATACCTGCAGCGATAAGACCTGCTGTGTGCGCCATATCAACAAGCAACAAAGCACCTACCTTATCTGCTATCTCGCGCATTCTTTTGTAGTCCCACTCGCGAGAGAATGCAGAAGCACCACCAACGATAAGCTTTGGCTTGTGCTCCAAAGCGAGTGCCTCCATCTCGTCGTAGTCGATGTTACCAGTCTCCTCCTTTAGCTTGTAACCAACAGCGTTGAAGTACATACCTGACATATTCACTGGTGAACCATGTGAAAGGTGACCACCGTGTGAAAGGTCAAGACCCATAAATGTATCGCCTGGCTTTAGGCAAGCGAAGAATACAGCCATATTAGCCTGAGCGCCTGAGTGAGGCTGTACGTTAGCATACTCAGCATCGTAAATCTTACATAGACGCTCGATAGCGAGATTCTCAATCTTATCTACAACCTCGCAGCCGCCATAATAACGTGCAGCAGGATATCCCTCAGCATATTTGTTTGTGCATACTGAGCCCATAGCAGCCATAACCTGATCACTTACGAAGTTCTCAGACGCAATAAGCTCGATACCCTTTGTTTGACGCGCACGCTCCTCGGCGATAAGGTCAAAAATCTGTAAATCCTTGTTCATTTTAATTATTGTAATAGGTTTGTTTTTTTAGGTTTAATATCAACTATTCCTATTTGTCCATGTAGTATGAGTACTCGTGAGATAGGGTATAGGTGATGTTGTTAAGCTCAATCTCAGTGCGGTTGACAATATCCTTCCACTTCTTATGCTCCTCGCTATCTCGTTTGCTATACTTGAGGTTGATTTTATACTCCTCAAGCATATAGCATAGGTGGTCATAGCGACTGATAAGCTCCATCTTAAACTGATCATCCTCAGTATCGTTGCCACTGCGCTTAATTATATCGTACTCCACGATATAAGGAACAGCGTTGCCTATCACGATAAAACGACCACTCTCGATATCGTAGAAGTTAACACCATAGGTCTTGAAGGCATTGCCTTTGGTGTAGTTGTTTGATTGCTCGTGCAGACATACCTTGTCCCACTTTTTAAGCACGCTACCATCGGCATTGAATGTGGTGATACTACCAATATGTGTTGTAGTATATGTGCAGCTACAGAATATGATAGCTGCTACTGCCATAGCAAAATATCTCTTAATACCCATATTCATCAAAATTTAGAATGTTCTTACAGCTAACAAAGTTAAGCATAAAAACTTTTATGACAAAATAAAAGCGTCAGTTTTTGTTGGTATTATGGTGCGATTTATGTAGTAAAGAGAGTAGTTTAATCTATATTGTATGAAAAAGATGGTTAAAAGTTTATTGATTGGTGCTGCTGCAGTTGTTAGTAGTACCTCTATGGCGATAGCTTGTACAGGTATATCGCTTAAGGCTGCGGATGGTAGTTATGTGCAGTCACGCACAATTGAGTGGGCGAAGGGTGCTTTGAAGAGCGAGTATGTCGTAATACCTCGTGGTGAGGAGTTGCAGTCTTATACTCCTACAGGTCTCAATGGTATGAAGTATAAGTCGCGCTATGGTGTTGTGGGGCTTGCTGTTGTGGAGAAGGAGTTTATTGCTGAGGGTATCAACGAGAAGGGATTGTCGGCAGGCTTGTTCTTCTTCCCGACCTATGGTAGCTATGGTGCATATAATACTGCTAATGATGCAAATACTCTTGCCGACTTACAGGTCGTGCAGTGGATGTTGAGCCAGTTTGCTACTATCGACGAGGTAAAAAAGGCTGTTCAGGGAGTCCATATCGTGGGCTTAGAGAAGACAGCAGTGGTGCATTGGCGTATTGGTGAGCCGTCGGGAAATCAAGTTGTTATGGAGATTGTTGATGGTAGAGTAAACTTCTACGACAATACGGTTGGCGTTATTACCAACGCCCCTGGCTTTGAGTGGCATCTTGCCAACCTGAATAACTACGTCAACCTGCGTCCGGGTAGTGCTGAGAGCTATAAACTTGGCGATGTAACCCTCGAACCTATTGGCGGTAGTTCGGCTATGTTGGGACTTCCTGGCGACTTCACTCCTCCATCGCGTTTTGTGCGTGCTGCCTTCTTTAGAAACACTGCTCCTCAGCGTGCTGATGGTGAGGCTACGGTATTGGAGAGCTTCCATATCCTAAACAACTTTGATGTGCCTATTGCAAGCGAGAATCCCGGGGAGACAACCCTCCCAAGTGCTACGCAGTGGACAACCTCTATCGACCTTACCAATCGCAAGGTCTACTATAAGACGGCGTATAACAACTCTATTCGTTGCATCGACCTTGCAAAGATAGACTTCGACAAGGTACGCTACCACTCTGCACCGCTTGATGCCAAGCAGGAGCAACCTATAGAGGAGATACATATTTGAACTGAAAAGTGAAAACTGAAAACTGAAAAGTAAGGTGCGCTTCGCGCGAGGTTAAAAGTGCAAAACTGAAAACTGAACTTTGCGATTAAGGCGAGAGCAGAGCAAGTTTACTTGTTTTGCCGAGCCGTAGCAAAGTCGAGGCATTACGAAGTTTTGTATCAAAGGTGAAAACTGAAAAGTTAAAACTGTATTTTTGATTTTAGAGGAGCAGATTTGTTCTATCGTATAAATAAAATATCGCGGGATAGTACCAAAGTGTACAGCCCGCGATATTTTGTATAGGATAGGACGAAGATGCCCTATATAAATCGAAAATTAAAAGTTGTAGCCTACAATAGCATCAGCATACTCACTCCAACCCTGCGCACTCTTATACGCTTCCACCGACTCTGTAGGCACATATATTGTGCAGCCAATATTACATATATTGCCACTCTCATCTTCCTTTGCAAAACCAAACCAATAACCATTGTTATCTACTATTGTTGGTGGGTTTATAGCCTTGCAATATACACTTGTAAGGCTGCTGCAATATGCGAATGTGGCATATCCAATCGAAGTTACGCTATCACCAATAGTTAGACTTTCAAGACTGCTACAACTATTGAATGCATAATCTCCAATCGTAGTTACGCTATCTGGAATAGTTACACTTGTAAGGCTGCCGCAATTGTAGAATGCCGCATATCCAATCGTAGTTACGCTATCAGGAATAGTTATACTTGTAAGGCTGCTGCAATATTGGAATGCACTATTTCCAATTGTAGTTACGCTATTAGGGATAGTTACACTTGTAAGGCTGCTGCAATCACAGAATGTATAATTTCCAATCGTAGTTACACTATCTGGAATAGTTACACTTGTAAGGCTACTACAATGAGTGAATGCATAATCTCCAATCGAAGTTACGCTATCAGGAATAGTTACACTCGTAAGGCTGGTGCAATCATATAATGCACCCAATCCAATCGTAGTTACGCTATCAGGGATAGTTATACTTGTAAGGCTGCTGCAATATTGGAATGCATAATCTCCAATCGTAGTTACGCTATCAGAGATAGTTACACTTGTAAGGCTACTACAATAAGCGAATGCAACGTATCCAATCGTAGTTACACTATCTGGAATTGTTAAATCTGTAACCAACTCATTATTTAGATATAGATTAAATGGATTAAAGAACGAGTAATCAAATGATATATTACACCAAGCAGAAATATCACTCATGTAGTAGACACTTGTAATGCTACTGCATTCATAGAATGCACAATTGCCAATCGCAGTTACGCTATCAGGAATAGTTATACTTGTAAGGCTACTACAATAAGCGAATGCCCACGCTCTAATCGTAGTTACGCTATCAGGGATGGTATATTCAGTCAGCCCTGCGGGAGCAAAAGAGTAAAGTGTACCATCAATAATCAAGCATCTACCATCCTCTGATGCAAACTTACTCTTAAACTCTTGTAAGCTGCTGCAACCAGTGAATGCACGATCTCCAATCGTAGTTACGCTATCAGGAATAGTTACACTTGTAAGGCTGCTGCAATCCCAGAATGCAACGTATCCAATCGTAGTTACATCGCCATCAAATTTTATTACCCAACACTCCTTCTCATCATCGTA
Organism: Alistipes sp.; assembly: GCA_045656185.1. Taxonomy (GTDB): domain Bacteria; phylum Bacteroidota; class Bacteroidia; order Bacteroidales; family Rikenellaceae; genus Alistipes. The sequence continues at coordinate 72,803 of JAZOQR010000013.1, read as the reverse complement.
GGTATTTGAAACGATATTTGCACCAAAGGTTTTGAGTGCGTCAGCATACTCATTGTACTCTCCACTGTATGGCTCAACAATTTCGCCATCGGTAGAGGTGTACCAAATCTGATTATTAGGAATATCCACGACAATATCGTCATTCTCGTCACCCTCACCGGCTTGGTTAATGGTGATGCGGTAACTCTCATCGTTTGAGAGGGTTAGGTCAGCATAGCCTGTGCGACCCTCCTTATCTTTATTTTTGGCAACTTTAATCTGGATTTTGATATCCTTGCCCGCCTTGCCGCTTGTTGGGTCAATCTCAAGCCACTCGGCATCGGTCTTTACCTCCCAATCGAGCGTAGACTCAAAATGGTAGTTTAGCACAGTTTGCTTACTTGGAACATCAACCGTAAGTTCTGTACCCTCAGCAAAGACTACCCAATCGCGCTTATCGAGTTTCTCATCTGTCATCTCGCACGACAAAGCAGCGAATGAGAGTAGTAGCAGTGTAAATAATCTCTTCATACTATCTGTGTTTGTTAATAATTTGCAAATGGTTTGTAATACAAAATTAGTAAAAATATATCAAATAACAAAAAACCGTCTTTGGCAAAAAGCAAAAGACGGTTGATAGTAATAAACTTATTTACAAAACCCTATGCCACAGTGTGCTTTACCTCCTCGTAGAACTTTGCATAGACTGCATTATAATATGGAACCAACCACAACATAGGAATAAAGAGCAACAATGCCGACAACATCGCCAAACCAACATAACCAAGCGACATAAGGAAGAGCTGCATCTTGTGACCATTCATAAGGTGCATACTGCGACAGATAGCCTCCTCAGCACTAATTTCTGGGTTGTCTGCAAGGATATATGGAGCAAGAAAGTATGAATAACTCTTGATAATGCCTGGCACTATAAATAGCAACGACCATAGAAATGTATATATCCACATAAGAACACCCAAGCCCATACTCTTCCAATAGTATGTAGAGTTAAAGGCAGAGAATAGATCTTCAACCCCAACACTCTTAGTACGACGCACCAGATGCAACATCGTCATTGCAAGGCCCAAAGTCAAAGGACAGTACACAAGCAACACTAATGGGAAGCTTTTCGAGGTAAATGTATAACATATACTAAATAGTAACGATATCAGCACCAGCTTAGACCAATTACCCTCAATAAGAGCTTTAGTCTCTTTTCTAATTTCAGGATTTGTTCTCATATCACCTCTTTTTAACATAAAACTTATCCAAAATAAACATAATCACAACCCACACCAAAGTCACCGCTACAATCACCATCTCGCTCGCCTGAAGAAGCATACACACCCACACCGAGGCGGTGATAGTAATAACCGACAAGCTGGTGACAACTCTTAGTCGTGGGAGGTTGTAGCGCGCCTTCTTCTCAGCGGATGCTGTGTTATAGCCCGATATCAGGAAATCTCCCAAGCCAAAGAGCACCAACAAGGCCAATACCAAAACTACAACCGTAGCAATAATACCAACAATCAAATCTGAATTCATACTAATAGACTATTTGTTTACGACGCCTCTTGCTCATACGCATAAAGGCAATCTCCTGCTTAGAACGACGACGGATATAGCGATAACGCAAAGCACATCCAACAAAGACAAACCACATAAAGAGTGACGACAGAGATAGCTGCAAGGCAAGCTGTGGGGTCATATCCTCGATACTCTCTCCGTAGAGCAGCACCCAAGGCAGTACCGTCCAGAAGAGGGCAATCATCCCTGTTGCCCACATAGCCCTGCCCCAGCAAGGGCGTGGAGCCATACGGCGCAGGTTGATAAAGATGCCAAGCAACACAACGAGCGATGTTGCAATGAGCATAATACTCTCTCTATAAGGTACACTCTCTGGCAAGATATCAATATTTAGCAGTCCCAACAATGAGCAACATATTACTATATCACCAAGTTGGAGTTTACCCTCATCTGGAGTCTTACCCAAGCGGCGCATAGCCTTAGAGCGATAGCCACCAAGGCGAAAACGCCATACACTATATCTCCTTTTCATCTTTCGCACCCTCCTTTGACTTTTTAGCGCGAGGCTTGCGCCCACTACGGCGCAACGCCTCGGCAATTATCCATTGCAGCTGACCATTGGTCGAGCGAAACTCATCGGCCGCCCACTTCTCAAGAGCATCCATCGTTTCACCATCAATGCGAAGTACAAAGCTGCGCGTATTTGACTCCTTCGTAGCCATAAAAAGTGCTTAAAGTTAGCGTTTTAATTATGAAGTGTACCTGTATTAACCACTGGCTGAGCAGCCTCATCAGCGCACAACACCACAAGAAGGTTGCTCACCATAGCCGCCTTACGCTCCTCATCAAGCTCCACAACCTCCTCAGTAGAGAGACGCTCAAGAGCAATCTTAACCATAGATACAGCACCCTCTACAATCTTCTCACGTGCCGAGATAATAGCATCAGCCTGCTGACGACGTAGCATAGCAGCTGCAATCTCTGGAGCATATGCCAAGTAGTTTAGGCGCGCCTCTACAACCTCGATACCAGCGATAGACAAACGCTCGTTAAGCTCATCGGTAAGCTTATCGTTAATCTCGTCACCACCCGAACGAAGTGTAACACCACCCTGCTCACTATTTGTATTCTCATCGTAGGCATACATACCCGCCACCTGACGCAATGCCGAGTCACTCTGCACAGCCACGAAGTTCTCCAAAACATTCATTCGAGCATTTGATGTATTTGCACCAATCTCCGTAGGAGCATCAATCTCGAATACGGCATTATATGCACCATCACTCTTAATCTTCCACACCACTACCAAGCCAATAAGAATTGGGTTACCAGCCTTATCGTTTACCTTGATAGGATCAACATTGAGGTTACGCGCACGCAACGATAGCTGCTTAGCAGCCATAAATGGATTAACCCACCAGAAACCCGTATCGTAGAATGTACCGCGATACTTACCAAAGAATACCAACACTCGCGACTCGTTAGGCTCAAGCATCATAAATCCCGCAAGGGCTACAGTAGCCAAAATAGCAAGAATGACAAGAGCAGTGATACCCAAAGCAAGATTAGCCTCTGGAGTGCTTAGATAGTAGCCCAAGTAGGCTACACCACCCCACATAAGCAAATCGACAAGCAACATAACAAAGCCGTTAATCTTCCAGCCTTTGTAAGTAAAGTTTTTCATATGCACTGAATTTAAGTCGTTAAAGTAATATCATTTTGATATCACAAAGATACAACAAAACTTTTCATTTTTGCAAATTATTTTACAAAAAAAATAGGGATTACCTCAAAATAGTTGAGATAATCCCTATATGATATATTAGCAACCTACTAAACACTGCCAATAGCGAGCAAAATCATACCAACAAGTATCAGGAACATATCGAGAGCCTTGCTTCGAAGGTTTTTCTCGCCAAAGATAAGTGCAGCGCATAGGAACGAAACAACTACCGAGAAGCGGCGTATCATAGAGATAACAGCAATCATCGAGCCATCCATATCTATAGCGTGGTAGTAGTAGAAGTCGGCAAGCGACACAAAGATAGAGATAAGTGGTATTGCCCACGACCAATGGAACCTATCACTATCTCGACGAGGATACCATATAACAAGTAGCAATATTGTCATAATAGCAAGCTGGTAGATACTAAACCAACTCTGCACAAACATCGGATCGAGCGAGTGCTCCGAAATAATATACTTGTCGAAGAGTCCACTTACCGCGCCAAGCAACATCGCCATAAACATCGCCACTGCGTGTCGGCTTGAGAAGCTAATATTCTCCTTTTTGCTACTTAACGACAACAGATACAACGAGACAATAGTTAGCAACACGCCACCCCACTGCCACATATTCAATCTTTCGCCAAAGAGTAGAACTGCACCGACCAACACCACAACAGGGCGCGTAGCATTAACAGGTCCTACAATGGTTAGGGGCAGATGCTTCATTGCATAGTAGCCACATATCCACGACGAGAGTGTTATCACAGCCTTTATAGCGACAAGTATATGGCTAAATATAGTTGTAGACTCATAGTTAAGGGTTGTATCCGAAAAAAGACCAAGCGATAACTCTGAGTCTAAAACTACAGGCAGAAAGATAAGCGTAGAGATAAAGGTATTAAACCATAGAACTGCTACGACAGCATTGCCAGTCAATGAACGTTTCTTAGCAACATCGTATAGTCCCAGCATAAGTGCTGAGAGAAAGGCAACACCTACCCACATTCTCTACCCAAAGATTAGCAAGTTAAGTATAAGCGTAACACCATAGGCAACACTTGCAAGAGCATTGAGCGTACCGAAAGCAATGCCTATATTACGTTGGCGTGTAGGGGTTACGAGAATATGCTCCAAAACAAGTATCGATGCAAACAATGCACAACCCAACCATACAAGCCACGACTGAGGCTGATATAGCGTATAGACAACAATCATCGACACGCTTACCACGTGCAGCAAAGCACTAATTATAAGCGATGTAAAAGCCGAGAAACGTGAAGGAATGGAGCACAAGCCACGCTCCCTATCAAACTCAGCATCCTGCAAGGCGTAGATTATATCGAAACCTGCCGACCAACACATTACACCCAAAGCCAAAACCAAGCTCTCCACCGTAATCTCGCCACACACTGCAATAGTAGCACCCACAGGAGCTATACCCAACGATATACCGAGAACAATATGCGCTAATGATGTAAAACGCTTACAATAGCTATAAAACATCACAACAGCCAAAGCAACCGGAGAGAGCCAACCACAGAGAGCGTTGATAGTTGCGCTCACGATGATAAATAGCACCGCATTGATAACAATAAACCAAATAGCTTCACGCGATGTTATCTTACCCGCAGGAATCTCTCGCATTGCGGTACGAGGGTTCTCTGCATCGATAAACCTATCGGCCCAGCGATTAAAGCCCATAGCTACATTACGTGCAAAAACCATACACAACACCACTTTTACAAGTAGCATCACCCACCACTCGGCCCCACTATTTATTAAAATCTCAGGCGAGCTCTTAACTGCATAGACAAAGGCAAGCAATGCAAAAGGCATTGCAAAGATCGTGTGCGAGAACTTTACTAAGCTAAGGTAATCCCCAACTTTCGACATATCCTACCCGATATTTAACTCCTTATTCAAAACCTCCATAAGCCACTGCGGTGCACGCTGTGGACGACGAGTCTCCTTATCAATAAAGCCAAGTGTGGTAAGGCCCGATGCGATATCTCTACCATCCTCACCGCGTACCTCATAACGGAAGGTCATACGCGCCATAGGCATCTCACAAACCTCCGCACGAACAGTAATAAGTTCATCATAATAGGCTGGCTGACGATACTTCACCTGTACCTCGACAATAGGCATCATAACACCCCTACGCTCCATCTCTGCATAGGTTAAACCTGCCGCACGCAACCACTCTGTACGCGCTACCTCGAAAAACTTAACATAGTTAGAGTGGTGAACAATACCCATCTGATCGGTGTGGTGATACTCCACACGGATCTGTGTCTCAAAGCTATTCATTATCGTATGCGATCAAATGAACGTACCACAACCTCATCCTTGAATGTTGCACGAGCTGCCATAGCAGACAAGACCAATGCAAGGATAGGCATAATCGCTGCCCAACAGAATTTGCGATGCTCAATATCATAATTCTCCAAGGCATTTGCACCAGAGAGATAGTAATAGATAGCTTCAAAAGCTACACAGCCCAACAAAAGTACAATCTCCACAGCACATAATCTTACTTGCAACATTCTACGCTTGAACAAAAAGAGTGTTATAAATGGTAACACCGTAGCCGCTACCATTAGGATACCCATCCAGATTGTACTTTGCGAAAGGCCCGCAGAACTAAGCGAGAATGCTGATAATGTAAAGACCTCACCTGTAGTTGCTGTAAAGGTTGCCACTGGCATAAGGAGTGCAACACCCATAAGTGCCGTAGCAATAAGAAGATAGAGTGATTGAATACGCTGAATCATAGTATAGTTTTTATTACATATTATTATTCTAACTTTTTATCAACAAGGTAATTATTTCTATCCGACGAACGACGGTTTATCAACTCTCCTATAAAACCCGCAAGGAAGAGCTGCACGCCTAAGATAATCGCCAATAAAGCCAAATAGAATAGAGGTTGCTCGGTAACACCACGCCACACCAAACCATTAGACTGAGCCACAAGCTTCTTAATGATAATCCACACTGTCGTAACACCTCCAAACAGGAACATAAGTGTTCCAAGCGAGCCAAACAGATACATTGGAGATCGACCGAAGTGCGACATAAACGATACTGAGATAAGGTCTAAGTACCCCTTTACCATTCGCTCAATACCGAACTTCGAAACACCATACTTACGCTCACGATGCTCTACTACCTTCTCACCAATACGCTTAAAACCAGCGTGTTTAGCAAGTATAGGAATATAGCGATGCATCTCACCATAGACCTCAATGCTCTTAACTACCTTACGACGGTACGCCTTAAGTCCACAATTAAAATCATGGAGTTTAATACCAGACACTACACGAGCTGTTAGGTTGAAGAACTTGCTTGGCCAACGCTTACCAATAGGATCATAGCGACGCTTCTTCCATCCTGACACCAAATCGTAGCCCTCCTCCAAAATCATACGACGCATCTGAGGAATCTCATCTGGAGAGTCCTGCAAATCAGCATCCATTGTGAAGACGACCTCGCCCTCAGCCATCTTAAAGCCCTCGTACAGCGCTGCCGACTTACCATAGTTACGCAAGAAGCTAATACCCTTAATATTAGGATATTTAGTCTTTAACTCTTCGACAACACTCCACGATCTGTCCGTTGAACCATCATCGATAAGAATAATCTCATAACTTAGGCTATTTTCACGCGCCACCCTATCTATCCATTGCACCAATTCTGGCAATGACTCCTCTTCGTTATAGAGTGGAACAACAACAGAAATATCTAACTGACTCATATTACGATCTACTTTACCGGGTTACTTCTGCACATCAATACGACGATGACGACGAGAGATAATAGCTGCTATTATAAATCCAGGAATACAGCCTACCATTGCATACGTCTGTAGTTGATTAAATACAGTAGCAAAGATTGAAGGCTGCTCCATCTGACGCATCAGAGTTGTAAACTCATTAAAGATTTGCATCTCTGAATCTGGGATACCCATCTCCATATACATCTGCTGAAGCTGATCAATACGATCTATAAAGCCCAAAATATAGGTATCGTAACCCATAACTGAAATATATAGCGTTTCTACCGCACCAACCAAGACACCTGACAGCATTGAGGCAAAGATGATAAATAACAGTAGATGTGAGTATGTTACCCCTATCTCTAAAGGTATTGCATCTGCTCTGCGACGTGTGAAACGCACCAACAACCATACGAAAGCGACAGCAGCTACAAGCCACTCAATACAAAATATCGCAGACGACTGCAACAGCGGCATCTCACTGAACGCCCATATATAGCGCTCAAAGATGCAAGAAAGCGACATCGCGACGCCCATGATAGCTCCTGAGCGCAACACATCCGACCAGAACTCCTTATTCATATAGGTTGTAATTATTTAATTTTCAACTTATCAAGTGCACGGTGATACTCCGCAGCATTCTTGTTATGCTCAGAAAGAGTCTTAGCAAAATTATGACGACCATCCATTTCAGCACGTGCACAGAAGTAGAGATAGTCATGCTTTTCATAGTTTAACACGCCCTCTATTGCAGACATATCTGGCATTGCGATAGGTGTTGGAGGCAGACCTGCATACTTGTATGTATTATATGGCGACTCTACACTCTTATGCTTATCCAAGACGCGACGTATAGTAGGATCTCCCACAGCATACTTTAATGTAGGATCAGCTTGAAGCAGCATTCCCCTGTTTAATCTATTAATGTAGACACCAGCAATGCGAGGCATCTCCTCCTTGACATTTGTCTCCTCGTGAACAATAGAGGCCAGAGTCATCACTTCGAATGAAGTCATTCCCAACTCCTTGAGTTTCGTTTGACGAGCATCACTCGCCCAGAATGCGTCAGACTCCCTCTTCAAGCGCCATATAAGTGACTCAGGAGTAATATCAGCATAGACCTCATAGGTATTGGGCAAGAATATTGAAAACATCGCCTCAGCACTGCTAAATCCCATCTCATTGATAATACTCTCATTACGCAAAGCCGAAATCATAGCCACAGAATCAGCATCAATCTGCATAGCAATCTTAGAGGCAAGAGCCTCTGGCGTGCGAGCATTATTAATAACCAAACGAACGCTATTATCCACACCAAACTTCAGTGTACGCGCCACCTGAATAACACTCATACCCTCAGTAAAGGTGTATACACCAGACTCAATACCTTTATCTAAGTCGATATGCTTAGCATAAATGCCCAATGCCATAGGATAGGCTACCGATGACTTCACCTTAGCGAGCTTCTGATCATAGCTTTCATCGTCACGTAATACCACTGTAACACGCTCCTCGATAGCTGCGCCATAAAACATTTGGTATGCCCATACGGCTGTAATTGCCACAATAGCAATCAAAACGAGTATTACAACAAAAAATTTTCTCTTCATTTTCACATTTTTATTTGCAAAGATACATTTTTTTTGTACTTTTGCACTCGGGTAAGTCTTATACGACCAGCTCCTGCAGAACTCCCCCAGGCAAGGAATTGAGCAAGGGTATGCGGTTGTAGCGGTGCGATATAAGTAGCTTACCCTTTTTTTATACCTATATATATTATATATAATCCTACATCATCCTCAGCTCACCTATCGCGTACTCCGAACAAATGTAGGATATAACTACAGTTATAACAAATAACATAACGCCACGCCAGCCACGAAATTGTGTCACATGACGGAATGCTACAAAACTCCAATATAGATACCACACCAAGACCACCACAACATAAACCGACACAAGTGCAATATATGTAGTTGGTAATTGAATGTTCAAGGGCGACGACATAAATATAGAGTATGCAACCTTATCGCCAAACATTGCTGGGAGCATAAGCAGTGTCACTGGCATATGAGCGAAAAGCATACGACCAAAGACCTCCCACGCTGCAACATCTCTACGAGCAAACCACACTACAAGGAGAGTGGGTAGCGCTAACGCCACCCATACAGCAACTCCATATATAACATAGCTAATAAGCGCGGTCGCATCCAATGTATATCCAACAATAGATGTTGGAACCAAGGAGATGTACCAGCCAAGAATTGCACCGCCCAACATCCAGAACATACCCCATAATAGGGCATTTTTCGCAGACATCGTGGCAGGGCGACGTATCAACTCACCCATCAACACACCTATTAGAAGTCAATCTCTACACCTGCTACGACACCCATACCATTACGGTAATAGTATGCATAGTCATATATTCTTGCATTTAGGAGATTGTATCCATCAACATACACCTTCCACTTTGTAGTAGCACGGAAACTCATACCAGCACGAAGATCTATTGTAGACTCACTCTTGAAGGTCTCGCCAGACTCACACGACCACTCTCTCTGGCCCATCATATTAGCAGAGGTATAGAATCGCCAACGCTTGAGTACATACTCCGCCATAAACTCTGCTCGGAACTTAGGCGCATCAAAAAGATACTTTGACGTAGTATCATCCTTATGAGCATTTACATTTGCAGTAAGCGTCAAACCACCAATAGGACTATAACCCAACTCTGCACCAACGAATAGTCTATTATTGTCTGCAGTAGCTACACCGAAGTTACCAGAGTTTGTAACATACCACACCACACCATTCTTTATACGGTTTGTACCAGCATAGATACGATATGTTAAGCTAGACTTGAACAACGAGCCCATTGCACCAACAGCGATATCAAAATTGCGAGAGTTTGGCATCTTAAGCATTACATCCTGTGACACAATATAGTCGATATATGGATTCATAGTATATAACTTGCCTGCAGAGTTCTGCGAAACAGTAGTATTAAGCTCTACGTATGGTGTTACATACTCCAAACCGACATTAAACAACGCCTTAGCACGTGGCAGGATAAAATTAGCAGGCTTCTCAGCATCCTGAACCTTATCGAACATATAACCAAGAGAAGACTCAAGCTTGACAAAATCAAAGTCTCGTGAGTACTGAAGCTCCGCGCCGATACGAAGATCGTTGTATGTTGTAAGCAACGACTGATACATATCGCCACCAATCTTTAGACCAAAGGTGCCCTCATTGAAATTACGAGCGAAACGTAAAGCACCACCAGCATTGAACTGAGATAGGGAAGATGTAACCTTATCTACAGCTGGTGTCTTATGCCCCCAATAACCTCCATAAACATCGATACCGAAATTCAAGCGAGTAAGATTAGAAAAGCTATCACCATATGTTAGCTTAAGGTCTACATTCTGGAAGTTAAGCATCGATACCTCAGCAACACTCTCTGCATAACGATTGTATGAATCAAAGTTAATCTTAGTATCTACCTCCAACATCTGACTACCTAAGAATGTACCTGCAACTAACGACACACCGTTGCGCATATCAAAGCTCTCACCAATCGTGCGCAATTGACCATCCATATTCTCACGCTTAGAGAAATTACCATCGTGATTGAAGCCAACACTAAAATAACCAACACGTACATTCTGCGTTGTGTAGCGGAACTTGAAATCCGAGCCACCTTGAGTACCAAAGCCTGCACGCATATAGGTCTTTATTGGGCGATTATAATCCCAGTAGCTTGCTCTTGCTGGATCAAAATAGTGATCGTCGAGCTCAATCTGCCAGATATCAGTATTTATTGAATACTCTATTTCTGGCTCTAAATTAGAGTCTTCGGCCACAGAGGCTGGCGCAATGAGCTTAGTAGCCAACGCCAAATCTGGAGTATAAATAGTTGTTACCTCGACATGCTTATGCTCCTGTGCTACGACCTTTGTTGGCACTGCAAACAGTGCAAGTGCTATAGTTGCAAGAAATATATTAGATAGTCTCATATCTTGACCTTTTTACTTTCGTTATACCTATTTACCTATAGATGCAATACGCTGCTTAGCTTGCGCGATAACACCATCATTCGATACAGAGTAGCCATCAACAACACTCTGATATGTAGCTCGAGCCTGGAAGAGGTTGTTTGTCTTAACAAGCACATCACCAAGAACGATAAATATTTTCGCGTGCCAATACTCAGAGCCACACTTATCAAGTGCATATACTCGATTCTCCGCAACAGCATATTCACCATTATTGTAATCGTTCTCAACAAGACGATAGTATGCCTCAGCACCCTCCACAGTCATCGTATTCTCGGCAAGTTTCTTATACAAACCGATAGCCTCAATCATATTGTTATCCTCGCGCAATACATTTGCCTTAGCAAGCATTGCCTGACGTGTAGCCCACTCAGTAGCATCGTCCATCTTAAGAACCTCATCAGCCGCCTGCTTAAGTTTACCACCTGTCAAGTAGTGTAGGGATGCATCAATATATCCCTCAGAGGCAAACTGACGCTGCTTTAGGTCATGCGCAGTATTATACAATTCAAGGTAGGCAGCTGCCGACTTCTCATACTCCTTCTCATCGAAACTCATTCGCGCATATACATCAAGCACACGCTCACGATACTGAGTATGACCGAGCTCCAAGAGGCTCTCCATATTCTTCATCGCCATTGGCTTATTATCCAACTGGACATAGCAATCACTGAGGTAGAACAACGCCTCTGTGCGGTTAAAGCCTTTATCAAACGAAGTAATATAGTCGTTAAGTCTATTCTTAGCATTCTCCGTATCACCATTTAGGTACAATACCTTCGCTGCCGCAAAGCTCAAAGAGTCGCGCGTTGCAATCGATAGATCACTCTGCACACCACTACGCTCAGCGTATGAGAGATATCCATCGACGTTGCCATCTGCAATGTATATCTCACGGATAGAACGGACAGCCGACATAGCTGCTGCTGACTGTGAATCGTACTCTACAACCTTTTCATAATAACGACGCGCATCATCCTTATGATCCAAGTTGTAGTATGCCAACGCCAAATCAGAAAGTGCCTTTACATAGTATGGAGAGGTTGTATCCGCCTCTACAAAGTTCTGCAAGGTGGTTGCACAATCCTTATACTGGTGAGAAGATAGATATGTACGACCAAGCTCGTACCAAGCATCATCCACATAAGGACCCTCTCCAGTAGAGACAATACCCTTAAGTCTGTTAATCTTGCTCTTCTGCTTGTTATCGATACCATCAACCATTGCTAACTGATAGTTGGCATAGAAACGATCATCGGTGTATGATGCTGCAGACACACGATATACTCTTCGGGCATCATCGAACTGACGAGTCTCGAAATAGACATCACCAAGACGGTTATGAGCATCAAAGAGATAGCTATCACGAACAGGATAGTCGTAAACAAAGTTCTGCAAAGCATCCTGAGCCTCTGCCAACTTACCCATATTCATATATGCGTAACCCAAACCATAGTGAGCATACTGATACTCTATATCGCTCTTAGGTGCACGACGGATATACTCCTCGTAATAGTTTGCAGCGAGCTTCATATCACCCTTATGGTAGGCAATCTCACCCTGCCAGTACTTCGTTAATGCGTTGTACTTAGGAACAACCGAAATCTTTTCAGCCTCGGCAAGCAACTGCTCTGCAAGAGCCCAATCCTCTCTTTCGATAGCCTCAACAGCGAGGTATACTGCCACCTTCTGATGTGCTGCAGTGATATCACGATCCGGATTATTAATCTCGCGAATAGCCGCGTATGCAGCCTGATAGTTTTCAGAATTAAAGAACGCAGCAGCCAACAACTGCTTAACCTCAATAATATGTGGCGAATCAGGATAACGCTTCAAATAGTTCTTAAGAATATTAATCGACTCATTAAACACACCACCACCAAGTTCAAACTTTAGTCGACAATAGTTCAAGAGAGCATCCTCAGCGACCTTCTCGTCGAAGCCCTCTACAGATGCCAAAGCAAAGGCCTTAGCTGCCTCCTGCTTATCACCAAGGTTGATATAGCAATCAGCAAGGTGGTATGATGCATTCTGTGTCAATGCATCCTCCGCACCACACACTTTGCTCAACGACTGTACCGCCTCACGGAACTGAGCCATACGATAGAATGAGTATCCACGAATATAATATTCCTGACGACCAAACATCTCCTCTGGATACTGGTTAATCTGCATAAGTGCACTCTTATAATCACCCTTGATGAAGTAGCTCTCTGCAAGTACTCGCACAATATCGTTACGTGTCATAGACGAGGCCTTTGCAAGCAACTCCTCACCCTTTGCAATCACGGTATCGTAGTTGCATCTGCGATACTCAATCTGTAGAAGATAGAAAGGAGCCAACGCCTCGTAACCAGGATACTTCTCAAGCTGCATAAAGCCATCCTCTGCCTCGATATAATGACCTTCACGATATACAACGTAAGAGTAATAATATAGAGCGTGTGGATAGTATGCCGAAACCTTTGAGACCTGAGAGAAGCGATACTTTGCCTCACGATAGTTACCCTCAAGGAAGCGAATATGACCAACTCGCATATCGTAACGCTCCTTATCACTTGCGCTGAGGCTCTTATAATTCACCTTATCGAACAACTCAGCTGCACGCTCCAAATCACCAGAATCCGAAACATAGCAAGCATACATAAACTGCATAGTATTACGATAAGGGCTTGTCGGGAAGCGCTCAATATAGCTCTTCATAGCCGAATCAACCTCGCTATCGCCAAGCTCCATAGCACAAAGCACCTTGTAGTACTCTGCCCACGCAACATCATTATAATCAACAATAGGGTTTAACTCTGCGCTAAACCTATCAAGAGCCATACGAGCCTCACCCCAACGGCGACGCTCAAGCATAGTATTAATATCGTCTATTCGCTCACGCTTATCCGTTGTTTGAGCAGTTGTAGTCGTAGCAAATGAAGAGAGTGCGAAGAGCACTGCAACTATAAAAGCATTCCTTCTCATAGTTCACTTATATAAATATAGTGCAAATATAATAAAATTTTACCAATTCACATAATATTTCGGCTTGATAATTGACCACATACACTTATTAATTCGAAAAATCACACACTATTTTAACATATTTTACAAAAAAAAGTCGCTCGACCTAACATCGAGCGACCCAAACACTTTATAGAATTATCTGTAGATTACTACAAGTTCTTAGCACGAACAGCCTTAAGCATATCTACAGTCATAGACTCCAAATCCCACTCTGGCTTCCAACCCCACTCCTCACGAGCGCAAGTATCATCCAATGAGTTTGGCCAGCTACGAGAGATCTGATCCTTAACAGGATCTACGTTATACTCCATCTGGAAACCAGGAACATGACGCTCAACAACCTCACGAATAATCTCTGGAGTGAAGCTCATTGATGCAATGTTGAATGAGTTACGGTGCTTAAGTTTTGCAGGATCAGCCTCCATAAGCTCTACTGTAGCACGCAATGCATCTGGCATATACATCATATCCATATATACATCTGGAGCGATGTTACATACAAACTTATTACCCTTTACAGCCTCATAGTAAATCTCCACTGCATAGTCAGTAGTACCACCACCAGGAAGAGTCACGTTAGAGATAATACCTGGGAAACGTACCGAACGTGTATCTACACCGAAACGAGTATGGTAATAGTTAGACAAAAGCTCACCAGTAACCTTACATACACCATAGATAGTATTTGGCTGCATAACAGTATCCTGTGGAGTCTTATCACGAGGGAAGTCACCACCAAAAGCACCGATAGAACTTGGAGTAAACACAGCACAATTCTTCTCACGAGCAATCTCCAAAGAGTTCTCCAAAGCACCCATATTGATTCGCATAGCGAGCTGAGGATTCTTCTCACCAGTTGCAGAGAGCAATGCTACAAGATTGAAGATTGAGTCAATCTTATACTTCTCAACAAGCTCTGCATACTGCTTTGCATCAAGAGCATCAAGAGACTCAAATGGACCAGCCTCTGCCAAAACAGCATTGTGCTTAACATCGGTAGCAACGACATTCGATGCACCATAAATAGAGCGAAGATATGGCACCAACTCAGATCCAATCTGACCACCGGCACCTACGACCAAAATGCGCTTCATTTGATTGTTTAACGTTAGTTAAGTATTTTAGGTTTAATCAATTATCCCTTCTATGTAAAACATGTCTACACAAATCATCAACAAAAATACACATTTTATCCGAATTTACACTATTTACCCGCTATTTTTTTTCTTTTTTTTCAATTATTCGACCCATCATCTATATTTGTATTATATTTGCCACACTCTTTGATACCAATTAAATTTACAAATGGAGACACTTCTCGAGTTTGGATATTTAGGTCTTTTCATCGGCTCGCTACTTGCTGCTACTATATTTCCATTTAGTTCAGATGTACTTCTATTAGGAATGTTGGTGGCGGGCGGAGAACCCGTAACGACTGTCATTGTTGCCACACTTGGCAACTGGTTTGGCGGACTTGTCGGCTACTGGATGGGACGACTTGGAAAGTTAGAATGGTTAGAGAAGTGGTTTAAGGTAAAACCAGAGACCATAGCTAAACACAGAGCAAAAGTCGAAAAGTATGGAGCCCTACTCGCACTGCTTACGTGGACCCCGTTTATAGGTGATATTTTAGCCATTGTGCTCGGTTTTTACAAGGCAAAATTCATACCTTCAGCACTATGGATGCTTGTTGGTAAGTGTGGCAGATATATATGTTGGGCAGTGGCACACTTCTATGCAAACCAATGTTTTTAACACTCTTATTATCAGATTAAAACCTCAGGCTTACAGCGCAAAACAAAGATGTGCCACACACAAACATCAACACAATAAAAATCTCCTCATCCGAACACCACACAAGTATCACCAATTTAGCGATAAAAAGCATTGTCTTTCCTACGGCGAAAGAGTGTCAATATTATAAGTGGGCTTACAATCAAACGCATGAGCGTTCTAAAAGATTTGCGCAAAAGTAATCATTATATTTTGAACTTTCCTCCTCATCGAAAAATATTACTCTAAACTATTGCGAATTTTGCAAAAAGTTCTTATCTTTGCCCGAAATATATAAATAGTATGAAACGATTGACAAATAACCGACTAAATAACCGATTCTGCTACAAGCAGTCGAGTGGTAATCGTCGACGTTTTTACTCATTTGGAAATACTGTTTTTAATTGATATTGGCGGCTTTTTAGGTCGCCTATTTTTTGATATATGGGAAACAACAGATTAATACTCAAGAATGGTCACATCATCGGTGGTGAAGTAAAGGATATCGTTATTGTGGATGGCGTAATCGCTGACTTCGGTAGCAATATCGAGGCAACACCAGAAGATGTGATTATAGATGCTACCGGTCTAACAGTTGCGCCGGCATTTGTAGATGTACACGTGCACCTTCGAGAGCCAGGCTATGGCTATAAGGAGCGCATTGCAACGGGTACAATGGCCGCTGCTCGTGGTGGCTATACTACTGTATGTTCAATGCCAAATCTCAATCCTGTACCAGATAGCATAGAAAATCTAAAGGTTCAGCAAGATATCATCGATAGCGATGCAAAAATTGAGGTTCTACCCTACGCAGCTATTACCATTGGTCGTAAGGGCGAGGAGTTGGTAGATATAGCATCGTTACACGACAAGGTATGCGCCTTCTCGGACGACGGTAGCGGCGTACAGGTAGATGGTATGATGGAGCGCGCAATGAGCGAGGCTGTAAAGCACGATGCCCTTATTGCAGCACACTGCGAGGTGGAGGAGCTCCTCAAGGGTGGATATATTCACGATGGCGAGTATGCTCGTGAGCACAACCATAAGGGCATATGCTCCGAGAGCGAGTGGGAGCAGGTAAGGCGCGATATCGAAATTGCCGAGAAGCTCGGATGCCGCTATCACGTATGCCATATATCAACTAAGGAGACCGTAGAGCTTGTACGTCAGGCTAAGGCACGAGGTGTGAAGGTTACTTGTGAGACTGGTCCTCACTACCTAATCTTTACAGATATGGATTTGGAGGAAGATGCACGCTGGAAGATGAATCCACCGCTACGTTCAGCTGAGGATCGCGCAGCTCTTATTGAAGGTATTAAGGATGGTACAATTGATATGATTGCTACCGACCATGCTCCACACTCCGTAGAGGAGAAGTCACGCGGTTTGAAGGATAGCGCAATGGGTATCGTAGGTCTTGAGACTGCCTTTGCAGCACTTAACACTCATCTTGTGAAAAAGGGTGTTATCAGCCTTGAGCACCTTGTAAATATTATGAGCATCAACCCACGCAAGGTATTCCGCATCAAGGGAGGACTCAACATCGGCGATAGAGCCGATATAGTACTTCTCGACACTGAGCGCGAGTGGGTAGTAGATAGCGAGAAGTTCTACTCTATGGGTAAGATTTCGATGTTTGTAGGTCGCCCAATGGTGGGTGATGTAGCGATGACCATACATCGTGGCAATGTAGTGTACGAAAACAAAATCAAATAATATAAAAAGTAAAGTAGATGAAACCTTTTACTAAGAAACTTGTACTTGAGAACGGCAAGGAGTTTCCTGGCTATGGCTTCGGCTCGGACCGCGTTGCGGTATGCGAGATTGTCTTCAATACCTCTATGGTAGGCTACCAGGAAATCGTTTCCGATCCGACTTACACAGAGCAGATTGTTGTGATGACCTATCCGTTGATGGGTAACTACGGCTTTGCCGACGAGGATTACGAGAGTAAGTTCCCTTCGATGGGCGGTATGGTTGTGCGCGAGTGCTGCGATGCTCCAAGCAACTTCCGTTACACTAAGACCCTCAACGAGGCATTCGAGGAGCTTAATGTTCCAGGCATCAGCGGCGTGGACACACGAATGATTACACGCATCATCCGCAACGAGGGTACTCAGCGTGCAGCTATCGTGGACTACAATATGCCACACGAGGAGGTGATGAAGCTTATCCGCGAGAGCGAGCCAAAGCGCAACCTATTGGAGCGCATCAGCTGCAAGAAGCGTTGGTTCTCACGTACTCCTAACCACAAGTGGGATGTAGTTGCTATCGACTGCGGTATTAAGTATAGCTTTATCCGCCAGCTCAACGCTAAGGGTTGTAACGTAACCATCGTGCCTTACAACTCTACGCCAGAGGAGATCTTAGCATTCAATCCTGACGGCATCTTTGTATCGAACGGTCCTGGTGATCCTGCTGAGGGCACTATGGTATCGGAGACTATCAAGGCATTGCAGGGTAAGTTGCCAATCTTCGGTGTAGACCTTGGCCATCAGGTTATCGCAATGAGCTATGGTGCACAGAATGTAAAGATGAAGGTTGGTCACCGCGGTGCTAACCACCCAGTGAAGAACCTCGAGAGCGGCAAGTTGGAGATTGTGGTACAGAACCACGGCTTTGTTGTAGAGGAGGAGTCGATAAAGAGTACCCCTATCAAGGTTACACACCGCAACCTTCTGGATAATACCATTGCTGGTATCGAGGTGTTGGAGGACCACATCTTCTCGGTACAGTATCAGCCTGACTGCTCACCAGAGTCAAGCAGCACATATCTCTTCGATAAATTTATTAAACTAATGGAGGATCAGAAAAATGCCTAAGAGAACAGATATAAAGAAAGTAATGGTTATCGGCTCAGGCCCTATCGTTATTGGTCAGGCAGCCGAGTTTGATTATGCAGGTACGCAGGCTTGTCTTGCACTCAAGGAGGAGGGTTATCAGGTAATCCTTGTAAACTCTAACCCTGCAACGATTATGACCGACACCCATATCGCCGATAAGGTCTATATGGAGCCTTTGACTTTGGAGTACGTTGCGAAGATTATCCGCTACGAGCGTCCAGATGCTATCGTTCCAGGCCTTGGTGGTCAGACTGGTCTTAACCTTGCTGTGCAGCTTGCTAAGAAGGGCATCCTCGAGGAGTGTGGTGTTGAGATTCTTGGTACATCGTTCACCTCTATCGAGGAGGCTGAGGATAGAGAGCTTTTCAAGGAGCTCTGCGTGCGCATTGGCGAGCCAGTAATCCCATCACACATCACAAACTCTATCGAGGAGGGTATTGTAGCAGCCAAGGAGATTGGCTACCCAGTAGTTCTTCGTCCAGCCTTCACACTCGGTGGTACTGGTGGTGGTTTTGCCGACAACGAGGAGGAGTTGCGCGATGTTATGCGTAACGCACTTGCTCTATCGCCTATCCATCAGGTACTTGTAGAGAAGAGTATCAAGGGCTACAAGGAGATTGAGTTCGAGGTAATGCGCGATAAGAACGATACGGCTATCGCTATCTGCTCGATGGAGAACGTCGACCCTGTAGGTATCCACACAGGTGACTCTATCGTAGTTGCGCCAAGCCAGACACTTGCAGCTAAGGAGTACAATATGCTCCGCTCAAGTGCTTTGAAGCTTATCCGTGCCCTAAAGATTGAGGGTGGTTGCAACGTTCAGTTTGCACTCGACCCACTATCGTTCAAGTACTATATCATCGAGGTTAACCCACGTGTAAGCCGCTCATCGGCTCTTGCATCTAAGGCGAGTGGCTACCCTATCGCTCGTGTTACAGCTAAGGTTGCTATTGGTATGACTCTCGATGAGATTCGTATCGCTAACACTCCTGCCAGCTTCGAGCCTACGTTGGACTACATCGTTACTAAGGTTGCTCGCTTCCCATTCGATAAGTTTAGCGATGCATCGAACGAGCTTGGTACTCAGATGAAGGCTACAGGTGAGGTTATGTCGGTAGGTCGCACCTTCGAGGAGGGTCTTCTAAAGGCAGTTCGTTCACTTGAGACAGGTGTTTGCCATATCTACCACAAGAAGTTCGACACAATGTCTATTGAGGGCATCTTGGCATATATCCGCAAGGGTACTGATGACCGTATCTATGCTATTGCAGAGCTAATCCGTCGTGGCGTAGATCTTCTCCACGTATATGATAACACTAAGATTGACCTCTTCTTCCTTGAGAAGTTGAAGAATATCGTGGAGATGGAGAGCGTTGTTAAGGCAAATGTACGCGATATTGAGACTCTAAAGGAGGCTAAGCGTATGGGCTTTAGCGACAAGTTTATCGGCCGCTTGTGGGATATGACCGAAAGCGAGGTATTCCTACTACGTAAGGAGAACAACGTATATCCAGTATATAAGATGATTGATACCTGCGCTGCAGAGTTCCACTCAGATGTTCCATACCTATATTCTACATACGAGGAGGAGAACGAGTCTATCGTGACCGACCGCAAGAAGATTATCGTACTTGGTTCTGGTCCTATCCGTATCGGTCAGGGTGTTGAGTTCGACTACTCTACAGTACACGCAATATGGGCTATCCGTGAGGCGGGCTACGAGGCTATCATCATCAACAACAACCCTGAGACCGTATCGACTGACTACACCACAAGCGACAAGCTCTACTTCGAGCCTCTTACTGTGGAGGACGTAATGAACGTTATCGAGTTGGAGAAGCCTACAGGCGTTGTGGTATCGCTTGGTGGTCAGACCGCTATCAACCTTGCTAAGCCATTGGCTGATTTGGGCGTAAATATCATTGGTACTGGCATCGAGGCTATCAACAACGCAGAGGATAGAAAGTGCTTCGAGGCTATTATGCGTAAGGCAGGTATTCCTCAGCCAGATGCAGAGGCTATCACCGACATTGAGCGCGGTGTGGCTGCAGCAACACGTATCGGCTACCCTGTTTTGGTTCGTCCAAGCTACGTGTTGGGTGGTCGCGCTATGCAGATTGTATCAAACGAGGAGGCTTTGCGCCACTACCTCAAGACAGCCGTTGAGGTTAACGAGGACCAGCCAGTATTGGTTGATAAGTATATTATGGGTAAGGAGTTGGAGGTTGATGCTATCTGCGACGGCACCGACGTATTTATCCCAGGTATTATGGAGCACGTTGAGCGCACAGGTATCCACTCTGGTGACTCTATCAGCGTGTACCCTACTTTCAGCGTAAGCCAGAAGGTCAAGGATACTATTATCGACTACACAATCCGTCTTGGTAAGGAGATTGGTATCATCGGTCTATATAACATTCAGTTTATCGCTGATGACAACGATATGGTTTACGTAATCGAGGTTAACCCACGCTCTTCACGTACTGTACCATTCCTTTCAAAGGCGACTGGTACTCCTATGGCGAAGATCGCCACAAACGTAATGCTTGGCAAGTCTCTTAAGGAGCAGGGCGTAACGAAGATTATCGCTGACGAGAAGAAGCGTTGGTATGTTAAGACTCCAGCCTTCTCATTCGCAAAGATTCGCGGCGTTGACTCTTACCTATCTCCAGAGATGAAGTCTACAGGTGAGGCTATTGGTTACGATGCATCATTGCGTCGCGCATTGTACAAGTCATTGCAGTCGTCAGGTATGACCATTGCAAACTACGGTACTATCTTCGTATCTATCGCAGATGCAGATAAGCAGCGCGCATTGCCACTTATCCGCCGCTTCTACGAGCTTGGTTTCAACATCGAGGCTACAAGCGGTACAACGAAATTCTTGCGCGAGAATGGCGTTCGCACACGCTGTCTAAAGAAGCTCAGCGAGGGCTCAACCGAGATTTTCGACTCTATCCGCAAGGGTCACGTCAACTATGTAATCAACACTATCGACATCAACCAGCACAGCTCACGCCTTGATGGTTACGATATCCGTCGTTGCGCTGTTGAGAACAACGTAACTATCTTCACAGCATTGGAGACCGTGAGCGTACTTCTCGATGTATTGGAGGAGATTACACTCGGCGTATCAACTATTGATGCAGAATAACTATGTATAAGAGAGATATTTATACGATATTGAGTAACGAGCCTCTAACACCTGCGGTCTACCGTATGGTGTTGGAGGGCGATACCCAATATATCACCCGTTCGGGACAATTCATTAACATCGAACTTGAGGGTAAGTTCCTACGCCGCCCAATATCGGTATCAGACTACGACGACAAGAGCGTTACTATTATATATAAGGTAGTAGGTCGTGGTACTGAGCAGATGCGAGGTATGGTTGCGGGCCAGAAGCTCGACATCCTCACAGGTCTTGGCAATGGCTTCAACACCGAGAATAGTGGTCCACGTCCACTCCTTGTAGGTGGTGGCGTTGGTGTACCTCCGATGTACAACCTCTGCAAGCGTCTGCTTAGCGAGGGCAAGAAGCCTATCGTTATCCTCGGCTTTAACACCAAATCGGAAATCTTCTACTATGAAGAGTTCAAGGCTTTGGGTGTAGATGTATATTGCTCTACAGCAGATGGTTCGTTTGGTGTAAAGGGCTTCGTTACGGATGTTATCCGTGGCGAGGGCTTGGAGTTCGACTACCTCTACACCTGCGGTCCATTGCCTATGCTTAAGGCGTTGTACGACGCGACGGCGGTAGATGGCGAGTATAGCTTTGAGGAGCGTATGGGTTGCGGCTTTGGTGCTTGTATGGGTTGCACCTGCAAAACTAAGTATGGCAACAAGCGCATCTGCAAGGATGGTCCTGTACTAAAACGAGATGAGATTATATGGTAAAGCACTTTGATACTTCTGTCGAACTTTGCGGTGTAAAGCTCGACAACCCAGTAATTCCAGCATCTGGAACATTTGGTTTCGGTAGAGAGTTTGCGGAGTACTACGACCTCGACTGCCTCGGTGCAATATCATTCAAGGGTACGACCAGAGATGCTCGCTTTGGCAACCCTACACCACGTATTGCTGAGTGTGAGGCTGGTCTTATCAACTCTGTAGGTCTTCAAAATCCAGGTATTGACAAGGTAATCGCGGAGGAGTTGCCACACCTTCGTCAGATATTCCACAAGCCTATTGTTGCGAATATCAGCGGCTTCTCGTTGGAGGAGTACGAGGAGTGCTGCGCAAAGATTGACAAGGAGGAGCAGGTGGAGATTATCGAGGTAAATGTATCGTGCCCCAATGTACATAACGGTGGTATGAGCTTCGGCACACAGCCTGAGTCGGCAGCTGAGGTTACACGTCGCGTGAAGGCAGTTACCACTAAGCCTGTATTTATCAAGCTAAGCCCAAATGTTACAGATATCGTGGCCATCGCTCGCGCTTGCGAGGAGGCTGGTGCTGATGGTATATGCTTGATTAACACGCTGCTCGGTATGCGCATCGACACTATGCGTCGCAAGCCAGTTATCGCTAACAAGATGGGTGGTTTCTCTGGCGATGCTATCTTCCCAGTAGCTGTACGTATGGTATATCAAGTGGCTAACGCGTGTAAAATTCCAGTTATGGGATGCGGTGGTGTAAGCTCTGCTTCGGATGTAATCGAGATGATGATGGCTGGTGCTACAGCCGTACAGGTAGGCGCTGCAAACTTGAAGAACCCATACGCTGCAAAGGAGATTATCGAGGCGCTTCCAAAGGAGATGGAGCGTCTTGGCATCGAGCGTCTAAGCGATATTATCGGTATTGTAAAATAGTGTAACAACGAAAATAAACATTTAAGATATGAGCAAAAGAGATGTAATTATTGCTTGCGACTTTAGCAGCAAGGAGCAGACTTTGAACTTCTTGGATAAGTTCACTGGTCGTAAGCCATTCGTAAAGATTGGTATGGAGCTATTCTATGCCGAGGGTCCAGAGATTGTACGCACCATCAAGGAGCGCGGACACCGTATCTTCCTCGACCTTAAGCTCCACGACATTCCAAACACCGTTAAGAAGGCTATGTCGGTGCTTCGCAACTTGGATGTGGATATGACCAACGTACACGCTGCAGGTACTGTAGATATGATGAAAGCTGCTATCGAGGGCCTTACACGCGAGGATGGCACACGTCCTCTTCTTATTGCTGTAACTCAGCTTACATCTACCTCTGAGGAGCGTATGCAGAAGGAGTTGCTTATCGGCGCATCTATCAACGACACTATCGTTAAGTATGCCGAGAATGCTAAGGCTGCTGGCTTGGATGGTGTAGTATGTTCTCCATTGGAGGCTGCAATGGTTAAGGAGGCTTGTGGCAAGGAGTTTATGACCGTAACCCCAGGCGTTCGCTTCGCTGATGGCGACGTAGGCGACCAGGTACGTGTTACCACACCTGAGCGCGCTAAGGAGATTGGCTCGGACTTCATCGTTGTAGGTCGCCCTATCACCGCAGCAGATGACCCTGTTGCAGCATACGAGCGTTGTATGCGCGAGTTTGCAGAGTAAAACTATTAGAAAAACTATTAAAACAGATATATTATGGAGAAGAAGATAGCAAAAGACCTTTTGTCAATCAGCGCAGTATTTCTACGTCCTGAGCAGCCTTTCACTTGGGCAAGCGGCATTAAGAGCCCTATCTACTGCGATAACCGTCTAACACTCACAGCCCCTGAAGTACGTAACCACGTGGAGGAGGGTTTGGCAGAGCTTATTCGCAAACACTATCCTGAGGTAGAGGTACTTATGGGTACATCAACTGCAGGTATCGCACACGCTGCTATCACCGCTACAATCCTTAACCTCCCTATGGGTTATGTTCGCTCTGGCTCTAAGGACCACGGTCGTGGCAACCAGATTGAGGGTAAGCTTGAGGCTGGCCAGAAGGTAGTTGTTGTAGAGGACCTTATCTCTACAGGCGGTAGCTGTATTGAGGTTGTTGAGGCCTTGCGCGCTGCTGGTGCTGATGTGCTTGGTATCGTGAGCATCTTCACATACGGTATGCAGAAGGGCATCGACCGCATCGCTGCTGCAAACACTAAGAACTACTCTCTATCGAACCTCGACGCACTTGTAGAGGTTGCTGCAGAGGAGGGTTACATCAAGCCAGAGGATAAGGAGCGCATCATCAAGTTCCGCAACAACCCATCTGACGAGAGCTGGATTAAGTAGTAAAACCACAAACAAGACCAAAAGATGAAGCATTTGATTGATCCTACCGACCTAACGGTAAACGAGATTGCCGAGATTATAGCCGTAGCCGAGGATATTATCGCTAACCGCGAGAAGTATAGCGAGGTGTGTCGAGGCAAGAAGCTCGCAACACTCTTCTACGAGCCGAGTACACGCACACGCCTAAGCTTCACCGCAGCCATGATGGAACTTGGTGGCAACGTCTTAGGCTTTGCTGATGCTAAGTCGTCGTCTGTATCGAAGGGTGAGACCGTACAAGATACCGTAAGGGTTATCAACTGCTTTGCAGATATCATTGCTATGCGCCACAAGGTGGAGGGCGCGCCACTCGCAGCTACAGATGTGTCACGCACACCTATCATTAATGCAGGCGATGGTAGCCACAGCCACCCTACGCAGACAATGACCGATTTGCTTACTATCAAGCGCGAGCTTGGCACGCTTAATAACCTCACAATAGGTTTGGTGGGCGATTTGAAGTATGGTCGTACCGTACACTCGCTTATCAAGGCGATGACACGCTACGAGAACACAAAGTTTGTACTTATCTCACCTCCTGAGTTGGCTCTTCCAGACTATATCAAGCGCGATGTATTTGAGCGCCTTGGTGTGGAGTACCGCGAGTCAAACGATATTGAGAGCGTAATTGGCGATGTAGATATCCTCTATATGACCCGCGTACAGCAGGAGCGCTTTACCGACCCTGAGGAGTATGAGCGAGTTAAGGATTGCTTCGTGCTTGATGCAGAGAAGATGCGTGGCGCGAAGGAACATATGGCAGTTCTACACCCACTACCTCGCGTAAACGAGATAGCAATAGACGTAGACTCTGACCCACGCGCGGCATACTTCCGTCAGGTGGAGAATGGCAAGTTTGTGCGTATGGCTCTTATCCTAAAGCTCCTTGAGTGGCAGGATGACAAGACCCGCACCTTCGACCACGGAGGCAAGGCTCTCTCTTGTGCGTGCCCTAACCCACTATGTATCTCGAACCTTGAGCCTGTGCGCCCACGATTCGAGGAGGTGGAGGGCGTTACACGCTGCGTCTACTGCGAGTGGGAGGCTAAGTAGAAGCTGTCTAATAAGGCTTTCAGGGCGTTACACTCGTGTGCCTAAAAATAGCTCTTATTATACAACATATCAAAATAGTAGAGGCTGTCAAGGATTCTTTGACAGCCTCATATTTTGGGAATATACAACAGGGGCGAATCTTATACGCCGAGGTTCAGTATAGCGAAGCTAACTATTCACCCTTAAGCCACTTTTCAATATCCTCTTTGGTTTCAGGAGTATCAAAATCTGCGATTTCTGGAGTCTTAATACCTATTTCAGAAATCTCAACATCATAGTTTTCAAGTTCTGAATCGGATATATACGACACTCCAACACTTGATTTAAGTTTGTGTAGATCTTCCTTTATAGACTCCATCTGCTGAGCCATTTTAGAAACATTTGACAAAACAACAGTCAAGTGATACCATATCAGCATCGCAAAAAAGCAATAAACAAACATTATAGGTTCTGGATAGAATATTAGCAATATGACAGATCCTATCAGCTGTAAAATAAACAGAAATAAGTATATAGAAGAGATGTTCTTCAAAGCTCTCACATCAAGTTCAGGAAGTTTACTCTTGTTCATAACAAAGAAAATTATTAAAGTTTGACGTTACAAATATATTGATTAACAAGAATTTCTGTATCTACACAAGACAAAATTAATAAATATTCTGTAAAAAACCAAGAATATCAAGAGTTTTACACCACTCGTACATAAAACGAGGCAGTCTAAAGAAATAGGGATTGTTCATAAACAATTTGAACAATCCCTATAAATATATAACTTTATATTTCTCTTCTTACTTCGATAGTACCAACTTCTCAATCTCCTCCATCTGTGCCTTGAACTGCTTGTCGGTATCAATCATATCGGCTACAGCCTTGCAGCTATGGAGCACCGTAGCGTGGTTACGACCACCTATCGAAGAGCCTATAACCGTAAGCGGAGCCTTAGTGTGCTGCTTGGCAAGATACATCGCCACCTGGCGAGCCTGAGCCACATCACGAGTACGCTTCGACGAGTTAAAGGTATCGAGGTCGATATCGAAGTAGTCGCACACGACCTTAACGATATGGTCGATAGTAATCTCACGCTGTGTAAGCTTAACATAGACCTTCAAAATATCCTTAGCAAGGGAGATTGTAATCTTGCGGTTTAGGAACGAGGCGTTAGCAATAAGCGACGACAAAGCACCCTCAATCTCACGCACATTAGCCGAGATATTCTCCGCGAGGTATGTAACTACCTCCTCTGGGATATTTGCACCGAGGCGCTTAGCCTTAGCACGGATAATCTTAATCTTAGTCTCGTAGTCTGGAATACTCAAGTTTGCCGAAAGTCCCCACTTAAAGCGAGTCAAAAGACGCTGCTCAATATCCTTTAGCTCCACTGGTGGCTTATCTGATGTAAGAATAAGCTGCTTGCCTGCAAGCTGTAGGTGGTTAAAGATATTGAAAAAGGCATTCTGAGTACCAGTCTTTCCTGTAAGCTCCTGAATATCGTCGATGATAAGCACGTCAATCATCTGATAGAAGTGGATGAAATCGGTAATCTCACCATTCTTATATGCAGTCTGGAACTGAGCCTGAAACTTATTCATCGAGACATACAACACCTGCAACTCTGGATGGCGCTGACGCACCTCGTGGCCAATAGCCTGGGCGATATGAGTCTTACCCAAACCCGAATCACCATATATATATAGTGGGTTGAAGGCATTGTTTCCTGGCGACACAGCCACAGCCATACCCGCAGAGCGAGCAAGACGGTTGCACTCACCCTCGATATGGTTGTCGAAGGTATAGTTCATATTGAGCTGTGGGTCGATATTTATACGACGAAGGCCTGGAATTACAAAAGGATTTTTTATATTTGCAGTGTCGGTTGGTGTTGTATACTTTGGCAACTGGTTTGCAGCAGCATCCGTAGCAGTTTGCACATGACGAGGAACGGCATAGCGCACCACTGTGCCAGAGCCATACAACTCCGAAACGATAGGAAGCAACACATTGAGGTATCGCTTCTCGATATTCGATACGAAGCTCTCGTTAGGCACACGTAGACGTAGTGTAGAGCCATCGTAATCGATGGGGCGAATAGGATTAAACCACCTAACAAACTCCTCCTCAGTGATTGAGTGACGAAGTCTATCAAGGCAATCCTGCCACACATCCGTATATCTCTGCATCTGCGTCATTGCGTTCTTTATTTTCTCTGTGTCCTCTTTTTACTATCTAAAATTAGGCGATAAATCCCCCGAAACAGTAATAAGCACTCTGTTTCAATACGTTACATTTTTCACCTTGTTTTTGCTAAAATCGCTCTTGATTAACCCGAGGTAATAAGGGCGTTTTGACAGTGCAAATATGTGGATAATTTTATTAAAATAAACTTAAAATTTGGTTGCAAAATTCATTTTTTTTAATAGGGCATCCACACACCATTTCACTCCTTGCGAGAGGGTAAATCAGGGTAAATTATTTACACATTTTTGATCTATTTTTTGTAACTTTATAGATACTAAGAGGATAGTGAAATAGCGGTTTGAATTTATAAAACAACAACTATTTTTATCAAATAACGTTAACTTGCTGATGTTGTAAAAATTAAGTCTCGAACTACTTTTTTTTGTCAACTTTTTTTTGTAAATTTGCATAATAGAAATTTTCTTAGAGGAAGATTATAAACTATAAAAATAACTGATAGAACTATGGCAAACAATTTAGATCCTCAGGTATTGAGCAAGGCAGAGGCTTGGCTCAATGGCAACTATGACGAGAATACAAAGCAGGAGGTTCGTATGCTTATCGAGAACAACCCTAACGAGTTGGTCGAGAGCTTCTACAAAGACCTCGAATTCGGTACAGGTGGTCTTCGTGGTATTATGGGCGTTGGTACCAACCGCATGAATATATATACTGTAGGTGCTGCTACTCAGGGACTTGCAAACTACCTTAAGCAGAACTTCGCAGGCGAGCAGATTAAGGTAGCTATCTCGCATGATAGCCGCAATAACTCGCGTATGTTCGCTGAGCGCGTGGCAGACATCTTCGCATCTAACGGCTTTACAGTATATTTATTCGATGCATTACGTCCTACTCCAGAGCTTAGCTTTGCGATTCGAGAGCTTGGTTGCCAGTCGGGTGTTATGGTTACTGCGTCGCACAACCCTAAGGAGTACAACGGCTACAAGGCATACTGGAACGATGGTTCTCAGGTAACCTCACCACACGATGTTAACATCATTGCAGAGGTGGGCAAGGTGACTATGGAGCAGGTGCTTACTGGTAAGAATCCAGAGAATATCCACATCCTCGGCGAGGAGTTCGACAAGATCTACCTTCAGGCAATTAAGGACCTCTCTCTATCACCAGAGTCTGTAGCAAAGTATAACGATATGAAGATTGTCTACACCCCACTTCACGGTGCTGGTGTAAAGCTCGTTCCTCAGTCGCTAAGAAACTACGGCTTTAATAATATTATATGTGTCGACGAGCAGATGGTACTCGACGGCAACTTCCCTACTGTAGCATCTCCAAACCCTGAGGAGCGCAAGACTATGGCTATGGCTATCGAGCGCGCTGAGAAGGAGGGTGCCGACTTCGCTATGGCTACCGATCCAGATGCTGACCGCTTGGGCGTGGCTCTACGCACTGGCAAGGGTGACTATGTACTCTTGAACGGCAACCAGACTCTTGTATTGTTGATGTGCTACCAGCTTACACGTTGGGCAGAGCTTGGCAAGATTACAGGCAAGGAGTTCGTTGTAAAGACTATCGTAACTTCGATGATGCCAGATGCTGTTGCTGAGCACTTCGGTGTTAAGTGCTACAACTGCCTCACTGGCTTCAAGTATATTGCTAAGATTATCCGCGAGCAGGAGGGTAAGACTAAGTATATCGGTG
Organism: Alistipes sp.; assembly: GCA_045656185.1. Lineage (GTDB taxonomy): Bacteria > Bacteroidota > Bacteroidia > Bacteroidales > Rikenellaceae > Alistipes. The sequence goes on along the minus strand of JAZOQR010000013.1, from coordinate 42,912 downwards.
GTGGCGAGGAGTCGTTTGGCTACCTACCAGGTGACTTTGTACGCGACAAGGATGGTGTTGCCGCAATCACACTCGTTGCCGAGGCTGCAGCATGGGCACGCGACACTATGGGCATCACACTCTATGAGTGGTTGCAGCAGTTGTATGTTAAGTATGGTTTCTACCGTGAGGGTTTGGTGAATGTTGTTCGCAAGGGCAAGGATGGTGCTGCTGAGATTCAGCAGATGATGGTAGACTACCGCCAGAGCCCTCCTAAGTCGTTGCTTGGCTCTCCAGTGGTTAAGATTCTCGACTACAAGACTCTTGAAGAGATTGATACACGCACAGGCGAGCGCAAGGCTATCGAGGGTATCGATGATAAGAGCAATGTATTGCAGTGGCTCACTGAGGATGGTACAAAGGTATCTGTTCGCCCATCGGGTACAGAGCCTAAGATTAAGTTCTATTTCGGTGTTAAGGCTCAGTTGGCATCTGTCGAGGAGTTCGACGCAACGCTTGCAGCCCTTGACCAGAAAATTGAGGATATCAAGAAGGAGCTTAACCTTGAGTAAGGGGCACGATAACTTATAGAAACAGAAAAAGTGAAAGGGTGACCCCTTTCACTTTTTCTGTTTCAAGTATCTACTATAACTCAACAACCACTCGTCCATCAACCTTCTCGGCGAGCACCACCCTACGGCCTAAGATTTCAATTTGGGCGGTGCATCTTATATTATTATGGGTGATATCGGCATTATAGACTCCCGATGTAGGGAGTAGTTTATATTCGTCGGCAATATCCACAATACCACTCTTCGCGTCGCCAACAACGATATATCGCTGACCAAGCAGATGAGCAACCTCTCGCATATCGCCCTGCACCATAACATCGCGTACAACCGTAGAGCTTATCTTCACCCCGTCAACCAAGTACTGGCTTACACGCTCAAGCTCGAAGCCACACTCCGCAGCCAACGGCTGCAAACTATCGTAGTTTCCCTCGTTGCCACGACCAAGACGATGGTTATAACCTACAATCATACCAACCATACCGAGTTTTGCAACAAGCGACTCCCTAACAAAGCTATCATAGGGCTGACTACGGAAGTTTTCATCAAAGCGGGCAACAACCATACGATCTATCCCCTCGCGTTCGAGCAACAAGGCACGCTCCTCAATAGTCGAGAGAAGTCCCATACCCTCAGCTCTGCCCATAGCAATACGCGGATGAGGATCAAAGGTCACCACAACACTCTCGGCATCGAGACGCTTTGCCATCTGCTTAAGAGCCGACAACAAAACCTTATGGCCGCTATGCACACCATCAAACGAGCCAATGGTAACAACAGAGCGAACATCTGCCGAAATAGTATCGAAACCGTAATCTATCCTCATAATTAGTTATTGTTCTCCTCTGCGACCTTTACGAAGTAGGCAACCTTCTCCAAGAGAGTTGTGATATCGTAGTTCTCAACCACGATACCCTGTGGAAAGTTAAGCGGTGCAGAGGTGAAGTTCAAGACACCCTTGATACCTGCATTGATAATAGGCAATACAAGGGTTGATGCTACAGAAGTTGGGGACGACACAATAACGATGCTTATATCAAGATCACCAACACGCTGTTCAAACTCGCCAATGTGGTAGCATGGTATATTATAGATAACACTACCCACTTTATTAGGGTCGATATCGAACGCGGCAGTGATGCGCAACTTTAGCCCCTTGCTATTAAAGTACTTAGTCACTGCCTGTCCCAAGTGTCCCATACCTATAATCGCCATATTTATAGGCTGTTCGCTATACAAAATATCGTCTATGAAGTCGATTAGGACCTTAACATCGTACCCCTTCTTAGTATCCGACGAGAAACCTATCAACATCAAGTCGCGACGCACCTGAACAGCCGTGATGCCGTGCATACCAGCTAAAACGTGCGAAAAAATATGTGTAATACCGCGCTCGTGGCACTTGATAAGTGTGCGACGGTACTCGCTAAGACGCTCGATGGTCTTCTCTGGAATTGACGATGTTATATTTGCCATTACTCTACATCTATAGTGTAATTACTCTTGTACTTCTCCACAACCCAGTGGCTGTTAACAAACAAACCATTCTCAAATGTAAAGGTGTAGGGCGTTGCCAATGGCGTAACCACACTATTTACATCCTCAAAGCCCTCGTACATCTTTCGGCAGAATATCATAGCGGCATCGTAGCCACGATACGAATACATAGTCGGCAACACATTGTATGCCTGGATATAGCGGGCATCGAACATCGCAATAGCATCGTTACCACGATTAGCATGGTATGGCACTGCGAAGATAGTGTTGTTATTAAAGAAGGCCTGTTTATCTATACTCATCATCTGCTTCCAGCGACGGTCTCCCAACACTACATAATCGCCCATAAGGCCTCCACGACCAAGTATCGACGCCTTTGTAGAGGATAGCGTTGTAAGAACTCGATCAACATCGGTCTCGTTGTTTGCCAGTACTACAAACGCCTTGCTCGACTTACTACGCATAAACTCTGTGATATCCAACTCGCCACCATTCGAGCCATCTGAATTGCGATGATAGAATAGTGAGCCTCTATCAAACTGATAGTTTAGCTCTGTTAGACTTAGGTTTGCACCTAACTCATATATCGTGTTCTTCGTTTCATTATCTGCTGATGACGTATGAACAACAACTACCTCACGGCTGCCATCGAAAATCTCGTCATAGCCATCATACTTATGAGTATTCTCTGCATACATCTGGAATAGCACAGAACCACTCAAGGATGTTAGATCTGCCAATGGCGAAACTATTGGAATATTCTCCTGTATGGCGTATGGCAATACCTTGCTTATCTCATTCTCATAGACAGGGCCGATGATAAGGTGCGCTCCGTAGAATAGTGGCTCGTAGCTAACAATATCCTCAACCACCTCTTCAGAACCCTGTGTATCAAGTACCGAGAGTTCGATATTATAACCCATATTGCTGAGATCCTCCATGGCAAGCAAAACACCACGATAGAAATCCACTGCCGTAGAATTCACCTTACCATCCTTATGGAATGGCAACATTAGAAGTGTGTATAGCTTCTGATAATCAGCAAGTTTGTCAACCACAGGAATTGGAGTTGTAACAACCGACTGCTCCTCAGTAGCGAGCGTCTGCTCTTCGGCAACAACCTTGTCTACATTCTCCTCCGAAGTAGCTATCACGAAGGGTACCTCCGCCACTTGCTCTTCAACAGCTGGGGCTACCTCCTCGGTTTTGGGTGCTACCTCCTCGACCGTAGGCGCAACGTCCTCTGGCTTGTGGCGCAAAACAATCATACCCTCCTTCAAATCACGAGCCGATTTTAGAGAGTTTATCTCCATAAAACTCTCTTCGCTAATACCAAATCTGCGAGAGAGTGAATAGACAGTCTCTCCTGCCGAAACTCTATACTCATTAGACTTTAGCACAATCTCAGCATCACGCTTACGTTGCTCCTTGGAAATATCCTCTTTGGATACATTGCCACGTTCCGAACGACGCACCTTGATCTCCATACCTGGCGCAATACGCTCGATATCGATATCAGGATTATCGCTCTCCAACGTAGCGACAGAGACCTTATATTTGCGAGCGATAGAGTATATCGTATCTCCCGACTTGACACTATGGAATATAAATAGCTTCTTATCCTCCGCCGTGCTCTTGCTTCCCGACTTCACTACATACGGAACATAGATATAATCCCCTACCTTGAGTGTAGCAGGCGTTATACCATTATTGGTATCTATTATCTGCTGCTCTGAGACATTATACGCCTTCGACAGCGCATATATAGTGTCGCCACTTGCAACTAAATGCTTATAGTAACGTCTACCACCAATATCCACTACATTAGTTGTAGGCTCTGTTGCCATCACTGGCAGAGCCACAACAAGGAGTAGCAGAGTATGTATAAATTTAAGGTTTCTCATCCTATTTCATCCTTAGGCGAATCTCCGTAATCTTCTTCTTAGTGTATAGTGGGAAATCACCATTTATCATCCACGAATAGTAACCCGGATCCTTAGTAAAGACCTCAACCACGGTGCGTCCCTTATACTTGCCAAATGTAAAGATCTCCTCACCCTTATCATTCAACGACAAACGACCAGCAAAGTCTACAATAGGCCCATTCGACGAGAACTCAGCCAACTCCTCAACAGTAGATCCTATATCGCCATAACGCTCAATCTGCGACTCCAAAACCTCGTACGTAGCCATAGTATCAGCCTCGGCAGAGTGTGCATTCTCCAAATCCTTATCGCAGTAGAACTTATATGCCGCCACAAGCGTACGCTGCTCCTTACGATGGAAGATAGTCTGCACATCTACAAACTTACGGTTGTCGAAGTTAACATCTACATCTGCACGCAAGAACTCCTCAACCAGCATCGGCAAATCGAAACGGTTGGAGTTGAAGCCACCAAAATCGCAACCCTCGATAAAGGCTGCTAACGACTTTGCTATCTGCTTGAATGTAGGCTCATCCTTAACATCCTCATCGCTGATACCATGCACCGCCGTTGCCACCTCTGGAATATGCATCTCAGGATTTATGCGTCGTGTCTTTACAACCTTCGTTCCATCAACACCAATCTTTATCATCGAAATTTCGACGATGCGGTCATTGGTAATATCAACACCCGTAGTCTCAAGGTCAAAGAATATTATCGGTCTTTTAAGTTTTAAGTTCACAGCGAAAAATAAATTAGTAATTAGCAATGGTTAAAAGGCGTTAGCTTTAACAGGATAGACCTACCCACCTGCACGCCCCTAATTTCTTTTGAGAAGGCATTAGATACAACGCTCGGCAAATTTTGGAGCGATGGGCTGTACTTGGCGTACTGCCCATTGCTACAACAATTTGTTAGCGGCAGTAGATGATGCCTTATCACAAGAAATTTATGCGTTGATCATCATCGGCATAAGAAGCATCAACACATCTGTAGCCTTCTTATCGTCGTAAACAGGCTTGAAAACACCCGCGCGGGTAGAGTCAGCAAGCTCGATAACAACGGTTGGAGAGTCGATATTAGATAAAATCTCCACAAGGAATGTAGACTTGAAGCCGATGGTTACAGGCTGACCCTCGTAACTACATGAGATAGTCTCGTTTGCAGATACAGAGAAGTCGATATCCTGAGCTGCAAGACTAATCTTGTTACCAGCGATATCCATACGGATAAGGTTGGTTGTAGGGTTAGAACATACTGCAACACGCTTGATGCCATTAACAAGCTCTACGCGGTCAACAAGAACCTTGTTAGGGTTTGCTGATGGGATAACAGCGTTGTAGTTAGGATAATTACCCTCGATAAGACGGCAAACGAACTTGTGGTTCTTAAGCTCGAATGATACGTTCTTAGCATCGAACGACACGCGAATAGGCTCCTCCTCCTTTAGTAGCACACCCTTAAGCAAGTTAGCTGGCTTCTTAGGGAGGATGAATGATGCGTTGAAGTCCACATCTGGGCACTCAGCAACCGAGCGCACCAACTTGTGAGCATCGGTAGCAACGAATGTCACCTTGCCCTCCTCAAAGTTGAAATATACACCATTCATCACTGGACGAAGCTCATCGTCTGCAGTAGCGAAGATAGTCTTGTTGATACCTGAGATAAGCATATCTACATCGAGCAAAATCTCCTTGCGCTCAGCACCGATGGTCTGCATAGCTGGATAGCTAACAGCACTTGCACCAGGGATAGAGAGCGAACCACTTGCCCAACGAACCTTAATCTCCCATGTAGAGTCGTTAACATCAAACTCAAGAGGCATCTCTGGAAACTCCTTCAAAGAGTCAAGCATAAGCTTTGCAGGAGCAGCGATAACACCTTCGCGCTCTACGTTATCCACGTTAAGGTGACCTACGAGTGTAGTCTCGAGATCTGATGTGGTAACTGTAAGCTCGTTACCCTTAAGTTCGATTAAAAAGTAATCGAGAATAGGGAGTGTGTTTTTGTTGCTGATCACCTTGCCTGTTGTTGCAAGCAACGATAGTAGTGCTGAACTTGATACTGTAAATTTCATAATCTTTTCTGTTTATATTTATTTTGTTCTTAATTCGCGGTTGTTAGAGTGTTGCCAACTTATCCAAAGCAATCTCAATCATACGACGCACAAATGGCTTGTAGTCGGTGCAGGCATTCTTAGCCACACGCTGTGCGATAATTGTGCAGATGGTAGCTGCGCGATGTCCCATCAAGGCCGCAAGACCTGCAAGGGCTGAGCCCTCCATCTCGAAGTTTGTGATACGACGCTCACCATACTTGAACTCCTCAATCTTCTGGTTTAGACTCTTATCGTGTGGTGCTATTCTCACCCAGCGACCCTGTGGAGCATAGAAGCCTGGAGCAGCAATGGTGATACCCTCGCGTGTAGAGTCCTTAAATAGCTCAAATAGCTCCTTATCAGCATTCACGAAGTATGGTGCAGGGAGCTTCTCATACCATCCTGTATGCTCTGAGAAGGCACGCTCAAGGTCGAGGTCACACACAGCATCGCGACCTTCGTAGTATGAGAGGAGACCATCGAAGCCGAGTGATGTGCGAGAGAAAACCACCTCGCCCACCTCGATATCCTGCTGAATAGCTCCAGAAGTACCGAGGCGCACAAGGGTCAACTGGCGGAAATTATCCTTAACCTGACGAGTCTCAAAGTCGATATTTGCAAGAGCATCCAACTCCGTAACACAGATATCAATATTACCAATACCAATACCCGTTGACATAACTGTCATACGCTTGCCCTTATATGTTCCTGTTACGGTCAAAAACTCACGATTTGACACCTCGCACTCCTTCGCATCAAAATACTCCGCAATCATCGCCACACGCGCAGGATCACCCACAAGTATAACAATATCTGCCAACTGTTCTGGCTTCAAATGAAGATGGAAAATAGAGCCATCACCATTGATTATCAACTCAGAAGAGGGTATTGTTCTCATATCTTCAAATAATTTAATTCCTTATTATTTTTAATATTCGCGTAAAATTAGTAATTTTGTCAGAAATAGCAAAACTTTTAGAGACTTTTTATTAAAATATGACACTCATTAAATCAATCTCAGGCATCCGCGGAACCATTGGCGGAGCGCAGGCAGAGAACCTCACTCCTATCGATGTAGTGAAGTTCACAACAGCATACGCGAGACTTATCAAAGCTAAACATCCTAACAAGCGCATCACCATCGTTGTTGGCCGTGATGCCCGCATCTCTGGTGGTATGGTAGACTCGTTGGTGGAGGGCACACTTCTCGGCTGTGGCGCAGATGTTATCAACGTTGGTCTCTGCACAACGCCAGGCACTGAGATGGCAGTTATCACACATAAGGCAGATGGTGGTATCATCATCACAGCATCGCACAATCCTCGCCAGTGGAACGCCCTTAAGCTTCTTAACGAGCGCGGTGAGTTCCTCAACGACGCCGAAGGTAAGGAGGTACTAAGTATGGCAGACGACACAATGTGGGACTACCCTACAATCGACCATATTGGCAAGGTTGTCCTACGCGAGGACTTCAACCCTAAGCATATCCAGCAGGTATTAGCTCTCCCACTGGTAGATGTGGAGGCTGTGCGCAAGCGCAAGTTTAAGGTTGTTGTAGATGCAGTGAACTCTATTGGCGGTGTTGTTATCCCAGCACTTCTACGCGAGCTTGGCTGCGAGGTTGTAGAGCTTAACTGCGAGCCTACAGGAGAGTTCGCACACAACCCAGAGCCACTTCCGGAGAACCTAACCGAGATTTCAGAGGTTATACGTCGTGAAGGCGCAGATATGGGTATTGTGGTAGATCCAGATGTTGATCGCTTGGCATTCGTAATGGAGAATGGCGAGATGTTTGTTGAGGAGTACACTTTGGTAGCTGTTGCAGACTATGTTCTTAAGCACACTAAGGGTAACACCGTATCGAACCTCTCATCGTCACGCGCTCTTAGCGATGTTACTGTGCGTTACGAGGGTTGTTCGTATGCCGCTGCTGCTGTGGGCGAGGTAAATGTGGTGGCTAAGATGAAGGAGACAGGCGCTGTAATTGGCGGCGAGGGTAATGGTGGTGTTATCTATCCAGAGCTACACTATGGTCGCGATGCCTTGGTGGGTGTTGCTCTCTTTTTGACCTATTTTGCTGGCCTCGATATGACCATGTCAGAGTTACGCAAAACATATCCGGCGTACTACGCTTCTAAGAACAAGATTGAGCTTACTCCAGAGATTGATGTAGACAAGATTTTATCAACTATAAAGTCAAGATACTCAAGCGAAAGAGTCAACGATATAGACGGCGTAAAGATTGACTTTGCAGAGAACTGGGTACATCTTCGCAAGTCTAATACCGAGCCTATTATCCGCATCTACACCGAGGCTAAAACTATGGCTGAGGCAGATAGCTTAGCTAAGCGCTTTATTTCCGAAATAGAACAAATTTGCAAAGCATAAATATAACCTAAAATCTATCAACTATGAAACTTGCAACCGAATACATTGACAAGAACAAAGAGCGTTTTTTGGAGGAGTTGTTCGACCTTCTTCGCATCCCTTCAATCAGCGCACAGCCATCACTACATAAGAACGATATGGTGCGTTGTGCCGAGTGGCTCGCAGCAGCGCTTGTAAAGGCTGGTGCTGACCGTGCTGAGGTGATGCCTACAGAGGGTAACCCTGTAGTATATGCCGAGAAGATTATCGACCCTAAGGCTAAGACCGTTCTCGTTTATGGTCACTACGACGTAATGCCAGAGGACCCAATCGACGAGTGGAAGACAAACCCATTCGAGCCAGAGATTAAGGATGGTCGTATCTGGTGCCGTGGTGCTGATGACGACAAGGGTCAGCTCTATATGCACGCTAAGGCTTTCGAGGCTATGGTGGCTACAGACACCCTACCTTGCAACGTAAAGTTTATGCTTGAGGGCGAGGAGGAGATTGGCTCTCCAAGTCTATACAAATTCTGTGCAGACTACAAAAAGCTTCTAAAGGCAGATATCATCCTTGTATCAGACACCTCTATGATTGGTCTTGACACCCCTACTATCACAGCTGGTCTTCGTGGCTTGACATATATGCAGGTAGAGGTAACAGGTCCTGATAAGGATTTGCACTCAGGCTTGTTTGGTGGTGCTGTAGCTAACCCTGCAAATGTACTTGCAAAGCTCGTAGCATCGCTTACAGATGAGTTTGGTCGCGTTACCATCCCTGGTTTCTACGACGATGTACGCATCCTTACTGATGCTGAGCGTAAGGCGTTGAACAAGGCACCATTCTCACTTGACGAGTATAAGAAGGCTCTCGACCTTGGCGATGTAGCTGGTGAGGTAGACTACACAACTATGGAGCGCACAGGCATCCGTCCATCACTCGATGTAAACGGTATTTGGAGTGGTTACACCGGCGAGGGTACTAAGACTGTTATCCCATCAAAGGCTTATGCAAAGATCTCTATGCGTCTTGTTCCAAACCAGGACTTCAAGAAGATTGCAAAACTCTTTGAGAAGCACTTCAAAAGAATTGCTCCTAAGAGCGTGAAGGTGAAGGTTGACTTCTTGCACGGTGGCGCACCATATGTATCACCAACCGACCTACCAGCATACAAGGCTGCAGAGAAGGCTGTGGAGACAACATTCGGTATTACCCCACTACCATTCTACTCTGGTGGTTCTATTCCTATCATCTCAGGCTTCGAGAATATCCTCGGCATCAAGTCAATTTTGCTCGGCTTTGGTCTTTCGAAGGATGCTATCCACTCGCCTAACGAGAGCTATGGTCTTGACCAGTTCTACAAGGGTTTGGAGACTTTGCCATACTTCTACAAGTACTTCGCAGAGATGAAGTAATATCAACCCATAAACAAAGAGTACCCCTGAAGTATAGCACAATACCATCAGGGGTATTTTTATAACAGACAACCCAACTATGCTCCATAGACTACCAATTATAACCCTCGTCGCGCTACTAAGTATAGGTTGCGTGACAACACAAAAGAGAGAGTTATACACCCAGCGCGCAACACTTCCTGGGGATGCTACTATCGAACAGAGAATCGATATAGCATCGCGCGTTGTACCCTCACAGAAACAGTTGGCATGGCAACAGATGGAGCTAACAGCATTTCTACACTTTGGCATCAACACCTTTACCGACGAGGAGTGGGGCGATGGCAGTGACAGTCCCGAACACTTTAATCCCACGCAACTCGATTGTGAGCAGTGGGTGCGAACGCTCAAAGATGCTGGATTTAAGATGGCGATTCTCACAGCCAAACATCACGACGGATTTTGCCTTTGGCAGACTGCAACAACCGAGTACTCGGTACAGAGTTCCCCTTGGCGCAATGGTAAGGGCGATGTAGTGCGAGAACTAAGCGAGGCGTGCCAGAAATATGGATTAAAGTTTGGCATATACCTCTCACCATGGGATAGAAATGCTCCATCGTATGGCGACTCACCAGCATACAACCGCCTATTCATAGCACAGCTTAGCGAACTACTAACAAACTACGGTAGAGTAGATGAAGTGTGGCTTGATGGCGCTTGTGGCGAAGGTCCGAATGGCAAACGTCAGATTTATGATTGGGAGGAGATACTAAAAACTATCCACACACTACAACCCGAGGCTGTAACCGCAATAATGGGTGATGACGTACGCTGGGTTGGTAACGAAAAGGGCTTAGGCAGGACTACCGAGTGGAGTGTAACTCCATTTACACCAATGTCGTACAACTACAGCCACGAGGCAAATTCAAAGCTTGGAATCTCCGAAACGGCTAAGGACCTTGGTAGCCGCGAACTTATAGCGCAAGCAACACAACTCTACTGGTATCCATCCGAAGTGGATGTCTCAATACGCCCAGGATGGTTCTACCACCAGTGGGAGGATGACCAGGTGCGCTCACTTGCCAACTTGGTTGATATCTACTTTAGCTCGGTGGGATGCAACTCTGTTTTACTCCTAAATATTCCACCCGATAGGCGAGGTCTTATACACGAGATAGATGTACAACGCATCAGAGAACTTGCCTGCTACATCACCAAGATGTATAGCCAAAACTATGTTGCAGAGAGCCGAGAAACTTGGCATCGCAACGAGGGTGAAAGTATCGAACTTGACGTATGTAGCAATGCTACGGTAAACACCCTACTCCTTGCCGAGGATATCACTCAGGGTCAGCACGTTGAGAGCTTTAGAGTAGAGGTGCTTATTAACAACAAGTGGTGCGACCTTACCGAGGGTACAACGATAGGTTACAAGCGTCTACTGCGCTTCTTGGATTGTACCCCAAGCAAGCTAAGAATCACCATAAACGCAACACGCGCAACGGCACATATAGCCAACATTGGGCTATACTATGCAGAGCCGCTACTCGAAAGTTCTGCAACTTGCGCCCTCGAGGTGAGGTAAATTAAATTCTTTTTCGTACATTTGTCTTATAATTCAAAAGAGTATGGCAGAGATTTCAAGATACAAGAATATGGTGCAACCAAAGAGCGTGGATTGCACACGCAGAGCCTCAGCGGCAGCAATAATTGGTTATATGCTCGATGTAGCGGGTGAAGATGCCGAGAGAAAGGGGTTTGGTATCAGCGCCCTCGATAGCAACTCCACAACGTGGGTGCTATCGCGCCTCGCGGTGGATATCGAAGTACAGCCTAAGCAGTATGAGGAGATTGCTATCGACACGTGGGTAAATGAGTTTAACCGCCTCTCTTCAACCCGTAACTTCCGCATTCATCGCAATGGAGAGTATGTTGCTAAGGGTGTTTCGCAGTGGTGTATGCTCAATATGGAGACTCGCCAGGTGGTGGATATGTCGCGTTTGAAGGAGACCTATATGCAGGCTATGGTAGAGGAGCCATCTCCTATCCCTGCACCAGCGCGTCTACGACCTATCACACCCGTTGGTAGCGCCTCACGCCCAGTGGTTTATAGCGATATCGACTTCAACCGTCACGTAAATACCCTACGCTACATCGACCTAATCTTTGATAATGTACCATTGGAGCTTATCGAGCATAATAATGGCTTGCGTATAGATATAAACTTTATCGCAGAGGCTCTATATGGCGAGACCTTAACCATAGGTTGGGTAAACGAGGGCAATATCTGGAACTTCGAAATTTCATCATCTGCCGATAAGGTATTATGCCGCGCTAAGGTGGAGTTCAAATAGCAGAGTATCGTGGAGCGCAAGAGACTAAAAATAGCAATTGTTGGCCCTGCACACCCCTATCGTGGCGGCTTGGCAGCAATAATGGAGAGTATGGCACGCGAATTTCAGTCGCGAGGCTACGACGTTGATATACTCACCTTTACACTACAATATCCCTCGCTCCTATTCCCCGGCAAAAGCCAGACAGTAAACACACCAGCACCCGAAGACCTAAACATTCGTCGCAGAGTATCGACCATAAATCCATTGTCGTGGTGGAGCGTAGGTAGAGAGCTTCGCAAGGCACAGCCCGACATCGTGCTAATGAAGTATTGGACACCATTTATGGCACCCTGCTTTGGCAGTATAGCACGTCTGGCGCGTAAGAATGGTAATACGAAGGTTATCTGCCAGATTGACAATGTAGAACCTCACGAGCACCATATCACCGACAAACCCTTCAACCGCTACTACCTTAATTCGGTTGACGGCTTTATCTATATGTCGGAGCAGGTGCATAGCGAGCTTAAGGAGTACACATCAGCCCCAGCACTCTTCTCGCCACACCCTATGTTCGAGAACTTTGGCGCACGTGTAGAGCGCGAGGAGGCTATCAAAGAGTTGGGATTGGATAGTGATGTTCGCTACGCGATGTTCTTTGGTCTTATACGCGACTACAAGGGCTTAGATACCCTACTTGAGGCGTGGGCACAGTTCCGCAGAGCAGGACATAAGTTAATTATTGCGGGCGAGTTCTACGCCGCAAAGGATAAGTATATGGCTCTTATCGAGCGTCTTGGAGTGAAGGATGATATCGTACTACACGACTACTTCATCCCCGATGATAAGATTAAATACTACTTCTCGATTGCCGACTGCGTGGTGCTACCATATAAGACAGCAACGCAGAGTGGTGTGACGCAGATATGCTACAACTTCTGCACACCTGTTATAGTGACCAACGTGGGTGGTCTTGCTGAGATTGTCCCCGATGACCGCGTAGGTTATGTATGCGAGCCAACGGTGGAGGGTGTAGCTAACGCCTTGGAGCGCATCTACGAGGGTGATAGATTGCAGCGCTTTGCCGAGAATATGATAGAAGAGCGCAAACGCTTCTCGTGGAGTGCGATGTGCGACGCGATAGAGAGTATATATTCTAAAGTGAAAGGTGAAAAGTGAAAACGGAAAAGTAAGGTGTCTGCGACGCGTATTTATAAAACTTATGCGAAGCATACCTTACTTTTCAGTTTTCAGTTTTCACTTCAACTTGCTCTCCTCCTCCGAAACTTGAACACACTCGATACCCACCTTCTTAAGTAGCTGTACACCATCATCCATACGGTAAGGGTCAGCATAGACTACGCGACGAATACCTGCCTGAATAATTAGCTTTGCGCACTCGATACAAGGTGAGGCAGTGACATATAGAGTTGAGCCGTCGCAGTTGTTAGCACTCTTAGCAACCTTGGTTATAGCATTCGCCTCGGCGTGGAGAACATAGGGTTTTGTCTTACCCATCTCATCCTCACATATATTTTCAAATCCAGCAGGAGTACCATTGTAGCCGTCTGAGATAATCATATTATCCTTAACAAGCAGAGCACCCACCTTTCTGCGCTCGCAGTATGAATTCTCTGCCCATACACGCGCCATCTGAAGATAACGCAAGTCAAACTGACGCTGTTTCTGCTCTTTATATCCCATAATAAGTAATTAGTAATGAGCAATTAGTAATTAGCAATATAAAAAATAGGGCTAATCAGAGTTCATTATCCTTATTAAAACGTCCCTCCAAAGGGCACAACCCCATTTCTTGTCAGAAGGGGTTATATGTGTTAGCTACTCGCAGACTGAAAAAGCGGAGTTAACCGAGCGTTAATGAGCATTTTTCAGACAAGGTAGATGACACAGATAGCCCCTTATCACAAGAAATTCACAAGAAATTACATCTTGCCGTGGCAATGCTTATACTTCTTACCAGAGCCACATGGACAAGGATCGTTACGACCTACAGTCTTTTCAGCCTTGATAGGTGCAGTCTTGCCACGCTCACCCTGACCTGCCTGTGCAGCTGCCGCCATACGGGATGCCTGTAGCTTGTTAACATCAACCTTAGACTTCTGCTCACGAGCATTCTGCATAGCATCTGGATTAGCCTGACGAACAGCGATATATGCCTTATTGATTAGAGCCAATACATCACGGTTGACATCCTCGAGCATCTTAGAGAAGAGCTGGAACGACTCAAGCTTGTAGATAAGAAGTGGATCCTTCTGCTCATATGTAGCATTCTGCACACTCTGACGTAGGTCATCCATCTCTCGGAGGTGCTCACGCCATGCATCATCGATAGTCGTAAAGAGCGCAACCTTTGCAAACTCTCGGAAGATCTCAGCACAATCTGTATCCTTACACCTCTGCAACTCTACAGGGATAGTGTACTGCAAACGACCATCTGTGATTGGGAATGCCACACGACGATTCATATTGTCACCCGCATCTGTGTAGATACGCTCCATTGTTGGGCGTACAACATCTGCTATAACCCTTGCCTTACGCTCGTAAAGGGCTGTAAGGTCGGCAACAATAGAGTCAACAATCTGCTTTGGCGACATTGTAGCATACTGCTCCTCAAGGATTGTGGTATCGAGAGCAATCTCACGCATAAGGTCAAACTTGAACTCCTCGAAGCTACAACCCTCGTGCGCCTCTACAAACTTAATAGCGTAGTCGCAACGTAGGTTGTTCAAATCGATATCAATACGCTCGCCATAGAGGGCGTGACGACGACGTGTGTAGATAACCTCACGCTGTGAGTTCATAACATCATCGTACTCCAACAAGCGCTTACGAACACCAAAGTGGTTCTCCTCAACCTTCTTCTGTGCGCGCTCGATAGCCTTAGTCATCATACCTGCCTGGATAACCTCGCCATCCTGAATACCCATCTTATCCATCATTGAGGCGATACGATCAGAACCAAAGAGACGCATAAGCTTATCCTCCAACGATACGAAGAACTGTGAAGAGCCTGGATCACCCTGACGACCAGCACGACCACGCAACTGACGGTCTACACGACGGCTCTCGTGACGCTCAGTACCGATGATAGCCAAACCACCACGCTCCTTTACCTCTGGCGTAAGCTTGATATCGGTACCACGACCCGCCATATTGGTTGCGATAGTTACCTGACCGCCGCGACCAGCCTCAGCAACAATCTGAGCCTCAAGCTGATGCTGCTTAGCATTGAGGACATTATGCTTAATACCGCGAAGCTTAAGCATGCGGCTTAGAAGCTCCGAAATCTCGACTGAAGTGGTACCCACCAATACTGGGCGACCATCGTTAACCATCTTCTCAATCTCGGCAATAACAGCATTATACTTTTCACGCTCAGTCTTATAAACCAAGTCATTGCGGTCATCACGAATAACCTCCTTATTTGTTGGGATAACCACAACATCGAGCTTGTAGATACTCCAGAACTCCGAAGACTCAGTCTCGGCAGTACCAGTCATACCGGCCAACTTATGGTACATACGGAAGTAGTTCTGGAGAGTGATTGTTGCGAAGGTCTGAGTAGCATCCTCAACCTTAACATTCTCCTTAGCCTCGATAGCCTGGTGTAGACCATCCGAGTAACGACGTCCCTCCATAATACGACCAGTCTGCTCGTCGACAATCTTAACCTTGTTATCGATAAGAACATACTCTACCTCCTTCTCAAACATAAAGTATGCCTTAAGCAACTGATTCATAGTGTGTACACGGTCGGCCTTGATAGAGTAATCGGCAAGAAGCTCATCCTTCTTCTGCGCACGCTCCTCGTGGCTTAGCTCCTTATTTTGCTCCAACTCTGCAACACGAGCACCAATATCTGGAAGCACAAAGAAACCCTCCTCGCCAAAGCGCTTTGAAGCAACCTCGTGACCCTTATCTGTCAAGATTAGGGAGTTCATCTTCTCGTCGTGAACAACAAAGTTGTCGTCGGTAATCTCGTGCATACGGCGCTCGTTGTCCTGCATATAGACATTCTCGGTCTTCTGCAACAGCACCTTTACACCTGGCTCTGAGAGGAACTTAATCAACGCCTTATACTTAGGCATCGCCTTGTGAGCACGCAAAAGCAGCTTACCAGCCTCCTCCATCTGACCCTCGTTGTAGAGACGCTTAGCCTCAGCAACATCCGTAGACGACATCTTGCTCTGAAGGTCATAGATAAACTTCGCTGCAGGCTGATACTCGGCATACAACTGGTCGCTACCCTTAGGCACTGGACCAGAGATGATAAGTGGTGTACGAGCATCGTCGATAAGCACCGAGTCGACCTCATCGACAATAGCGAAGTGATGCTTGCGCTGTACCAAATCCTTAGGCGCTGATGCCATATTGTCACGCAAGTAGTCGAAACCGAACTCGTTGTTAGTACCGAAGGTGATATCTGCGTTATATGCTCTGCGACGCTCCTCTGAATTAGGGCGCGTGTTATCGATACAAGCAACTGAAAGGCCATGGAACTGGTACATAGGACCCATCCACTCGGCATCACGACGAGCCAAGTAGTCGTTCACAGTAACCACGTGCACACCCTTATGTGCCAAGGCATTAAGGAATACTGGGAGTGTAGCTACAAGAGTTTTACCCTCACCAGTAGCCATCTCGGCAATACGACCTTTGTGTAGAACCACACCACCGAAGAGCTGTACATCGTAGTGCACCATATCCCACTTAATGGTGTTACCACCCGCAGTCCACTGACTGCTGTAGATAGCCTTGCCATCCTCGATACGCACCAAGTCGGCGCGCTCGGCTGCGAGGTTGCGATCGAAGTCGTTGGCTGTAACCACCACCTCATCATTCTCCGCAAAACGACGCGCTGTATCCTTCATAATAGCAAAAGCCTCTGGTAGTATCTCCTCAAGCTTCTGCTCAATCTTCTGGTCGATACGCTTAGTCGTATCATCGATATCCTTCGATAGACGCTCCTTATCCTGAAGCGAAATCTCTGGCTGCTCAAGAGTGGCCTTATTCTTAGCGATACGAGCCTCATCCTCAGCGATAAAATCTGCAATAGACTTGCTCAACGCCTGCGAACGCTCACGGAGCTCATCATTAGAGAGCTTCGCGATTGAGGGATATACCTCCTTAATCTTCTCCACATAAGGCATAATCTCCTTACGATCCTTATCTACCTTCGAGCCGAAGAATAGCTTAATTACCTTTGATAAAATATCCATATCTATACTTTTAATTTCGTTATTTCAAAGCCAAACGCCATGCTTATACCTTAGTTTATAAGCATAACGCGCAAAGATACAATTTTTTCAGGAACTTTGCAATTAAATACTACATTAGTTTTACTCACCAAAATAGCTACAACATAAAAATATCACTTATACCCGATACAAATAAAAAGGGACTGACTAAAAAGCAACTTAGCCAGCCCCCCCCCATAACCTAAGAGAGTGAATAAAAAGATGTAGTTTTAGGCTTGCGAAGCCCGAAAAAGCGGAGTTTACTCAGCGTAAATGAGCATTTTGAGGGCAAGCGTAACGACAAAATACACTTTTTATTCACTCTCTTCGACATTACTAACTTATAACCACTATCTGTGCATTGGTGGTCTACCAAATGCTGCAGCACCTGGCTTAATATCCATACCCTCATACTTCGAGATATCCTTTGTAGCATTCTTACCGAAGTAGCGAAGGTTGTAGTTGAACTGCACGGTGAAGTAGCGACCTACAACACTATTCCAAGCATTCTGCGTATAACCACTACCTACGGTGCGAACAAAGGCATTGTTCTGATTAAGCATATCGTTCACACCAACAAGCACCTCACCCAACTGATTCTTAAACAATTTCTTACCAAGATAGAAGTTACAGATTAGGAAGTCCTCGTTATACTCATCTGTCAAGCCAACATACTGATTATAGTTAGCAGCAGCTGTTACACTAAAGCCCTTCCAGAACACCCATTTGAGTGAACCTGATGCAGTATGGCTGAAGTACTGATTATTCTTACCGCGCAACGCCAACGACTGTGTAGCATCATTATATGTACCGTTCCACTGCAACGTAAAGTCAACGTTCTCCGAGATATTACTACCAAGCGATACGGTAGCATCGTAACCAATATTACTTGTATAGTTTAGCTTATCATCAATCTTAGATGGAGTCTTTGACCAATTAGCACCCACCATAAGATTAAGATTACACTTAATTGGCGATATTGGGAAACCATAGCTCACGTGAGTACGAAGTGTAGCATAACCATCCATATTCTCGTAAGTACTGAACTGCAATGGGTTATAGATATTATCATCGACCTCAACCTGCTTATTATAGTATATAGACTGACCGATATAGTCCTGGGTAAGCTGTGTAGAGAACATCCACATAAAGGTACGGCCCTTCTCAATATTCGAGCGCACATAGTGGAAGTTGATGCGGTGGTTATATGACGATACCAAACTCTTGTTACCCTTAGAGATATACTGCACGTTTGTAAGGTCTGGCACCTCCTGGAGGTTACCTACATCTGGATTCTGAGTGTAGGAACTAATAAATACTCGGATAGTGTTCTGTGGGTTGAATGCCACATTAGCCATAAAGAAGTAAGTCACATTATCGAAATCACGACCTATCTTCTGCCCCTTAGCCATAGCATCGAGGATAGAGTGCTGGTAGAAGAGGTTAGCAACAACCGTATTGCGACCTTTAGCATAACGATAACCAGGACCTACACGATGCTCCGTGCTGGTAGAGGTTGTAAATGATGATAGCGACGGATTAGGCTCTTTGCCAACAATATCATATAGGTCATTATCCGTAATATAGGCACGCTTATCGAGTTGCTGATCCTCATAGTCGAGACGATACTGGAAGCTAAGCTGTGATGTCTTAGATA
Source organism: Alistipes sp. (assembly GCA_045656185.1). Lineage (GTDB taxonomy): Bacteria > Bacteroidota > Bacteroidia > Bacteroidales > Rikenellaceae > Alistipes. The sequence goes on along the minus strand of JAZOQR010000013.1, from coordinate 23,835 downwards.
GTGGCTCGGTATAGGTAAAGTTCACTCTTACATCATCCTCTCCCTGCTCGCTATCAGAGTGTACGAACTGCTTGACAGGAGTAGCCATATCATTGATCATCTCTGTTCTAAGTGTTGAGAAGCTATTGCTCCACGACTCCGGTGTCTGGCGTGTTGAGTAACGACCATCCACGGTTATTGTACGACCCGCCTTGCCGAGTTTGACACGGTACTGCAAGAACTCACTAAAACGATAGGCGTACGACTTACCGCGTGAGCCATTGGAGAGAATCTCGTATGGTAGCCCCTCTGCAACACTCTCACCCTCAAGCTCACCATATTGTAGATTGTAAGGCTCGTTACCCTGGAAACTCAAATTTGTACGCGACATAAGCGACATATTCTCGTTAATCTTCCAATCGAGGCGCGCATTTAGACGGTGGTTATAGTTATGCGTCTCTGACTCACCCTCCTGAATCTGATAATCCTCTGGCGATGGCTCATAGTACCAACGCTCTGTGATACTCTTATTCTTAGTATCTGTCTGATTGTAGAAGTATGAGCCATTTAGCTTCACCTTATCATCTTTACCCCACGAATCGGAATACTGCATACCAATAGAGGCAACCTGCGCAACACCGCTCTGAGGGCGAACCATATAACGACCTACACCGCGACCACGACCAGGGCCAGGGCCACCACTACCACCTGTAACACCAAGAATATCCTCAAACGAGAAGTTCTGCTGATTTACATTATTGAATAGGCCAATAATTGATACACGAGAGTTGCCGTGGAAGATGTTGACATTACCACCCAAGTTATACTTATGGTGTGATGTAACATCTGAGACCTGAGGATTATACTCTGTCTGATTCTCGAAATTTGGGTCTGTAGGAGAGCCATCAATATCTGGCTGGTAGCCATAGCCACCATAGAGTTTACCAAAGAGTCCCTGACGCATATTCTCGCGAGTCACGATATTGATAGCTTTGTAGCCTTCGCCATCATCCATACCCGAGAACTCAGCATTATCCGAGAGTTTATTAAACACCTCGATACGGTCTACCGACTGGGCTGGAAGGGAGTTAAGTGCAGTGGATACATCCTCACCAAAGAACTCCTTACCATCCACGAAAATCTTTTTAACCTGCTCACCTTGAGCCTCAACCTGACCATTCGAGATGGTGATACCTGGCATCTTCTTCAACAAGCCCTCAACATCGGCATCTGTAGCAACCTTAAAGGCAGCAGCGTTATAGGCTACCGTATCGCCATTCTGCGAAGTACGCAAAGCCTGAACCTCCTTGACCACAGTCTCGATAGCAACACCCTCCTGCAAGGCGATATTACCAAGATTAGTATTTCCAGAGGTATGGCTGATACGCTTCTTAACGGTAGTGTAACCAATAAACGACACCGTAACCTCATACTCACCAAAGGCTACATTGGTAACATTCACAGCGCCATTAGCACCCGATACAGAGTGACGACGTCGCTCTGTATCAAGGTCTACGACCTCCATTACAGCACCGATAATACCCTCGTTAGTCTCGGCATCAATAATACGCGCCGTTACCTTTCCTGACTGCGCCATTGCTGGTAGTGCAACGCACATCATCAATACAAATATAATTGCTCTCTTCATTCTTAAGATATTGTTTACACCTTTTACGCTTGCGAAAATAATACTTATATTTGATATATCCCACATTCTATCGGTCAAACGACCAAATCAAGGGGCCAACCGTCATTTATAAACTCTGAAGCCACTGCTTAAACTCTGGCACACGAGCCTTAGAGACTATTATACGCTCCGGCGTATCAACCACAAGATTCAACGCCAAACGATTACCAAACCACACTGCGATATCCTTCACCGCACTGCGCGCAATGATAAACTGACGATTGGCTCTAAAAAACCTGCCATCCGAAAGTTGCTGCTGCAACGCCTCAAGACTCTTATCCACGGGATAACTCTCACCCTTAAGTGTAGTAAGTGACACACGCTCAGCATAGGTATAGAAGAATGCCACCTCATCCATATTTACTGGCACAATCTTATCCTTATATCTCACAAGCATCGTCTGCACCGCGCTGGACTGCACCGATGCTACCACCTGCTCACGACTCTTTTGTCTCTCCATACGCTCAGCAGTTGTGAGTCTTTGCAGCTTATCCAGCGCTCGACGTAGATCCTCCTCCTTATATGGTTTTAGCAGGTAGTCAATACTGTTTACCTTAAACGCCTCAAGAGCATACTCATCATACGCCGTAGTAAAGATTATCGGGATATCTATATTTACCCTATCGAAGATGCGGAACGAATCGCCATCGGCAAGATGTATATCCATAAAGACGATATCAGCACCTGGCTTCTCTAAGAAGTACTCCACCGCCTCCTCTACAGACTCCAATACAGCCACAACCTCTATGTCCCCAGCAACCGCAGCAAGCATACTACGAAGATTTACCACCGCAGCAGTCTCATCCTCAACGATAATTACTCTCTTCATCTTACTACTCCTTTCTCCAACGGTAGACGCACCGTAAAGCGCTCCTCGTTGTCTATTACCTCAATATCTCTATTTGCCACTATCTGCCAGCGACTACGCAAATTCTGTAATCCTATACCTGTAGATGGTTCTACATCAAGCTTAGCGTGCTTTTCATTCTCCACCTCAAGCACACCATCCACAACCCTAATTATCACACGCAACGGATTCTTAGAGGTTATGGTGTTATGCTTAACAGCATTACCTATAAGAGGTTGCAACGATAGCGCAGGCAGAGTCCAATCCATATACTCTGACTTGATATCGAACTCAAAGAAGAGCTTATCCTCGTAACGAATCTTAAAGAGATAGGCATACGCCTCTGCAAAGGCAATCTCCTCACGCAGTGTTGTTACGCTACTCTGACCATTCTGTATGATGTATCGGAAGGTGTAGGATAGCTGGTCGATATACTCCAATGCACGGTCGTTATCCTTCTCACGCACCAACATCGATAGGGAGTTTAGCGAATTGAAGAAGAAGTGAGGATTTATCTGTCCCATAAGCATATTGTAGCGCGTAGAGAGGTTCTCAGTCTTTAGTCGCTCATTCTCCACCACCATCTTCTGTCGCTGCTTCAACAACATATACATTCTTGCATAGAGCAGTGTCACCACCAACATAAACGAACACTTCGTGAGCACAATTAAGTATGTAGCATCACGAGGATCGCTCTGCAAGAAGAAGACAATGCGCATAATACCATCCTTAAATGCTACCACAGGAGCAAAAAACATCGCTACCACAGCGATAAGTATCACAAGGAATACGCGACGTATAAAGCGACGATTGTTATACTCACCACTCTTATTTCCAGAGGTAAGCAACAGCAACATCACAAAGGATAGAAGAGCATAGTATAGTATCTGCCATATAAACTCTACCACCCTACTTGGACGGTCGTAGATGGTGTCGATATCGAACTTCTCGCCATTGCGCGTATAGACTCTCTCAAGTCGCGGATGGGCATTATACGCCATTTCATCCTTCACCTCGCGTGTACTGAAGCTAAGTCTATCGCCATCCATCAACTTATGTGTACGCACCTGCCACGCTGTAACATAGATGCTATCAGCCCTCTCGCAGTCACAGATGATATATCCGTGCATATCATCCGACAGATGCAACACGCCACTACTATGTCCTGTAGCCCCCGTATCGCTCTGCTCCATACCACGATCCGTGATAATCGGCAATAGCAGATACGAGAAGTTTATTACAAGACTCAACACCACCGCTGTAAACAGGTGTAAGAGAATATTGTTTTTGGTCTTCATCAACGACTAATGAGTAGTAAATAATTAGTGGTGAGAAATAAGCAATTAGCAAACGGCTTATAGCAACGACGCTTGACATAACACACCTTAGCCCCTCTATTAAATTTCTCTTAAGATGAGGTGAGATTTGGCGATTTGTCGCAGACTGAAAAAGCTGAGTTTACTTGAGGTAAATGAGCATTTTTCAGTCAAGCAAAGTGCACCACACATATCAGCATCCACCTTTTAGCACCACAACCTAATTTCTTTTGAGAAGGGGTGAGATTTGGCGATTTGTCGCAGACTGAAAAAGCAGAGTTTACTTGAGGTAAATGAGCATTTTCAGTCAAGCAAAGCGCACCACACATATCAGCATCCACCTTTTAGCACCACAACCTAATTTCTTTTGAGAAGGGGTGAGATTCGGCGATTTGTCGCAGACTGAAAAAGCGGAGTTTACTTGAGGTAAATGAGCATTTTTCAGTCAAGCAAAGCGCCGAAGATTGCCCCTTATCATAAGAAATTACTTGTACCAGGAAGCGTATGTACAATAATCTCGTGCTGTACGCTTGATGATTTCATCGCGCTGCTCAGGTGTTACATCCTTAACTTTCTTAGCTGGAACACCGGCATATACTGAGTATGGCTCAAGTTTCTGGTTTGAGAGAACAAGAGCGTTGGCTGCAACGATACAACCAGTACCTACAACAGCGTTATCAAGGATTGTTGCACCCATACCGATAAGACAATTATCCTCGATAATACCACCGTGGATGATGGCATTGTGACCTACAGATACATAGTCGCCGATATGTGTCTGCGATGGATTCTTTGAGCCATCGTAGAGGGTATGGATAACCACACCATCCTGAATATTTGTATTGTTACCAATGGTGATAGCGTTTACATCGCCACGAAGAACTGCGTTATACCAAATCGAGCAGTTCTCGCCAATCTTTACATTACCTATTACGGTTGCATTCTCTGCCAACCAAGTATCGTTACCAATCTCTGGCGTGTAGCCACGCACCTCTCTAATTAAAGCCATAGTATTATATTGTTTTAGTTATTATTTCTCGTTCTGTTTTGCCTCGTTCCAGTAGCTGTCCATCTCGGAGAGTGTCATCTGGCTAAGAGTTTTACCCTGCTCCTCGGCACGCTGCTCGATATGGTTGAAGCGACGTATAAACTTCTTATTTGTACGTTCCAAAGCGCCCTCTGGATCGATACCATAGAGACGACAAGCGTTGATAAGTGCAAAGAAGAGGTCGCCCATTTCGTCTGTTAGGCGCTCCTTATCCTTTGATTCGATCTCTACGTCCACCTCTCTAAGCTCCTCACGCACCTTAGTCCACACATCCTCGCGCTTCTCCCAGTCGAAACCTACAGCTGCAGCCTTCTCGCCAACACGAAAAGCCTTAACCATCGCTGGAAGCGATACAGGCACACCACCTAACGTTCCGCTCTTGCGCTTCTTCTTTCTTAATTTGAGAGCCTCCCAATTCTGCTTCACCTCCTCAGGAGTGTCGGCGTGAATATCGCCATAAACGTGTGGATGGCGGTATATCAGCTTATCACAAACACCATTAGCGACATCGGTGTAGTCGAAAGCACCCTGCTCATCACCGAGTTTTGAGTAGAAAGCTACATGAAGAAGTAGGTCACCCAACTCCTCCTTGATACCCTCCATATTCTTATCTGTAATGGCATCAGCAAGCTCGTAGACCTCCTCTATGGTGTTGTTTCTAAGTGAGTCGAAGGTCTGCTCCCTATCCCAAGGGCACTCCCTACGCAACGTATCCATCACCTCTAAGAGGCGAGCTGTAGCCTTTTCAGCCTCATTCATCTGCATATATCTATTGTTTTGGTTTAATATCTCTAAATGGGAGTTTCAACACTCCAAAGAATGCCTCGCCAAAGATACTCGACGACATCTTCGAGGTACCCTCCTCGCGGTCGATGAAGATTATCGACACCTCGCCAATGGTAAAGCCAAGACGCCACGCCGAATACTTCATCTCTATCTGGAAGCCGTAGCCATTCATCGCAATAGCATCAAGGTCGATACGCTCCAATACCTCACGACGATAGCCCACGAAGCCCGCTGTAGCATCGCACACAGGCATACTGGTAACTATTTTCACATACTTAGATGCAAAGTAGGACATAAGCAAGCGCTTCATCGGCCAGTTTACAACATTCACACCCTTAGAGTATCGTGAGCCTATAGCCACATCTCTCTCATCGAGCATAGCATCCAAGCGCGCAAGGTCATTGGGGTTGTGCGAGAAGTCGCAGTCCATCTCAAAGATACGGTCGTAACCATGCTCCAGAGCGTACTTAAAGCCTGCGATATAGGCTGTGCCGAGTCCGAGTTTACCGCTACGCTCAATCATAAAGAGACGATCACCAAAGGTAGCTTGCTCCTCGCGAACGATATTTGCCGTGCCATCAGGCGAGCCGTCGTCGACAATAAGCAGGTCGAAACCAAGCTCCAATGCCATCACCGTATGGATCATCTTTGCGATGTTCTCCCTCTCGTTGTATGTTGGAATTATTATCAGTCTTCTCATTACATCATATCCTTAAATTTGCGTCTGCCAAATATATAACGCAAAACTATCGAACCAGAGTATACGCCTCCAACCTTTGCTGTACGCACTACCGCCTTACGCTTGGCCGATAGCTGCTTATGCCACTTTATAAACTCCCACCACGCCTTCACAATACTCCACGCTATACGTGGTTTTAAGGTTAGAAGATATGCAAATGCCTCTGCCATATCAGTAAATGGGCGCACGACAGCCACCACAGCACGCTGCAAAGGCGTAGAGCACTTATAGAGCATCGCAAGGTTATTTCTATGGTTTAGAAATACTTTGCGTGGCGACGATGGTAGTGTACCTCCTCCAAGGTGGTAGACCTTAGAGCGAGGCTCAATACATATACGCCAGCCACTAAGTTGCATACGCCACTGAAGGTCTATCTCCTCCATATGGGCGAAGAAGTCGGCATCAAAGCCGCCTAACTTATGATATACATCACTACGGCAACACATCGCGGCTCCCGATGCCCAAAATATATCTCTACGACTATCGTACTGACCATTATCACTCTCCACCTTCGAGAGTATTCTACCGCGACAGAATGGGTAGCCTAAGTAATCGATAAAGCCTCCGGCAGCTCCTGCATACTCAAACTTATCACGCTCAGTATCTGACAGCAATTTAGGCGCTACTACCGCCACATCAGGGTTGCTATCCAACACCTCTACAAGAGGCTGCCACCACCCTGCTGTCACCTCCACATCAGAGTTAAGCAACAGATAATACTGAGCATCAACCTCTTGCAATGCACGATTATAACCCTCTGCAAAGCCGTAGTTCTTATCAAGACGTACTACACGCAACTCAGGATATGCCATTCTAACCCACAAAATCGAGTCATCCGTAGAGCCATTATCAGCCACCACAACCTCGACATCATCGCCCATGGTATACTCCACAACACTCGGAAGATAACGTTCCAAATGCTTGCGTCCGTTCCAGTTAAGTATTACTACACTAAGCTTTGCCATATACTCTTCTGTTACTCCTCGTCGTCGCTCTCCACACTGCGCTTTGCGTCGTAGCCCTCGACAACAATCACGAACTCACCCTTAGGCTCGTGCTCCTTAAAATGGGAGATAGCCTCCACAACCGTACCGCGCACCGTCTCCTCGAACTTCTTGGTAATCTCCCTAACCACCGCCACACGGCGCTCCGTACCAAAGGTCTCGGCAATCTGCTCCAAACACTTAACTACACGGTAAGGTGACTCGTAGAAGATAACCGTACGACTCTCCGAGGCAAGCTCCTGTAAACGCTTCATACGCCCCTTCTTCTGCGGTAGAAAGCCCTCAAAACAGAAACGATCACAAGGGAAGCCACTCTGCACAAGAGCAGGAATAAGGGCTGTAGCACCAGGAAGTGTCACAATGTCGATACCCTCCTCCACGCACTTACGCACAAGCAAAAAACCTGGATCCGAAATACCTGGAGTACCAGCATCTGAGACTAAAGCCACGTCCTTGCCCGCAGCAATAGACTCTGCTACACGACCTACTGTAGCGTGTTCGTTAAACTTATGGTGTGAGTGCATAGGTTTCTCTATGCCGAGGTGACGCAAAAGATGCGACGTAGTACGTGTATCTTCAGCAAGGATAAAATCAACCTCCTTAAGCACGTTAATTGCTCTAAGAGTTATATCTTCGAGATTGCCAATCGGTGTTGGCACGATATATAGTTTTGCCATATCAAACTAATTATGCAAGCTTACGCTCGATAAGCGATACAAGAAGCTTTGCCGCCTCCAAATCTGGATTCCAACGGAAATTCTCCACAATGTAGATAATACACTCATCAAGATCTTCAAATTCATCGAGTGTATCGATAGTAGCCTCGTAACGAGCAGCATCGCCACCAAAGAGGTCTCGTATCATAAGGAACTTATCATTAAGACCTATCGCCTGACGAAGCTCCGTGATGCGATTAAATGGCGTTGTTGGAGCATCATTTCTTGCCATCTGGTCTGCCAAGGTCTTAACCTCACCAAACGACTCCCCCAAACGCTGCTGTGTAATAGGAGAGATTGGCTCTACAACAGCTGTAGCCTCTGCCTCAGTGAGAATCTCCACAGTAGGTTCAACAGCTGCTGGCTTCTCAACCACGTTCTGCTCCATCTTTACAGGCTCTACAACACTCTGTACAGGCGTAGGATTATCACTATAGAGCGATATCATCTTACGACGAGATTTTGAACGCACAGGGATATCATTTAGGTCAAACAGGCCTACACCCATAGACTTTGTATCCTCTGGCTTAGTCTCAACTATAGGCTCTACTACTGGCTCAACTACTGGTTCTACGATTGGCTCAACAACTGGTTCTACGATTGGCTCAACTACTGGCTCTGGATTTTGAATCTTCTCCTTTTGTGCGACCTCCACGACTGGCTCAACCGCTGGCTCCTCTACGCGCTTCTCCTCCGCCTCTGGCTGTGGCTCTTCAACGAAATTATCGTTAACCTCTGATTGTTCAGATACTGGCTCATCGCTAAGTCCAAGCAGCGCATCGATATCCAAAGCATTGTAGAACGCCTCCATAGATGCTACATCTGCCACATCAGAAGGCTCAGCAGTAGAAGTAGTCTCCTCCATAGGCTCATCATCCTCTGCGGGAGCATCTTCAACGAGTGGAGTCTCAACAATAACCTCCACCTCAACCTCCTGCTCGGTAGACACAGCCTCCGCAACATCATTCTGTACATCAACCTCCTCGGCATCGACAACAAGAAGGGCATTGTAGATATCTCTAAGCTCACCAAGAGCAATATCACGCTCAATCTGTGGCACACCATTCTCGCCCTTCCAGCTATCCACGATAGCAGCAACGCGCTTTAATCTCTCTGTTATAGTTTTACAATTCATATTCGTTAGTGTATAATCGTACCAAAGGTACGAAAAAAATATCAAAACTACAATACCTAACGATAAAACTTAGAAATCAAAAAGAAAAGGTCGCCTAACCTCTCGATTAGACAACCTTATCTATGAATAAGCAACTACCTACTAATAGGCATCATCGCCAACCTCCTCATCAATCCAAGGCACAGTCTTCATATCCTCGGTTGTAAGGAACTCTACCTGCTCATCGGTAAGCAATGCATCCTTGCCATTCTCAAACTCAATATCGTTGATAGAGCTAATAGTTAGCTGATATGAGGCATAGTCCCTGGCATCTGCAGTATAGCTTGTATTCTTAGAATAGATACCATAGATAGCCGTAATGGTAGCCTTCTCGCCATCCTTGCAAATGTTCTGACGCGCAAAACGCGAATAACCACTTGTACGAAGTGTATAGAGACCGTGTGCAGAGCATAGCGTTGCATCTGGGTCGTATGTGAAGCATACAGAGCCATAGAGGCTACGACCTGTAATCTCCTCCTTAAACGCCCAGTGATACCAACCCTTAGAGACTGTAGGGCGAGGGTCTGAATACAACCAGCTTGGATAGATATTCTCGAAATCACCACTCTTCAAACCAGGGTTTGTATAGGTCTCTGGCTCAAGAATCTCTACGCCATTCTCATCAACATCATTGACACCATCGCCATCCTTATCAACTGTAGTCATCACAACATTACCCTCTTCGTCGAACTTCAATGCCGGAACACCAGCATAGTGACACTCCAAACCCTCAAAGCGCATCAAGCGACCATACATCAACTCGCGCTGCTTCATCTGGAACGACTTAGTAAACTTACCCTCCAAAGTAACCTTAGATGGAGAGAAGACCTCAAGGTAGTTATCTGGTGTAACAGTGATAATATCTACGCTCTCAGGCATATCCTGCCACTGAACATAGTTACCAACCTTAAGTTCACCAGCACTCTCACCAGCAAAGACGTGCTGATCGATAATGCTCTGAAGTTCAAGGTTTGAGTTAGCATAGAACTTATGCTCGCCAGCCTTGTTGTAAGACTCTGATGGAGGTCCACCCAACGACAACATCATACGGTAGTTACCAAGGTACAAACCTGTAAGGCGAACATATACCCAAGTACCCTTCTTGTACTTTAGACCAACGTTATTGTTAAGCTTAATCTCAATACCCGATGTCTCGTCCTGGATATAGAGGGTCTTATATACATTACCCTCAGTATCATCAGAGATTACCTTACCCTTGATATAAAGATCCTTACCCTCGAAGATAATAGGAGTCTTAACTTCGTATACATGGCTATACTTCTCCTCGCCGATAACCTTAAAAACAGTATTTGACCAAGCAGCATTCTCGCCCTTACCGCTAATCTCACCATAAGCATACTTCAACTCAGCAATAGTTATATGCTCCGCATTAGGAAACATCTCCTTGAAGCTATCATCGGTATATAGGCTATCTGGCTCTACAAGCGTAAACTCCTGCTCGACACAGCTAACAGTCGATAATACGACTGCAAAAATTGCAAAAAGTTTATTTAATTTCATAGCACAATCATTTTAAGCCGTTAGAAACGGAAGTAAACATTCAAATAGTAGTTAAGTCCGTTCATGTAGAAATACTTAGAATCGAAACGAGAGTATGTCGTTGGCTTAGTAATAATCTTCATCTCACCCTCCTGATCAGGGAAGATAATCGGATCACTCATCTTATTAAGACGCATCTGCTCGTAACCACCTGTACGGATAGTCTGGTTGTTTAGGATATTGTTAACCTGGAAGCTAAAGCCAAGTGTATACTTATAAGCTATACGCCAGTTCTTACCAATGCTTGCACTTAGAGTATAGGCACTACCTAAATCCTCCTGAGCACGCACCTGGTCGATAATATCAACTACATAGGCCTTCTGACGACCTGTCTCAAGGCTATCCCAACCATAGATTCTAAAGAACTCATCACGCAATGACTGTGTACGATACATTGGGTTCATAGAGAGGTAAAGACGGTCGTAGTAGTTGAAATCCAACGACGCAAACCAGTTGTTAGCACCACGGAAGTTGAAGCCAATGTTGATAGCTGTCTGAGGTGTACTCTCAACCTTCATACCCTTCCAATCTACAACGCTATGCTCAACATCTACAGCGTTGTTGTCAATCATCTGAGTAAAACGAGGATTTGAAGTATAGATATAATCACCAAGGCTCACAGCTCCCTGCAACGAGAGACCCCACGCAATAGGAATGCTATAGCCAAGCTCAACACCCATATAACGCTTGTCTATACCCGACATAGCAAAGTTTGTGAACGAGCCCTGAGTATCATCGTAGAACGAGATAACCTTAGAGATATCCTGCATCTGTGTATAGTACGCAGAGACGCGAGCCTTAATCCAAGGCAAGCGCAAGTTATAAGTAGCATCAACACCATAAATCTTCTCGCTCGATAGACCTGGTGTAATCTGGTTACGAGTACGAGCCGACACGAAGGAGTTGTTGAAGTTTGGAGCATTCTGAATAGCCGAAACGTTAGCCTCTACAGAGTGTGCACCAGAGAACTTATAAGCTGTGTTAACCTTGAACTTGTATGTGAAATTGTTAATCTTCTCAGACTCACCAAATGAGGTCTTGCCACGGTCGCCACCAGCATTTGCATTCTGGTACAAACCCTTCTCCCAAAGACCCTCACGCCAGATAGATGAAAGACCTACCTCAGCACCGAGGTTAAGGTATAGACCACCCTGAGCATACTCATAGATACCCCAAAGCTGGCCCTGACGAACGTGGGCATAGTAGTCGTAGTTGTACTTACCACCCTCCTTAACAGCCTGTGCGTGACCATGCTCGTTGTAGTAAGCCATATTGTTCTGATCGTTGACACCAGAGCCAAAATCACGCTCTGCAAACTTATCAACATCAACCCAATAGTCACCACCAAGCAAATCCTTAACAGTGCTATAGTACTCAGTACGGTTGATACGAGCACGAACACCACCTGTAAGCTGTGAGCCATTACGGAAGTTGTGTGTAAGCTGAACAGCAAGGTTGTAGTCGAGCTGGTCTGTACGACGCTCCTCAATCATATATACTGAACGATGACCCTCACCATAGCGAGCATCCTCATCACCCATCATATTCAAGCGTGCCAACTCGTCGAAGTCGATATAACCCGACCAATCGTTCATAAACTCCTGATACTTGTTCCAATCGGTATCCAAATCGGTATCAGTAAACCACTTAGAAGCACCATTAGCCTCAGCAAAATTGTTTAGGAACACACGACGCTCGTAGCGGTCACCATAGTATGATGGTAACTTACGGTAGTAGTCAGGACGTGGGTCCTCACCCTTATGCCATGTAAGCGCAGAGTAGCCGTTATAACCGAAGCGGAGTGATGTGGCAGCCGAGAGAGCTGTGTTCTCGGTAATCTGCCAGTTGTAGTTCAACATCGCAATAGGCTCGTGCATACGACGTACACGTGAGTTACGCAACTCACCATTCTGAAGACCTACGTTAGGGTTATAGTAGTTATCACCCCATAGATCGTATGCCTCCTGCGTTGATGCCTGCTGAGCACCACGTGTTGTAGGTGCTGCAAGGATAGTTGCAGAGAGACGGTGACGAGAGTTAAAGACCTTCTCTGCTGAGAAGAAGTAACCATAGGCATTATAGTAAACACCATCCACATAGCCAGCACCACCCTGACGTGTAGAGAGAGAGAAACCATAAGACCAACCGTTATCCAACATACCCGAAGCGTAGCTAAGCATAATACGAGTACGATACAACTGTGTAGAGTTCACAACACTCGAACGGAAGCCCTTGCGAAGCTGCGAAGCACGAGCATTGATATTGGTTGTACCTGCAACACCACCTACACCATAGTCCGACATCTTCAAACCTGAAGTTGTCTCCTGGTTACGTGTGGCATCGTTAAGACCGCTCCACAAAGACCATGGACCGTAGCTTGTAAGCGCATCATTGAAGCGAATACCGTTAAGGTAAACCTCCTGATACTGCGAATCGTAACCTCGCACATTGAAACGCATCTCCGAGAAACGATACGATGCGATGTTATTAAACAAGTCCTTCGAAGCTGATAGCTGTGGCAACGCCTTGCTATCACCGAAGCTCTCAACATCGGTATCATACTCAGCAAACGCAGAGTTATCTACCAAATCCAAATTGCTTGGTACCATAACCACAGCGTGCATATCGTGTACAAGCTCCTTAACACGTACCATAACCTCCAAATCCTCAAAATCTGGAGCAGCAAATGTCAAAAGATACTGACCTGGAGCGAGACCATCAATATAGAACTCGCCTCTACTGTTTGTCTTAATAGTTCTCGACACCTGGTCGATAGTGATTACCACACTACCAATAGGCTCACGTCCCTCGCGTGATACTACCTGACCCTTCATACCTCCCGCTTGAGCATAAGCGCCCACGGAGATAAGAGCAGATAGAAGTAGTAGTAAAAATTTCTTCATATATTACTCTTCTTGTTATTTACCTATATAAATGTACACAGGGAAGTGGTCGCTATAACCATCCTGGAAGTTATTCGTAACGAAGGTACGCAATGGATAGTTCTTGTACTGACCCTCAAGCTGTAGCATATATGGGCGTGTGAAGATATTTCCATAGAACTTCTTGCCCTTCATAATCTTTAGCTTGCCACTCTCTGCATTCACCAAGTTCTCAGTAACGCAGATGTTATCGAATAAGTTCCACTCATCCTGGTACGCAAGCGTTCCAAGGCCTGCACGAAGCATCTCATTATATGGGTTAAAGAAGTCGCCAGGCTGTAGCTCCTTAACCTTACCCTTTGCACCCATTACCTCTACAATACTATCATCAGTAGCATCATCGTTGAAGTCGCCCATCACGATAACCTTTGTAGCTGGGTTCTCACGTAGAAGCGAGTCTTTAATCTCACGAATCTGCTTTGCACAAGCATCACGCTTGAACTGCGAAGCCTCCTTACCACCAAGACGTGATGGCCAGTGAGATACAAGGAAGTAGAATGGCTCATCCTCGATAGTACCCCACATAACTACCAAGTCACGAGTGCGGAAGTTTGGCAAGCCCTCCACATGCAACTTGATATTGTCCGAACCCTTGATTTTGAATACATCAGGGCGATACAAAAAGGCTACATCCACACCACGAGCATCTGGCGAATCGTAGTGACAGATGCGGTAGTTAGCACCCTTAAGCTTTGGCTGCGAGATAAGATCCTCCAAAACACTACGGTTCTCAATCTCCGACACACCAATTACGATTGGATACTCCTTCTGCTGAGCCGCAATATCAAACAATACGCGCTCCATATTCCACAACTTCTTCTGGTAGCGAACCTCATTCCACTGCTTCACACCCTGAGGAGTAAACTCATCGTCGTGAGTCTCAGGATCGTTGTAGATATCGAAGAGATTCTCCAAATTGTAGAATACTACTGAGTATGGCTTATCCTGCGCCGATAGCGTAGCTACAGCAAATAGGGCCATACATAGCATTAACACCGTTTTCTTCATATTAATAATGTATTAGTTGTAATTTACTCTCTATTAGTTCAGTTTCCACGCCGACACATCCTTTGTATTCTTAACCTCCTGCTCGATGCTATCATCCAACATTTGGAAGAAGGTAAAGCCCGTACGCTCCTCAAGTTCAGCAACCGAGATAAACTCCGAGTTCGATATTGTGGTATCATCACCACTATTCTTATGCTCCATCCATACAGCAATAGCAATCAACTGCGAAGCATTGGTAAACTGAGATATACTCTTACCTGTATTACCGCTCTTAGTGCGAAGCAACGCCTTATAATAATGTGTAGGTGTAGGGCAGACATTTCCTGACTTATCCTTTGTCGAAGAGTCGATAGAAGAGTGGTGTGAACCCTCAAAATATGCTCCCGTAACCACAAAAAGGGTATCTTTACAGATACAATTTCTCACATTCCCCTCCAAAACAGCCCACTTGCTCTGGTTGAAATTACCCTGCTGAGGAGTCATATTTGTAGCATAGAAGGTCTGATCCATCATCTGCTGCGAGCACTTTCTATCAGCCGCTGGAATCTGATGACCTCGATCATACCAACCATTATACGAGCCTGCACCCATATTTGCCTGACACTTTGTATCTACCGTTGGATCGTAGCCAAACTTGCTATGGTTTCTATTACCACTACCCGTAGTGTAGCACGAGTGTAGCGGATAAGCTACCCATAGCGATGCACGACGCTCGGTATCGAAACAGTAGGTGTAGTTACGAGCATTGCTCTTGTAACCCATTAGTCCGTAGTGCGTGTTGTAGATATAACGATCATCAGCCTTGCAAACAGGCAACTCTGCCCAATTACGCTCAAAGGCTATAGAAGCATCGTAGCTATGCTGTGTAAATATTAGGTTGAACGACTTGCCATTGGCAAATACAACATCCACCTCTGCCGTACGGCTTACACCCGAAGGATTCTTATCGAAGTATATGAAGACCACCTTGCTACTGCTCTCCATTACACCCTCCAAGCTTTGTTTACCACCCGAAAGTGAAGCCCAATCACCCTCTGAGGTAACACTAATCGTGTAAGATATACCCTGTTGTGCATTCAACACCACAGCGCAGTTCTTACTCTCACCCTTAACCTCTGTATTCTGGATATACGCCTCACTAACAACTGACTCACCCTCCGTATTGTTGCTACAACCTACAGACATAAGCGCAACGGCAATTGCACTTACAACCACCGACATAATCTTAACCGCTCTAAATATATTGATCTTATTCAACTTCATTCTTTATTAATTTGCAATACCCCTCGCAGACCTGGGTGGGAATACCCCACCCAAGCATTGCGAAAGGTAGAATTAATTTACGATTATTAGTTCTCGTAAATTACTGAGATTGCAGATACATAAGCTCTGTGATTCTTATCTGTACCTGTTGAAGTAAAATGAACAGATGTAGCCTCACCAGTCCAAGTACGAACTGAAGCCTCCTCAGACAATGAACCAGAATCTGCACCGATATAGTACTGGTTATTTGAGAATGTTAGCTCGATAGACTTGATAGTCTTACCATTAGCATTAACATCCAACAACGCACCATTCTGATACAAACGAATAGCCTCACCAGAATCGTAGTATGCAGGCGCAGTGCCTGCAGCGCCCTGGCTAAATACAAGAGTTACATTCTCATCAACATTGATGGTCTTATCGTTTACGCTCTCAGCATTTGCCAAGCCAAGGTCCTTCATTACAAGAGTAGCCTTGGTGCATCCCTCAGGAACTACCTCCTCCTCTACTTCGCAAGGAACAAGTGACACGAAGATAGCATTCGCACCCTGTGCAACATCGTTGTATGATGTACGAACGGTATGAATAGTGATAGTATCACCTACCTTAGCACCTGACTCCGCCCAATACTTCTGAGCACCTGTAGGGCTGCAAAGACCATAGATATAAACCTCTGCAGTCTCATCCTTAAGGTAGAAGTTACCATATGTAGTATTTGCAACTGATGTAATCACACCTGTAAGCTCATAGATTGTTGAATCCTCAGCAGCAGCCAAGAACTCTGCAACAGTAACCTTCACAGCCTCAGTTGGCTCTGGAGTAGGACCTGGCTCTGGAGTAGCTGCAACAAAGCGCTCGCCAGTCAAACCAGCGTAGTCAGATGTCTGAGCAAAGATAATCTGCATAACACCCTTGCTGATAGATGAGATACCGCTAATAGTACCAGAACCCTGTGCAACAGTATCAGCACCGTATGTAGCATACTTAGATGAGAATACTACAAACTGCTGACCCTCAGCATTCTGCATAGTAATAGATGTGTGAGAATCTGTTGTGCTCCAAGTCTTAGCAAGATCAGCCTCTACAACCTGAACACCCTCAAGAGAGATGTACTGACCCTCATACTTGTTTGCAAGGAAATCATCCATTGTAACGACCTTAGGAGTTACAGTATTACCAGTAGAGATAGCGGTAATCTTATTCAAAGCAAGACCACTTACCTGAACAGCACCGTTGTACTCACCAAGCTTAGCACCTGTAAGGTCAATCTGAACCTTTGTACCAAAAGCAAATGTGTGGTCGCCACCCAAGTAGAACTGCAAAGCACCTGTCTCGTCCTGAACATACATACCCTTCTTTGAAGTAAGGTTGTTCAACTCATAGTTAGAAACAACGATACCCTCGATTGCGCCATTGATAGTTGCGCCGTTACCCAAAGCCAATACCTCAGCGATAGTAACCTTCTCAGCAGGAGCTGGAGCCTCGATGTTGTCAAGATCTACGTTCTGACCACCGTTACCAACGAAGAACTTAAGGTCATCGATACGAAGCACTGATGCAACCTTAGCCTCAAACTTAATGTAAAGAGCCTCAGGAACAGATGACAATGTGAAATCAGCAGAAACAAGATTGTACTTACCCACTACAGCGTTTGCAGGGAATACATACTCAATCTGTGTCCAAGCTTGACCATCCTTTGACAAGTAAACAAGGAAATCCTCATTATTAAGAGAATTGTCAGCGTTCTGACCATACTTCTGAAGACCAAAAGTAATCTTGTAGTTTGCGCAATCAACCTTCAAAGGAGCAATGTTGTTTACTACAAAGTAACCACCATCACCAAAGAAGATGTTGTTGTCACCAGAACCAGCGTAAGCAGACTGAGCCTCATTGTTAGATGGCTGGTTAGCACGAACAGACACCTTGTTACCAGTGTAAGTTACGTTAGCTGCAGCTGAACCCTTAGCATTTGCAAACTCTGGGAACTGGTCGATGTATGGCCATGAGTTGTTAGAGCCACCATACTCCTTTGTTGCAATCTCGCCATCGAAGTTATCGCTGTAAAGCAACTCCTCATCAACAGTTACATTCTCGTCAGCAGACTGAGAGATAGTAAGCTTCTCTGAACCGAACTTACCATAAGTCTCATGCCAAGCATAAACCTTAGCCTCTACTGAACGAACTGCACCTGTAGTGTTCTCTGCAACAGCAACAGTGATAGTACCGTTGTTCTTGCCTGACATAGGAGAGATTGTAACCCAATCAGCACCATCAACCTCAACAGTCCACTTACAGTTAGCGGTAACATTAATTGTCTCGCTAGCCTCAGCAGATGAGAAGTTTGCAGTCGCCTTTGAAAGCTCGACCTTAGGATCGCCTGAAGTAGGCTCCTCCTGATCTGTACACGCAACGAAACCAAGCGCTGCGCCAAGTACCATCGCAAACGCGAAGAATGACTTGAAAAGTTTGTTAGACATAATTTGTTTTTTTAGTTAATAAAAAAGTATAAAGGTTTTGTTCAATTTCTACATAAAAAATTCCATTTTTCGCACCCCTATATCAAAGATATAGCGGACCGACAAAAGTACGACAAATTACCCAATAAAAAAAATATCGTAGCAAAAATCATTGATAGCACACAAAAAAAATGCAAATGAGCAATGATACTCATTTGCATTTCGATAATGACAGATAATACTGTCAATAACACGTAAAGGTATATTATTTCGCCTGCTTCTTGCGAATCTCCTCCAAAGCCCTAACGCGAGCAAGCTCAGCCTTAGCCAATGCAATGTTGCTCTTCTGCTTCTGCTTCTCAGCAGCAGTATTTGTCTTTGCAGCAGTCACCTCCTGCTTAGCACGTGTAATCTCCTGCTTGTAGATAAGGCTTGCAGCCTCTAGGTTAGCCTTAGCCTCGCGCTCCAAACGCTTAACCTCCTCAAGAGCGAACTCATAGCTATCCTTGGCAGCTTCGTACTCAAGCTTAACCTGGTTGATACGCTCCTTTGAGCTCTTCTTCACCTGACGCTCCTCTTTCTTTGCAGCCTTGATAGCATTCTTCTTTGCTACTACAGCGCGGTCATACTCAATGCGAGCCTCTGTGACAGTCTTCTCTGGAGTCTGAGCTGACAAAGAGCCTACAGCTACGATGGCAGCGATTGTCAAGATAAATCTCTTCATAACTTCATTAGGTTTTAATGTATTTAGATTTTAATGCAAATATAATCAAAAATTATTATTAACCAAAAAAATCTTTCAATAAATCAGAAAAAAAATCATAAAAGATGTGCATACTTTCATAAATAATGCAATATTCTTTTACTCACTTTTACAATTTGAACTCAACGACGAGAGCCGACATTGGCTCTACGCTCATATTCTGCATATCTACAACCTCTCCAGTGACAACATCACGTCCCTCACCCAAACAAGCACTAATCTCACTATAACGAGACCATGGAATATTGCGAGTGTCGTTGCTATTATTTATGTATACAAAGACTACATCGGTGTCGTTATAACGGAAGAAGGCATAGGTGTTATCACGGTCGATAAAGTGCAAAGTCTTACCAGTGTGGATTACCTCCTTAGACTTACGCCAGTTAGCCAAATGGCGAGTGTAGTCGAAAATCGCCTTCTGGTCACCCTTATGCTGTGAGGCATCAAATAGATTTACACTATCACCGGCCCATCCACCAGGGAAGTCCACACGCAATGTTGGGTGGCCCTTAGAGCGATCGATAGAGCGGAACATAAGCTCGTCGCCATACAACATCTGTGGCATACCTCGCATAGTGAAGAGCAAGGTGTGGACAATCTTCATACGACGTACATCACCCTCGCACACATCACCAATACGGTCAGTATCGTGGTTGGCTGCCATAATCATCATATTCGACAAGTCGTGGTAGACAAAGTCGTGCGATACAACATCGTAGATGCGAGTCATACCCTGTCCCCAACCAGCATTGCCACTCTCACACATAGCCGAGCGCATAGCATCGTGCAATGGGAAGTCCATAATAGACTTCAAATTTGAGTTGAAGCCATCCTTGTTGTAGTTACCACCCTGCCAGTATGCCAACTGAGGAATAGAGGAGGTCCATACCTCACCAACGATATTAAAATTAGGATACTCCGCCATAACAGACTTGCACCACTCACTCATAGGCTGCTTCTCATTGTATGGATAGGTATCTACACGGAAACCATCCAAGTCGGCGTACTCAATCCACCACACAGCCCACTGCTTGAAGTAGTTGAGCAAGAACTCGTTATCCAAGTTCATATCAGCCATAGATCTATCAAACCAGCCACTCTCCATCTGATACAAATCCGACTTCGAAGCGTTGAAATCCATATTGGTTGAGAAGGTCCAATTAGACTGAGTGTACTCATCCCACTGATGCACCCAGTCGTTGAATGGAAGGTCACCGTACCACCAGTGCGATGTAGAGCTATGGTTTGGCACGATATCCATAATAACCTTCAAATTGCGCTTATGGCACTCCTCAACATAAGTCTTAAACAACTCGTTAGTGCCAAAGCGTGGATCGATGAGGTAGTAGTCGCTACAAGAGTAACCGTGATACGATGCACCATTCTCATTATCCAAGAGCAATGGTGTAGACCAGATAGCTGTAGCACCCAAATCGGCAATATAGTCCAAGTGGTCAATCATACCCTGCAAGTCGCCACCATGTCTACGACCAGCCTTAGAGCGATCAGCCTTCTCAGCAGTATCTTTTGTAGAGTCATTCTGAGGATTACCATTTGCAAAACGATCTGGCATAATCAAGTAGACAAAATCGGCATTCGTAAAGCTCAAACGCTCACGCGAACCCTCTCTACGCTCTGCAATAGTATACTTATAGTCGTACTTACGCTTGCCATTCTCAAAGCGCAAGGTGTACTCGCCAGCCTTAGCATCATCAGCAATAGCAATATCCACAAAGAGGTAGTTAGGGCTATCAGCCTTATGCACAGACTTCACAGAAACACCCTGATTATCAGGCAATATCTGCACATCACACAATGAGATGTTATTACCATTTATCAAGAGCTGAAGGTCGGTGGTCATACCCACCCACCACGACAATGGCTCTACGTGCTTGATATCAATCTTAGGTGTTGCCGCTGTAACCGACAAGGTAGCAGCAAGTGAACAAAGTGCTAATAGTAGTCTTCTCATCGTTCAATCTATTTTACTAATATTTGGTAGTACCAAGGAGCTATGTCGCGCTCCACGTGGTCGTCAAGCATCACGCTCTGGCCAGTGATAGCATCGCAATATCTGCCAGCATAGATACCCGTGCGGAAATCGGCGTGAATGGTATATGGTGATAGGTTCAATATAGCCACTACCCTGCTACCCTCGACCTCGCGCACGAAGGTCATCATACAATCCTTAGCATTATTCTCAATTTCTACAATCTCGCCACCGCGCTCACCAGCATCCAAGGCACGCTGGCGGTGCTTAAGGTTGCATAGTCTGCGGTATAACTCCGTAGTGCGATTGGCACGATACAACTCAGCAGGGATAGCATCACGCTCGAAGAACTCAAACGAGTGGTCGTAACCTACCTCCTGACCTGTATATATCAGAGGCATCGTAGATGGCATTAGGAATGTCAATGCCGTCATCACCTCCAACGATGCACCAAAACGCGACTGCTCAGAGCCACTCCACGAGTTCTCGTCGTGGTTCGAAGTAAAGCTCATACGCATAGCTTCGCGTGGATACCTCTCACGCTCCGAGTGTATGGCATTGCGCAAATCCCACACTCTGCGTGCACCCTTAGCAATATCAACCATAATATGGTGAATATTCCACTGATAACTCATATTGAAGGCTCTATTGAAGAGGTTATCCTCCTCAGCCTCAGCCAACATAAAGATATCAGACTTTATATGGTGTAGCTCCTCCGAGACCTCCTGCCAGAACTCGATAGGCACCAACATAGCCATATCGCAACGGAAGCCATCAACACCAAACTCCTCAACCCAGTAGCGCATAGCATCAATCTGTCCGCGCCATACATCGTGGTTTGCATAGTTTAGCTTCGCAGTATCTGTCCAGTCCCAAGGCACCTTAGCCACTCCCTGCTCGTCACGCTCATACCAGTCTGCTACACGCTCGGTAATCCAACGAGCATCACGCGCGGTATGGTTGGCAACCCAATCCAACAACACCTTGATACCCATAGCGTGTGCCGCCGAGATAAAGGCATGAAGATCATCCTCGGTGCCGAACTCAGGATTTACACCCTTATAATCGCGAATTGAATAGTACGAGCCCAAACTACCCTTTCGCCCCTCAACACCGATAGGATATATAGGCATTAACCAGATGGCATCGACACCTATAGATCGCAAAAATGGAAGACGCTCAATAGCAGCATTGAATGTTCCCTCCGAAGTAAACTGTCGTATGTTAAGTTCGTAGAGTACAGCCGAGTAACTCCACTCTGGGTGTTTGTACATATATTATACTTACATTATATTGCTATAGAGTGGGCCTGCCCAAACATAATCTGAGCAGCCCCACCTAATAGCATTTTTGATATTCAGTCTATCGTGCCAATAGCATAAATGCCCATGGCTCAAGCTCAACAACATCACCCGCGTTGTAGCTACGCTCCTCACCACAGATGCAGTTGTAAACGCCAGCAGCGTTCTCTGAAAGAGTTAGAGCCTGTGGCTCAGCAGAGAAGTTGAAGATACAAAGAACCTTGTTCTCCTCGTTCTCGCGTGTGAAAGCCAAAACAGCCTCTGGAGCATCCTCAACAAATACTACAGGAGCAACATTTGCACCAGCAGCCAATACTGAGTTATTGTGACGGAAGGCAGCAAGCTTCTTGTAGAAGTTACGATACTCCTTACCATACTCCAAGTCTACAAGCTCCTCGATAGAATCCTTCTCGAAGAATGCCAAACGACGGTTAAGACCAATCTCCTGACCTGTGTAGATAAGTGGCTGGCTCTTAGGCAATACGAATGTAAGTGCAGCAAAGGTCTTGTGTGCATCACCCATACGCTCGAACTCGGTACCTGCCCATGAGTTCTCGTCGTGGTTAGAGGTAAACATAAGACGCATTGCAGGAGCAGGATACTTCTGATCGTCACGCTCAAGATACTCCTTAAGATCCTTTACATACTTAGCATCAGTCTTGATAGTACCATCACCAGCTACGTTCTTAGTCTCGCTACCACCCTTTGCCATAGCGTTGAAGATATGGTGAAGCTCCCAAGCGTAAGTAGCCTCGAAGCCAGCCTTATGCAACCACTGCTCCTCACCCTCGGCCAAGAGATATGCGTCAGGGTTAATCTCGCGCACCTGCTTCCACGCCTCTGCCCAGAAGCTTCCAGGAACGTTCATAGCAACGTCACAACGGTAGCCATCAACACCCTTCTCAATCCAGAACTTCAAAGCGTCGAGCATCGCAGCACGCATATCGGCATTGTTGTAGTTGAGCTTCGCGATATCTGTCCAGTCGTACTCCACGATAGGAAGGCCTGTAGACTCGTCCATAACATACCAATCCTTCTTACCCTCGTTCCACCAGTTAGCATCGCGTGATGTGTGGTTAGCCACCCAGTCGATGATAACCTTCATACCGAGGTCGTGAGCCGTAGCAAGGAAGTGGTCGAAATCCTCCATAGTACCAAACTCAGGGTTGATAGCCTTGTAGTCGATGATTGAGTAGTAAGAGCCGAGTGTACCCTTACGACCGTCAACGCCAATAGGACTGATAGGCATAAGCCAT
>JAZOQR010000012.1:0-30735 GCA_045656185.1 Alistipes sp. | reverse complement strand
GGTGTAGATGAGGGGCTGCGACTTGGGCATAACAAAGGTGAGGGCTGCAAAGGCCTTGTGTGCGTCGCCCATACGCTCAAACTCGGTACCTGCCCACGAGTTCTCGTCGTGGTTGGAGGTGAACATAAGGCGCATTGCGGGTGCAGGGTATTTTGCATCGTCGCGCACCATATACTCTTTGAGGTCTTTCACACCCTTTGCATCGGTCTTGATGGTGCCGTCGCCAGCCACATTCTTGGTCTCGCTACCACCCTTTGCCATAGCGTTGAAGATGTGGTGAAGCTCCCAAGCATATGTAGCATCGAAACCACTCTCGTGCAACCAAGTCTCCTCACCCTCAGCCAAGAGGTAAACATCTGGGTTAATCTCACGAACCTGCTTCCAAGCCTCTGCCCAGAAGTCACCAGGAACATTCATAGCAACATCGCAACGGTAGCCATCAACACCCTTCTCTATCCAGAACTTAAGAGCATCAATCATAGCAAGACGCATCTCCTGGTTCTCGTAGTTAAGCTTTGCGATATCTGTCCAGTCGTACTCTACGATAGGAAGACCCTTCTCCCAATCCATAACGTACCAATCCTTCTTGCCCTCGTTCCACCAATTAGCATCACGAGCTGTGTGGTTAGCAACCCAGTCGATGATAACCTTCAAACCAAGGTCGTGTGCTGTGTTAAGGAAACTCTCGAAGTCCTCCATAGTACCGAACTCTGGGTTGATAGCCTTATAATCGATAATTGAGTAGTATGAGCCAAGTGAACCCTTACGATCCTCAACACCAATTGGGCTAATAGGCATAAGCCATACGATATCAACACCCATATCCTTAAGCTCTGGAAGATACTTCTCTGCAGCAGCAAAAGTACCCTCAACTGTAGCCTGACGAATATTAAGCTCATAAACTACAGAGTTGAACTTATCAAAGCTCGATGCTGTAACAGCCTGCTTATCACAGTTGCAGCAGCCAACGAATGTCGCAACGATAGCGACCAATGCTAAAAACTTCTTCATAGTATTAAGTTAAAAATTATTTGTTTACAATAACATAGCCGTATGCAGGGAGTGTAACCTCAAGGTTACCATCGCCCAAGCACTTAACCTCAGCGCCATCTGTTGCCACAGCCTTCTCCAAACCGCCACACTTAACAAAGGCTGGCAATGTTGCGTTGATAGTGGTAGCCTCGCCACGAACATTCATAGCAACAACAACCCACTCACCCATATAGTGGCGCAAGAATACCCACGCTGCATCGTCAACATAGAGTGTACGGATATCACCATACATCAATGGCATTGAGCTACGACGATACTGCATCAACGCCTTGGTCTGAGCATACTCCTTAAGCTGATAGTCGTTGTAGCCCTCGAAAGCCATCATATCGCGGTTGTCTGGGTCGTTAGCACCTGGAACACCATACTCATCACCCTGATAGATACAAGGAACACCAGGAACAGTAGCGATGATAGCCTTCATAAGCTGAAGACCTGCGTGGCCCTTCTCCATATCGCCTACTACAACCTCACGGTGCCAGCCCTCAGCCTTATCATCGATACCCCACAATGGCATATCGCCACCAGCGATAGAGATAAAGCGTGGCTTGTCGTGGTTACCTGTGATGTTACCCATAGTATGGTGTGAGCCATAGGCTGCCTCAGACTCCTCAACAACATAGGCGATGTCGCGCATAGAGCGATTTGTATCAACGATAACATCACGTGATGTGTGGTATAGGTTGAAGTCGAACTGCGAGTCGATCATACCAGTCTTAACATACGAGCCAATAAGCTCCACCGAGCCATAGGTCTCGCCAATCTGCCACAATGGACGGTCAGGCATCTCCGACTTCATCTTGTGGCTTAGCATACGCCAATAGTTCAATGGAATATGCTTGCACGCATCGTGGCGGAAGCCGTCGAAGTCGAAGTTACGTACCCAGTGCAATGCAGAGTCGGTCATAGGCTCGCATACCTCCTCGCGCTCAAGGTCGAGAGTTGGGATGTGCTTATCAAACCACGTTGTAAGACGCTGCTCGTCCCACAAAGCAATATTCTCGCGACCATCAGGCAAAATCAAATCAGTAGTCCAATCTGGGTGCTCCTGCAATACTGGAGAGTTGATATGTAGGTGGTTAGCCACATAGTCAAGGATAACATTCATCTCTGAAGAGTGAGCCTTATCGAGCATTGCACGAAGCTCATCCTCAGTACCGAAACGCTTATCTATAACGGTGCTATAGATAGGCCAGTAGCCGTGGTAGCCAGAGAACTTTGTATCTGGGTTCACATTCTGACCCCAAGCATCGTATGGATTCTGTGTGATAGGCGAAATCCAAATTGTAGTAATACCCAAATCTGTGAAGAAACCATCTTCAATTTTTGCGGTGATACCTGCAAGGTCACCACCCTGATAGTCTACCTTATCCAACACCTCTGGAGAGTTAATCTTCCAGTCGTTTGCTGTGTTACCATTGTTGAAACGGTCAATCATCAACGAGTACAACACCTGCGACTGGCTATCCTGACGACGGATATCTTTAGCATCGGTAACCACATTACCGAACTCCAAAGGAAGAAGGATATCGTTGAAACGGCCAGCCTCTGATGCAGCAAAGATACGCACTACAGAGCGCTCGTAGTTCTTTGCGCACTCTGGCACAGCAACACGGATAGTGCTACCCTCAATCTCAACGCCCTCGATAGCCTTATTCTGCCATAGAGCAATAGCCTCCTTAACAGGCGCTGTAGCCTCAACTACGATACGACCATCCTCTACCTTTGTTGTAGACATATAGCTACCCTTAGTGTCGCGGTTGCCACCAAGCACCACCACTGCAAGGGCATTGCCCTCGTGCCATACATCGATTGTCGATACCAACACCTCTGCCTCTGTTGTAAGCTCAAACTCTGACCAATCGCCAGAGGTGTTGTTTAGTGTGATACGCGCATCCGCGGTTTTCACATCATCTGCACCCACCCAGTATGGGTAGTAGTCTGTAAGATAGTGAGCCGTTGTACCCGCTTTAATATTCATAGGCACAACTGCGGTAGCATTGCCCAATTCGAACTTAGCAGGAGCCTCACTTGACATACAATGTACTGCAAATAGCGACACTACTGCAGCACACGCAATAAAAATTAGTGATTTTAGTCTCATAGTTATCTATTATTGTTTCTTTTCTATAGTTTGATATATTATCTTCGTAGTTTTCAGTTATATATCACAAAGCGCACAAACCGTTTCACCTTTCACTTTTCAGTTTTCAGTTTTCAGTTTTCACTTTGTAAATTGGGGTCGGGAGACCGATCAAAGTCGCCCGACCAAAGGTAATACCGCGCCTAAGCGCAAGCACAAGCGCGGTATTTTGTTAAGAAAGGTTGAATTACTTCTTCAAAACCTTGAAGTACTCGTTCTCACCCTCGATAGTGAATGATACCTCGTAAGTACCTGCCTCAGCAACCTTAAGGTTACCAGCGTTGTAAGTAGCAGGGAACTGTGTACCATCAACTGGGAACTCAGCCATCTCCTCAGTAGCTGCGAAACCGTAGCTATCTGCCCAATCACCATCAAGACGAACCTTGAACTCAGCGTTTGCCTCCAACTCAACTGTAGCAACAGCCCAACCGTTAACGATCTCCATAAGAACGTCCTTAGACCAGTTCTCAGATGCAGCGAATGAACCGATAAGACCATAAGTGTGGTCACCGAATACGATTACTGGCTCCTCCTTTGGCTCCTCCTCTGGCTTCTCAAAGATCTCACCACCAGACATCAACCACTTACCGTCCTCGCCCATCTCTGTAAGAGCAACAAGCAAGTTCTCAGCTACAACGATAGTGAAGTCCTTAGTCTGCTCAATAACGCCATCAGCATTGCCATTGAAGTCGTTAAGGATGAACTGGATTGACTGACCAAGAAGCTCCTTAGGGCAGTTCCAAATATAAACAGTCTTACCATCAACCTCAGTAGTCTCTGTAAGCTGATCACCTGGCCACTCACCAGACTGAGTGAAGTTCTCACCACCTTCAACCCAAGCCCATACACCTACTGAATCCCAGTCAGATGCAGTAACATCGCACAAAATCTGAACGTACTCCTGAACGATAACATCGCCACCACCGTTCTGCTTGTTCTCCTCTGGAGACTCACATGCTGCCAACATTGCAACTGATGCAAATGCTGCTACGAAAAACTTTACAAGTTTCATAATGTTAAAAATTTAATTAGTTAATAAAAAGGTTTATAAAATGGTTTTTGTTATATCCTAATAACCTATTGGATTATGCCAATCAGGATTTGCCTTAAGCTGTGATGATGGAAGTGGGAAAAGCACCTTGAAATCCTCAAAAGCACATCCCTCAGCCTTATTACCCTTGAATGGCCATAGATATGTAGCCTGATAGTATGAGTTATAACGGATAAGGTCTGTACGACGATGACCCTCCCAATACAACTCACGACCACGCTCCTCACGCAACATCTGCATAGCCTCATCGCTCCAGCCAGCAGGCAATGTGATAGCAGGAACACCAGTACGTGCTGCCAACTCATTCATCTTATTCTGTGCAAGAGCGACATTCTTACCTGAACGAAGACACGCCTCAGCATAGATAAGGTGAATCTCACCCAAACGGATCAATGGGAAGTCGATATTTGTTGCCTTATCAGGGCTACCTGTGCGCTCCCAATAAGTAGCTCCATCCTCATTGTGTGGGATGTTATTATACTTCCAACAACCCCAACCCTCGAAGAATGTATTCTCTAACTTAGTGAACGAACCACCTTTACGACGAGCTGTATGGAAAGCATAACCACGCTGATCTGCAATATCATGACTCTCTACAAGCGCATTACCATCCTCATCCTTTTGACCACTCCAAACAACATTCTGTGGATCAAAATGAGTATTTACAAAGTTCTCGTGTACGTGCAAACCAGTCCAACCATTACCAACACCCAATCGAGAGATATGCTTATAGATAGTATCCTTACGTACAACAGCACTATCTCGCTCAAATCTCCAATCTTTCTCGGTGTCCTTGTAAATCACCTCGTGACCCTTATCAGCCTTGTAATCACTCTTCTTCTTGTACTCAATAGTATCAATCTTGATATCGTGAATTACATCTGTCTTCTCAAGGATCTCACCTGGATCTGCTGCACCACAAGTTAGATATGTAGCACCACCCCATGAGTGAGCAATATCCTGATCATAGTATGCTGACAACAAGAACTCGTTATATGCATCAGGGTTCTCACCATTATCACCACGGAACATATCGGCATAATTGTTACACAAAGTGTACTGGTTCAAGTCGTAAATCTTCTCACAAGTCTCACGACACTCATCCCAAGCAGGAGTACCTGTGTAAACCTCAGCGTTGAGATATACACGAGCCAAAAGACCAAGAGCAGAACCCTTATCGGCACGAGGACGGTTAGAGGCAGCCTCAGGCATTGCAGAATCCTCTGCAACCAACTCCTCCAACTCAGCTACAATAAAGTCATATACCTCCTTGCGAGACTTCTGATCTGGCAACGTACCAAAAGCATCTTTCTCAGTATTAAATGGCACGTCACCGAAGATATCCATAGCCATCCAATAGAAGTAAGCGCGAAGGAAACGAGCCTCAGCACGGAAACCCTCAATATCCTTCTTAAGCTCATCGTCAACACCACGAATTGAGAGTCTCTGAGGGTCTGTCTGACGAAGATACTCATTTACGTATGATACACCCTGCAATGTTCTCACAAAGACAGCGTATGTCATATCATTATTATCACTTGCACTATATGTGTTAGTGTTGATAGCCTTAGCCCACGTATCTGTCCACGCACATTTTACCTCGTCGGTAGATACCTCCTGACAGCTCCAGAATGAACGGATAAGCTCCGAAGCACCCGCATCTGATACTGACAAATCAGTAGTATCGTTGGTAGTGAAGTTGAAATATAGTCGTGCAAGACCCTGTACATAAGCTACGCGATTAGTACCATATACAGCATCAGCTGTTGGATCCCACGGATTCAATGGCACTGTCTCAAGATCCTTAACACACGAAGCCAAAGCCAATAGCGCAGTTGCTAAAGTAACAATATATTTTGTCTTCATTGTTATTCTGTTTTAATCGATTAGAAATTAAGGTTTAGACGTACTGAATAGGTACGTGGACGTGGCCAAATAGTACCATCAACACCTGATAGGTTTGAAACCTCAGGATCTACACCAGTATACTTTGTTAGAACAAATACATTCTGAACACCCGCAGCAACACGCAACTTCAAATCAGTGTTACCAAGCTTACCAAATGTGTAACCGAGGTTGATATCATCCAAACGGAAGAATGATGCATTCTCCAAGAAGAGATCTGAAGTATTCTGTGGAGTAGTATTAGTATTATCTATCCAACCTGTACGAAGCACTGTAGTTGCAAAATTAGACAAACCACCACGTGTATCAATACGTGCAGAAGAATTAGATGTAAAGAAACTATTATAAACATAGTTACCTACAGAGCCGTGGCCGTTGAAGCCAAAGTCCCAATTCTTGTAGCTAACCTTGAAGTTTACACCATAGAAGAAGTCAGGCGATGGACTCTTATCAGTAATATATCGGTCATCTTCTGAGATCTTACCATCCTTAGATCTATCAATCAAACCATTCTGGATTGGCTTACCGTTAGCATCATAACCCTGAGCGTATGTTACGAATGTATATGGAGAGTAGCCTGGCTTGTGAATCTGGAGGTCAATACCACCAGTACCAATACCAAGTGTATTCAACCACATAATATTCTCGCCGTTATCAAGCTTTAGGAACTCTGTATTCTGGAATGTACCATTGAAACCAAAGCGAATGCTCAAATCACGAGTACGAACTGGATTGAAGTTCAAAGAGAACTCAACACCCTCGTTACGCATAGAACCTACGTTTGTCAATAGGTTAGTACCAAAGTTTGCTCCCATAGGAACAGTTACCCAGTTTAGAAGATCGTGGGTATCACGACGGTATACATCCAAGCTACCATCTACCAAACCATCTAAGAAACCGAAATCGATACCTGCATTGTATGTTACTGTACTCTCCCAACGAATATCTGGATCGTATGCAGTAGGTGAAAGCATAAATGAGTTACCATTGATAATGTTACCATTCTCATCAGTCATAGTAACGTGATTATCCTTACCCATATTAGGCTGGTGTGAAAGATCGTTCTCTGAAAGAACATACTTTGCAAGATATTTGTAGTTACCAATCTCCTGCTGACCTGTCTCACCATAACCCAAACGCAACTTCAAAGTAGATACAGCCTCTACATCCTCCAAGAACGACTCCTCCTTGATGTTCCAAGCAAAGGCTGCTGATGGGAAGTAACCCCAACGATTATCCTTAGCAAACTTTGAAGAACCATCGGCACGCATAGTGAATGTAAACAAGTAGCGTGAGGCATACGAATAGTTCAAACGGCTGTAGAATGATACAAGGAAGCTCTCCTCCTGACTGAAAGCACCTGTACTCTTCTCATACTGCTTGTGTGTCTCATTGTAGTAAGTTACATCACGGTTACCACCATAGAAGTGCTGCCAAGAGTAACCAGCCATAACATCCAAGTTGTGGTCACCCCATGTCTCGTTGAAGTTAGCATAGAAATCCAACACGTGGTTACGACGCAACCAATACTTCTTAGTGTACTTACCTACACCCTTTGCATCAGAGTCACGATATGCCTGTACAGAGCCAGGTTTTACACCATCATGCTCCTTAGTCTCAGACCAATCCATACCAAGGTTAAGGTTAAAGCGCAAAGCCTCGAAACCGTGTACCTTATAATCGAATGTCAAGTTACCCAATGTACGATATGTCTGAGAATACTTATCTACATCATATAGCATTGACAATGGGTTGAGTGATGCAAGGCTGTTAGCAGAGAACTGCTCACCATCACCAGCTGAGATACCAACATCATTACCCTCATTAAGATTGATATTGTAGTAACCATTGGTTGTACTATAATCAATATCACCGTTATCCTGTCGCCAGTATGGGTCTACAGTTGGGTTAAAGAATGCTGCAGTACCTACAACACCACCGTCAGCATAGTTCTGGTGGGTGTAAACTCCCTTAGCATTCAACGATACAGTAAGGTGCTCGTTGAAGAACTTAGGTGCAAAGTTTACATCGAGTGTCGCACGATCGAACTTCGATGTATGCAATGTACCCTGCTGGCCTGTGTAACCAAGTGAAACACGGTATGGCAACTCGTCGCAATACTTAGCGTTGTCGTAGTTACCATAAAGGCTTACATTATGGTCGTGTGACAAGGCTGTACGGAAAATAAGGCTCTGCCAATCGGTCAACTCCTCGCCACGGAACTTAGCAATATTATCACCATTAGCAGTACCTGCTGGGAAATGAGTATCAATAAAATCAACATACTGCGATGGTGTCATAACCTGCATTCTATCAACATTAGTTGAGACACTCATAGAGCCGTTGTATGATACGTTAATCTTATTACCCTTACCCTTCTTAGTGGTGATGATGATGACACCGTTAGAAGCTCGTGAACCGTAGATAGCAGCTGCAGAAGCATCCTTCAAAACGGTGAATGACTCAATATCGTTAGGGTTAACCAATGACAATGGGTTAGCCATACCAGAACCAGCATCACTCGCTACAGGCACACCGTCGATAACGATAAGTGGGTCGTTTGAGGCATTCAAAGACGCAGCACCACGGATACGGATAGTAGCACCTGAGTTAGGACCACCGTCGCCAGGGATGACCTGCAAGCCTGGAACCTTACCCTGCATCATATCCTGTGTAGATACGATAGCACCACGGTTGATGTCCTCGGCCTTAACCGCAACAACAGAACCTGTAAGGTCATTCTTCTTAACGGTACCGTAACCAATAACCACAACATCGTCGATCATAGCCGAGTCCTCCTCAAGGACTACACGCTGCAACTCTGTAGACGACGCTGCAAGCTCCTTAGTCAAGTAACCAATGTAGCTAATTGATACAATCGACTGACCGCTCTTAACCTTCAGTACAAACTGACCGTTAACATCGGAAGTAACACCATTAGTAGTACCCTGCTCGATAACAGTAGCACCAATAACTGGAGTGCCGAATGTGTCAACTACCACACCCTTCACCTCGAATTTACCCGACTGGGCAAACACCTGAGCGGGAACTGCAATCGCAAGGAGTGCAAGACCCAAACACATAGTCAAGAATTTTCTCATAGTGTGTTAGTTTAGTTAATAATTTTTATTTAGATTTGTTGTTTATACCCTATATTAAGCATCACGCTTAGTCTTAATGCCAAATACCGCCAAAGCACCAAGCAAAAGAGCACCAGCAGCGATAAGAAGCATAGTTATCTGACCACTTGTAGCCTTTGGCATAATCTGGTCGATATTGTGACTCTTAACCATATTAGCACCACATGTACATACTGGCAAGCTCTTATCGAAGCTGTTGTAAACATCCTCGTTTACGCTAATGCTATAACCACAAACTGGACAAACAGAGTAAACACTACCCTCGTTTATCCAACCCTTCTCCATCATAAAGAGACGGTCACAACCAGGATAGAAGTATGCAGTCATAATCTCATCCAACGCTACGACATTACCATCCTCGTCACTCTTCTTAACACGGATATTCTTAATCTCCACATCCTTAGACTTGTGTGTAAGACCAAAGGCAGTATTTGGAGCAATATCCGAAGTTGCTACAATATTATTCACAGCATACTCATCCTTGCCATCGTTAGCCACAAGACGGAAGCTATTAGTACCAGATACAACTGCAGAGTGGATATTGTCAGCAACGAAACGCTTATTATCCGCATCATAGCTCATTACATAGTAAGCATCTGTGCCATCCTCGTAAGTAGCTACAAGCGTACAATCCTCAATCTTAGGACTATTTGGATACTCCAACTCATCAACAAAGACCTCCTTACCGAGGTAACCCATAATTGCCACACCAACCAACGATGCAATAATCTGTGGAAGACAGATTGTGCAGTTGAAAAGACCCATATACGAACCAAGCGACTTTCCAGAGAGTGAATTAGTGAGCAAAGCAAATGGTAGTGCCAACATTGCAGCCCATGCACAACCTATCAACAAGAATGATACGGCAAGCATATACTGATCGTGGATAAAGTATGTAGAGGCAAAACCAATAGCTCCAAGCACCAAACTCAACGAGTAGGCAACCTTAACGTTACGGAAACGTGGAATTGCCAACGCCCAAAGAATTGAGCCTACAGCCTGAATAGCAAATAGAACACCTGTCCAGTCACCCGCAGCCTGATACTCAGGTGTATTAGTGTCGATAGTATTCCATACGGTAACATTCTCGGCAATACCTCCTGTGGTGTATGTCCACATAAACAAGAAGGCAAACCAGCAGAAGAACTGCACAAGACCAATCTGCCAGAAGACCTTAGGAGCCTTGAAAAGCAAGCTAATAAGACCCGTCTTCTGCTCAGCATCCTCAGGTTTGAGATTGTTGTACTTAGCATACTCCTCTGGATTCCACTCCTTAACCTTAGCTCCTGTGTAGAGAACGCAAAGGATAAGAATTGCAGCACCGATATAGAATGACCAAGTTACAGAATCTGGAATCTGACCCTCTGGAGCGATGTTCTGAACACCAATCCATGTGAGACAGTATGGAAGAACGTAACCCACCAACGAACCAGCATTACAAAGAAGGCTCTGGATAGAGAAGGCCTGCGTCTTCTGCTCCTCGTTAACCATATCACCAACCATCATCTTGAATGGCTGCATTGCCATGTTGATAGAGGTGTCGAGCAACATCAACATAATAGCACCAAACGCCAACGCTGCCTTAACAGTCATCTCGAAACTTCCAGAGTTTGGAAGTAGCGCCATCACGATAATGGCTACAATCGCACCCACATAGAGGTATGGCTTACGACGACCCCACTTACACCAAGTTTTGTCGCTCATAGCGCCTACGATAGGCTGCACAATCATACCCATCAATGGAGGCAACACCCAAAAGATACTCAAAGTGTGTGGGTCTGCACCCAACGTTGCAAAAATACGGCTGATGTTAGCGCTCTGAAGCGCATACGCGATCTGTACGCCAAAGAATCCAAAACTTAGATTCCACATCTGCCAAAACGATAGATTAGGTTTTTGCATATCCGTCTATTTAGTTTAAGTTATTTCGTCAAATTATACAATAATATGAGCGTATTATTAAATATTTTTAATATATACACTTTGCTATGACTACAAATATTATCATAAAAAGAGAAACAAACAAATAATTTTCGACCAAATGAGAGAAAATCGCGACGAGTCGGCAAATTATCAAACCGAATGGCGACAAATTAGCTCGCTTCGCCTAATACATAAGCTTAGGCAGAGTGAAGCTTACAGAGAGGCTGATTTGGATATAAAAATAATTTGACTACCTTTGTGGGAGATTTCCAACTTTTCTAACTTATCAAACTATTACAACTATGGGAAATGATCAGGAAAAGCAGATTTTTGGTGTGGTAAAGATTGGGGACAAAGGACAGATTGTAATCCCCAAAGAGGCTCGAGAGGTGTTTGGCCTTAAGCCTGGAGACTCACTCCTTGTATTAGGTGATATTACCAAGGGAATAGCCCTAGTAAAGACTAAAGTCTTTGATGATGCGGTAGAGGAGGTATTTAAGTAGCAAAGCCATGGAGAGAAAGAGATACTATTTTATGGACAACATACGCTGGGTAGTGGTGCTACTCGTGTTGTTGTATCACGTATTCTACAACTACAATGGTTTAGGGGTATTTGGTGCCATTGCTAATAAGGAAACAACTCAGTGGCAAGATATAATTTGCACACTACTCAATCCGTGGTTTATGCCAACATTATTTGTTGTGGCGGGAGCATCTTCGCGCTATGCACTATGCCACCACACCACAAAGGAGTTTCGCATAGAGCGTCGACGCAAACTGCTTATACCTTCGACAATCGGAATTGCGGTCTTTGGCTGGATACTGGGAATGATAAATACGATGAACAGCGGCATTACGCTACCAGAGGGTACGCCAGGTTGGGTGATGTACCTAATCTATCT
This sequence comes from Alistipes sp., assembly GCA_045656185.1. Lineage (GTDB taxonomy): Bacteria > Bacteroidota > Bacteroidia > Bacteroidales > Rikenellaceae > Alistipes. The sequence continues at coordinate 18,621 of JAZOQR010000012.1, read as the reverse complement.
TCCAAGTGGCACGGCCCATCTATGGTTTATTCAAGACCTATTTGCTTTCTCACTGCTCCTACTATTGGTTCGCAAAGCACTTGATGTTGATAGAGTTGACAGATGGCTATCATCACTACCCAAGTATGGAGTAATGCTTGTTTTGATAGCCGTTTTCGCTCTGCTATATATCGCGTCATGGACACAAGTAGACAACCCTTCGGCAGCGATGGGACTTTTGAATTTGTATAGACCGATATTCTATTTTACCACCTTCTTAATGGGATATTATATCTTCTCTTCGGAGGCCATACACGACTACCTCGCATCGAAGGCAAAGATACTAATTGTGATAGCCCTAATGTCGGCCACAGCATTTGGTACAAAATACTATGGTGTAGACTACACCCTACCCGACGTTTTGCAGAGCCCATTATGCGCACTATTCTGCTGGGCAAGTATTTTAGCAATGTTCGGAGGTTTCAAACGCTGGGCGGATAGGAGCACGCCGTTTACATCCTATATGGCGCGTAGCAGCTTTGGAGTCTACATCGTACATATGACAATATGCTCAGCCACCTGCATATTACTCAAAGCAAGCGACCTACCAACGTGGAGCATCTATCTAATCACGATAGTAACCACCTTTAGTGGCTCATTCCTTCTTTGGGAGATTCTTAGAAGGATACCATTTGTAAGGTGGTGCGTATTTGGTATAAAAGCTCGAAAGCAGCGTTAGTTGTTATCGAGCCATAGAAGAAAATCTGAGGTGCGGCTACGGCTAACAACAACATCCTCCTCAGTGCGAGGATTTAGCTGAAGCTTAAGGCGCGTACCGAGATGCTTAGAGATATTCTCGATAGCATTAATAGAGACGATACAACTACGTGATACTCTGAAGAAACGCTTAGGATCAAGCATATCCTGCACCATATCCAACGAGTAATCCAACAGACGACGAGTACCTGCGAAATTAACAGCGTAGGTACTCTTCTCTTCTGAGTAGCAATATGCAATATCCTCAACGGGAATGATGATAATCTTCTCGCCAGCCTTCACGATAAAGCGCTTCTTATACTCTCGATCCTTACCACCCACCTTTAAGATAGCATCCATCAACGTCTCCATACTTGGTGTTGTGTTGTGCTCGATGCGCTCCTTGCAGCGCTCCCAGGCAGTGACAAAGTCGCTATCGGTGATAGGCTTTAACAGATAATCTGTTGAGTTGACACGAAAAGCCTTAATGGCATAGTTATCATAAGCAGTTGTTATAACTACCTGTGTATTAACACTTATCTTGTCGAATATATCGAAGCAGATACCATCCGAAAGCTCCACATCCATAAATATAACGTCAGCCCCATCAGGGTTATCCTCCAACCACTTAATAGCTGAGCGTACAGAACTTAGCGTCGAGACTACAACGCTATTAGTACAATGCTTGTCAATAAGTTTTTTAAGGTTTATCTGAGCTGGTATCTCATCCTCTACAATAAGTATCTTTATCATACCTTTGGTAGTTTAACTATAAATTCTGTATCACTCTTCTCCACCACAATATTCTTTCCAGTTATATCCTGATATTGTCGGCGTATATTTTCCAATCCCAAATGCGTAGATGGCTGACCATGCGTACGCTGCTGAAGATTATTTTTCACTACAATCCACTCACCCTCTACGCCAATAGAGATAGTCAACGGCATATCTTGGCTTACGATATTATGCTTTGTGGCATTCTCCACTAACAACTGCAGGGCACAGGGGACAACGCTACTATCATACATCTGCTCTGGAATATCCACAACAATAACCACACCCTCTGTAAATCGCTCCTTGATAAGGTCGATGTACTTACCCGTGAAATCGAGCTCCTCGCTAAGCTTTACAAGAGGCTTCTGGTCGTTGCTCAACATATATCGATACATCCCCGCGAGCTTATGTATAAAAGCACTCGCACGCTCGGTCTGCTGCTCCTGTACAAGGTAGTCGAGAATACCCAACGAATTGAACAAGAAATGGGGATTTATCTGCTGCTTCAAACGCTCATACTGATACTCCGAGCGATGCTTCTGCTCACGCTCCTCACGAAGCCTCTGATACGAGATAATATACATCTGCACAAAATAGCATATCGTAATGATTATCAGGTCTATAATAAGCGCCGCAGAGAGTAGTTGAACAAAGTCGGTGAGGGTGGTAAACTGCGAGTTAAAATAGGGCACATCGAAGTAGACAATAAACGTTGTAAGCAACGGGATTATCAACGACGACACAAGAACTATTAGCGTAGCTGTATAGGAGTTACGGCTCTCGGACTTCTTATGCTTTGATATCTGTATTGTAAGTATAATATTTCCCGCCAAAAGCAATAACACCGCCCAACTATTAACCACAATGTTTAGGATCTTATCAAGAAGCATATTCTCGGTAAATATCCCAGCTCGATCCATCACCACATAACCCATTCGAAGGATTAGAATCGAGAGTCCTACAGTTACAATATGTCGCGGTGCAAGGGTGAAGTTATTATCGCTACTGCGCAGACGTTTAACACGTATGGTGATGATATCTATCAACACACCCAAGACCATAGTTATGATGAACGTTGATATAGCCGGAGCAAGCAGATCACTCTCAACCCAAACCCTCATCGGGCTACGCAGCCAAGAGCCAATAACAAAACCCAAAAGCGTGGCAACCATAGTGAGGATTGCCATAATATCGGTCCTCGTCTTATTATTCATCGCTACCACAATAACCATCAAAATCGTGAGGATGGTTAGAGGTATATCATCGTAGTAGTGAAGCGAACGACTCACCACTGCCACTGCAAAGTGACAGAGCGCAAATAGGAAGACTATAGCTATATTTGATATGTATCGTAGTCGTAGCATAATTTGCAAATCTATGAAAAATTTTTAGCATTTCCAAATTTAGAGTACTAATTACAACTCAAATAGAGAATCTCACCTCAACTAAACAAGCAGGCAATAGAGTCAATAGATAATAAATAATGGTCAAAACGGAGTTTAAGGATAGAGTTGTAGGTTTTTCCAATATAATTTATTATATTTGCGGGCTATTTAGTGCCGAAATAATAAAAACAGAAAGATAATTATGAAGTTTTACAAATTACTTATCGTGCTTGCACTCTTTATGTGTAGTTGCAACGCCCAGCGAAATGTGCTATACCTGCAGAATGCGGAGAGTGGTGCAGAGAGCGTAATTGCAGAAAATAGCATTATCAAGATTAAGCCTCTTGACCAGATTAAGATTGTGGTAAATAGCAAAAACCCTGAGTTAGCTATCCCTTTCAACTCTTCGTCGAACTTCAACGCCCTAACAGGTGCGCTGGTCTCTCAGACCAATAACGGTGAGAACAGCATCCAGACCTTAACAGTCGATAGCGAGGGATATGTTGTGATGCCTATCTTGGGCAAGGTGAAGTGCGCAGGTCTTACACGCGAGGAGCTCGCAAGAAGCATCGAGGAGCTAATTCGCAATGGCGGCTACATACAAGACCCTAACGTAAACGTACGTTTTGCATCACTCACACTCTCTATTTTGGGTGAGGTAAACAAACCTGGTCGCTACGATATCCGCTACGACCAAATCACAATCTTCGAGGCGTTGGCGTTGGCAGGTGATATGACTATCTATGGTAACCGAAACGATGTTTTAGTTGTACGCGAGAAGGATGGTAAGAATGTCGTTACTACCCTCGACCTACGCTCTCCAGAGGTCTTTAACTCTCCTTGCTACTACCTTGAGCAAAACGATGTGGTTATTGTAAACCCTAACAAATATAAGGCTGCAACATCTGAGATTAATCAGAATCGTTCGTTCTGGATATCGCTTACATCAACAGCTATATCATTGGCAACATTCCTAACCGTAATCTTGTAAAAACTTTAAGGCATGACAGATAGAATGGATAAAAACGAGAAGGTAGAGACAACCAAGAGCACCTTCTCGATACAAGAGTTCATAGAACTCGTACTACGTAAGTGGTATTGGTTTATACTATCAATAGCTGTATGTGGAGGTGTTGCACTATACTACCTTGCCTCTACACCTAAGACCTATATGCGTACCGCAACAGTCGTGGTAAAGGATACCCGCAAGGGCTCAGGTAGCGAGATTACAGCCTTTAACGATGTGCTTGGTGGCATAGGTCGTCGCTCGGTAGATAACGAGATTCACATCTTCCAGTCGCGTCGTATTATGGAGCAGGTGGTTAAACGATACAACCTAGACACCCGATACAGCGCAAAGAGCGGTCTACGCACAGTAGATATGTATGGTCGCACACCTGTAACCATCGAATTTATCGACTCAAAGCCTAATGAAGCCGTAAGCTTCAAGTATCGCATCAAGGATAACGACGATATCACCTTCACAGACTTCAAAGACAATGAGGGTTACAGCGTAACAGCAAAGATTGGAGATACCATCGCTACCCCATTTGGTAATATCGTAACTGCGGCAACACCATACTTAGAGCAGAATCGTAAGATGGTTATCAACGTAGCCCAGTACCCAATTAACGATATCACAGAGTCGTATCGCAAGCGTCTGAATTGTAATATTGTGGATAAGATGGCTTCGGTAATAACACTTAGCATGGTTGACGAGGTACCTCTACGTGCCGAGCATATCCTTAACGGTGTTATCGACGCATACGACAGAGATGCTATCGAGGATAAGCAGGCGGTATCGAACCTCACCGAGGAGTTTATCTTGGAGCGTCTACAAACCTTGGGCGAGGAGCTTAACAATGCCGATGTAGATATCGCATCGTTCAAGCAGGATAACAGCATCTTTAGCCCATCACAGGAGGCATCGCTAAGAGCTGAGGAGACCGCAAAGCTAAAGGAGAATGCCCTATCGTTGGAGGCTAACTTGGAGATGACAACATACATCCTAAACTACCTCCGAGATAGCGATAAGACAAATGCCCTTATCCCAGCATCCGCCGTTAGCATCAGTGGCGTATCGTCGGGTTTGGTAGCACAGATTGAGCAGTACAACAAGAGCCTCCTTGAGTACAAGCGCCTTCTTACAGCATCATCACCATCAAACCCAACAATCATCGACCTTGGCAACCAGATTGCTGGTCTTCATAGCGCTGTAATTGCATCGTTGGAGTCTCATATCGAGAGTCTTAAGCTGCAAAAGGAGCGTGTTGAGCGCGAACAGAAGGCTGTAGATAAGCGCCTTCAGAGCTCTCCGACAATGGAGATGGAGCTACTCTCTAAGGCTCGCCAGCAGAAGGTTAAGGAGGAGCTATATATCTACCTCCTTACTAAACTTGAGGAGAATGCCCTATCGGAGGCTACAGCAGAGAGTAATGCACGTGTTATCGACCACGCATACGGTAGCAATATCCCTGTGAGCCCACGTAGCTCTATCATCCTTATCTTCGCAGTCGTGATAGGTATCTGCATCCCGCTTGGACTCCTTTATGTGCGCGAGATAATGAATACTAAGGTACGCTCACGTCGCGACTTGGACAATGCGCTTACTATTCCATATTTGGGCGATATACCTCAGTATGCTGGCAAGGTTTGCAGAGGTATTGTTGTTCGCGAGGATAGCCGCGATGCACTCTCGGAGTCATTCCGTTTGCTACGAACAAATCTTAGCTTTATGTCGGTGAACAAGAAGGTGCAGGTTATAATGTTCACATCGTCGATACCACACAGTGGTAAGTCGTTTGTATCATCAAATCTCGCATACACACTCGCATCATCGGGTAAGAGCGTGGTACTTATTGACCTCGACCTTCGTCTACGTACGCTCACCAAGAGTATGGGACAGCACAACAACCGCCGTGGTATCACAAGCTACCTAAGTGGTAGCATCGAGTCGTGGGAGGATATAATCACACCTAGCGACGAGAATACAAATCTCGACTGCATATATGCAGGTCCTAAGCCACCAAACCCTGCCGAGATGCTTATGTCGGAGCGTATGGATGAGCTTATCGCACTGCTTCGCGAGAAGTACGACTATGTTATCATCGATAGCGTACCAGCAATGGCTGTTGCAGATGCCCTAATTATGGATCGCGCTGTAGACCTAACGGTATATGTTATCCGCCAGGGCCTATTGGATCGTCGTGAGTTGCCAGAAATCGAGGCATTGTACCGCGAAAAGAAGTTCCACAATATGTGCACAGTGCTTAATAGCGCAACTCAGAGCAGCCACAAGTATGGCTACGGATACTACGACAATAGCGAAAAGCAGAGCATACTAACACGCTTGTTGTCAAAGATTACTGGTAACAAATAATTTTAGAGTATGGAGTCACTAATTATCGCAGTAGACTTCGACGGCACGTGCGTAGAGCACGACTACCCTGCCGTTGGCCTTGCTGTTGAGGGTGCTGTAGCCACACTCCGAGACCTTAATAAAAAGGGACACCGCATTGTGCTGTATACAATGCGCTCGGGCACGAAGCTCGATGCTGCACTACGCTGGTTTAAGCAACGAGAGATAGAGCTTTGGGGTGTCAACAAGAACCCTGAGCAGGCAGAGTGGACAGAGTCGGTAAAGGTATATGCAGACTACTATATCGACGACTGCGCTGTGGGATGCCCTATTAAGTTTATCGATGGCGTTCGTCGTCCAGTGGTTGACTGGGCTAAGGTGCGCGAGTTTCTGGAGTACCATAGAGTGCTATAACCGCGCGATATACATATTATACATAGAGTGGGTTCAGCTTCGGCTGGACCCACTTTTTGTAAAGTGAAAAGTGAAAACTGAAAAGTGTGGTGTCTGCGACGCATATTTATAAAGTGAAAAGTGAACTTTGCGATTAAGGCGAGAGCAGAGCAAGTGTACTTGTTCTGCCGAGCCGTAGCAAAGTCGAGGCATTACGAAGTTTTGCCTCAAAAGTGTGGAGCGCTTCGCGCGAGATTTATAAAAGGGCATGAAGGGGAGTTAAGGGGCCTAAGAGGCCTGAGGGGCCAAAGGGGGAATTAGTAATTAGTAAAACCCTTTCTGCCGCTTCTGCCTCTTTTGCCCTTTCAGCGTAGCTGTCGCTTGGCACAAGCGAAACAGACACAAACCCTCAGGGCAGCACGACCTAATTTCTTGTCAGAAGGGGTTAGATTTGTTCTATCGCAAAAGAAGATCCCCACGGGATAGTACACTTCAGTACAGCCCGTGGGGTCTTACTTTTGGGATGGGACAAAGGTATGCCCCTTATCACAAGAAATTACAGTGATTTGTACTGATTATACTTACGCATCACCTGCTTTACATAACTTGAAGTTTGACCTATACCAGTGAATTTACCGCACTGGACGATATCCCTCTCGTAGTAGTCGGGGCTACTCTTAAGCGCCAAATAGTGGCTTACATCTGCCCACGAATTTGGGTTAGCACCCTCCATACGCGCCAAACGACGTGCATCAAGAACGTGTCCGATACCTGCATTATAGCTTGCAAGGATAATACTTAGTCGGTCCTGCTCTGGGGTAGAGAGCGGTAAACGAAGCATATCGCTTAGCTCAGAGAGCAACATACCAGCCAGACGGACATTTGTTTCAGTGTCGTTGATACTCTCAACAGGCACATTAAAGTGACGTGCGACAACAGGGCGTATCTGCATAATACCCTTAGCACCCTGACCAGACTCAAGATTCTCAATAAAACGCGACTCGCTATAGGCTATAGCACTCATAAATCGCCAATCTTGCCCCTGCTCCTCTCCTACCTTACGCATAATATCGTCGAAAGGCGAAATAAGATAGTTGGGCTCCTCCTCTACAGTAGGGGTTTGCACGTTAAGTTTCTGGGTTGCAGCCAACGCCTCCTCGGTTGTAGGAGTATTAATCTCTTGTGGCTGACCAATAGCTGATTCATACGCAGCAATAAGTGCTACGGACAGAACCACAAACAATAGTCTTTTGAGCATTTTATATTAGTTTGTGGGCAGCTTATACCGGGCAAAACACATCGTTAGTCGTAGAACGACCACGAGATACCCATCTTGAACATTCCTGGGTTTAGCGGATAGCGAGCAACCTGGAAGTACTCACCATTGCCAAATAGTCCCTGATTCAAGTGCTGATACTTCAGCAGGATACGCATACGCTTCCACTTGGCCGACAAATAGGCATCGACATAGGGGTAGTCACCCACTCTTGCCTCGCGCTGATTGAAGAAGGCCGAGAGCGCAGGATTGTAACTTGGGGCGTAGTACGACGTATTGTATCGTGCGTCAACACCCAACTGCACTCGTAGCACATCGCGCTTAACCCAGAACTCGTAGTAGTACGAGAGGTAAGCACTAAATGCTGGTACTGGAAGCACACTCTCATTCGATGAGATTTGCACCAATGCCCTATGGTCAAAATGGAATCCCGCAACGCGGAAATCCTTGCGAGCATACAAACTCGTGAGGCTCACAACATCAGAGCTCTGGCGAATGTTACTATTTCCATCATAGTAAATCATATCGCTCATAATACCCTGCCACAACCCCAGCTCCAACGCGATAGATGGAACCGAGAAGTTTACCTCTAAACGAGTTTCAGACTCCTTATTAAAGGAGTTAAACCACATATAATGGTTTGAGAATAGACTCTCCTGCCAGTAGGCTGGCGAACGGAACTCCTGCTTGAAGCGTCCGCTGAGAATCAAAGGAAGTTCGCGGATATAGGCTCTCAACACCACGTTTCCGTCCATTGAGAAGTCTCCGCCACGATAGCCCGATGGGTAGTACTTTGCATTTACACCCCAGTCTGCATATCTTTTAATCTTACCACCCGTGGCACCATACATATACCACGAGGTACGCTTATCTTTAGTTACCCTACCCGCCACATAGTCCTCAAGGCGTAGGTATGAATAGGTGTGTAGGTCGATACCAACACCTCCATCTATTGTGGAAATCGCACCATCTCTATCCCACGGCTGCACCTGCACATAGAACTTGTTGGATAGCAGTCGCTCAGAGATTGAGTCGCGCGACTTACGAGGGTCAATATACCAATTATCGTAGTACTCCAAGCCATCGACACGCTCCCACTTGCCAGTCTCCTCGTTGTAGTGACCGCGAAGGTCGGTATAGTCTGCACGCTGGTCGGTGTAGACCTTAGACCAAGTGTTATACTCCAACTGATGACCGATATATATTGCCGAGAGGTCGGCTATAGAGAAGTCGTACTCCGTAACACGCTGCAAAGGTATGGCGTATGCCTGCTTGATGACGACAGCGTTGTTACGATAGTGGTTCTCCGCCTTTGCTGAAGCCAAACGCATAGGCACACCCGAAGGCATCTCGAAGGTAGTATCGGCAATAGCCCACTTGCCCACGACACCACCATTCTCGCGTGCATCTATGAGATTGTTGATGTAGGCGGCGTGGATAGAGTAGCGCTTACCCGTATGTGCGAAGCCCAACGACAAGGCGTGGTTCTTGGTGCGCTGCCAATCATACTGGCCCATAGTGCTACGAGCTCTATAGGTGATATTTGCCGAGGTCGAAGGATCTATATTCTGCGTATGCACAAGCTCGAAGTGCTCCTCGCGGTAACGCTTCTGTCCCGACTCGAGGTATGTCAAGTTCGAGAATGGTGTTTTGCAGTTATAGAATGGCACATTGTCCACACGTGCGGTGTAGGCATCGTAGCTTCGGGCAAAGACAAAATTGTTGCTCTGACGACGGTCAAACCAATTTATTGGTTGCGACGACTGACCAAGACCTCCAAGAGCCATATCTCCAACACCCTTGCGGTAGAAGACATAGTCTATACGCCAATCCTGCAGGGTAGTATCCAGAGGCATAATATTCACTCTATCGAAGTCGCTGTCGATGGTCCACACCCAATTACGCAGAGCACGCACAGTATCGTTGAAGTAGTAGGACTCCAAGGCTCTTTTCTCGCGCTTCTCTTTGGTCTGGGTAGTGTCACCACTCTGCTCACCCTCAGTACCGTCACCCATCATATTTTGATCGCCAGGCATATTGGTACCCATACCCATTCCCATACCTTGCCCCATACCATTCTGCTGATGGCGCTGCGCTCTCTGCAGTGCAGCAGCATCGAGCTGGGCGTATGAGTATTCGGGCAGTAGCGATGCTACAACCAAACACAAAACCGCAACTATCTTAGTCAACCTACTCATCGCACACTAATTTTCCCCCTTCTTTCCAAACAACCACTTTACGGTTGACACCACGATATATAGAGTGATTATAATCGCCACCGAGTACACAGGCATAAAGGCGATAATCAAAGCCGAGACAAGAAGGAACAGATAGCGTAGCTCGTTACCTCCCCAGCCGAAGCCCTTGAACTTAAGCGCAAACATACGTATTGGGCTAATCAACAGCAACGACATAGCCACTGATAGGAGCAAGATATGCTCCTGATATAGCGAGATATAGCCATTCTGGCATAACATCGCAAGCGACAATAACAACAATGCATTTGCTGGTGTTGGCAAGCCTGAGAACTCGGTAGACTGCGTAGTGTCGATGTTAAACTTCGCAAGACGCAACACCGAGAAGGCTGCGATAAGCAGTGTCGCATAGCCCAAATAGCCCATCACAGCACACTCGCAACCATAGTACGAGGTCGAGCTACCATACATATCGAACATCACCAACGCCGGCACAAGACCAAAGGTTACATCGTCTGCCAACGAATCGAGCTGAACACCGAGAGGAGACTGCTGGTGGAGTAGTCGCGCCACAAAACCATCCAAGAAGTCAAACACTGCAGCCAAGACCACCAAGCCGAGGGCAAGAGTGTAGTTGTGGTACTGCAACGTGACGATTACAGCTATAGCACCCGACACAAGGTTTGCGAGTGTAAGCATATTTGGTATAGTGAACAGCCTAATTTTCATAATCTCAATAATAGTTAGTTCTACTCTAATAGTGCTATATCTTCGATATTATCGCACCAAAGATTTTGCAAAGATACAAAAATTTTTCTATCTTTGCCATTATAATAATGGTTTCTACGCAGAAATCTTTACAACTCCTATCGCATCGAGTGGGTTTATCCACTATCATAGGGTAAATTTGTAAAATTTAAGGGATAAAAAAGGGATGAAAAACAACAGATATTGCGTGATTATGGCGGGCGGTGTAGGAAAACGCTTTTGGCCTATGAGCAGACAGAACCGTCCTAAGCAGTTTTTGGATATTCTCGGCACTGGGCGCTCATTCATACGCCACACATTCGAGAGATTTACCAATATTGTCCCAATAGAGAACTTTATCGTTGTCACCAATCGTCGCTATAAGGAGCTCGTTTTAGAGCATATCCCAGAGCTTAGCGAGGAGCAAATCCTATGCGAGCCTATAGGTCGCAATACCGCTCCTTGCATCGCCTATGCATCCTACTATCTGCGACACAAAAACCCCGATGCCGAGATAATAGTAACGCCATCTGACCATCTGATACTCAACGAGGTAGAATTCACAAAGGTCGTCGAGAGCTCATTGGAGTTCATCGCCCAGAACCCCGTTCTAATGACCATTGGCATAGAGCCTACACGACCAGAAACAGGCTATGGATATATACAGCGCTCCAACGCTGATAAGATATGCAAGGTGAAGTGCTTTACCGAGAAACCTATCCGCGAATTGGCAGAGGCTTTTTTGGAGTGTGGAGAGTTTTTATGGAACTCTGGCATCTTTATCTGGAAGGTCAAGGATATAATCGCAGCCTTCGAGCAACATCTCCCCGACCACGCATCGCTATTCAATGGCATAGAGTCCTCATTAGGCACTGCAGAGGAGCCAATCGCTATAGAGAGAGTATTCTCAGAGTGCCGTTCTATATCCATCGACTACGGCATTATGGAGCGCGCCGAGAATGTATATGTTCACAGCGGAGACTTCGGCTGGAGCGACGTGGGCACATGGGGCTCGGTGTACCAACACTCGCGCAAGGATAAGTATGCTAACGCCCTTAGCAACGACAACATCAAGACACACAACACACGCGGCTCGATAATCACCATTCCCGAGGGCAAGGCTGCCGTGGTGAGCGGTCTTAAGGACTACATCGTGGTTGACACCCCCGATGTACTGCTTATCTGCCCTTCAAATGAGGAGCAGAATATAAGCAGCTTTATCGAGGACCTCAAATACGATACAGGAGACAAATATTTATAAACTGAAAAGTGAAAACTGAAAACTGAAAAGTTAGGTATCTACGACGTTATATCTATAAAGTGAAAAGTTCAGTTTTCACCTAATAAACTCTGCGCAAAGCGCACCACACTTTTCAGTTGTCACCTTTCAGTTTTCAGTTTTATTTGGGCGGTGCGGGCTTGGACTTAGCATATCGTTCCGTTCCATCGTTCCAAAACCCTATGTTTTTGTGGAACGGAACGATTTGTTTATCTCGTAGCCGAGGTTTATCAGTATAGTATTGTCTTGGGGTATAGTGGTAACCAAACTTATCAAGACGGTTACACTTACCTACATTATCACTGATATTATAATATATATTATATATTATTCTCAGTATCTATATATCTGGTAAAAGTGTGTTTTCTACCACACTGAGGATAAGTATATCTCATACTGAGTCCTCTATATCTCTCAAGGATAAATCTATAATTACTCATTGATATTATTTTTATTTATATCGTTCCGTTCCACAAAAACATAGGGTTTTGGAACGATGAAACGGAACGATTACACTATTTTTTGACAGGCTCGAAATACGGATGTCTTAGATAAGTCCAAAATATCCGCTATCTCACTAAACTCCCTAAATTCTCGAAATCACCTTTCTATCCCCTAAACCCACTTTCAACTACCGTATGTCATCTGGTCTTTAATTGTCAATAAATTGTTATTAACAAAACCGTATATTGGAGTTATTTCTACGAAATAAGAGCTATATTTGTAGCGTATACTATATACTCTCGCATAGCTATTGATATAGCACTATGCTGAGTTTTGAAAGTGAAAAAATATAGTTAACTATGAATAAGAGAGATAACAAAGATTTTGAGGATATGGGCTTAGTACCTGAGTTGTTTGATGGCAAGCATCAGGTTATCCCTATCATTTCGGGTGGCGACGACACCATCGAGGAGGTAGCAATCCCTGAGTCGTTACCTATTTTGACACTTCGCAGTTCGGTAATATTCCCTGGCTCTGTGACACCTATCACCGTAGGTCGTGCTAAGTCAATAGCCTTAGTGCGCGCCGTAGAGGCTGGCGATGGTCTGCTTGGTGCAGTACTACAGCAGGATAGTGCCGTAGAGAACCCTACACCAAAGGATATGCACAAGATTGGCACCTCGGCACGAATACTCAAGATTCTCGAGATGCCGAATGGTAACCTCACGGTTATACTTAACGGCTTGGAGAAGATTGAGGTTCTCGAATACACAGCCACACAGCCATACTTCCGTGCTAAGGTTACGCCTATCAAGGATAGCGCGCCAGACCCTCAGAGCGTGGAGTTTACAGCTATCGTAGACTCAATCAAGGAGGTGGCATTGAACATCATCAATATCTCGCCAGCAATGCCTAAGGAGGCGGCATTTGCCATCAAGAACCTCGATTCGAACAGAGCTATTATCAACTTCATCTGCTCGAATATGGAGCTTACTGACGACGACCGTCAGCAGCTATTGGAGGCTCCAGGCTTGCTGGCACGCTCACGTCGTCTGTTGGAGATATTGGTGCGTGAGCAGCAGCTTGCAGAGCTTAAAAATGATATTCAGAACCGCGTAAAGCAGGATATAGACAAGCAGCAGAAGGACTACTACCTACAGCAGCAGATGCGTGTCATCCAGGATGAGTTGGGCGAGGGCGTAGATAGCGACATCGAGAAGTTGCGTGAGCAGGCAAAGGATAAAAAGTGGTCTAAGCACACCGCAGAGCTCTTCGAGAAGGAGGTGGCAAAACTTGAGCGCCTAAACCCTGCCGTTGCGGAGTACTCGGTACAGATAAACTACCTACAACTAATGCTCGACCTGCCTTGGGATGAGGTTACCGAGGACCGCCTCGACCTTGCCGAGGTTAAAGCACAGTTAGATAAGGACCACTTCGGCCTCGACGAGGTTAAGGAGCGTCTGTTGGAGCACCTTGCTGTGATCAAGCTCAAAGGCGATTTGAAGTCGCCTATACTCTGCCTCTATGGCCCTCCAGGTGTGGGTAAGACATCGTTGGGCAAGTCTGTGGCTGAGGCTATGGGGCGTAAATTTGGTCGTATCTCGTTGGGCGGTTTGCACGACGAGTCGGAGATCCGTGGCCACCGTCGCACCTACATCGGTGCTATGCCTGGTCGTATAATCGAGACCATCAAGCGTTGTGGCGCTTCGAACCCTGTTATCATCCTCGATGAGATTGACAAGGTATCGCGCTCAAATCACGGAGATCCCTCAAGTGCTTTGTTGGAGGTGCTCGACCCTGAGCAGAACACCACATTCCACGATAACTATCTCGATACCGAGTACGACCTATCGAAGGTACTCTTTATCGCTACAGCCAACAATATTGAGAATATCTCGGCAGCATTACGCGACCGTATGGAGATGATTAACATCCCTGGTTACATCCTCGAGGATAAGGTACACATCGCACAAGAGCATCTTGTTGCCAAGCAGCGCGAGGCTCACGGCATCGCAGAGGAGAAGCTAAACCTCTCCAACGAGGCTGTAGTACGCATCATAGAGGACTACACTCGCGAGTCAGGTGTAAGAAGTCTCGACAAGAACATCGCAAAGATAGCGCGCCAGAGAGCTAAGGCCATAGCCTTGGAGCAGGAGATAACACCTACAATCGATGTAGATAATATCGAGCCAATGCTTGGCAAGCCTATCTTCCATAACGACCGCTACGACATCGCCGATATGGTGGGTGTAGTGACTGGCTTGGCGTGGACACAGACGGGTGGCGACATCCTATATATCGAGTCTATCCTCACCCCAGGCAAGGGCAAGCTCTCGCTTACAGGTAACTTGGGCGATGTGATGAAGGAGTCGGCAACCATAGCCTTCGAGTGGGTTAAGGCTCACCACGAGGAGTTGGGCATCGAGCGCAGAATGTTCGAGGAGTATGACCTCAATATCCACGTCCCTGAGGGCGCAGTACCTAAGGATGGCCCATCAGCAGGTATCACAATGGTTACCTCTATAACCTCTACATACACAGGTCGCAAAATCAAGGAGCGCATCGCAATGACTGGCGAGACAACACTACGCGGTAGGGTTACTGCCGTAGGTGGTCTACGCGAAAAGACTCTTGTTGCCAAGCGCGCAGGCATCACCGACATCATCCTCTCGGAGGAGAACCGCAAGGATATCGAGGAGATTAGAGCAGAGTACGTCGAGGGTCTAACGTTCCACTACGTTAAGACCAACAACGAGGTTTTGGAGTTAGCACTACTTTAACATCACTATAGAATGAGGCTCAGAGAGTTCATAAGCAAGTTGGAGGCCGAGGGCGAGCTTATTCGCGTTAAGGCTAAGGTAAGTACGAAGTTCGAGATATGCGAGATTACCGACCGTATCTCAAAGATGGAGGGCGGCGGTAAGGCAATACTATTCGAGAACAGTGGCACCGACTACCCCGTGCTTATGAATATGATGGGCTCGGATAGGCGTATGGCTATGGCGCTCGGTGTAGATGACCTCAATGATATCTCTGAGCGCATAGACAACCTTCTTAAGGGTGTAATATCGCCAAAGAACAACCTTTGGGACAAGCTGAAGATGCTCCCACTGTTGAAGGATGTATCGAAGTGGTTTCCACACAAGAGTAGCGCACGTGGCGAGTGTCAAGAGGTAGTATGGCGTGGCGAGGAGGCACGTCTTAGCCGACTACCTATACTCACATCGTGGGGCTGTGATGGTGGACCATTTATCACACTACCTATGGTAGCCACTGTAGACCCTGAGTCGGGCATTCCCAACCTCGGAATGTACCGTATGCAGGTCTTTGACGACCACACTACGGGTATGCACTGGCATCGTCACAAGACAGGAGCACGCCACTACGACACATATAAGCGCCTCGGAAAGCGTATGCCCGTGAGTGTAGCTATTGGTGGCGATCCAGCATATATCTACTCGGCAACAGCCCCTATGCCCGACAATATGGACGAGATGTTGTTGGCCGGTATGCTACGCCAAAAACCCGTTAAACTGGTTAAGTGTCTCACCAACGACCTCTATGTGCCTGCCGACTGCGACTTCGTGCTTGAGGGCTATGTAGACCCTGCGGAGGAGCTCACCGTGGAGGGCCCTTTTGGCGACCACACGGGGTTCTACTCACTTACAGACCTATATCCTAAATTCCATATCGAGGCTATCACCTCGCGTCGTGATGCCATCTACCCTGCTACTATCGTGGGCGTACCCCCTATGGAGGATGCCTATATAGCTAAGGCTACGGAGCGCATCTTCCTCGCCCCAATACGCCTTGCAGTGCAGCCCGAGGTCGAGGACCTCTATATGCCTATGGAGGGTACAGCACACAATATAGCCTTAGTATCTATTCACAAGCGCTACTTAGGTCAGCCAAACAAGGTGGCACAGGGATTGTGGGGTGCTGGTCAGATGATGTTTAACAAATACCTCGTTATCACACCAGCTACAACAAATATACGCTCTAAGAGTGCTATGTTCAGGCTACTTAGAGGACTCAACCCACATAAAAATCTTATATGGTCGGAGGGCATTCTCGATGTTCTGGACCACGCAACACCTACTACTGGCTACGGCTCTAAGCTCGCAATCGACCTTACTGAGATAGAGCCAGAGAGCACAGAGCAGAGCTTTAGCGCACCACGCACAGCACAACCCTATGGTGGCGTGGAGTATTTCAATACGGAGTTTACCGAGGAGGTTGGCCTGTTGCTCCTCTTTGCCGAGCGCGAGTGGCACGATAAGATAGATGTTGAGGGCTACCTCAAGCATAACAATATTACCAATATTAAATATGTGGCGCTCTTCGACAACGGAGCTGTGGGCAGTATGCGCCCATCGGACCTACTATGGCTTGCCGCAGCAAATACCGACCCTAAGCGCGATATCCGCATTTCAGACAATATAGTTATTATAGATGCCCGATCTAAGCGCCCAGGCTATGGCGACAACCCACCACGCTTCCCAAATGTGGTGACCTCAACACCTAATGTTATCCGTATGGTGAACGAGAGGTGGAGCGAGTACAACATTGGAGAGTTCGTAGAATCGCCATCGCGTCGCTATCGTAAACTATGGCTCTCGGACGAAGCGCAGTGGTAATATGAGCCGAGAGAGGGAGCATAAAACATCAGCTGTAGTATGGATAATAGTGCTTTGTGGTACTATTATCGCTATGTTTCTATTCTCAAAATCTACAAATATAGGTTCAATATCGCACACACCCACACAACAAGATAGCGTCGTAACGAAGAGCCATCAGCTCAGCCCCTTCGATCCTAATACCGCAGACTATCGCACAATGATTGAGGCGGGAGTACCAAACGACATTGCTGTAAGCCTTATTAAATGGCGCGAGGCTGGCAAGGTCTTCCGCATCAAAGAGGATGTTGCACTATGCTATAATATGACCGACTCGCTCTATTTCGTCTTAGAGCCATATATCACCATCGGCGAGGAGTATCGTATCAAAGCCCCGACCTATACACAACCGTCACACCCTACTACCTCTGAGCGCCATATTGAGTATGTACCATTTAGAATAGACACCGCCTCGGCAGAGTATCTGCGCACAGTGGGATTCTCTGTACGACAAGCAGAGCTTGTTATCCGCTACCGCGATATGATTGGCGGATATCGCAATATGGCTGAGTTCGAGGAGTGCTATGCCGTTGATTCGGCTATGGCAGCGCGCCTAAGACCTTATATTATCTTCGAGGAGAGAGATACCACCGCAACCACACACAACAAATTGGAGCTACCTATAGATATAAATAGCGCCGACTCAGCCACCCTCGTACGACTACAAGGTATAGGTCCGAAGAGCGCTATTCATATCCTACGATACCGAGAATTATTGGGTGGTTACTACTCAAAATCGCAAATTTCGGAGCTTGAAGTGGTTACAGAGGAGAATTTTCATAAGATTTTGCCACAAATTTGGTGCGATAGTGCTAAAATTAAAAAAATATTTATTAACTTTGCACGCTCTAATGAGTTAGAGGTTCACCCATATATATCGAACCGAATGCTCAGGAGAATAGTTAATCACCGTGAATTGAAAGGAGGTTGGAGTACCATAGAAGAGATGATTGAATCTGACATACTAAGTGCTGATGAGGCAGCAAGAATTGCGCCCTATCTCGATTTTGGTACAAGCCCCGAGTAGATTAGAAAGCAAGTCTGTAGCAACAAGGTTGCAAAAGACAACATAAGAGTCCAACTTAAGGATAGTTAAGTGGTACGACCCGCCTAAGAGGTCAAAACAAACAAACGATTACTAATATTAAAAAAGAATAGGATTATGATTATCATGCAGGTTAAGGAGGGTGAGAACATCGAGCGTGCCCTTAAGAAGTTTAAGCGTAAGTATGAGCGTACAGGTGTATTGAAGGAGCTTCGTCGTCGTCAGTACTTCACAAAGCCTTCAATCGCTAAGCGTGAGGCTATGCAGCACGCAATCTATGTTGAGCACACTTACCGTCAGGAGGAGTAATCATC
>JAZOQR010000011.1:0-15434 GCA_045656185.1 Alistipes sp. | reverse complement strand
GGCTACGATCCGACTTAACATTACCGTTCTCAAGGTTCTTGAGCTTTGAGCGTACAAACGCTGGGCCCTTACCTGGCTTACAGTGCTGGAAATCAACAACAATAAAAGTCTTGCCGTCCATCTCAACGCACATACCAATCTTAATGTCTGATGCTGTAATTGTCATAGCAATATCGTTATTTAGTTAATCTATATGTTCACAAACAGATATTATAGTACCCACTATAACCTTGCAAAGATACAAAATATTTTTGAACTACAAAAATTTTTATTACCAGAGGCAGGGAGAGGAGAAAGATGAAAGGTGAGTGTGGTGCGCTTCGCGCGAGATTATAAAAGGGCCTAAAGAGGCCTAAGAGGCCTAAAGGGGAAAAGTGAAAACTGAAAACTGAAAACTGAAAAGTAAGGTATGCTTCGCATGAATTTTATATATGCGTCGCAGACACCACACTTTTCACTTTTCACCTTTCAGTTTTCAGTTTAATTTCTTGTCAGAAGGGGTTAGATTTGTTCTATCGCAAAAGAAGATCCCCACGGGATAGTACACATAGTACAGCCCGTGGGGTCTTACTTTTGGGATGGGACAAAGGTATGCCCCTTATCACAAGAAATTACCTCTGAAATAGTACGCTAAGGTATATATCTCCGAAACTATCAACAACGCTCTTTACCAAAAGGAAATTCTCATCCTTAGCAAGCGATGGACTCATTACAGCCAGCTCACGGAGAACATCTCGCATATCAATAAGCACCATTAGGCGTGATGACGAGAGCTTGACATAACCAGATGCACTATAAGTGTGATTATCGTACACATACGATGCATTAACCTGTGCTGTAGATTGATCGTATTTATAGCTACCCTCAAACACAAGGTCGCGCGTACCTACAACCGCAGTACCTCTACGGTTAAGGGTAAGCGAACAGCAACCCTCAACAATACCCTTACGCTTAAGTTCCGAAGCAACAACACTCTCAAGTTGTGGTATTGCAACCTGCGCCACAGGGTTGGCACCCAGATACTCTACACGTGCAGATAGATACTGCCACGTGCCAAGAATCTTACCCTTAGAAGGGGCACTCTCTCGCAATTTAGCATAGTGATCTGGCGTAGACTGTACCGTAGCAGCCTCGTTAAGAAGGTTGTTTAGGGCCTTACCAAAATCGATCTGTGCAGAGGCCTCAGTACTAACACCGATACCCATAACACATAGTATCGCAAAAAATAGTCTTCGCATTTTAGCAATAATTAGATATTATCCAGCTCACGCTCTACCTCCTCAATCTCGCGCACCCACGCTCTCTCGTGTGCGTCTGATGGCATATGCAAGTCACCACGTGGTGAAAGACCTACAGCGCCCACCTTTGGACCATCAGGCATTGCCGAACGCTTGAACTGCTGCGAGAAGAAGCGACGGAAGAAGACCTTCAACCACTTAACAATCTCGGTCTTAGAGTATGTACCCTCAAAAGCGAGTGTCGCAAGCATAACAATCTTTGCAGGAGCATAGCGACGACGCAATGTGCAGTATAGGAAGAAGTCGTGAAGCTCGTATGGGCCAACCACATCCTCGGTCTTCTGCGCAATCTCGCCAGACTCGGTTGCTGGAAGCAACTCTGGGCTTACTGGTGTCGCTACGACATCGAGCAAAGCATCACGCAACGCACCCTCGGCACGATTATTTGCATACCAATCAACCATATGCTTAACAAGAGTCTTAGGCACTGATGAGTTGATACCATACATCGACATCTGGTCACCATTATAGGTTGCCCAGCCAAGAGCCAACTCACTCATATCACCAGTACCAACAACCATACCGCCACACATATTCGCTACATCCATAAGAATCTGCGTACGCTCGCGTGCCTGAGAGTTCTCGTATGCTACCGACCTCTCGTCAACATCCAAACCTATATCCTTGAAGTGCTGCATACACGCATCCTTGATAGGAATCTCTCGAAGCGTGCAACCAAGCTCCTTAATCATCATAAGGGCATTCTGATATGTGCGGTCTGTAGTACCGAAGCCAGGCATTGTGACACCAATAATACCCTTACGGTCGAGACCAAGCAAGTCGAAGGTATCACATACGGCAAGCAAGGCCAATGTAGAATCCAAGCCGCCAGAGATACCGAGGATAACCTTGTTGCAGTTAGTATGCTCAAGACGCTGCGCAAGACCTGCACTCTGGATAGCAAATACCTCCTTGCAGTGTGCTGCACGAGCTGCCTCATCCTCTGGAACGAAGTAAATAGGCTCGATATGACGGCGTAGGTCGCCCTGATGCACAATCTCGTCAACACAGACCTCCACAACACGCATCTCTGGTGCCTCTGGATAGTAGAATGTGTTACGTGCAGTACGACGTGTAGAGATATACTCAACGTCGATATCCGAGATTACCATACGGTCGTTACGCACAAAGCGCTTACTTACACCCAAAACACGACCGAGCTCCGCAACAACGGCATTACCTGCAAATACCAAGTCGCTCGACGACTCACCATGTCCCGATGACGCGTAGATATATGCTGCCATTGTACGCGATGACTGCTCAGCGATAAGCGAGAGGAGATAGTCATGCTTGCGCACCGACTCTGGAGATGCTGATAGGTTGAACAGTAGCTTCGCACCCTGCACCGCCTGCATTGATGATGGTGGCACTGGCACCCACATATCCTCGCAAATCTCCACACCGAACTCCACGCCATGAAGGTCGAACAAGAGGTCGCTACCAAATGGAGCCTCCTGACCCGCAAAGCGAATCATTCTATCCTTAATAGAGTATCCCGATACCCACCAACGAAGCTCCGAGAACTCGCCATAGTTAGGGATGTAGCTCTTAGGCACAATACCCCACAACTGTCCCTGACCGAAGATAGCAGCGCAGTTATAAAGACGATCGGCAAAAACTACAGGCAAGCCTACGATACCTATTGTAGGAATATCGGCACACTCCTGCATAAGCCACTCCAAGGCGCGCTCGGCATCGGTGAGCAACTTATTCTGAAGCACCATATCGCCGCAGGTGTATCCCACCAACGATAGCTCAGGCATCACCACAATCTCAACGCCCTCGTTGAAGGCATCCTGCATAATCTTGAGAGCACCCTCGGCGTTGCGGTGTGCATCCGCGATGTGTACGCGAGGCACCGCCGCCGCAACTCTCATATATCCATATTGGTTGTTCATATAAAGTACACTTTATAAACTGAAAAGTGAAATGTGAAAAGTGAAAAGTAAGGCGTGCTTCGCACAAGTTTTATAAATAGCATTATCGACATCACACTTTATCAATTTTCACTTAATAAATATGCGTCGCAGACACCACCATTTTCAGTTTTCAGTTTTCACATTAATTTTACTCTGCCCAGATGCGCGCAAGGTTGATGATAGTATTCATCGCCTTCTGCATCGTTGTTAGCGAGGCATACTCATAGCGTCCGTGGAAGTTCATACCTCCGGTAAAGAGGTTAGGACAAGGTAGGCCCATAAACGATAGGCGTGAGCCATCGGTACCACCACGAATAGGCTTCACAAGAGGCTTAACGCCCGCCTCAATCATCGCGCGCTTAGCCTTCTCGATAACCTGAGGATGTGGCTCGACCATCTTACGCATATTGTAGTACTGATCACGCATACTTAGAGTCAAGACCTTCTGGCCATACTTGCGCTGTAGGAAGGCTACGACGCTCTCCATAAGCTGCTTCTTCTGCTCGAACTTCTCGGTGTCGTGATCACGGATGATATAGTTAATCTCCGCCTCCTCAACGCTACCCTTGATACCCACGCAGTGGAAGAAGCCCTCGTAATGCTCTGTAAACTGTGGGCGCTGGTCTGCTGGGAGCATACCATTAAGCTCTGTAGCGATGTCGATAGCGTTAATCATCTTGTTCTTGGCCATACCTGGGTGCACGTTACGACCTGCGATAGTAATCTTAGCACCTGCAGCGTTGAAGTTCTCATACTCCAACTCACCCTCCATACCACCATCCATGGTGTATGCGAAATCGGCAGCAAACTTCTTAACATCGAAGTAGTCTACACCGCGACCAATCTCCTCATCTGGGGTGAAGCCCACACGAATCTTACCGTGTGCCACCTCTGGGTGCGCCATAAGCCACTCCATAGCAGTTACGATCTCTGCAACACCCGCCTTATCGTCAGCACCGAGGAGCGTAGTGCCATCGGTGTGGATAAGGGTGTGACCCTTGAAGAAGCTCAACTCTGGGAACTCCTCCACGCGCATCCACACATCGCCACCAAGCTGTATATCCTTACCGTTGTAGTTCTCCAAAATCTGTGGGTTCACATTTGCGCCACTCATATCTGGTGCTGTATCTACGTGCGAGATAAAGCCAATTACAGGGGCATTCTCCATACCCTTTGTTGCAGGCAATGTAGCCATTACATAGCCGTGCTCGTCCATTGTCACCTCCTTAAGGCCGATGGTCTCAAGCTCCTGCTTAAGATGACGAAGCAATACCAACTGCTTATCGGTAGATGGGAAGGATGTGCTATTCTCATCCGACTGGGTGTCAAACGACACATATTTCAAGAATCGCTCTTTTAAGTCCATAGTATTATTAGGTTGTTATTTCCGTTCTTAAAGTTAAACGAGAAAAATTTGTAATTAGTGTTCTCTCTATTTTTATTCGCCAATCTTTGCTCTGCGTGAGTGCCAGATGAAGTAGGCGATGATTGCCACGTAAGCGAAGATACCGAGGTAAACAGCACCCATAGAGTCAGCCCACTCCTTAATCACTAAGCCATTCTCGCTATCGCTGAGGAATGCGATAACAGCACTTACAACACCCATCAAAGCACCACCAGCAATAAAGCCCGATGCGATAAGGGTACCACGATTGTTGTTAGCCTTAGCCTGCTCAGGGTTCTTATGACGGTTGACAGCCCAAGATACAAGACCACCAACAACAAGTGGAGCATTGAGGCTCATAGGGATAAACATACCGAGTGCAAATGGTAGGGCTGGCACATTAATAAGAGTCAACACAAGGATAAGACCTGCACCGATACCATAGAGCAACCAAGGTGTAACACCACCCATCATTAGAGGCTCGATAACGGCAGCCATAGCATTTGCCTGAGGAGCTACAAGGGCATTTTCACCCTCAAAGCCGTATGTCTCCTTGAGGATAATCATCACACCTGCAACAGTTGCTGCCGATACGAATGTACCCACGAACTTCCAAGTCTGCTGCTTCTTAGGTGTTGTACCGAGCCAGTAACCAATCTTAAGGTCGGTGATAAAACCGCCCGCCATAGAGAGAGCCGTACAAACAACACCTCCGATAATAAGCGCTGCAACCATACCATCATTACCCCCAAGGCCGATAGACACAAGCACCAACGACGAAAGGATAAGTGTCATCAGCGTCATACCCGATACAGGATTTGAGCCTACGATAGCGATAGCGTTTGCGGCTACGGTAGTAAATAGGAATGCGATAACAAATACGATAGCCAACGCCACAGCTGTCTGCATCCAGTTGCCAAGCACGCCAAACTGGAAGAAGAAGAGCGTAGCCACAAGGGTTGCGATAAGCACCGAGAGGATAACCTTCATAGATATATCCTTCTGCGTACGAGGCTCATCGGCAGACTTTTTCTTGCCACTAAACTCGTTTACAGCAAGGCCCAAAGCACTCTTGATGATACCTGCCTGACGCACAATACCGATAAGACCTGCCATAGCGATACCACCAATACCAATAGGACGACCGATATAGTTGTATAGGTTATCTGGGGTAAATAGCTTAGATGGATCGCTTAGAATCTCCTCTTTTGTGATACCGAGCATTGCTACCATAGACTGAGCATCTACAACGTTCTCAAACGAACCTACCAAAGGTACGATAAAGAACCACACAAGCGCTGAGCCCGCAGTGATGATAAGGGCATACTTAAGACCGATGATGTATCCAAGACCGAGCACTGCAGCCGACGTGTTGATACCGAAGGCAAGCTTGACCTTTGCAGCTAATGCCTGTCCCCAGCCCCACATTGTTGTTGATAGCGACGATACCCACGCGCCGAATGTAGATACGAGGAAGTCGTAGAGACCACCGATAAGGCCGGCAACCACAAGAATCTTAGCCTGCGAGCCACCCTTCTCACCCGATACAAGCACCTCTGTAGTGGCTGTAGCCTCAGGGAATGGATACTTACCGTGCATCTCCTTCACGAAGTACTTACGGAAAGGAATCATAAGCACAATACCGAGTATACCACCGAGCAACGACGATAGGAATACCTGGTAGAATTGCGCAGGAAGATCGAGGATGTAGAGCGCTGGTAGGGTGAAGATAGCACCTGCCACTACCACACCAGACGATGCACCGATAGATTGAATAATAACATTCTGGCCGAGCATATTCTTCTTGCCACGCATCTGTCCAAGACCTGCGGCGATGATAGCAATAGGAATAGCAGCCTCGAATACCTGTCCCACCTTAAGGCCGAGGTATGCTGCTGCAGCCGAGAATAGCACCGCCATAAGAATACCGAGAGTCACCGAGTATGGCGTTACTTCGGCTGGTGTCTCCTTAGCACCCATCAGGGGATGATACTCCTCGCCTGGATTGAGTTCGCGATATGCGTTCTCAGGAAGCGAAGTTTTAGGTTGTTGTTCTTGCATAGTGTTTTATAGTTTTATTCGTTGTATTACGCTTTACCTTGCAAAGATAGAGAAAAATATTAATTTTTCCAATTAGTAGGGGTATTTAAGGGTTATTAAGGGAGAGAACAGAGAGAACAGAGAGAGCAGAGTGGTTCTAATTTTGTTGCAAAAAAACGGAGTCTCTAAAAAAGAGAGCTCCGAATACTATTGATTATTATCTTCTGTTTCTTGCATTAAGTCTTATTTGCGTCATTCGCTCTCTAAAACCACCCACCTTTGCAAAGTTCTCACTCACCTTATCTATATACTTAGTAATGAGCGTGATTGCCTGTCTAATAAGCACTACAGCCATATTTGCAACAACCTCATCTGTGCGACTCTCTGCAAGATTGACAAAAAACTGAGAATCGCTATGCTCGACGCCCAATTTTGACATTGTCTTCATCTCCTCAGAGTTATCCTCCCACAATCGCATACCACGCACCCTCAGATAATCTTTATAATCCTCCAATAGTTCTAAGAGACTACCTCTCGCAATATTAAACAGTTTCAAACCGCTCTCCTTTGATGTGGACATATCTGCGTGTCCCTCTACTATATTTTGCTTACCCGAGCGGGCTGCTTGTATCATCTGGTCATAGGTGCGGTCGCGCTTGTCCATAAAGCGACTGCAGAAGTGAAAGGTAAGATCGTAGATTATAACAGTCTTCTGATAACAAAGAAGATTTGAATACTTTGAGTTCCAGATTATTTTATCATTCGTTTGCATTGCATAATATTTTCGACGAAGTTAGTAATAAAAGTCTAACAAGACAAAATTAATGACAAAATTTATTTTTAAAACAAAAGAGATAACAATAAACAGGCTATCAAATTAAATATCTTCTCACCGTCCTCCCTGCTCTCCCTTAATCTCCCTACTCTCTCTGCTCTCTTTGCTGTCCCTGCTCTCTCTGCTCTCCCTGCTCTCTCTGCTCTCTCTGCTGTCACTGCTCTCTCTGCTCTCTCTGCTCTCTCTGTTGTCCCTGCTGTCTCTTTATAAAAAAAATTCAGAGCCTCCCGAAAGGAAGGCTCTGAAAAGAAGGAATATTAAGTTATACTCTCTATATTAGAAAGTCAAACTACCGCTACCAGTATATGGCACACCGTTAATTGTAAGGCTAATTGTACAAGAATATGACCAACCAGAACGAACAAGTGTTACATAAGAATCAGCTGTTGCTGTCTTTGAAACGCCATCAACCTTTACATTTGTAAAATAATTACTCTTTGAAGAGTCAGCATAGAATGAAGTAAATACTAACTCATTAAGAGTCATCTCTACAGTTCGTGTACCATCCGTCAATTTAAGAACATTATTGTCCTGATTTATACTTGCGCTGAAAGACCAGTTTGAGAAATCCTCACCAGTGTTATCATCACCGTCCTCACCGGTATTATCGTCGCCAGTATTATCGTCGCCAGTGTTATCATCACCAGAGTCATCACCCTCAGATGGTGCTACCCAACCATAAGGCATACCCTTGTAACCAAAAGTTTTACCCACAACATTTGAATTACCAGCATTATTAATGGTTATCAAAATGATATATTGATCATTCTCAAAAGCAACAGACATAGTAGCATCATAGACATAATGTGAGTTTCCAGCACCAGTACCAAGTAGATAACGAAGGCTGAATGTTCCAACGCCAGGGTTTGATACGGTATTGCCTGCATAAGTATATGTTCCAACCTTAATCGAATTGTTATTAGGCGAATCACTACTATTTACATAGAACTGTGTCATACCATTACCATTACCGCTTAGCTCAAATCTGCTATATTGACTATTCCAAGCAAGAGTGTCAAATATATAATCAGCAAACACATTAGGATCCTTGCCAGTGTTTACCTGCACATAACAATCCCAAGATGTTGAAGATTTATAATCTGGATTATCATCATTAGCCTTTGATAATACATAAACCCATATACTCTTGCTGTAACCAATTTCCAAGGTAACTGATGTATCGGTTACTTCAGTAGATTGAGTTCCGTCCATATAGTACTCTACATAATAGTAATCAGCACCTTCTACCTTATCCCAAGAGATTGTTGCATATTTACCATCAACTGTAGCTACTATGTTTGTAGGAGCAGAAAGCACTGTACGTGGATCCTTCAACTCGAATGAAACCTCTCCCTCTGCTGAGTTCTTAAAGTTTGCATCATCAGTTGCTGCAAGAGCACTTACATAGATATAGTACCACTTATACTCTGTAAGTTCTACGGTAAGAGTTGTATCTGTTGTTGTGGTATCAACATCATAGTAGTAATCGTGAACATAATAACCTACTGCGCCATCTACAGGAGTCCAAGATACTGTGAGTGTTTTGCCATTCAACTCGTATGTTACCTCAGGAGTTGCAAGCCTTGTACGAGAGTCAGGAACATCCAAGCCCTCAATAGTACCCTTAAATGTTATGCGCTCAATAACCGAACCGTCAGGTAACTTCAATCCGTTAAATTCCATTAGATAACATCCATCAACTACTGAAACTACCACAGAGCCTAAAGAGTTAACACTAACTACAGAACCCGAATAGTCACCAAATGAGATACCATAGCTATATACTCCGTCACCATAGTAATAAGTACCAGCAGCAATTGCATTACCATCGAATGAACGACCGGCAAAATTAACATTCAAGATATCCTTTCCTTCAGCTGTAAAGGTTATCAACTTATCCGTATCACCCCACGTTTTGCTTACATAGGCAGTAGTGTAATCGTAAACCACCTTTGGCTCCTCAAGACCAGATACAGAGAATGTAGAAACGCGGCCGTAGTTGAATGACAATGTCTTCTCAGCAGCAGCAACATCTACAGTCTTAGCAACTGACTTGCCCTCAGCATCGTATGCTGTAACTGTGAACTCCGTTACATTCTCAAAGGTCTCTGTAGTGAACCAGAATACATTGTTCTGAACGTTGTCTGCGTTGATAGTATAGGTACACTCACGCTCGTAGTTCATATAGTATGTACCCTTAAGGTTAACAACTACGTGGTCGATATCGAAATCTACACCATTTACAGTCATCTTACCATAAGCCACCTCATGACCCATATTAGCAGCATCAGCAGAGCCGTTAGTAACCTGGACATTCTGCGCCTTTAGAATATGTGCTAAAGGATCTACAGAGTTTGCACGTGGAGTCTGCTCAGCAGGAATAGTTGAAAAGTCCTTATCACTCCAAGAGTCAGCAGGAGATACGATAGTCATAAAGAAAGACTCAGGAAGCTGACCCTCAAACTCAGCAGTGAACTTACCCTCTGCATCAACAGTAGCGGTAGTCTCCAAACCGTTCTCTGCAAAAAGCTTGATTTTATCACCATCATCCCAAGCAGACTTGTAAACTGTGGTGTTTGTTCCATCACCATTATCGGTAGTCTCAGTGCCAACAAAACCTGAACGAGTACCCTCGTCAAAACTAAGAACACCGCTAATAACAGTCTTCTTTGCTACCTCGTTAACCTCATTGTTGTCATTCTGACAAGCAGTGAATGCCATTGCAGCTACTGCAACAAGCATCAAATTCTTAAACAAATTTTTCATCGTTGCAATAGTTTTTAGAAATCACCATAATTGTCCTCCTCGGCATCTGAAATGTCTGCCGAAAGAGCGAAGCCAGCCTCAACCATAGCTGAGATGACCTCAAACTCAGGAGCAACATACTCCTCAGTAAAGATTGTTTGCTTTCTCATTTTAAGTTTTTTTTAATATTTAAGTTGTTTATAACTAACACTTTACGCAATTATTGCACACGCTTTATCTTCGTCTATAAAAAACCATTTCATCGACTCCCCAACAATTAAGCGCAATAATGGGGCGCAAGTTATATCATTTCCAGCAAATTACAAAACATTTTTATAAAAAATATCGTTCAAGTTTTCAATAATAGGCCACCAAATTCGCTGACGAACGGTTATTTTTCGCGGATGAATGGAAAAATAACAAACTGAAAACTGACAAGTGAAAAGTGAAAAGTAAGGTGTGCTTCGCACGAGTTTTATAAATATTCGTCGTAGATACCATCCTTTTCAGTTTGTATGCGTCGCAGACACCACACTTTTCAGTTTTCACTTTTCACTTTTCACTTTTTTTTACTATCTTTGCCCGATAATGCGCATTATGCGCTTGCGCACGGTCACGCGCGCACGAATTAGACATAAGACAAAAATAACAATATAACACTAAGAATTATGCAGTTAGCAGACAAGTATTCACCAGAACAGATTGAACAGAAGTGGTACGACTTCTGGATCAAGGAGAACCTTTTCCACTCGGAGCCTGATGCTCGAGAGCCATATACCATCGTAATACCCCCACCAAATGTGACAGGTATGCTCCATATGGGTCATATGCTTAACAACACCTTGCAGGATGTGTTGGTGCGTCGCGCGCGTATGCAGGGCAAGAACGCCTGCTGGGTGCCAGGTACCGACCACGCATCTATCGCTACAGAGGCTAAGGTGGTAGCAAAGCTCAGGGCTGAGGGCATCGACAAGGCATCACTTACTCGCGAGGAGTTCCTAAAGCACGCCTGGGAGTGGAAGGAGAAGCACGGTGGTATCATCCTACAGCAGCTACGCAAGCTCGGCGCTTCGTGCGACTGGGAGCGCACCTGCTTCACAATGGATGAGAAGCGCTCGGAGAGCGTCTTGAAGGTCTTTGTAGACCTCTACCGCAAGGGTCGCATCTACCGCGGTGTACGTATGGTCAACTGGGATCCATCGGCACAGACAGCACTCTCGGATGAGGAGGTAATATACAAGGAATCTAACGGTAAACTCTACTACCTACGCTACAAGATCGAGGGCTCGGATAAGTATATCATCGTGGCTACAACACGCCCAGAGACCATTCTTGGCGATACGGCTCTCTGCGTAAACCCTAACGACGAGCGTTACAAGGATCTTCCTGCAGATGCTCGTGTTATCGTACCTTTGGTAGGTCGCTCTATCCCTGTTATCCGCGACGAGTATGTAGACTTGGAGTTCGGTACTGGCGCCTTGAAGGTGACACCTGCGCACGATGTTAACGACTATATGCTTGGCGAGAAGTATGGCCTCGAGACAATAGACATCTTCAACGACAACGGTACTATCAACGATAAGGTTGGTATGTACGTGGGTATGGAGCGCTTCGAGTGCCGCCGTGTCATCGAGGGCGACCTTGCAGCAGCAGAGCTCCTTGAGAAGGTAGAGCCTTACACAAACAATGTGGGTTACTCAGAGCGTACGGGTGTGGCTATCGAGCCTAAGCTCTCTATGCAGTGGTTCCTCTCTATGGAGGAGTTGGCAAAGCCTGCAACAGCAGCCGTGATGGAGGATATCATCAAGTTTGTACCTGTAAAGTATAAGAATACCTACCGTCACTGGATGGAGAACATCAAGGACTGGTGTATCTCGCGCCAGTTGTGGTGGGGTCACCGCATCCCAGCATACTACCTCCCTAAGGGTGGCTATGTAGTGGCTGAGACTGCCGAGGAGGCATTGCGCCTTGCACAGGAGAAGGATGCATCGCTCACTATGGCAGACCTACGCCAGGATGAGGATGTTCTCGACACCTGGTTCTCATCGTGGTTGTGGCCTATATCTGTCTTTGACGGCATCAACAACCCTGGTAACGAGGAGATTAAGTATTACTACCCTACCAACGACCTCGTTACAGGTCCAGATATCATCTTCTTCTGGATTGCCCGTATGATTATGGCGGGCTACGAGTGGCGTGGCGAGCGACCATTTGCCAATGTCTACTTCACAGGTATCGTGCGCGACAAGCTCGGCCGTAAGATGTCTAAGCAGCTTGGTAACTCACCAGACCCATTGGATCTTATCGCCAAGTATGGCGCTGATGGTATGCGTATCGCGATGCTTATGTCGGCATCTGCGGGCAACGATGTGATGTTCGACGAGGCACTATGTGAGCAGGGTCGTCACTTCTGCAACAAGATTTGGAACGCCTACCGCCTTGTAAATATGTGGGCCGAGGATACAACAATAGCACAGCCAGAATCTTCAAAGGCAGCTATCGAGTGGTTCGACGAGGTTATGCTTGAGCGCATCGAGCGCATCAACCACGATATGGAGCAGTACCGCATCTCGGAGGCATTCACAGAGTTGTACCGCTTGTTCTGGGACGACTTCAGTGGTTGGTATTTGGAGATGGTGAAGCCTGCATATCAGGCACCTATCGACTCAGCAACCCTTGCTCGCACTAAGCACTACTTCGACCAGCTCCTACGCCTTATGCATCCATTTATGCCATTCGTTACCGAGGAGATTTGGCAGGACCTACGCCCTGAGGAGGGTGTATGCTCTATCGTAATTGCCCGCCAGCCAGAGGCTGAGCGCAAGGCTAACGAGCAGATTCTAAACCGCTTTGCCCTTGCCGAGGAGGTGATTACCGCTATCCGCAACATCCGCAAGCAGAAGAATATCGCACAGAAGGAGGCGTTGGCGCTCAACTATATCGCTGACGAGAACTTCCCTGCAGAGTACGCATCTGTTATCGCTAAGATGGGTAACATCAGCCAGATGACAGCCGTAGAGGAGAAGGATCCAACTGCCGCAGCCTTCATCGTAAAGACTACGCAGTACTTCGTGCCTATGGAGGGTAACATCAACAAGGAGGAGGAGATTAAGAAGCTAACCGCAGACCTTGAGTATTATGAAGGCTTCCTAAACTCAGTGTTGAAGAAGCTATCTAACGAGCGCTTCGTATCATCTGCCCCAGAGAAGGTAGTGGCAAACGAGCGTGCTAAGCAGGCCGATGCCGAGGCTAAGATTGCGGCACTCAAAGAGCAAATCGCAGCACTCTCATAATGGCCGCAGAGATAACCATATACACCGATGGCGCCGCGCGTGGCAACCCAGGACCTGGAGGCTACGGCGTGGTGCTACTATCGGGGGTACACCGCAAGGAGCTCGCCGAGGGTTTCCGTCTAACGACAAACAACCGTATGGAGCTTATGGCTGTGTGCGTGGCGTTGGAGGCACTGAAGTACGACGGCTCGATAGTAACCATATACTCCGATTCGAAGTATGTGGTGGATGCCGTAAACCAGCGTTGGGTATTTGGCTGGGAGCGCAAAGGCTTCGCCGGAAAGAAAAACCCAGACCTCTGGACGCGATTCCTCCGTGTCTACCGCCGACATCAAGTAAGGTTTATATGGGTTAAGGGACATGCATCAACCATAGAGAACAACCGCTGCGACGAACTTGCCGTGGAGGCTGCACTAAAGCCAAACCTAAAGGAGGATACAGGATATGACGGAGAAGTTTAGCAAGGAGGCGTGGAAGCCCGGAACATTGATATACCCGCTACCTGCGGTATTGGTATCGTGTGGCGCTACACCCGAGGAGTATAATATGCTCACCATAGCCTGGACAGGCACAGTATGCACAAATCCCCCGATGTGCTATATCTCGGTGCGCAAGGAGCGACACTCCTACGATATCATACGTCGTACGGGCGAGTTCGCCATAAACATCACAACCGAGGAGATGGCGCGAGCTACAGATTGGTGCGGTGTGCGCTCAGGCAAGGATAACAATAAGTGGGAGGCTACAGGCCTTACACCTATGGAGAATGAGTATATCTCAGCCCCTATTATTGCCGAATCACCACTCTCGATATGCTGCAAGGTGCGTCAGGTCGTAGAGCTTGGCTCACACGATATGTTTATCGCCGATGTGGTGGGAATACTTGCCGATAAGCGCTATATCGACGAGGAGACGGGTAAGTTTAGCCTTGAGAAGGCTCACCCTATCGTCTACTCGCATGGCGAGTACTTCTCGTTGGGCAAGATGCTCGGTCACTTCGGCTGGTCGGTAAAAAAGAAAACAACGAAACGAAAGAAAAAATAGAATACACCAAATATGACAGAACAGCAACACGAACTACTCAATAAATATGAGGAGGGACTCCGTAAGATGGTCACCGAGTTCCTTACCCAGCAGAAGGAGTTGGAGGGACAGCTTCTTGAGGTAGAGGAGTTGAAGGATAAATGGAAGAGCTCTGCCCCATCATATATGGCAGATGCAGTGCCAGAGATTGCGAAATATCCTCTTGTTGCCATTGCGTGGGCTATGTACGAGGGTATGGGCGCAGCAGTACTATGGGATAAGGAGTGGAACCGCTACGAAAAGGAGGAGGATTTCCACAAGATGTTCACCGCACCTCGCGGTTTCGACGAGATGGACGAGTATATAACTGAGGTACTTCTATGCCTGCCTCTTGGTAGTGAGGGGGCTGATAAGTTGGAGAACCTTATCCGCTCTACCGCCGAGCGTGCCTTGTCGCTTATCCGCAAGGAGCAGGTCGAGTCTCAGAGCGTTATGGCATTCCACGTCTTTGCTCGCACTACAAAGGTTATGTTCGATGCTGGCGTTGCTGTGCAGCTCCGCCGTATGGGGTATAACTACGTTAAGGTAAATGCCGAAGTGGTAAACTAACTGAAAACTGAAAACTGCGGTGTCTGCGACGCATGTTTATAAATTTCATGCGAAGCATACATTA
Organism: Alistipes sp.; assembly: GCA_045656185.1. Classification (GTDB taxonomy): domain Bacteria; phylum Bacteroidota; class Bacteroidia; order Bacteroidales; family Rikenellaceae; genus Alistipes. The sequence goes on along the minus strand of JAZOQR010000011.1, from coordinate 224 downwards.
CCTTTCAGTTTTCACCTTTCACTTTTCAGTTTTCACTTAATAAAAAAGGGTCCCATTCCATTTGGAACGGGACCCTCTCCTTATATAGTAAGGAAACTATTTAACTGCATTAACGATTGCCTCAAATGCCTTTGGCTCGTTGAGTGCAAGGTCAGCCAAAACCTTACGGTTAAGAGCGATACCCTTAGCGTTCATCTTGCCAATAAACTCTGAATAAGTCATAC
>JAZOQR010000010.1:0-23013 GCA_045656185.1 Alistipes sp. | reverse complement strand
CCTTATGGTAAGGATATCATTGCTCAATTAGCAGATGAATGTCATAAGCAGGGTATAATGCTTAATCTTTACTATTCTCATATTGATTGGACTAGAGAAGATTATCCTCAAGGTCGTACTGCTCGAACTAAATACCGTGACCCTGCCAAAGCCAATTGGGATTCGTATTATAATTTTATGAATAATCAATTGACTGAATTATTGACTAATTATGGTAAAATTGGTGTTATTTGGTTTGATGGTTTCTGGGACCATGATATGGATACAGTGCCTTTTGATTGGCAATTGGACTATCAGTATGATTTAATTCATAGATTGCAGCCTTCTTGTTTGGTAGGTAATAATCATCATGTTAATGTTCATCAAGGGGAAGATATTCAAATATTTGAACGTGATGTTCCAGGTGAGAATAAAGCTGGATATTCTGGTGATATGGATATAAGTAATCTTCCACTTGAAACGTGTCAAACAATGAATGGTATGTGGGGATATAAGGTTGCAGATCAGAATTATAAATCTACAGAAGAGCTTATCCGTTACCTTGTGAGCACTGCGGGCAAGGGTGCAAACTTATTGCTTAACGTAGGTCCTCAGCCTAATGGTGAGATTCCTGCTGCTGCTAAGGAGCGTTTGCTTGCTATGGGTGAGTGGTTGGATGAATATGGTAAGACCGTGTATGGCACTGTAGCGGGTGATGTTCCACAGCAGAAGTGGGGTTGCACAACCCGTAAGGAGAACAAGCTATATGTTCACATCTTTGAGTTCGAGGGCGGTGAGTTGCGCTTGCCTTTGGATTGCGAGGTTACAAAGGCGAAGGTCTATGGTAAGAGAAAGAAGATTGAGTATCGCGTTGAAGGTAACGAGGTGGTGCTTACTGTAGATCCAGTGAAGGGTGTGGCAGATTATATTATCGAGCTTACTACCAAGTAGAAGGAGATAAAATAATAAGAAATATGGAGAACCTCCATTGAAATAAGGGGTTTTCTACGAAATATCGGTAAAAAATATCGCAGTCCGTAGTTGTGGATTGCGATATTTTTCTTATCTTTGCACGATTAACGCGCGAATGGTAGCGTTCGTGGCGTAAGGATGTGTGAATGAAGAAAATTCATAAACAATAATAACAATAACAAAAACTTTTTAACAATGCAAAGTAAAGGTATTATCAAGTGGTTGGCAATCCTTTTGGGTGTTGCCAGCATCTACCAGCTCTCCTTTACCTTTGTGACTCGCAATATCGAGGCAGAGGCTAAGGAGCAGAATGACCCACAGGCTTATCTTGACCAGAAGTGGGATGAGAAGGTCTACTTGGGTTACACTTATGGTGAGTGTAAGGAGAAGGAGTTGAACTTGGGTCTTGACCTCAAGGGCGGTATGAATGTTATGCTTGAGATTAAGGCTGTGGACGTTATCCGCACAAACGCTTACAACGACATCGCTGTAGCATCAAACAACATCCTTCGTGATAGTATTGAGGGCGCTCTTAAGGCAGCATCTAAGTATGAGACTACATCTGAGGTTTTGGATGCTTATCTTGCAGCTCTCACTGCTGAGGATTTGCAGGCTATCTATGGTACAACAGATGCTTCTAAGATTGCTTCAAACCTTGACACAATCATCAGCGACTCAGTAGCTAAGATGCACGAGGTGTTGAGCACACGTATCGACCTTCTTGGTGTTGTTCAGCCAAACATCCAGCCAGTAGCTGGTACAAACCGTATTATGGTTGAGCTTCCAGGTGTTAAGGAGCCAGAGCGTGTAAGTAAGCTTTTGGCATCTACTGCAAACCTTGAGTTCTGGGAGGTATGTTCAATGGAGGATACAAGTGCTGTAATGCAGACTCTTTTCGTTGAGGCAGATGCTATCATCCGTGATTACCTTTTGGCTGAGGGTGCTAACGAGGCAGAGGTTAGCTACACTCCACTTAGCGAGTTGCTCTCTACTTCATACCCTGCAATTGCTAGCGATGGCACAGAGACAACATTCTCTGTAGGCGAGCCTATCGTTGCTGCTGCTGAGAAGTCTAACATCCAGCTTATCAACGACTATCTCGCTATCGACGGTGTTGCAGCGTTGTTGCCAGCAGATGTTAAGCTTGCATGGTCTAACAAGAGCTCATTGGATAGCTCTAAGGGTACTTTCCTTCTCTACGCTTTGAAGGGTAAGGATGGCGCTTTGCTTCCAGTATTGGATGGCTCAGGCATCACCTCTGCTCGCGCTCAGGGTGGTCAGTATGGTGGCTTTGAGGTCTCTATGATTATGGACTCTAAGACCGCTATCGAGTGGGGTAACATCACTGGTGCTAACGTAGGTCGCTCTATCGCTATCGTGCTTGATAACTATGTATATTCAGCACCTCGCGTAAATGGTCGTATCGACGGTGGCGAGTCATCTATCACTGGTAACTTCTCGGCTCAGGAGGCTGAGGACTTGGCAAGCGTACTTAGCTCTGGTAAGTCTCCAGCACCTGCAACTATCATCTACTCTGAGGTGGTAGGTCCATCACTTGGTCAGCAGTCTATCAACGCTGGTTTGCTCTCATTCCTATTGGCATTCTGCCTTGTACTTCTTTACATGGCATTCTTCTATAAGACTGCTGGTTGGTTTGCAAACATCGCTCTTATCTGCAACGTATTGCTACTCTTCGGTGTATTGGTATCATTCGGTGCTGTGTTGACATTGCCAGGTATCGCGGGTATCGTACTTACTATGGGTATGGCTGTGGATGCTAACGTTATCATCTTCGAGCGTATTAAGGAGGAGTTGCGTGGTGGTAAGGGTCTCACACTTGCTATCAAGGATGGTTTCTCTAACGCATACTCTGCTATCATCGATGGTAACATCACTACAATCATCACTGGTATCGTTCTCTTCTTCTTGGGTACAGGTCCAGTTAAGGGCTTCGCTACAACATTGGTATTGGGTATCATCACATCGCTCTTCTGTGCTATCTTCATCACTCGTCTTTTGATTGAGATTCGTGCAGAGCGCAAGGGTAAGGTTGCCTTCTCTCGTAAGTCTACAGAGAACTTCTTGCAGGGTGTTAAGTTCAGCTTTATCGCTAAGCGTAAGGTATCTTACGTATTGTCTGGTATCTTGGTAGTAGCATCTATCATCTCACTCCTTACTCTTGGCTTGAATAAGGGTGTAGAGTTTACAGGTGGTCGTTCATACGTTGTTAAGTTCAACGAGACTGTAAATGTTGAGGATGTACGCCAGAGTATCGCTGCTGAGTTTGAGGCTGTTGCAGATGCTGCAAACTCATCTGTTGAGGTTAAGCAGTTTGGTGCTGACAACCAGGTTCGTATCGTAACTCAGTACCAGCCAGAGGGTCTTGATGGTGAGGCTGCAAACGATGTTGTAGACCATATGTTGTACGACGCGTTGTCAGGCTATTTCACAATCGAGGGCTTTGGTTTCGATGAGTTCCGTACTGCTGGTGACGATATTGCACAGTGGGGTATCGTATCTTCAGAGCAGGTTAACGAGTCTATCTCATCTGAGATGACCGTGAAGTCTCTTATCGCTGTTGTTATCGCGTTGGTTGCTATCGGTCTTTACATTGCTATCCGTTTCCGTCGTTGGCAGTGGGCTTTGGGTGCTACAGCAGCGTTGGCACACAATGCATTGCTTGTTATCGGTATCTTCTCAATGTTGTACGCAATTATGCCATTCAACTTGGAGGTTAACCAGGCATTCATCGCCGCTATCTTGACTATCATCGGTTACTCTATCAACGATACAGTGGTTATCTTCGACCGTATCCGTGAGTACATTGGCTTGTATCCAAAGCGTGATATCAAGACAAATATCGATAACGCTATCTGCGCTACATTGTCACGTACAATCAATACTTCAGGTACTACATTGGTGACATTGTTGGCAATCTTCATCTTCGGTGGTGAGACTATCCGCGGTTTCGTATTCGCGTTGATTTTGGGTGTTATTATCGGTACTTACTCTTCAGTATTTATCGCAACACCTATCGCATACGATCTTCAGCGTAAGAACCCATTGAAGGGCGTTGAGCAGGCTGAGGAGGAGTAGTCTTTTACCCTCCTACGAGTTAGGGACTGTCCGACATAGTTGTCGGACAGTCCTTTTTTTGTGGAATAGGGAAAGGGAGGTAGCAATTAGTAATTAGTAATGGTTAAAAGTCTGTGACTTTTTATATGAGATGAGTTCATATATACTTCATTGTAACCCATCGTAACTCACCTGTCTTGTACGGAAAAACATTGACTTGTAAAATTGCAATTTATGAGTCAACTTTTTTTCTGTACAAGAGACACCTCCCTAAAAAAAACTTTTCGTGTTTCACTTTATTTTAGTATCTTTGTGCAAATATTGTTTTTATGGATAAGATTAAGGGCTTTCTAAAACGCATTGTAAGTTATATTACTCCTGGCTATGTTGCTATGGTGTTTGCGGCATTTGTATTGTGGTATATCACTAAGCTTGGCGAGGTCTACACCACGGAGCATAATGTTGTGGTGGTAGTCGACGACAAGGAGTATGATGTAGAGTGCACGGTGCATGGCAAGGGTACCGACCTTATATTCTATACTTTAATAGATAGGAATAGTCGCTTTGTTGTGCCAGCCTCTGAGTTTATTCTTGAAAAGATTACGGACGAGGATGGCGTTACACACTCCGAGGTTACCAATGCATCGCTACATCAGGCATTAAGAGTACGTATGAAAGATGTTGATGTTTTGGCTGTTGCTTGTAGGCCAATTATACTTATGGAGGAGTAGCTATGTATAAAGTAGGTATTACGGGTGGTATAGGCTCTGGCAAGAGTACGGTATGTAGGATGCTTGCGGAGCGTGGTGTTGCTGTCTATGATGCAGATAGCAAGGCTAAGGAGTTGATGTCTACGTCTGAGGCGTTGCGTAGAGCTTTGATAGATAACTTTGGTGCCGAGACCTTTAATGATGAGGGTCTCAACCGCGCCTATCTTGCCGAGTGTGTCTTTAACGATGCTGCGCAGCTACGTCTTCTAAATAGTCTTGTGCATCCTGCCGTCATTGCCGACTTCGAGGCGTGGTCAGAGGTGCAGGAGGGTAATTATGTGCTCTTTGAGTCTGCCATTTTGTTAGAGGCAGGTCTGGAGAATAGGGTAGATGTTGTGGTTGCTGTTATGGCACCAGAGTCGTTGCGTGTAGAGCGCGTGATGGCGCGTGATGGTCATAGCGAGGCGGATGTTATTGCTCGCATCAAGAATCAGATGTCGGACGATGAGCGCTCGGATAGGTCTAAGTATAGCATCGTGAATATCGAGCTTGAGGAGCTTGAGGAGGATGTAGAACAGTTGCACCGCAGACTAAGCTATGATTCTCAGCACCAGTAGCATCAACCTTCACGATAGCCACGTAATGGCTATTGTGAATGTCACTCCCGACTCCTTCTATTCGGGTAGCCGTACCTTCGCGATTGAAGATATCGAGGCTCGTGTTAAAGAGGTCATATCAGCTGGCGCTACTATTATAGATATTGGAGGTTACTCATCGCGCCCCAATGCCGAGGATGTGTCGGTGGAGCAGGAGTGGGAGCGTGTACGTCTGGGTTTGGAGGCAGTGCGTAGTGTTGATGGCGGTGCTGTGGTCTCTATAGATAGCTTCCGTGCGGAGGTTATACGTAGAGCTGTAGAGGAGTTTGGCGATATCATCGTCAACGATATCTCGGCTGGCGAGCAGGATAAGGATATGCTTGGCGTGGTGGCTAAGTATGGACTTCCCTATGTCGCTATGCATATGCGTGGTACGCCTAAGACTATGCAGTCGTTGACCTCGTACGAGGATGGTGTTGTGAATGGTGTTGTGGAGTACTTTAAGAGGCGTGTCGAGGAGATTGTTATGGCGGGTGTGAAGCGCGATAAGATTGTTCTCGACCCAGGCTTTGGCTTCGCCAAGAGTGTGGAGCAGAACTACGAGCTCCTACGCGGTCTTGATGCTCTTCGAGAGCTTGGCTATCCTATGTTGATAGGTGTTTCGCGCAAGTCGATGATATACAAACCTTTGGGCGTGCAGCCTGAGGATGCTCTTGCGGGGTCGTTGGCTCTTGCTTGGGAGGTACTTAGGTCTGGCGATGCGATATTGCGTGTCCACGATGTGAAGGAGAGCGCACAACTATTGGGGCTTGCTAAAACTTATAGAGGATATAGAACCTAAATTTAGTGACATTATGAAATTGCGACATCTTTTTTATATAGGTATACTCCTTGTCTCTATTGTTGGTTGTGGTAAGGATGATAACTTAAAACCACAAGAGCAGGAGCGTCCAGAGGAGACGATTCAATATAGGTTGAACTATACCCTTAAGGCTGATAATCCTCTTATATATGGTTTTGGTGGAGAATTGTTAATTCCAGAGTCTGTGGTGGCGGGATGGACTGCTGAGGTAGTTGACAATGCATCGTGGGTTGAGTTATCGAGGGGTAGCGAGGGCTTGGAAGTGCGTACTATGGCTAACGACACCAATTCTGAGCGCGAGGCTACGATTCGTTTCACGCGAGAAGGGAGTGAAGAGTATTTGACTATCCGCCAGTTGCGCAACATTATACATCGAGAGCCTATAGGTGAGCGTCGTGTTAGAAACGAACTGAGGGTGTGGTATGAGTCGAATTACCTCACTACAGCCATAGCAATATTGCCTATCCCAGTATCAAATCTATATCAAGATATCTCCAATCTTGAATGTTACGATGGTCAAGAGTGTGTGGCGCAGGATGGTGAGACAAAGTATTTGTATCGATATATCGATAATGGTTCGATGATGCCAGCATCGAATGATGCTTGGTTGAGCGAGGAGTTTACAATAACCAACTATAGTGTAGAAGTCGATTTTGATGCTATCACATCATATATAGATATTGATAAAGAGTCGTTGCCATATCTTTTGCACACGGGAACATCGGGTGATATTATCGATCCATATAATGCCCAAATCGTTGCAATATCCGAGTCGTTATGGCTTGAGGCTGAGGGTGATATAGTGGATTATGCCTACCTTGCATATATGTGGGTTGCTAACAATATGTCGTATATAAATCCTAATACAGGACTTCATCCTTTGACCGATATTTTGGCAAATGGTGGTGGCGATTGTGGCAATCAGGCAACAGTCTTCAATACCCTGATGCGATGTATAGATGTGCCTGCACGTCACGTTGTAATGGTGCGAACAAATGGTACATTCCACGTGCGCTCGGAGTTCTATCTTGCCGGTTATGGATGGATACCTGTAGATGCTAATGCCAAGAATGAAATTCCTAATGGTGATTTCTTCGGTAATATTCAAACTAACGAGATTGTCGTTAATAGCAATATTAATATCCCTGTTGATTTGGATCAGATAGGACCTACTAACTTGGTTTTGTTGCAGAATTTTGCTGCGTGGTACTGGTGGTATAATGAAACTCCAATAGAGTTCTACCATACTGTTTTTGAGATTTAATATGGTGCGTAGTATCGATAAGGGGTATGATAGAGGTTAAAAATATAGTTAAGCGCTTTGGCACGCTTGAGGTGCTACATAGTGTGTCGCTCGATATTGCAGATGGTGAGATTGTCTCGATTGTCGGTGCGAGTGGCGCTGGTAAGAGTACGTTGTTGCAGATTATGGGTTCGTTGCTTAAGGCTGATGGTGGTGAGGTTGTTATAGACGGCATAGAGCTATCTAAGCTTAACGAGAATAGGCTCTCTGACTTTCGCAACCGCCATATAGGCTTTATCTTTCAGAGCTACCATCTGTTGCCAGAGTTTACTGCTGTGGAGAATGTTATGATGCCGATGCTTATCGCAGGTGCAAAGCGTAGCGAGGCTGAGGCTCGTGCCGAGGAGTTGTTGCAGTTGGTGGGTATGTCGCATCGCGCAACGCATAAGCCTGAGGCCTTGTCGGGAGGTGAGCAGCAGCGTGTAGCCATAGCTCGCGCGCTTATAAACCGTCCATCTGTGGTGCTTGCCGACGAGCCTACGGGAAACCTCGATACCGCTACGAGGGATGAGATTCAGCGCTTGTTTGTAGAGTTGCGTGACCGTACTGGGCAGACCTTTGTAATCGTTACGCACGATGTTGCGTTGGCAGAGCGTTCAGATAGAACAATACGAATGAGCGATGGCAGAATACTTTAATGATATGACCTTTGAGCAGGTTAGAGAGTTGCTCGAAGAGTTGCACGACAGGTTTAATTGTACGGAGTTTATCGAGGCAGACCCTATCAGTGTGCCTCATAGTTTTAGCCGTAAGGAGGATAGGGAGATTGCAGGATTGCTTGCCTCTACCATAGCGTGGGGCAACCGCAAGGCTATAGTTAAGAGTGCGCATCGTATGATGCGATATATGGATAATGCCCCCTACGACTTTGTGGTAAATGCCTCTGAGCAGGAGCTTGAGCAGTTATCGACATACGTTCATCGCACCTTTAATGGTGGTGATTTTCAGGATTTTGTGCGTGGTATGCGCCATATTATAACTAAGTGGGATAGCATCGGAGGTTTCTTCGAGGAGCGTTACGAGGCTACTGAAGATTTGAGGATTGTGCTTTCGGAATTTAGACGTGAGTTTCACTCTGCGGAGCATAATCCCCACTCCGAGAAGCATCTATCCTCGATAGATCGTGGTGCGGCGTGCAAGCGTCTGTGTATGTATCTAAGGTGGATGGTGCGCGAGGATAATAGAGGTGTGGACTTTGGTCTATGGCGTAGGATTCCGATGTCGGCACTCTATATGCCGTTGGATATCCACACTGGCCGTATGGGGCGCAGTCTTGGTCTGCTAAGTCGCAAGCAGGATGATTGGAAGGCAGTGGAGGAGCTTACGGCAACACTGCGTAAGTTCGATGCTACAGACCCAGTCCGCTACGATTACTCGCTTTTTGGTGTCGGTATCTCAGGTATGCTAGACTAGCTTTAGTTGAATATGTTTCGGTTTAAGCACTTTGCAATAGAGGACGAGGGTACCGCTATGAAGGTTGGTACGGATGGCGTGTTACTTGGTGCATGGGCAGATATAGAGGATGATAAATCTATTCTTGATATAGGTACAGGTTCTGGTATTATTGCTCTTATGGCTGCTCAGCGCAATGCAAAGGCGCGTATTACGGCTATTGATATAGATGCGGATGCTGTGGCACAGGCCGAGAAAAATAGCATTTCCACCGCTTGGTGTGAGCGTATCAAGTGTAAATGTGCCGATGTTAGGAGCTTCACCGGCGAAGCTAAGTTCGACCATATAATCTCCAATCCGCCCTATTTTGTGGAGAATACCCACTCGCCAAATCGTCAGCGTGATGTTGCTCGTAGTGCCGAGTCGTTGCCCTTTAAGGCGTTGGTGGCGAGTGCTGAGCGTTTGCTTAGAGAGGGTGGTAGGCTTAGTGTTGTGCTACCTGTGGAGTCTGCGTCGTTGTTTCGCTATGAGGCGTTTGAGAGGTTGTGGCTCAGTAGGTTATGCTCAGTAGTTACTATTGAGGGCGATGTTCCTAAGCGCACTCTGATGGAGTTTGTAAATACCGACAAGCCTCTTATGCCGCGCACGGAGGAGCTTGTTATACAACTGCGTGATGGCTCATATAGTTCGAAATATCGTGACCTCACCAAAGATTTCTACCTAAACTTTTGACCACGACGAAATATTTTCGTATTTTTGTCACCCTAAGAATATCTATTTATGAAAAGATTGGCTCTTATTATGGCTATGTTGTTAGCCTCAGCGGTATATATGGATGCTCACGCACAGCATATTGTGAAGAAGCGTATTGGCACCTACACTGAGAATGGTGTTGTTGTGATGTCGGATGCTACAACGACCTTTATGGTAAAGCTTGTTGTTGAGTATGATGAGTTTAAGGCTGGCCCTTATGCGCGTTATGCTCAGAAGTTGCTTGGCACACGCGCCTCTTTCGTGGACCGTGCCGAGTATCGTGTTGTGGCTGCAGATATCGCCCTTATGGATGGCGATGACTATGGCTTTGTGCAGGACTTCGAGAGTTATAATGGTTATAGTGCTTCAGAGTCAAAGATTTTGGTTGATAGAGTATCTACTTCGGAGAAGAGTGTGGAGATTGCAGCACACGAGGCTGCGGAGACAATCTTCAAGTTGCGCAGAGCTCGTATGGAGATGATTACTGGTGAGCAGGGCGAGGGTATCTTTGGTGGTGGCTTGGAGAGCGCACTCAAGGAGATTGAGCGCTTGGAGAGTGCCTACCTTGAGTTGTTCTATGGTCGTCGCGTTGTGAACTACCAGACACGCACGTTTATTCTCCCTGTGGATGCTGAGAATAGCTCTATGAGCGTTGCACGCTTTAGCACCGATGCTGGTATCGTGGCGTTGGATGACCTTGCAGGTGATATTATCTTCCTAAATATCAAGCCATCAGAGATGCAGTATCCAGCAAGCGCTGAGAAGGGCACAGTCGCTATCCGCTATGCTAATAATGCTAACGTATCGCTATGTCTTGGCAATGAGGTGTTGTGCAGCCGTGTGATGCCTGTATATGAGTTTGGAGAGACTGTAATGATTGCTAAACCTCGCTAATTATGGATAATACACAGCGTATGATAGCCTTGCTTGGCAAGGTGCGTAAGCAGATGAATGGTGCTGTGTCGGAGAGTATGGCGACACACGGACAGCAGTATGGTCTTAACTACGGTGTCTCTATTGCTACGTTGCGCGAGATGGTCGAGGGTGAGGCTAAGGATTATAACTTTGCTAAGTATCTCTATCAGCAGCAGGTGCGTGAACTAAAGCTTTGTGCCTGCCATATTGCCGATCCTAAGATGGTAGACACCCACGAGTTCCCATTCTGGTCACGTGGTATCACTAATGCTGAGCTTGCTGAGGAGTTGGCATTTGCTCTGCTATCTAAGATATACGATATAAACTCGTTGATGGGCATCTGGACCACCGAGAGTAACGAGATGGTTGCCTACGCAGCCCTTATGGCGGCATCGCGCAATGAGCGCACTATGAGCGAGGTGGCATATATCGCTATCGAGAATGCCATCAAGGCAAACCCTGAGTCGGAGTATATCGCTCAGGGTGTTGTGGCTTTGGTTTGCTATATTGCCTCACGCGATAAGTCGGTGCAGGTTGGTATCCCTACACTTCTTTCAAACATAGCTGATTCGGCTACAAAGCGCCGAGTAGAAGAGGAACTTGAGTGGCGTTTAGCCTATATCTAATATAGCACTCTTATCCCAAAGATGGGGTAGCCACTTTCTATACCTTTCAGTCGATTTTTCTATCTATAAAAGTTGATATTGTGACGTCGTATGGTGTTGCATAGCCTATCGTATGCAATTATGCCGCTGTTGCGCCATAGGGCCTCGCCCTGACGGAATAGTATCAGCGTAGGCACCGATACGATGTTGTATCGCTCGACAATCTCGCGGTTACTGTTCGATACGGTATCTATGCGTAGCATTGTCACGATATCGCTTAGGGCTAATGCTACGCGGTCGAGTGTTGGATCTATAGCCTTGCACGCCCCACACCACGTGGCGTAGAAGTCTATGAGTATCAGCCTATCTGCAGCCGATATGATGTTGTCAAAGTCGGATGTTCTCATCGTTATACGCAGGTTTGCTTGGTTATAAAAAAATCTCCCTTCAGTATATACCAAAGGGAGAGCAAAATCTATACCGTAATTACGCTACTGGAACAGAGCTTTAGGTAGCTGCTCGATGCTTGAGATATAGACTACCTCGATGCCCTTCGTAGGCTTAATCTTCTTTTGTATAAACGACGACACCACGATGCGCCTAAAGCCAAGACGTGCCGCCTCAGCTATACGTTGCTCGGTGCGTGGTGCTGGGCGCACCTCACCCGAAAGACCTATCTCGCCAGCGCAGCATACGCCCTCCATAAGAGGTCGGTCGTAGTAGGAGCTTATGATTGCTGCCACCACAGCAAGGTCCAGGCCTGTATCTGCGATTTTGAAGCCACCAGCGAAGTTGAGGAACACATCCTTCTGGTACATCTTCATACCTACGCGCTTCTCCAACACCGCGAGTAACATATTCATACGTCGCTGGTCGAAGCCCGTGGCGGAGCGTTGTGGCGTGCCGTATGCGGCGTTGCTCACTAACGCTTGCACCTCGATAAGGTATGGGCGCAAGCCATCCACTGCAGCACCTACGGAGCATCCAGCAATAGGGCTCTCGTAGTGGCTTAGGAGTATCTCCGAGGGGTTTTCTACCTCCCTAAGACCATTATCGCACATCTCAAATACACCAATCTCGAATGTCGCACCAAAGCGGTTTTTAAGTCCGCGCAGGATGCGATATGTGTGGTTGGCATCGCCCTCGAACTGGAGCACCACATCGACTATATGCTCCAAAATCTTTGGTCCTGCGATAGCGCCATCCTTAGTGATATGGCCGATGATAAATATCGCTATGCCGTTAGACTTTGCCACCTTGAGTAGTGTGGCTGCGCACTCGCGTATCTGCGTCACGCTACCTGCAGACGACTCCACAAGGTCGGTAGACATAGTCTGTATAGAGTCGATAATGACCACATCGGGGCGTTGTGCCTCAATCTGCGCAACGATATTCTCCAGTAGAGTCTCAGCATATACGGTGCACTCCTCGTTGTGTATGCCTATGCGGTTTGCGCGCATCTTTATCTGCTCTGGCGACTCCTCGCCCGACACATAGAGGGTCTTAAGTGAGTTATTCGACAGGGCAAGCTGTAGCGATAGGGTTGACTTACCTATACCTGGTTCGCCACCGAGCAGTATCAGAGAGCCCGGCACAAGGCCGCCACCAAGTACGCGGTTAAGCTCCTTGTTGCCGATGTTGATGCGTGGTGTGGTGTTCTCCTTGATATCCTGCACCAGCTGAGGTTCAATGCGAGGCACTGCGGCAATGCGCGAGGCTACCGATGTAGACTCCTTAGCCACTATATGTTCGGTGATGCTATTCCACGCACCACACGACGGGCATTTGCCCAGCCACTTTGGTGTCTCGTAACCGCACTCGGTGCAGAAAAACGCCTTCTTAACCTTAGCCATTATATATCTATATCCTATTGAAACAATCGAAGAATATCGCTACCGTTGGCATATATCACCAATGCCATAATTAGCCAGAAACCGATATTTTGTAATACTACAAGGAGCTCCTCTTTAGGCTTGCGACGGGTGATTATCTCCCAAAGCGTAAATAGTACGTGACCACCATCGAGTGCTGGAATTGGAAGGAGGTTCATCACAGCGAGGATGATAGATATAAGGGCTGTGATATCCCAGAATCGCTCCCAGTTCCACGTATCAGGGAAGATGCTACCGATAGTGATAAAGCCACCCATCTCCTTGTAGAGCTTGGTGTCAGGGTTGAACATCATCTTAATCTGCTCCCAGTAGCTCTTAATCTCCTTGCCTGCACGCTTAGCACCCGCAGGGATAGACTCCCAGAATGTATAATCTATATGGCGTTGTGCTACCGTAGGTATTGTCACGCCTATGCCCTTGTCGCTGATAGGCACCATAATGTCTACAATCTCGCCCTCGCGCTCTATGGTGAGTGTCGCATTGCTGTTGACAGCTTCCGCAATGAGTGGCTGCGCGGTGATGTAGTCTGTGATGCTCTCGTTGTTGATAGCCACAACCTTATCGCCAGCCATAAGACCAGCCTCCTTTGCGCTATCAAACTCCACACTCTGAATAACAAATGGTATGTTCTGTCCGATGAAGCCATTAAAGCCGTCGCGGTCACGCGCTGCCACAAGATCTGTGAAAGGTATTGTGAAGTTGGTCTCTACACCCTCGCGCAATACACATACATCAACATCGTGGTCCACGATGATAAGCTGAGGCAAGAGCTCATTTATGTTACCTATAGACTCTCCGTTTACCGATACTATGCGGTCGCCATCCCTGAAGCCAAGGCCCTCAGCCTCCTCGTTGAAGATGTATCCGTTGACCATATCGTCGTTGTGGTAGTATTTCTCGCCCCAGTGGCAGAGCATACCTGAGTATATCACTATGGCGAGGATAACATTCATCGTCACACCTGCAACCATAACTATAAGACGCTGCCAAGCTGGCTTACCACGCATCTCATCCTTGTCTGGTGGAAGTGTGCGACACTCCTCCTTTACAGCCTCAATCTCAGCCTTAAGTCTCTCAATCTCAGCCTCGATAGCTGCTACATTTGCGCCATTTGCGCGCTGCGTCCTCTTTAGCTCCTGCTTCTGCTCATTAAGTCTCTTTCTTAGCTCCTCCTCCTTTTGGAATAGTGGCTCGCGGTTGTCGTAGATGCTAACATAACCACCCAATGGTAACCAACCAATACCATACTCTACGCCACCAATCTTACGCTTCCATAGCGAGAACCAAGGGTTAAAGAAGAGGTAGAACTTGTCAACACGCATACCGAACATACGTGCTGTAATAAAGTGTCCGAACTCGTGGATAAGCACAAGTAGGGAGAGAGATGCAAAGAATTGCACTGCTTGAATTAAAATAGCTGTCATTTCCTATCTGTTTTTATTATTTTTACTCTTATTAACTTCTGCCCATTATATATCTCTCGGCAAGCTCTCTTGCCTCACGGTTAGCCATATCGTAGTCGTCGAGTGTAGGCTTTGCTACGAACGAGGCATTGTCAAGGGCATAGCGTATAGCGCCCACGATATCCAAGTATCCACACCTCTTCGACAGGAACGATGCCACAGCCACCTCGTTAGCTCCGTTCATCGTGCACGATGCTGTGCCGCCGCGCTCCAAGCACTCATAGGCGATATCCAATGCTGGGTACTTAACACGATCCACCTCGGCAAACGTGAGCGTAGGGTAGTCCAGAATAGAGAAGTTCTCCATAGCCTCGCTGCTGCGCTCTGGATATAGTAGTGCGTAGCTAATAGGTGTGTGCATATCTGCATTACCAAGTTGCGCCTTCACCGAGCCATCTGTAAACTCCACCATCGAGTGTACGATAGACTGCGGATGTATCACCACCTTGATACGCTCTGGCTCGATGTCGAACAACCAGCGTGCCTCGATAACCTCAAAACCCTTATTTACAAGTGTTGCAGAGTCGATGGTAATCTTCGCTCCCATAGACCACTGAGGGTGCTTCAACGCCATCTCTGGTGTCACATCCTTTAGCTCTTCGCGTGCAAGGTTGCGTAGTGCGCCACCGCTGCAGGTGACGATAAGGTTGCGTATATTGTTCCGCTTCTCGCCCTCCAAGCACTGCATGATAGCTGAGTGCTCAGAGTCGATAGGTAGAATCTCGATACCTCTCTGCTTCGCTCTTGTCATAATGATGTCGCCACCCACAACCAAGGTCTCCTTGTTTGCCAAGGCTATGCGCTTGCCACTCTCTATGGCGTGGTATGTTGGGTGTAGTCCTGCGTAGCCTACAAGGGCATTAACTATGGTGTCGTTACGGTAGCTGCGGGCGATGTCGTTAATGGCATCGCTGCCCGCCATAACCTCGATATTTGTATCCTTCAACGCCTCCTTGAGTGGGGTATAGTGTTGTTTGTCACCTATGACCACGCTCTCAACCTTAAACTCACGCGCCTGCTGGGCAAGCTCCTGCCAACGATTGTGTGCTACAAGCGAGGTAACACGAAAACGTTCAGGGTTACGGCGCACGATGTCGAGCGTCTGTGTGCCGATAGAGCCTGTAGATCCCAATATGCTTAATCTCTCGATACTCATACTCTTAGAATAGAATGTACAACTCTGGATTTACGGCTGTGCCGTTATGCCACAACTCGAATGTTAGGGTGTTCTTCTCCTCGATACCCTCCTCGGCAGTGGTGCGTATGCGACCTATCACAGCGCCACTCTGCACGGTCTGGCCCTTGCGCACGAGTGTTTCACCCAAATTCTTATATACCGATACATAGCCCTCGGTGTGCTGTATCATCACACTTAGTGAGCTATCGGCCTGCTCCTCCACTGCCAGCACCGTACCACTCTCTACGCTCATCACCGAGCTCTCACCATCAAGACTCATAATGGCGATATCGTAGCTCGACTCTGGAGCATCGAAGTTGCGGATGATGCTACCACGCATAGGGTTGCTGAAGCGTGCCGACTCCGACTGTAGAGGCTTAGTGTTCGATAGCGAGTACTCGCCAGTTGCCCTCTCCAAGGCATCGCGAAGTAACGAGTCTGCGCGTGTAGGTAGTATGCGCGACTTGTCGTAGCGAATGGTGTCGGTGAGGACTGTAGAATGAAGGGTAGGGGTGCTACCTCCCATTATTGTAGCCACAGCCTCGTTGTATGCCAATATATCGTTCATATTGCGCTCCATAAGGTCGAGGCGCATAATATGCTCTGTTAGCTGCTCGTTGAGCATCTGCGACTTGGTGCGATACTTTGGTAGTATATCGAGTATCGATGTGTATGCCATAAGCAGGAGCAATACAAAGAATATAACTGCAACAAGTCCCACGATGCAGGCCCATAGCGATAGTGGAGAGAGGTTTATCTTCCAAAATATCTCTTTCCCGTTGCGCTCCTTTAGCACGAGCTGTCGTTTATCTGTTACTCTGTTCCAAATCTTGCCCATATATCCTCCTATATAAATATATATATCGCGCAAAGATAACGAATTTGATGGGATACTTGGTATTTTACGAGAACTTTTTTACCTTTGCGATGCGATTTTTTTTGAAGCATAGGGCGTGTTGTCCACGAAAAGTGTATAATAATTATTAACTAAAATAGAATTATGGTAAAACCAACACTCTTAGTTTTGGCTGCGGGTATGGGCTCGCGCTACGGCTCACTTAAGCAGATGGACGGTGTAGGTCCTAACGGTGAGGCTATTATTGATTACTCTGTTTATGATGCTATCCGCGCAGGTTTTGGTAAGGTGGTATTTGTTATCCGTCACTCTTTTGAAGCCGATTTCAAGGAGGTTTTCAATGCTGAGCGTTTCGGTGGTAAGATTGCTGTTGAGTATGTATTTCAGGAGTTGGACTACCTCCCAGAGGGTTTCACACTTCCTGCCGAGCGTGTTAAGCCTTGGGGTACAAACCACGCTGTGATGATGGCTGCGGATGTTATCAACGAGCCATTTGCTGTTATCAATGCCGATGACTTCTATGGTCGCGAGGCATACGCTGCTATTAGCTCTTACCTCACAACTCTTGAGGGCTCTGAGGGTAAGTATTGTATGGTGGGTTACGAGGTCTCTAAGACCCTCTCTGAGAATGGTACAGTATCACGCGGTGTATGTACCGTAGATGGTGATGGTAACCTTACAGGTATGGTTGAGCGTACTCAGATCGAGCGTGTTAATGGCACTATTGTATTCCACGATGGTGGTGCTGACGAGCCTCTTGCGGAGAACACCCCTGTGTCGATGAATCTATTTGGTTTCACCCCAGACTACTTCCGTCACTCTCAGGCATTCTTTAAGGAGTTCCTATCTGCTAATATTGAGAATCTAAAGTCAGAGTTCTTTATCCCTCTTATGGTTAATAAAGTTATCAACGAAGGTACTGCTACTATGCGTGTTATTCCAACCACATCTAACTGGTTTGGCGTAACTTACAAGGAGGATAAACCACAACTAATGGCAAAAATCGAAGAGCTTATAGAGGCTGGTGCTTATCCACGTAACCTCTGGGCCTAATTAATTTCTCACGATAAGGCAGACATCTACTGCCGCTAACAAAAAGTCCCGACAATGAGCAGTACCTCAAGTACAGCCCATCGTCGGGATTTTTGCCGAGCGTTGTATCTGCAGCCTTCTCCTGAGAAATTGGGTTGTGCTACCCTGTATGTCTGTGTTTATTTCGCTTTTGCAAGCGACAGCTACGCTGAAAGGGCAAAAGCGGCAGAAAGGGTTTTACTAATTACTAATTCCCCCTTTGGCCCCTCAGGCCTCTTAGGCCCCTTAACTCCCCTCAGGCCCTTTTTATTAATCTCGCGCGAAGCGCACCATACCTATCAGTTTTCACCTTTCACTTTTCAGTTTCATTTGGGCGGTGCAGGGCGAGGTGTGGATGTGGATTTGTTGAAAAACCCTATCATTTTCCACAATTCCACATCACCATTCCTCTTCCAAGGATTATCAGTACAGTATTGTCTTGGGGTTAAGTGGTAACCTTATATATAAATGCGGTTACACTTACCTACATTATCACTGATATATATATTATTATTCTCAGTATCTATAGTATGTTTTCTACCACACTGAGGATAAGTATATCTCGTACTGAGTCCTATATACTTCTCAAGGATATATCTATAGTTACTCATTGATATTATATATATTGATGTTGTGGAATTGTGGAAAATGATAGGGTTTTTCCACTATTCCACATCAACATCTATTAACTAAGAATTTCTTTTAAGTATCTTGCCAATGGACGAACGATCCTTATACCCCAACTCATCGGCTATCTGCTGGTAGGTTTTGCCCTCCTCGCGCATAGCCTTTATCAATTCGAGGCGCTCAGCATCAGAACAGAGTAACTGAGTAACAGAGTAACACCGGAACGGGGTGTTACCGATGTTACTGGTGTTCTTAGATAAAAGTCTACGATTTTTTAAGGGGCAAAAGAGGCAGAAAGGGGCAGAAAAGGCAGAAGGGGTTTTACTAATTACTAATTTCCCCCTTAGGCCCCTTTAGCCCTTTTTTATAAATCTCGCGCGAAGCGCTCAACACTTTTCACTTTCGATTAGCCCTTAATAACCTCTCTTCAGACTAACCGATTTGTTTAGCAATCGGTAGGGTAAATGTGAACTCCAAGCCTCCCACCTTGCGGTTTTTAACCTCGATATTTCCGCCGTGGAAGAGAACGCCATTCTTCACAATCGACAGACCGAGGCCTGTGCCACCGAGTTTGCGTGAGCGACCCTTGTCGATGCGGTAGAAACGCTCGAAGATATACTCGATATGGTCCTCCTCGATACCGATGCCGTTATCGGCAAACGAAATGGTGTACATACCCTCGTTCTCGCCCAAGCACTTAATATATATATCGCGACCTCCTGAGTATGCTATTGCATTGTCTGTTAGGTTCTTAATTATCGACATAAGGAGTGTCGAGTTGCCATATACGGGCATAGGCGTAGGCAGATCTATATTCATACGCATACGCTTATCATCTGGTAGTAGTGCTACCTCCGAGGCTATCTCGCTCACGATATTGTGAAGGTCAACCTTGTCGCGCTCGATGCGAGAGCTACCATCCTCCATACGAGTGATTGTCGAAACATCTGTAAGAAGCTGTGTAAGTCGTTGGCAGTGAGCATAGCTCTTGGCGATAAACGTGTTGCGCTCCTCGTTGGTCATATCTTTCGATGTTATCATCGTCTCCAGGTATCCCTGAATAGCAGCCACTGGAGTCTTAAGCTCGTGGTTGATATTGTTTGTAAGCTGGCGCTTGATACGCAACTTCTCCTGCTCCTCGTGTAGGGCTTTATCGTGCTCACGCTTGATGCTCTCCGAAGCCTCGCTTAGGCGGCTATATAGGTCTATAATATGGCGTGCTATATCACCCAACTCGTCGTTAGCGAACTTTGGCATCGACTCCTTCTCGTCGCCTCTCTCCATTGCTAATGCCAAGCGCTCCAAGTTCTTGATATTTCGGTTGATGCGTATTGCTAAGAATAGCGATACAATCACTGTTGCCACGGCGATGAATATGATACCCGCGAAGATATCATCATCGAGTTGCACGGCGTTGTTGCCCTTGATATGCGAGAGCAACGAGTGGCGATATACGATTACGCCGCCTATAAGTAGTGTGGCAAGCAGCGTGAGAATAAGATACATACTACCTCGGTAGCTAAATCCTGTTTTACTCTTCAAATCCATACCCATATCCTGTTCTTGTTGTAATGTGATTTCCGTAACGTCCTAATTTCTTGCGCATTCGTGTGATGTTAACATCTATAGTGCGGTCGAGTACAATCACTTCATTGCTCCATACGCGCTTCATAATCTGCTCGCGCGAGAGTATCGTGTTGCGGTTTTGCAGTAGCAGCACGAGTATGTCAAACTCCTTGCGTGTGAGCGATATCTCCTCGCCATCTACGATGCAACGTTTGCTGGAGTTGTTTATAACCAAACCCTCGAAGCTGATTATATTGTCATCCACAATCTCCTCGTGTATCTCTGCGCGGTGCGACGAGCGACGTAATACGCTACGCACACGCGCCATAACCTCTGCCACCGAGAATGGCTTAGATATGTAGTCATCAGCGCCAATGTCGAGGCCTTTAATCTTGTCGCTCTCGCCATCGAGTGCCGAGCAGAATATTATCGGCATACTCTTAGTCTCGGGGCGCTTGCGTAGTATCTCTGCAAGGTTGAAGCCACTTAGCTCACCCATCATCACATCGAGTATCATAAGGTCCAGACCGTTAAGATTGAGAGTAAGTACCTCTTCGGCGCTATTTGCAGTCACAACCTCATACCCCTCTTTCTCAAGGTTGAACTTGAGAATCTCGCACAACGACTCCTCGTCGTCTACAACCATCACCCTATATTTATCCATACGTTTCTTAACGTTAAAGCACAAATATAAGAAAAAAAAGTTAATCAAGCAAATTCAGTACCGTAAATTGCTCTGAGGTTCTCTATTTTATCACGAACCTCTATTATTTTTAGTTGTTTTCTCAATTTGTAACAACTTTGTAACAATTTTATCATATCTTTGTGCGGAATAATAGTTTATTTTATGGATTTATTTATAGTCATTACCCTCGCGCTTCTCGCGGTTATGGGTATTGTTGTGGGAGTCTCTAATGATGCTGTGAACTTCCTCAATTCTGCATTTGGTTCTAAGGCAGCAAAGAAAAATGTTATCCTCACCATTGCAAGTATCGGTGTTATGGTCGGTGTTATGACATCGAGCGGTATGATGGATGTAGCGCGTAGTGGTGTCTTCTATCCGGCTATGTTCAGTTACAGCGAGATTATGATTCTATTCTTGGGTATGATGCTCTCGAATATCATTCTCCTCGATATCTACAACTCGCTCGGTCTACCTACCTCTACTACCGTGTCGTTGGTATTTGGTTTGCTTGGCTCTGCGATGGCAATCGCTCTGTATAACATATGGGGTGGACATACAGGTGCCTCGCTTGGTGAATATATAAACTCTGGCAATGCTCTTGCTATTGTATCGGGTATCTTGCTCTCGGTGGTACTGGCATTCTTGACGGGACATATGTTGATGTATATATCGCGTCTTGTCTTCTCGTTCCGCTACCACAAGATTTTCATTCGTTTCGGTGCATTGTGGTGTGGTATAACCCTTGCGGGTATCATCTATTTCACCGTATTCAAGGGCTTGAAGAGTACAACTCATATTCCTGAGGCGTTAAAGATTTTTGTAGACGAAAACACAGGTTTGTCGTTGTTGCTTCTATGGGTTGGTAGCTCGGCGCTATTGTGGATATTGCAGCGTTTCAATGTGAATATATTGCGTGTCTCTATCCTTGCGGGAACATTCTCGTTGGCCTTGGCCTTTGCAGGTAACGACCTTGTGAACTTCATAGGTGTTCCTTATGCGGGTTACGACTCTTATGTTATTGCTCACGCTTCGGAGTCATTGCCTACCTCTATGGAGGCCTTGACAAATCCTACTCAGGCGAACTTCTGGATTATGTGTGCTGCGGGCCTTGTAATGGTTATTACGCTCTTTACTTCTAAGAAGGCTATGCGTGTTATCGAGACCGAGCGTAAGCTATCGTCGCAGAGCGAGGAGGTGCCTACAAATAGCGAGGCTACGGTAGCGTCACGAGGTATTGTGCGTGGTGCAATCCGTTTCAACAACTTCCTCACCTCTATCACGCCAAAGCCTATGCTTCGTTGGATTAACGAGCGCTTTGAGTCTCTTCCAGAGGAGGAGCGTGGCGATGTTAATTACGACCTTATCCGTGCTACGGTGAATCTTACAGCTGCGGCCATCCTTATATCTATAGGTACACAGCTTAAGTTGCCACTCTCTACCACATACGTTGTGTTTATGGTCTCTATGGGATCGTCGCTTGCCGATCGCGCGTGGGGACGTGAGAGTGCTGTATATCGTATTACGGGTGTAACGACGGTTATTATGGGCTGGTTTATCACCGCTGTGGGAGGTTTTGCTATTGCCCTTGCTGTAACCCTTGCCCTTGTATATGGTGGTAAGATAGCGATTGTATGTGTTACAGCTCTCTGTCTATTCCTTATTATTAGAAGTAACTTCTCGAAGAAGAAGGATGAGGAGGAGGAACCAGAGGAGTCGGCAGTGGCAAAGATTGGTGATGCTCTAAAGCGTAGCCCTGAGGAGGCGCTTATCGACTATACTGAGCATGTATGTTCATCTATGGAGAAGGTTACGATGATCTATGACCGTACTATTGTTGCGGTATTCAAGGAGAATCGTAAGGTGCTCAAGGATATGGTGCGTGAGGCCGAGGATTTCTACCACTCTACACGTCAGCAGAAGTATGAGCTTCTTCCGCTTTTGCGCAACCTTGAGGATAGTGATGTCAATACTGGTCACTACTATGTTCAGGTTGTCGACTATATCTCTGAGACCAGCAAGGCGCTACTCCATATCACACGTCCTTGCTACAAGCACGTAGATAACAACCACACAGGTCTATCGAAGGAGCAGGTTTACGACCTTAAGCGCATTAACGACCGTGTTGAGGAGATCTTCGGTGTTATTAACAATATGCTTCGCACACGCTCTTTCGAGCAGATGGATAGTGTTCTTAATAAGCGTGACGAGATGTTCGACCTTATCGACGAGGTAATGCAGAATCAGCTCCGTCGTCTCCGCGACACTGGTGGTTCATCATCTGCAAATATGCTCTTCTTCAATATCCTTACCGAGACAAAGACTATTGTTCTTCACTCTCGTAATATTATGAAGTCGTTGGAGCACTTCGTCCATTAATTTCTTGTGATAAGGGGTCATCTGCGACCTCTCAATCATTGCCCCAAATAGGAAATACGCCAAGTATGTCCTATCTGGGGCAATTTCTTTATCGAGGCCACATCTAACCCCTTCTGACAAGAAATTAGGTCGTGGGGC
>JAZOQR010000009.1:0-26073 GCA_045656185.1 Alistipes sp. | reverse complement strand
ATTTGTCTTCCTAAGCCCGCTTGGCCTCCGACTTATATTCGAAGATGTGAACATAGAGTTTATCCTCCTTACGGGTTGTACAACCCCACTCCTGTGGAGCGATGTCGCCAGCCACAGTGCCATAGATAGTCTCGCCATTAGCCTTAAGCCACTTACCCATAGCGCGCAAACGCTCCTGCGCAGCAAAAGGTATCTCACCATTAGGCTGAGGGCCTACATTGAGCAAGAGGTTAGCACCCTTACCCGCTGTAGTCACAAGGTATCGGATAAGCTCCTCGGTAGACTTATAGTTCTGGTCTGCAACCTTATAGCCCCACATACCATTCATTGTCTGACAGGTCTCCAAAGGGAGCTTACTAATATCCTGACCCGACAAACCATAGGCATTCTCACCAGGGAGGTCACGCTCGAAAATCTGAATATCCTCACCCTCGAAAGGCACCTGATGGTGGTTGTTGGCTACAAGACAGCCACGCTGAAGCTTGTGCACGAGCTTGTACTGCTCCTCCAACTGCCAATCAAATGGCACAGCATCCTGATCGTGATCCCACCAGCCATCAAACCAGATAGCACGCACCTTACCATAATCCTTCAACAGCTCCTTAAGCTGCTTATTCATAAATGTGTAGTAATTATCCCAATCTATGCGCGTAGAGTCACGACCTGTCACCTTCTGCGCAGTGCGACCACGAGGATAGTCGTCACGATACCAATCGGCATGAGAGTAGTAGAGATGAAGAGCAATATCCTCCTTCTTACACTCCTTAGCTATCTCCTTAAGAACATCTCGCTTAAATGGCGTAGCATCTACGATATTGTAATCCGATTGCTTGGTATCCCACATCGAGAAGCTGTCGTGGTGACGCGTTGTGAAGCAGATATACTTCGCACCCGAAGCCTTCACCAACTTCACCCACTCCTTAGCATTGAAACGGTGTGGATAGAAGGCATCTGCCGCCTTAGCGTACTCGTCACGATTAAGGCCAGCATTCTGCATATACCATTCGCCCTGACCATATACGCTGTAGATACCCCAGTGAATAAAGATACCAAAACGGTCCTCAGCAAACTCCTCACGAGACTTCAAGTTTGCCCTCTTAGGCTCGTAGTCATTAGCTGCGATGTCGCCAATTGCAAGCAGTGCAAATAGTGCGACCAACAAACTCTTTTTCATTTAGTTAGTAATTTTATATATTCTTAAAAAACAGCAACCACCGCTATGGACTGCACCCACTTTACAATGTATTGTTGCGTCCATTTTACAATGTATTGTTGCGTCTATTTTGAGGCTGCTCGCAGAGTTAGAAAGCGGAGTTTACTTTGCGTAAATGAGCACTTCAAACTCAAGGTAGACGCCAAAATAGCCAACAATCATCTAACCCACTATTTTTGTGTTGTATTGTTAGGCTATTTTGAAGCTGCTCACAGACTGAAAAAGCGGAGTTTACATAAGGTAAATGAGCATTTTTCAGACAAGGCAGATGCCAAAAGAGCCAACAACCATCTAACCCACTCTTTTTGTGTTGTATTGTTAGGCTATTTTGAAGCTGCTCGCAGACTGAAAAAGCGGAGTTTACTTGAGGTAAATGAGCATTTTTCAGACAAGGCAGATGCCAAAAGAGCCAACAAGACAATACAAAAAAACTAATCCATCTTAAGCACAGCCAAGAACGCCGACTGCGGCACCTGTACTGAGCCAATCTGACGCATACGCTTCTTACCGGCTTTCTGTTTCTCGAGGAGCTTTCGCTTACGAGAGATATCACCACCGTAACATTTAGCGGTTACATCCTTACGCACAGCCTTTACGGTCTCACGGGCGATAATTTTCGCACCAATAGCGGCCTGAATAGCGATATCAAACTGCTGGCGTGGGATAAGCTCCTTTAGCTTCTCGCACATCTTACGTCCGAAGTCGTAGGCGTGATCGGCATAGATAAGAGAGGAGAGTGCATCCACAGCCTCGCCATTAAGAAGGATATCGAGTTTTGCAAGCTTACTAAGCTGATAACCAGTACGATGATAGTCAAAAGAGGCATAACCCTTAGAGATACTCTTAAGCTTATCGTAGAAGTCGAAGACAATCTCAGATAGTGGCATCTCGAAGTTCACCTCCACACGATCCTGAGTGATAAAGGTCTGGTTTTTCATCACACCACGCTTGTCGATACAGAGCTTAAGCACATTGCCAAGGAAGTCGGCCTTGGTGATAATCTGCGCAAGGATATATGGCTCCTCAATCTTAGCCACCTTTGTAATCTCTGGCAGGCCAGATGGGTTGTGCACCTCAAGCTCCTCGCCCTGTGTGGTGGTGATATGGTATGATACGTTAGGCACTGTGGTGATAACATCCATATCGAACTCGCGATATAGACGCTCCTGGATAATCTCCATATGGAGAAGTCCGAGGAAGCCACAACGGAAACCGAAGCCGAGTGCCAACGAGCTCTCAGGCTCAAAGGTGAGCGAGGCATCGTTGAGCTTAAGCTTCTCCAGAGAGGCACGCAAATCCTCGTATTGGTCAGCCTCAACAGGATATACACCAGCGAAGACCATAGGCTTAACATCCTCAAAACCAGCGATTGCCTCCAATGCTGGGTTAGAAACAGAGGTAATGGTATCACCCACCTTGACATCGGTAGAGTTCTTGATACCAGAGCAGATATATCCTACGTCGCCAGCCTTAATCTCATCACGGGCAACCATCTTCAACTTAAGCACACCAATCTCGTCGGCATCATACTCGCTACCAGCATTGAAGAACTTAACATGCTCACCCTTGCGAATTGTACCGTTGAAGACGCGGAAGTATGCGATAACACCTCTAAATGGGTTGAACACAGAGTCGAAGATAAGAGCCTGAAGAGGTGCATTCTCATCACCCTCCGGTGCTGGCACACGCTCAACAATAGCCTCCAAGATATCCTCAACACCCTGACCAGTCTTACCCGATGCAAGAAGAATATCCTCCTCCTTACAGCCAATAAGGTCGATAATCTGATCCTTAACCTCGTCAATCATTGCCGACTCGCAGTCGATTTTATTTAGGACAGGGATAATCTCAAGATCCTGACCAAGAGCAAGGTAGAGGTTAGAGATTGTCTGCGCCTGAATACCCTGCGTAGCGTCTACAACCAACAAAGCACCCTCGCACGAAGCGATAGCACGCGATACCTCGTATGAGAAGTCGACGTGTCCTGGGGTATCGATAAGGTTTAGGGTATAGCTCTCACCACTGCGTGAGCGATACTCCATCTGAATAGCATGGCTCTTAATGGTGATACCCTTCTCGCGCTCCAAATCCATATCATCGAGCACCTGAGCCTGCATCTCACGCTGGTTTAGTGTATTGGTCTTCTCCAATAGACGGTCAGCGAGCGTACTCTTACCGTGGTCGATGTGTGCAATAATACAAAAGTTGCGTATATTCTTCATTTCTATTCTATATAATCAAGCGACAAAGATAATAAAATCTCTCTAAATATCATAATCTCAGCCCACTTTTTGCACCATTTACAGAGATATTAGACATCACCACTGACAGAGACTGACATTTTGTCACCCCAACGTAGTTGGCACACTGTTTGTCGGAGGGTTGGCAGTGGCAAAAATGACAATGTAGACAAATTAAATTCAAATAAATAGTTCAAATTATGAGAAATGGTAAAATTGGGGTAACAACAGAGAATATCTTCCCCGTAATTAAGAAGTTCCTATATTCGGACCACGAGATTTTCCTTCGTGAGCTTGTATCAAATGCTGTGGATGCTACGCAGAAGCTAAAGACCCTATCGGCTAAGGGTGAGTGCGAGGGAGAACTTGGCGATCTAACTATCCATATCAGTGTTGACGAGGCGGCTAAGACTCTGACTATCACCGATAGAGGTATCGGTATGACTATGGAGGAGGTAGACCGCTACATCAACCAGATTGCATTCTCTGGTGCTGAGGAGTTTATGGCAAAGTACAAGGATCAGGCTATCATCGGACACTTCGGTTTGGGCTTCTACTCATCATTTATGGTGGCAGATAAGGTGGAGATCTTCTCACAGTCGTACAAGAGGGATGCTAAGAGCGTACACTGGAGCTGCAACGGCTCACCAGAGTTCGAGATGGAGGAGCTCGACGAGAAGCTTGAGCGCGGAACACGCATCGTACTACATATCTCTGAGGAGTGTGCCGAGTACACCAAGCGCGATGAGATAAGCGCCCTACTACGCAAATATTGCCATTTCTTGCCTATTCCTATCGCCTTCGGCAAAAAGACAAAGTGGGAGAATGGCAAGTATGTGGATACCGAGGATGATAACATCATCAACAACACCACTCCACTATGGACACGTATGCCATCGGAGATTAGCGAGGAGGAGTACAAAAACTTCTACGCAGAGCTATATCCTACATCTGAGGAGCCTCTGTTCTACATCCACCTCAACATCGACTATCCGTTCAACTTGACCGGTATTCTATACTTTCCTAAAATTCACTCTAACTTCGATATTCAGCGCAACCGTATTCAGCTATACTCCAACCAAGTATTTGTTACTGACGAGGTTAACGGCATTGTGCCAGAGTATCTAACACTCCTACACGGTGTTATCGACTCGCCAGATATTCCGTTGAACGTGTCGCGTAGCTACCTCCAGAGCGACTCTAACGTAAAGAAGATTTCAAGCTACATCACACGCAAGGTTGCAGACCGTCTACAGGAACTTTTCAACACTATGCGTCCCGACTACGAGGCTAAATGGGACGACCTCAAGGTATTTATCCAGTATGGTATTCTTACCGATGAGAAGTTCGCCGAGAAGGCCGCATCGTTTATGCTTTGGAAGAGCATCGAGGGCAAGTACTACACCTCAGAGGAGTACATAAATATGGTCAAGGATAACCAGACCGACAAGGATGGCTTTACCATTATGTTGTATGTGGATGATGCTGTGGCTAAGAACTCGTTTGTGGAGTCGGCAAAGGCTAAGGGCTACGATATTTTGGAGATGAACGGACAGCTTGACAGCCACTACATCCAGTACTTCGAGTCGAAGAACGAGAAGGTACGTTTCGTGCGTGTGGATAGCGATATTATCGACAATATAATCCGCAAGGAGGAGCGCAATGCGATGTCGCTATCGTCTGAGCAGCAGCAGATTATGCGCCCTGTATTCGAGAGTCAGATGCCTAACGACGAGAAGATACACTACCACGTATCCTTCGAGGCTATGTCGGCTACAGATGATCCTGTGGTTATCACTCAGAACGAGTTTATGCGTCGTATGAAGGAGTTAGCAAGCACCAGCGGTGGTGATATGAGTCGCTTCTACGCTCAGATGCCAGACAACTTCACAATTACAGTGAATGGCAACCACCCTATCGTACTCGATATTCTCGGAGAGGTGGAGCGCGAGTATGGCGATAAACTCCGCACTATCGGCAAGAAGATTACCGCTGCCGAGCAGGAGGAGAGCCGCTTCGAGGAGACAATCAACAATAAGAAGGCCGAGGAGCTTACTCCAGAGGAGAAGGATATGCGCGAGCAACTATCTAAGCGCGTTGTGGAACTTCGCGAGGAGCGCGATAGCCGTCTTGAGGAGATTGGCAAGGAGAACCGCAAGGTGCGCCAAATTATCGACCTTGCACTACTCTCTAATGGTATGCTTAAGGGCAAGAACCTCACCGACTTTATCCAGCGCAGCATATCTTTGATTGAGTAGTCCAACTACTCAATCAAAGAGACTGAAAGGTGAAAACTGAAAACTGAAAAGTTAGGTGTCTGCGACGCTATATTTATAAAACTTATGCGAAGCATACCATACTTTTCAGTTTTCACCTTTCAGTTTTCAGTTAAATTTCTTGTCAGAAGGGGTCAGATTTGGTGCATCGCAAAAGAAACCACTCAGGGATAGTAGTTGACCTACAGCCCTGAGTGGTTTACTTTTTGGGATGTGCCGAAGATGACCCCTTATCACAAGAAATTAAACGGCCATAAGCATCAAAAGCTGCGCCGTCAATACTCGTAGGAACATAACTACTGGATATACAGTCGCATAGCTTACTGCTGGCATATCATTACCCGATGATGTGCTGGCAAAGCCAAGGGCTGGAGGATCTGTCATAGAACCCGCCATAAGTCCCATCATAGTATAGTAGTTGAGCTTGCACTTGAGGCGTGCAATAAGTGCTACGATAACAAGTGGGAGGACGGTGATGATAACACCATAGCCAATCCACTTATAACCACCATTTACAATAGCATCGATAAAGCCATCACCAGCACCAATACCTACAGCCGCAAGGAACATAGCAAGACCTATCTCGCGAAGCATAAGGTTAGCACTCATAGTGGTATAGGTAACAAGACCTAAGTGAGGACCAAAACGACCAAGAAGGATTGCAATGATAAGTGGTCCACCCGCCAAACCAAGCTTTACAGGCTGTGGCACATTCATAAGCGGTAGTGAGCCGAGCAATACACCAAGTGCGATACCGATAAATACTGGGAGTAGGTTTGGATGGTCGAGCTTCTTAAGAGAGTTGCCCAAGACCTTCTCGGCCTGCTGAACGGCAGCCTCAGGACCTACAACCATAACCTTATCGCCCACCTGCAACTCCATACCCTGATATGGGATAAGATCGACACCAGCACGATGTACACGGGTAATGTTGATACCGTAGCGTGTACGTAGACGTAGGTCGGCAAATTTCTTACCATTAATCTCCTCGCGCGTAATAAGGATACGACGCGACACCAGAGGTGTAGACTGCATAGCTGTAGCACCCCACTCATCGGCAGTCATCTCGATAGGCTTACCAAAGAATGCCATAATAGCCTCACTATCCTCATCAGTACAGATGATACGTAGGCGGTCGCCAAGAGTGAGTTTCGAGTTACCATCTGCCATCACAATCTCGCCCGAAGCGTGCATAATACGCGACACAACAAACTGACGATTGATAAGCATATGAGCAAGAGCAATAGTCTTACCCTCAAGCATCTCGTTGGTAAACTCCACAGAATAACGATGTGGAAGGTTTGTCTCGTTGCTCATAGCAGCAAGGCCCTCATCCTCCTTCTTGAAGTCCACGCGCAACACATAACGCATGATAATCATCGTGAAGATGATACCAATAACACCCAATGGGTAGGCAACAGCATATCCCAACGAGATAGAGTCTGCTATCGCAGGGTCTGCCATGCCTGAGTCGGCATAGGCCTGCTGTGCAGCACCAAGACCTGGGGTGTTAGTCACCGCACCTGAGAGGACACCCACCATTGTAGGTAGTGGCTCACCTGTGATGAGGTGAATAGCGTAGGCCGTGCCGACACCGAGGAATATCACCAAGGCTGCCAAGCCGATAAGCTTCAAACCACCACTCTTAAGTGACGAGAAGAAACCTGGGCCCACCTGAAGACCAATAAAGAAAACAAAGAGTATCAATCCGAACTCCTTGATAAAGTGTAGTGTGTCGTGGTCAACAGTTCCCGATGGGAGGAAGTGACCAAAGGCAATACCCGTGAAGAGTATCCATGTCATACCGAGCGACACGCCCTTAATCTTAATACGGCTAAGTGCTATACCCGATGCTATCACGGCAGCAAGCAAGAAGACCGTATGTGCCACTGATGGGTGCAGAGGATCACCACTACCCATCACGACAGTTTTAAGCCAATCTAAACTCATTATTTATTAGTTTTGGGATTATAGTTTCACTATAAGCAATAGTTGGTGCAAAGATATATCTTTTTTCAAGAATGTGCAAACCTTTTTTAATTAGTAATGGTGAGCCGTTGGCTTTTTATAAAGTGAAAGGTGAAAACTGTACTTTGCTACGGCTTGTAGAGCAAGCAAAGTTGCTCTACAAGCCGTAGCAAAGTCGAGGCATTACGTAGTTTTGCCTCAAAAGTGTGGTGCGCTTCGTGCGAGATTTATAAAAGGGCCTGAAGGGGAGTTAAGGGGCCTAAGGGGAGATTAGTAAATATCCTTCCTGCCGCTTCTGTCCCTTTTTGCTGCTTTTGCCCTTTCAGCGTAGCTGTCGCTTGACACAAGCGAAACAGACACAAACATTCAGGGCTGCACTACCCAAATTTCTTGTCAGAAGGGCGCATCTAACATTAATTAACCCCACGACCCAATTTCTTGTCAGAAGGGGTTAGATTTGGCTCTGACACGAAAAATGGCGGATGGGACATACTAAGCGTATTTCCCATTCGCCAGTTTGACTGAAGAGTCAAAGATGACCCCTTATCACAAGAAATTTACTTGATACGCTCGTAATACTCACGAGTACGAGTATCCACGCGAATCTTGTCACCTGTGTTGATAAACAAAGGCACCTTGATAGTTGCACCTGTGTTTACAGTAGCAGCCTTAAGTGAGTTTGTAGAAGCGGTATCGCCACGAACACCTGGCTCGGTGTAAGTAACCTCCATATCAACGATTGGAGGAAGCTCAGCAGAGAGAACGCTCTCCTTCTCGGTGTGGAACATAACCTCTACAATCTGACCGTCAGCCATAAGGTCTGCATTGTTGATAAGGTTCTTGTCGATGTTAATCTCCTCGAAAGTCTCAGTGTGCATAAAGTGTGCACCGAGGTCATCCTCGTATGTAAACTGATATGGGCGACGCTCAACACGTACCTGCTCAATCTTCTGAGATACAGAAGAGAAAGTCTTATCGAGAACATTACCATTCTCAAGGTTCTTGAGCTTTGAGCGAACGAATGCAGGGCCCTTACCTGGCTTGCAGTGCTGGAAATCTACAACGATAAAAGTCTTACCGTCCATCTCTACGCACATACCAATCTTAATGTCTGATGCTGTAATTGTCATAGTGATTTATTTTAGTTAATTATATGTTCCTTTGTGTATTATCATCGATACAACCCCGCAAAGATACAAAATAATTTTGAACTACAAAAATTTTTGGACAAAGGTCACGGAAAGCGAAAGATATGTAGGGCTTCGTGGAAGATTAATTTTTGGATCAGCAGAGACAATCGAGACGACAGAGAGAGCAGGGAGAGCAGGGACAACAGAGAAATTTATTATCATTCTGATGATACTCTGTTTCGCTGTGGTCTCTTTCTTCTCTGTGGTCTCTGTGGTCTCAAAAAAACCTTACCAAGCGCACTACCCTAATTTCTTGTCAGAAGGGGTTAGATTTGGCTCTGACACGAAAAATGGCGGATGGGACATACTAAGCGTATTTCCCATTCGCCAGTTTGACTGAAGAGTCAAAGATGACCCCTTATCACAAGAAATTAAGTGATTATAGATTCTCAAGACAGTAATCCACCATCTTCTGACGAATATGAATCATACCCGATGGACGCATAGAGTGGTTCTGATCTGGATAGACCATCATATCGTACTGCTTACCAGCATTGTTCAGAGCGCGACACATCTCCATAGTGTTCTGGAAGTGTACGTTATCGTCGGCAGTACCGTGGATGATAAGTAGTCGTGTATTTAGGCTTAGACGGTCTGCAAAGTTGATTGGTGAGTTATCGTCATAGCCTGATGGATTATACTGTGGTAGACCATTGTAAATCTCGGTATAGATAGAGTCATAGTAACGCCAAGAGGTTACTGGAGCTACAGCGATAGCCATCTTAAAGATACCATCACCCTTAAGTGCGCAACCAAGAGCCATAAAACCACCATACGACCAACCATAGATACCAATACGCTCTGCATCAATAAACTCCTGTGATGCAAGATAACGCGCAAATGAGAGCTGATCCTCAACCTCGCAGTGACCAAGATTTGCGTATGTAACCTTCTTATACTCCTCACCACGATAACCAGTACCACGAGCATCACAACACGCAACAATATAGCCATTACGCGCCAAGGTCTCCTCCCAATCTGTAGTCCAACGGTTAGCAATCTCCTGTGAGCCAGGACCTGAGTACTGAGTCATAAGGACTGGATACTGCTTTGCAGGATCGAACTTCTCTGGGTAGATAAGGTAGTATTGTAGCTCATCGCCACGCTCAGTTGTGAAGGTAGCATACTGGCGCTGGTATTTAGGCTCAGTGGTTGCAGGCTCCTCAATCATAAGAGAGCGAAGCATCTTACCTTTAGCGTTATATACCGCAGCTGTAGGATAGCAGTCAGTAGCAGAGTGCTCAGCAGCGAAATACTTCATATTTGCAGATGGGTAAACTCTCCAATAACCAGGCTTTGAAAGGATGCAATTCTTCTTCTTACCATCAAGAGTTACAGAATATAGATGACGCTCCAATGGAGACTGCTCGGTAGACATATAATACACAAGCTTCTTGTCTGGTGAGATACCTACGATATCTGTAACCTCCCAATTACCAGATGTAAGGGCACAGATGCGACCATCAGTAACCGAGTGCAAGTATAGGTGGAACCAACCTGCAGAGGTCTCCTCGCGAACGATAAATCTCTCACCATCAACGAAGGTGATAGTCTTATCGTTAGGACGCTCAACATAGCGCTCATCCTGCTCATCGTAGATAACACGCTGCGAACCATCCTCATTCACCAAAACAACCTCAAAGTGGTTCTGAAGACGGTTGACACGATAGAAGAAGAGGTTACCTGCAGGGGTATAGCCAATGCGTGGGATATACTGGTCGGTCTCTGAACCAGTATCTACCTGACGTGTCTCACGTGTAGCGATGTTGTAGACGTAAAGCGTAACGATAGAGTTCTCGTCGCCGGCCTTTGGATACTTAAAGCGGTAGGCAGTGTTGTAGAGGGTGTTATCGTAGCGCATCATCTCAAACTCATTAACACGGCTCTCGTCAAACTTCAAATATGCAATTTCATTGCTATTTGGCGAGAAAGCGTAAGCCTTAGTAAAGCCATACTCCTCCTCGTAAACCCAGTCGGTAGTACCGTTGATGATATGATTCCACTTACCATCATCGGTGATGTTATAAATGTTGTTTGTAGCTATCTCGTATAGGAAAATATCGTTGTTATAGCTCATAGCCAACAACTTAGAGTCTGGCGAGAAGCTAACATCACGAACATCCTCAACAAGGATTGTAGAGCCATCAGGACAAGCTACGTAGTAGTCCGAGATAAACGAGTGGCGATAAATCTCCTGACGTGGCGACTCACCATCCCACTTCTCGTATAGTGCCATCGTGCCGTCTGGCGACTTAACATACGACATAATGATGTTATCGGTAGAGAATACTGTGACACCCTCCGACTTCTTATGGTAGTTGTAGAGCTTCACGCTGTTACCCTCCAACTCCATATACTGATCGGTACCAATAGCTGGAGTTAGTGATGCAGGAGCGATATAGTCTGGTGCACTCTGGTTGCGATCCTCAACCATCTGCAGGTAGCTCACCTGCGCCGATGCTGTAAATGCAAACGCGAGCATCGCTATTGTTGATAGTAGTTTTTTCATAGTATTTTAAGTTTAATGGATTCCTATTATTGCAATAAACTAAATATCGTCGATAGAGAAGTCGTAACTCAAACGCTTTCCGGTTGTGAACTTCGAGTTATCGAGTTTCGAGTTGAACTGGTCAACAGTAACACGGATATTCTCATCGTACGGAGGCATTAGAAGGTCGAAGTTGAGAGCGTAGTTGATAGCGGTCTCGATAACATCCACCAAAGCCTCACGATCAATCTTACGTGTGCCGAAAGCCATAGGGCGCACAAGTGTCTGACGCTTACCCTCAACAAAAAACGCCTTCTCACGATTGATGAAAATACGACCAATAAGGTAGCCCTCGTCGGCATTACGGTTGTACTTCAACGAGTCAGAGAGGAAATTATAGATATTGATAACGCCTATGTACGAGTTATCCCGATTCTCCTGAACATAGTTATTCTGCCAGATGATATGGTTCGAGTCGAACTCGAAGACATCGGTATGCATCTGGAATAGAAGAATATCGCTTGCCACCTGCAACTGCGCCTCAAACTTTCCCCTATCGCGGTACTCGATACGTACACGACGGTCGAGCTTACCATCCAACTCATCATCAATCTCAGAGGCCATCTCAAAGAGAGTCTCCTTTAGAAGGTTGAAACACGAAAACGTGTTATCGAAGATTTGCTGTTTTAGCGTCGATTTCTTAACTATAGTATCCAAAATCTTATCGCGTAATGTACTCATATATAATATGTTTTAGTTTTCTTATACTATCGTAGGCGGATATTCTGCCCTACCACAAGTTCCTTATTCTTATAGGCCTTATTTAGTCTCTTGAGAGCCTTTAGACGGATACCATACATCTGCGAAATAGTGTACAAGGTCTCACCCGAAGCAACAGAGTGGAACATCTCCTCACCATCCCAATCAGCCATCTTTGGCTCTATATATAGAATATCGTTTGCCTGTGGCTGCGCAGGCTTCTTAACATCGTTAAACTTACGAAGTAGTCGTGGCGAGATATCGAACAACTCGCCAATGTGCTCATATGTATCACCCTCATTGGTTACGATATAGTATGTACCATTTGTACGATATACGTTATATCCCGCGTGAGAGTTTATAGTTACACGATAGTTGTTTGGATCTACACCCCTATCCGAGTAGGCGATACGTGTACTTGTAGTTCCTGCGCCCATATTACTACCCTTTGAGCCCTCCTCCAAGGCAGTCTCGGCACCCGCATTTGGCTGAGTTGCAGCAGTAGCATCTGCCACCACCGTTGGCTTGACACCGAACTGCTCAGCAAGATACTCGTCATACAAGGCAATACCATTCTTCTGGTCCAAAAGGCTGAGGTTATATCGCTCCACAACACTTATAAGTCGCTCAGCATAATCCTCGGCAGTGGCATAGCCTGCCTTCTTAAGTCCCTTAGCCCAACTCTCATAATCGGTGATATCGTATGCAAAGAGGAACTCATAACGCTTACCGCTACAAAGGAAGTCGGCATGGTCAGCGAAAGACTCCTCGGCAGTGTCGTAGACTCTAAAACAGTCGTCTGGACGGTCATCAGCGTGTGTTATAGTGCGACCCGTCCACGACTTTTTACACTTAATACAGAAGTGATTGTTGGCAACACGTGCTAAGTAGCCGTTACCAAAGCCAGACTCAAGAATAGCCTGCGCCATCGTAATACTCGCAGGAATACCATAGACCTCCATATTATCTACAGCCGTACTACGCCAACGATAGATATACTCCTCAGGAGTTAGCTTAACCCAGTCAGCCACAGGCTCCATCGCCTTATCCTTTTGAGGTTCAGCCACCTGCGCGCTCACATTAGCCACCGATAGCGCAAAGAATAGAAGTATCGTACAAACTCTTAAAAGCATATTTTCCTATATATTATGGGCAAATATACTATTTTTTCTTCGGAATAGCAAATTAAAGTGAAAAACAGAAAACTGAAAAGTAAGGTATCTGCAACGCATATTATTAATCTTATGCGAAGCATCCCTTACCTTTCAGTTTTCACTTTTCAGTTTTCAGTTCGTTTAGAACTCCACTACTGGAGCAACCTCTGCACCCTCCTGTGCCTCGAACATAACGCGCTTCTCGAAGCCAAACATACCTGCAATAATATTGGTTGGGAAACGACGAAGCTTTGCATTATAGTCGCGCACCATCTCGTTATACTTCATACGCTCTGTAGCGATGCGGTTCTCGGTGCCCTCCAACTGCTTCTGAAGCTCCAAGAAGTTCTGATTTGCCTTCAAATCTGGATAGTTCTCAGAGATAGCAATAAGACGACCAAGAGCTGAACTAACCTCGTTCTGAGCCGCCATCCACGCCTCTACCTGCTCAGGTGTAGCGGTAGATGGATCGATGTTGATAGACGTAGACTTCGTACGTGCCTCAGTAACCTCTGCAAGAGTCTCGCTCTCGTGAGCTGCATAACCCTTGACAGTGTTTACAAGATTTGGAATAAGGTCTGCACGACGCTGATATACCGACTCCACATTTGCCCACGCAGCCGACACCTTCTCATCCTTTGTAGCCAATCCATTGTACGAGCTTACACCCCAAATCAAAACCACAGCAACAATGCCGAGTACAATCCATAATGTTTTGTTTTTCATAACTTTAGATATTTTTAGTTTTACACATTATTTACCAACTTGAGCCTGAGCCGCCACCGCCAAAGCTTCCACCTCCGAAGCTACCGCCTCCGAAGCCACCACCAAAACCGCCACGACCACCACGACCAGCACCAAAGCCACCCATAGGCAGTATCCAGACACCACCACCTCCTCGGTGATTATTATTCTGATTCTCCGTACGCGTATGTTCCGAGCCACAGTTATCGCATCGCAAGATGGTTGTTACCATAGTTGTAGTGTCGGAGATGCGTACCGTCTGACGACCTACCGGATGTAGGGCGTGTTTGCCACACTGCGGACATCGTGTGTGCTGACGTGACTGAGCAAGAACCATCAACACAGGAATAAAGAGAGCCAGCACTATAAATAGCGCCATTAACTTAGCTCCACCATCCTCCTTGTGCTTCGCCTTCGGAAGTTCTCCATTTTGTAGCACCCCATCTACCGCACGCATACCCTCAACCATACCCTGAGAGTAGTCTCCATCACGGAAGTATGGGACCATATAATCCTGCTGTATGCGATAGCAGAGCGCATCGGGGAGAACACCCTCCAAGCCATAACCCGTATGGAAGCGTATCTCGCGCATATCACCCACAAGCAGGATGCCAAGGCCATTATCCAACTCCTCGTCACCAACACCCCATCCCTCAAACAACTCCTGAGAGAAACCTACCATATCGCGTGGATAGATATCCTTCACCGCAACGA
Organism: Alistipes sp.; assembly: GCA_045656185.1. GTDB lineage: Bacteria > Bacteroidota > Bacteroidia > Bacteroidales > Rikenellaceae > Alistipes. The sequence goes on along the minus strand of JAZOQR010000009.1, from coordinate 11,327 downwards.
CAGCAACCTCCGCCAGACCACTCTCCTTTAGAGCATAGCATATCGAGTCGAGAGCCTCAACAGCATCGCGCGAGAGTATTCCATCAGGGTTTGAGACAAAGCGTCGACTATCGTGAAGCTGAACATTCTGAATATCACGCACGCGATAGACCTTAGCCTCAACACCCACAACCGAGAGACAGAGCGCAAAGACTGCGATACTCTTCAACAGACTTAACTTTATACTTTTCACCTTTCAGTTTTCAGTTTTCACCTTTCACTTTATATAATAGCGCGGGCGACCTCGATTTATTGTATCGAAACCGCCCACATAGATATATTTACTATACTATTTCCTATCTTTTAGCATCAATTACCTCTGCAAGGCGGTTGAACACTTCGTCAAAAGTACCCAAACCATTAACCTCCGAGTATTTGCCCTGCTTAGTATAGTGGTCGGCTACGATAGCTGTCTGCTGACGATATACCTCGATACGATTACGGATAACATCCTCCGAAGCATCATCAGCACGACCAGAGTCCTTACCGCGCAACAAGATACGCTTTACAAGTTCCTCCTCTGGAACATCCATATAGATCATAACATCGACCTTCGAGCCAATCTCATCGAGCAATGTATCGAAAATCTCCGCCTGAGCTGTAGTACGTGGGAAACCATCAAAGATACAACCCTTATCGCTGTGTGAACGCATATAGTCGCGCACCATCTCCACTACGATTGAGTCTGGCGCAAGCTCACCGCGCGAGATATAACCCTCCATACTCTTACCCAATTCTGTGCCACGCTTAATCTCCGAGCGTATAACCTCGCCTGTAGAGATATGATACAAATCGTAGTGCTCAGCCAAACGCGCAGCCTGAGTACCCTTACCACATCCTGGCGCTCCGAAAAGTATAATATTCAACATTTCTATTAAGTTTTACGTTTTTACACACCACAACGGGTGTCTTAAAAAAATTTGAGGCAAAGATATATTTTTTTTTGCAATATTCCAATCCATATAATACTTTTGCAGAAAATTTAATAAATAGCATTATGAACAAGGGGAGAACTGAAATTGCATCATTGGGTGAGTATGGACTTATCGACCGACTTACTGCACGTCTTAAGAGACGCAACGCCTCGTCGCTAACTGTGGCAGGTGACGACGCAGCTGTCATAGATCTTGGTGAGGAGGTAATGCTCCTAACAACCGATATGATGACCGAAGGTATCGACTTTGACCTAAGCTATTTCCCACTCCAACATCTTGGATATAAGGCTATCGTGCGCGGTGTAAACGATATTCTCGCAATGAATGGCAAGCCTGAGCAGGTGACTATAGCCCTTGGCGTATCGGCTAAAATCTCCGTCGAAGCATTGGACGCGCTATACGAGGGTATGGAGCGTGCTTGCGAGGAGCTTGGTGTAGATATCGTTGGTGGCGACACTACAGCCTCGATGAATGGTCTTATAATCACCATCACCGCCACAGGTCGCGCAAAGAGGGAGGATGTCGTATACCGCACAGGCGCTAAGGAGCACGACCTTATCTGCATTACATCGAACCTCGGTGCTGCATATATGGGTCTTCACCTCTTGGAGCGCGAGAAGCGCGTGTTGAAGGATGTCGAAAATCCAGAGCCTAAGTTCCAGGGATATGAGTACTTATTGGAGCGCTACCTAAAGCCTCGTGCACGAATGAATGTCATATCTGCACTACGCGAGGAGGGTATAAAGCCTACATCTATGATTGACCTCTCGGATGGTCTTGCTTCGGATCTACGCCAGATATGTCGCTCCTCAAAGTGTGGTGCTCGCATCTACCTTGAGCGTATTCCTATCGCACGCCAGACCTCAGATCTTGCAGAAGAGATGCACATAGACCCTGTAATCGCAGCACTCAACGGTGGCGAAGACCACGAGCTACTCTTCACCGTGCCACTAAGCGCACAGGAGAGCGTGATGCGACTCGGCTTGGTGGATGTGATTGGCCATATAACCCGCGAGGAGGCGGGCGTAGTGCTTGTAACACCTGACGGCGAGGGTATTGCACTCAAGGCGCAGGCATTTGACAGATAATCAACGATTTAGATAGCGATTGCACAAGATAGAGAGGCGGGTTATTTGCCCCACTCACGGTGCAAGACCTCAACACCGGCCAACTCCACAGCACGCTGCGATATGGTGAGGCATAGCTCCTCGATAGTATCGGGGTTGAAGTAGAAAGAGGGCGATGCTGGGATAATGATAGCACCAGCCTCAGTGATAGTGGTCATATTACGCAAGTGAATAAGTGAATAGGGAGCTTCGCGGGCTACAATAACAAGCCTACGACGCTCCTTTAACATTACATCTGCCGAGCGCTCAATAAGGCTCTGCGACACTCCCGACGCAAGACGACCTATCGTACCCATTGTCGAGGGCACAATAATCATACTATCCCAACGTGCCGAACCACTCGCTGGCGATGCCCACATATCATCGTTACCATATATCTCGATACGATTATCAGCAGGCATTACAACCCTCTCCGACTCGACAACAGCCTGAGCATCACGACTATATATTAGCGCAATACGCTCCACAGCACTACTCTTAAGGAGTAACTCCACACACTGACGAGCATAGATAGCACCGCTGGCAGCAGTAACAGCAACGACAACTCTCATAGGCTACAACTCCAAGATTTTACACTTTAGCCCCAGCTCCTTTGCCCTCTCCAAAAGAGCCGGCAGCACCACGCTGGTATTCTTGAACGACTTTGCACTATCGTGCAGCGAGACAATATCGCCGCCACGCAGACCTCGAAGAGTCTGCTTAAGACACCTCTGTGGCGTAAGTGCTGTATTATAATCACGCGAGAGCACATTCCACATCACAATATGGTAACGCTGAGCGATAACCTGCAACTGCTTGCGCTTAACACGAGCGTATGGCGGACGAAAGAGGTCGGTATGAAGCATATCGCCTGCGAGGTCCACATCTTCGATATATCGCTCTAACGACTGCTCCCAGCCCTTCTGATGCGAGTAGGTATGATTACCTATCTTATGGCCCCTATCGAGGATAAGTTGGTATAGATCAGGATATAGCTCTACATTCTTACCCAACACAAAGAATGTAGCCTTGGCGTTGTACTTATCCAAGGTTTGAAGCAACCACTCCGTAACTCCAGGTGTTGGACCATCATCAAAAGTGAGGTATAACCCATCGCTATCATCCATTTTCCAGATAACATTGGGAAAAAGCCACTTCAAAAATCTACCCGGTTTAATTCTCATCCTATATCCTATTTAGTCCACAAAGATAGTAATATTTTTAATTATTAAAAAATATACCTACCTTTGCAACCATATATAATATAAAGTATATAACAGATAACGGTATGAGAAGAGTTCTATTTAACGCCATTCTATTGGCGATGGTGATAGTAGCGGGTGGTTGTCGCTCTAAGGTCTCACTCCCAGAGAAGAACACTATGGGTAAGGCCTATGATGTTGTGGTTATGTGTAATGACGATGTATGGCGTGGCGAGCTGAGCTATGCCGTATGCGACCTATTGGAGGAGAGCGCACCAGGCCTTACACGCCCTGAGGGTTACTTTAATATTGTTAAGCAGGTGGAGCCATCACGAGCTACAGAGCTTGACCGCAAGTACCCAAACACGCTGATTATAAGCATCAATCCTACGGTGTCGCAGGCTACATACTCCGTTTCTAAGAATGCCTATGCCCGCCCTCAGACACTTATCACTATAACAGCGCCAAGCGTGGATAGCGCCGTAGAGTTTATCGCCGATGCCACACCTACCCTACGCGCAGAGTTCGAGAAGGGTGAGCGCACAACAAGCAACACCTACAATGCTGCGCGTCCTGCCGACAAACTTATGGAGGACTTCAAGGAGCATACAGGACTTGAAATGGTTATACCTGCCTACTTCTACAAGGCTACAACACGCGACAACGAACTACTTTGGTATATCCGCGACTTCCCTAAGCGTGCAGACTACATCTTCGCATTCACAATCCCAGTGGATAGCTCACTTCCAGAGGATATGCGCGCATTCTCGGTGATGTCGGCAATAGACAACAAGCTCGCTACAATATCGAGCAAGGGCGCAGAGCACTCATATATGCGCCTTAGCAACGAACCCTCGTCGATGACCTTCACCCCAGATATTAAGATTGCAGGTAGAGAGTGGATGGAGATACGTTGCTGGTGGGAGGTAGCGAACGACTTTATGGGTGGACCAATGGTCTGCTACGTAAATGTAGACGACACAACCAATATAGCTACCGTGATTATGTTTGCCATCTACGCACCTGAGGATTCACAGCGCAACCTTATCCGCGAGCTCGAGCACTTGATGCACACGATTAAAAACTGAAAACTGAAAAGTTCACTTTTCACTTTATAAACATACCCAAAACTAAGGGGCTGACTAAAAAGTAACTTAGCCAGCCCCCATAACCTAAGAGAGAGAATAAAAAGATGTAGTTTTAGGCTTGCGAAGCCCGAAAAAGCGGAGTTTACTGAGCGTAAATGAGCATTTTGAGGGCAAGCGTAACGACAAAATACACTTTTTATTCACTCTCTTTTCTATTAACGTTCTTATTGATGTGGATTAGAACAATGGAACATCGTGATAGTATGCGAATGTAATCACTGCCTCAACCTTGTCTGGATTCTCTACGCCGTAGTTATATCCACCCTCTGTAGACTCCTGAAGCTCTGACTGAGAAAGACCAGACTCCCAGTCATTAAGATCCTCTACAAGTGACTCAAACTTGCTAACATCGCCATCCTCTGCAGCCTCATACAACTGCTCGAAATACCACGCAGCACACTCATCTGGGCTACTAATATTCTCATGATACCACTGGCATGATACAGACGCCACACACACAGCCAAAATAAGAAACCATTTCTTCATAATTATAAAAGTTTTAAGAGTTAATAATAGATTAGGTTTGTAATATCTAAACAAAATTAAACATTATTATTCAATTATCCAAATTTTAGACCAGATATCTCCCCATATCGAACAATAACTATCCTACAACTCTTAACATAAATAAAAAAAGGGGCTGACTAAGTTACTTAGCCAGCCCTATAACCTAAGAGAGTATTTAACATAGGTCAGAGCGCTCAGCACGACTAACGCCTGAGGCAAGCTCCATCTCGTTCTGTAGCGATATCATCGAGACGATATTCTTTGCACACTCAGCACCACCAATCTCCACAACCATAGACCACTGCACCTGAATCTGAATGATACCATTCATAAGTGGCAGCGTCTCCATAAGTTGCGCCTTAGGAGCTACAACGATAACACCATCAACATCGGTGTACTGGGCCATAAACTGAGTAGCAACAACCGAGTCGTGAAGCGTTGGCACATACTTTAGCACAATGTTCTCCTCCAAGCAACCCTGCGCCCTAAGAGCCTCAACAACAGCCTCAAGGTTAGCTGCTAAGAAGTCGGAACACTCGCTAACGGCGATAACACCAAACTTCATATTCACCGAATTTTCGCTACTATGCTTCATACTATCAATCTGTATTCAACCTATGGAGAATTACTCAGCAATATATTTTGAGTACTTCTGCTTAAGCTCTGGGAAGCGAGCTACAAGAGCCTTATATGTCTCCTGAGACTTAGCAACATCACCCATTGCGGTGTAAACCAATGCAAGCTTTGTGCTATTTGTCTCCCAATTCTGAATATCTGCACTTGATGCAATAGCCTTAGCGAATAGGTCTGCAGCGCTCTGAAGGTCGTTCTGCTCAACAGCGATATCGCCACGAAGAGAGTAAACCAAACCATTGATAACCTCTGCAGCAGCGCCCTCAGCATCCTTATATGCCTCCAACATAGCCTTAGCACCCTCAACATCACCAGCCTTAAGAAGCTCAGCACCTACGATATAGGTTGCAGTATTTGCAGCAGCAGTGCCCTCATACTCAGTGATGATAGCCTGATAAGCCTCAACCTCAGCATCCGATGTCAACGCTACTGTCAACGCAGCCTGCGCAGCATACTCATTCTTCTGCGACTTGCCATTGATCATGTTAAACGCGAAGAAGATTACAACTGCAGCAATAGCAGCGCCGATAACAATCTTAAGAAGCTTATCACCATACTTCTCGAAGAAAATCTCCAACTTACCCTTAGTCTCAACCATTAGGTCATTCTCAGGATTCTGTACTTTGTTTGTCATAATTAGTTTAGGTATTAAATTATTATTTTCTATCTATTCTTTGACTCAACATCTGCCTGTGTGGCAATTCAACCCGCGAAGATACAATAAAATATTGTAATAGCAAAGTTTTAGACTGAGAAAATTGGAAGGAAGAAGAATAAAGAGTCCTCAAAAGTCCAATTCTCACCTTTCATCTATCCTCTTTACTCTTTCAGTTTTCAGTTAAAAAAAAGAGACGAGAGAGACGACAACGAAACTGAGTATCATAATTCTCTCTGCTGTCTCTGTTATCCCTGTTGTCTCTGTTGTCTCTAAATAATTAATCCTGCGCGAAGCGCACCACACTTTTCACCTTTCACATTTCACATTTCAGTTTAATATGCGTCGCAGACACCATACTTTTCAGTTTTCAGTTTTCACTTTTCACCTTTCACATTTCACATTTCCCACATTTCCCTTTATCCTCTCCAGTCCTGCGCGGGTCATAGGCGTAGTGGATGCCATCGTAGCAAACTCCTCCTCGGTCATACGTTGCCACGCCTCCACATCGAGCGAAAGGGGGTCTACTATTGGGTCGAAGTTGGGGTTGGTATGGAACTTTGCGCGCTGGTTATATGGGCATACCGACTGGCAGGCATCGCAGCCAAATATCCAGCCATCCAAATCTATCGCACCACCCTCGGCCATAGGCTCTATCGTGCGACACGAGATACAACGTCTGGTGTCGATATATCGACCCTCTGAAATAGCACCATTTGGACAAGCCTCGATACATCGACGACACTCGCCACAACCAACAAACTCCTTAGGCTCGTCATACTCATCAACATCCTCATTTATAACAAGTTCGCCCAATAGGATAAAGGATCCATAGTCGGGAGTGATAAGCAACGAATTACGACCTATCCAGCCTAAGCCAGCACGACGAGCATAGCTCTTCTCGGCAAGGGGTGCAGAGTCGGTAAAAGCCCTAAAATTAAGGGTTGGATACTGCCTCTTAAGATGCTCTGCCAACGACGCAAGCATCTGCTTTATGGTGATATGATAATCTCTATTTAGTGCGTAGGATGCAATCTTTGTTTTCCACCCCTCAGCATAGCCACGACTATACTCTGAGAGGTATGATATGCCACACACGACAACACTCCTTGCCCCCTCGACCAACTTCGAGGCATCGAAGCGTTTTTCACAATTACGTTCAAGGTACGAGAGCGTGGAGTGATACCCCTCTCGAAGCCACTCACAAAAGCGACAAGCCTCCTCCTCCAACGGCATCGCTGGCACCACGCCCACTATATCAAAACCGACCTCTCTGGCGGCGTTCGTTATTAAATTTTTAGGTATCATTGAAAATAATTTGGTGCAAATTTAACATTATTTAATAAAATATAGTACCTTAGCACCCGATTTGTTCTCAAATCACAAATAAACAAAAAGGACTATTATGACTTTTAACACTCTACATGAGTTGGTAGCGCATAGCGTAGCCAACTTCTCAGAGCGCATCGCCTTTGCAATGATTGGTGGCGAGGAGGTCAGCTATAAAGAGGTTGGTGAGCGTATCGAAACACTCCAGGAGCTTCTTCTAAATGCTGGCGTGGGTGCTGGCGACAAAGTTGTCATCCTAAGTAGCAGTATGCCTAACTGGGGCATATCGTACTTTGCAATCACCACAGCCGGTATGGTTGCTGTGCCCATTCTTCCCGACTTCACAAGCGACGAGCTCGACCTAATAATCGCACACTCCGAGGCTAAGGCTATCCTCGTATCAGATAAGCTCTATACAAAGCTTACGAAGGAGACCATCGATAGAATGAATATCGTGATCCGCACTAAGGGCTTGAATGTTATCTCTAAGCGCGTTACCGAGCGCGCCGAGAAGCGTATTCCTCAGCCTGAGGACTTGGCAGCTATCATCTACACCTCTGGTACTACATCGAAGCCTAAGGGCGTGATGCTCTCGCACTACAATATCGCAGCGCAGACATCTATCATTCCACCACTCTTTGAGTACAACCAGGATGATGTACTGCTCTCAATCCTACCTTTGGCACACACCTACGAGTGCACCCTCGGTATGATCTATCCATTCTCGCGCGGTGCACAGGTACACTACATGGACCGTCCACCTACCGCATCGGCACTTATGCCAGCACTGGAGAAGGTACGCCCTACGGTTATCGCCTCTGTACCCCTCATTATGGAGAAGATATACCGCAGCAAGGTGCGCCCTACGTTTGAGAAGAGAGCCATCACACGCAAGCTATACAGCTGGGATTGGTCGCGTAAGATACTTCATAAGATTGCCGGCAAGTCACTTAAGAAGCTCTTTGGTGGCCGTATGCGCCTCTTTGCTATTGGTGGTGCCAAGTTCGAGAGCGAGGCAGAGCGCTTCCTCTTGGAGGCAGGCTTCCCATATGGTATCGGCTACGGCCTTACCGAGACAGCCCCACTCCTTGCAGGTGCTGTGGGAGATATGGTGCGTATCGGCTCTACAGGTCCTACACTCCCAGCCGTACAGATTCGCTTGGATAATATCAACCCTGAGACAAAGCAGGGCGAGATTGTAGCAAAAACCCCATGCTGTATGATGGGCTACTACAAGAACGAGCAGGCTACAAAGGAGGCCTTCACCGAGGATGGATGGTTCCGCACTGGCGACCTTGGCTATATCGCTGAGGATGGCTGGATATACATCAAGGGACGCTTGAAGAATATGATTGTTGGCCCTTCGGGAGAGAATATCTACCCAGAGGATATCGAGGAGGTGCTCAATAGCAACCGCTTCGTTGCGGAGTCTGTAGTTACGGAGGAGGATGGCAAGCTTATCGCCTTGGTACACTTCGACACTACGGCTTTGGAGGAGGCCTACGACGAGTTCAAGCATAAGCTCTCTGTAAGCTCAGAGCAGGTACAGCGCAAGATGGAGGAGATTAAGCGCGAGGTTATGGAGTATGTCAACTCTAAAGTCAACCGCTTCTCTAAGATTTCGAAAGTTGTGGATAACGAGGGTGAGTTCGAGAAAACCCCTACAAAGAAAATCCGCCGTTTCAATATCAAGCGCAACGACAAGAAGGAGGAGCAGAAGAGGTAATACTCCCACGAAATAATTTGCGACACTTTTTGCGGGCGGAGTCACTTTTTCCCGCAAAAAGTTTGCAGATTAAAAAAACTTATGTACTTTTGTGCGCTCTTTAACAGAGGGCCGTAATGATAATGCTGTTGTAGCTCAGTGGTAGAGCACTTCCTTGGTAAGGAAGAGGTCGTGAGTTCAAGCCTCATCAACAGCTCAAAGGAGAGAAGACATCGTGCTTCTCTCCTTTGTTTTATATATACCTCTAAATCAGCCTATAAGCCCATTTATCAAGGATTAACTTACATCTTATATTATAAGAAAAGAGTTAATTTATTTCCTTATTCCATTTATATTATCTATCTTTACCGTGAGTAAAACAGAGTAAAACAGAGTAAATACAGAGTAAATACGGAGTAAATGGAGTAATCTATGGCAACCTTTAACTATGTACTCGGCAGAAAGAAGGATAATGGCACTTATCCGGTCTATCTTAAAATCCGCCACCTCAACACCAATACAATGCGTTCGATGGATATGTCCGTTGCCAAGGCGGAATGGAACGAGAAGGGTCAGCGCATTAGTATTCGTCGCACCGACACCTACGATGTTCGCGCCGAGAAGGAGCGCAACAACGAGTTCCTTGCTCAACTAATGATTAGAGCGAAGGAGGTTGAGGCTCTTCTTCAGAAGCGTGGTGTGTTAGGAGAGATGACTGCGAAGGGTGTGATGGATGCTATCCTCAACTACTCACCCCACTCAAAACAGAACGAGGGTGTTGGTAATGGCGACTTCGTGGAGTATTGGAACACGATAGCGGTGCAGACCCCCAAATCGCAAGAGAAGTATATCTACGCTCTTAAGAGCCTTGTCAGTTATCAGATTGCTTGTAGCGGTAAGGACACTATCCTGTTCCGCGACATAACTGTTGATTGGGTTAAGGGCTACCTCTCATACATTCAAGGTGGCGGTTATCAGTATGTGCGTGGTAGCAATCCTCTTAATCTTCAGTCGCTATCTGCTTGGACAGTCAACACCTATGCGAGTTGTCTTAAGAAGGTTATAAACTGCGCTGTGGATGCCGATAGGCTATCCGAGAGGGTATTGCGTGCGTTCAAGAAGTTTAGGGCGGGCGTGGTACATACACAGCCCTATACTCTATCTATGGCCGAACTACGCGCCTTCCTCAACTACCCATTCCCAACGATGCGTCAGAGGATGGTACGCGACCTTTTTATCTTCTCGTTTTGCTGTATGGGTATGAATTTGACCGACATCTATCAGTTGCAGAAGAAGGCTGTTAAGATGAAGGGCGACACAGGAGAGGTAAAGTATATCAGAGATAAGACAGGCAAGGAGATAATTGTTATGATGAACGCGCACGCCACTCAACTTCACGATGTTATCGCTCCATATCTCACGACGAGTCGTGCTAATGTATGGAGTAAGGCTGTTAGTTCAAGTCGCTACTTTGCGTTCGATGCTATATATAATAGGTATCATACCTTTGCGGGCAACATTCAGAAGATAGCCCGTCAGGTTAGAACGATTATGGGCTTCGATGACGAGTTTTGTTTCTATACTGCCCGCCATACTTGGTCAACCTTGATGAGTTCGGAGTATCAGTTAGGTCAGGAGTATGTCGATGTGGGTCTTGGTCATTCAAGTAAGAGCGTAGCGGCTAATCACTACATCGCCATCGACTATGAGAAGTTATATGAAGCGCATACAGACATCCTACAACGCCTATTCGAGGATGAAATGTCTACGACTGATTTGATGGAAATAGAGGAGTAATTGTTTTGTGATTTTTAATCTAATATATCCATATTAAGTATTGTGTATCAATCTTTTATGGATATATTTTTATATGGAAACACATCTAATTTTATGTCACATAGGAGGGGGTATAGGGTCATAAGTGTCATTTTTTAACTGTTATCCATTTTGATTTTTTTATTGGTGGGGTACGCAAATAACACCCCACCCAACAGTTGCTCGTGATAATTTTATATGGATTTTTGGCTTTGAAAATTAGGCACTTACACCCCAAACTCACGCTTCACTC
>JAZOQR010000008.1:0-10705 GCA_045656185.1 Alistipes sp. | reverse complement strand
GGAGTCAGAGGTTGTAGCTGAGGCAAGCTTCACTGCACATCTTGGTGCTGACTCATTGGATCAGGTAGAGCTTATCATGGAGTTCGAGAAGGCTTTCGATCTTCAGATTCCTGATGGCGATGCTGAGAAGATCCAGACTGTTGGTGATGCTGTTAGCTACATCGAGTCTCACAAGTAATAGACGATTCCTGTTATCGTAAGAAAGTGTTAGGACTAAACCTTGGGAGGATGCTCCCTCGGTTGGTCCTTTTTCGTGTATCGTAGTTTTCTGATAATCGAAATGGTTGATTTCATTTTGCGACCACTACGCCGACGTTTCGGTAAGGATAGGGCCTTCTATGCCGCTGTCGACGATATGTTCGGCTTTATACCTCACAATATCGAGTTGTATAAACTCGCACTTATACATAAGTCTGCATCTATAGAGTTGGAGGATGGTAGACATATAAACAACGAGCGTTTGGAGTTTTTGGGTGATGCTGTTATCGAGAGCATTACCTCGGACTACCTATTTATAGAGTTCCCAGAGAAGGATGAGGGCTTTATGACACAGCTACGCTCGAAGATTGTATCGCGTCAGTCGTTAAATCGCATAGCATCGAAACTCGGTCTTGATACCCACGTTATCTCGAATGCTGTGGGTAACACGACTCAGAAGCATATCTTTGGCGATGCCTTTGAGGCTATGATGGGCGCAATATATCTTGATCAGGGCTACGATTTTGCTAATAGATTGCTAATTAATAAGATATATAGGCAATACCTCTCGATTGAGGATATCCTCCGTTCGGAGACTGACTTTAAGAGCCGTCTTATCGAGTGGTGTCAGAAGAATCACTACACAATCGAGTTCCGTACAGATAGCGATCCCACTGCAAACCTATCGCGTCCGATGTTCCACTCAACGGTATATGTTGACGGTATTGCCGTAGGTCACGGTATTGGTGACTCGAAGAAGCAGGCAGAGCAGAGTGCAGCATTCTCTGTATCGCAGGACTCGACAGCAACTATCAACGACGAGAATAGCGCTCGTATGTTGGACACTATAGATCGCTTGTCGAACTAACGTTTATACCGCCACGATGAAAAACCTTACCGATAAGATATTTTCGCGAGGTGCGGAGGCACTTACAGACGAGGAGTTGGTCGCGCTATTGGTGGCTGAAGGGCTGGGCGACGACTCGGCTCAGGAGCTCGGTAGGGCAGTCGTTGAGGAGTGCGGTGGTAGCTTTCTCGGTATTGCAGAGCAGGATATTGCGCGTCTTAGGATGATGTCGGGGTTGGGTAAGTTGCGTGCTATGCGCCTAAAAGCTGCCTCGGAGATAGGTAGGCGTGTGGCGCAGGCGGGGGCTACGGCACATAGTGCTATCACCTCGGATAGTGATGTGGTGCGCATTATGGAGCCACAACTTGGTGGGCTACAGCACGAGGAGTGCTGGGCGTTGTATCTTGCATCCTCTGGTAGGGTATTGGAGCGCAAGCGTATAAGTCAGGGTGGCGTGCAGGCTACGGTTGTAGATTGTAAACTTATCATTAAGCGCGCCCTTGAGCTTCTTGCTGTGCAGATAGTATTGGTGCACAACCATCCATCTGGATGTGTCGAGCCAAGTGGGCAGGATATAGCCCTTACTGATCGTGTTGCGGCAGCAGCAAATTTGTTTGATATCCGCCTTTTAGATCATGTTATCATCTCTCGCGGTGCGCACTTCTCTTTCCGCGCCCGCAATATGATTAAGTAGCTACTGAATCTTGAAGCCTATTGGATTGCGAGGGGCCTCTGGCTCTTGAGGCTTTGCAGATAGTGCTGCGATAGCAAGGTATATGTTGTCAATCTCCTTGCGCATATCCTCCGATAGGTCATTTATCGCCTCCATATTATCCTCGTCGTTACGCTCCATAAGTGCCAACTTCGCCTTTATTGCCTCAATCTCTGCTGTCACGGTGGTTGTTGATGCAATATAGTTGCGTATTGCTACAAAGGCACGCATAATGGCAATGCTTACCTGTACTGCAACATTGCTCTTCAGTATTGCTGATAACATAGATACTCCCTGCTCGGTAAACGCATATGGGTTGCGTCGTAATCCCATTGTGATAGATTTGGTTATCACAATTTGTGATTTCCATTGTTCGGTCTCCTCGTCTGTGAGTTGAAACATAAAATCGTCAGGAAAACGCTCAATATTACGCTTTACTGCTTGGTTGAGAGCGCTTGTAGTAACTTGGTATAGCTCGGCTAAATCACGGTCAAGCATCACACGCTGTCCGCGGATTTCGTAAATCTTGTTTTGTATAGGTTGTAGCTCCATAGTCTATAGGTGTTGGGATGGTTCCTAATATTATACAAAAAAAAGTCGCAATTGAAATTCAACTGCGACTCTTTTAGTGCCCAGGACAAGACTCGAACTTGCACGAGCTAACGCTCACTACCCCCTCAAAGTAGCGTGTCTACCAATTTCACCACCTGGGCTTTGAGGTTTGGGTGTGCAAATGTAGTAACTATTTTCGAATCTGCAAATTTTTTGAGCGAAAAAACTATAATAAAAAATAGGCTTAGTAGCTAACTCTTTGCTACTAAGCCTATTGTGTAAGATGAATATTTGCTCCTTACAAGCCAAATTCCTGCTTTAGGCGGTCCACCTCGTCGAGTTTCTCCCAGCCGAAGAACTCAACATCCTTAGCGAACTTCTTGCCACCCTCGCCAACGAAACATACTGTCTCGGTGTATGGACGGCGACCAAAGTGACCGTATGATGCTGTAGCCTCGAAGATAGGGTACTTCAAGCCGAAGCGCTCAACAATAGCTGCTGGGCGTAGGTCGAAGAGCTTGCCAATCTTCTCGGCAATCTCGCCATCGGTGAACTTAACATTCGATGTGCCGTATGTATCAACATATATAGATAGAGGCTGTGCAATACCGATAGCGTAGCTTACCTGTACCAACACCTCGCGTGCGATGCCTGCGGCAACCATATTCTTAGCGATATGGCGTGCTGCGTATGCTGCCGAGCGGTCTACCTTAGAGGAGTCCTTGCCTGAGAATGCGCCACCACCGTGTGCACCACGACCACCGTATGTATCTACGATAATCTTACGACCAGTAAGACCTGTATCACCGTGAGGACCGCCAATTACGAACTTGCCAGTAGGGTTAACGTGTAGGATGTAATCATCGCCAATAAGCTCTGCCACCTTGTCGCCAGCGCGCTCTAAGCGAGCCTTAACGCGTGGGATAAGGATGTTGCGAACATCATCCGCGATGATACGCTGCATCTCGCGCTCCGCCTCCTGCTCCGAACGTGTGTGTGTTGGGAGGATAAACTCATCGTGCTGTGTAGAGACAACGATTGTGTGTACGCGCTTAGGACGGCGATCATCGTCGTACTCGATAGTCACCTGGCTCTTAGAGTCTGGGCGTAGGTAGGTCATAACCTCGCCCTCGCGACGGATAACAGCAAGCTCCTTAAGGATTACGTGCGAAAGGATAAGTGTTGCAGGCATAAACTCGCGTGTCTCCTCCACAGCGTAGCCGAACATAATACCCTGGTCGCCAGCACCCTGGTCCTCGCCATCCTTGCGGTCTACACCCTGGTTGATATCCGACGACTGCTCGTGGATAGCCGATAGCACACCGCACGATGCAGCATCGAACTGATATGCGCTCTGGTTGTAACCAATCTTGTCGATAACACGGCGTGCAACACCCTGAATATCAACATAACCCTCCGAGCGTACCTCGCCAGAGATTACTGTAAGACCTGTGGTACAAAGAGTCTCGCACGCAACCTTTGAAGAGGCGTCGTAGCGAAGAAACTCGTCGAGAATAGCGTCTGAAATCTGATCGGCAACCTTATCTGGGTGTCCCTCCGATACAGACTCTGATGTAAATAGAAATGCCATAGTTTTATTACGTTTTTAGTTATTATAATCCATACTCATACATCTTGTATGGAAAACGTATATGGCGGGATTTTATTACTTTCAATGCGATGGCATTGGGGTTGTGATTACCGTTTTAGCACTTTTTTATTGTGGTTGCAATCAGTTCAAATCCCTCCACATTTGTTTTCGGCTGCAAAGGTAACAATTTTTCCTAATTCGCAAATCTCTTTACTTAATTATTTTCTTATAGCTGTATAAGGGAATGTTATATTGTTGTGGCAAAATATTGTTTTCTCTGTAGCGTTGTAGTATTAGGAATTATTATTGCATAGAAGTAGTAGTATATATATAATAAATGTGTATATTTGCTAACAATTTTTGAGTATGATTGATAAGCAAAATGGATTGCCCGAAAGGTGTGACTTTTCGGCAGAGGATAGAGAGTTTATGCAGATGGCCATAGACCTTTCGGTAGAGAATATAGATAGTGGAGGTGGCCCTTTTGGCGCTGTTATTGTGCGCGATGGTAAGCTCGTTGCTAAGGGTGCAAATCGCGTAGTGCCAAATAACGACCCTACAGCCCACGCCGAGGTTGTGGCTATACGCAATGCTTGTAGAGAGTTGCAGACCTTCGACCTCTCAGGATGCACGGTATATACTTCGTGCGAGCCTTGCCCGATGTGTCTTAGTGCGCTCTACTGGGCGGGTATTGGTCGTATATGCTATGCCAACACCAAGCGCGATGCTGCAGCCATAGACTTTGACGACTCCTTTATATACGACCAACTACGTTTGGATTACGACCAGCGCTCGATACACTGCGAGCACTTTATGCGTGACGAGGCGTTGAAGGCCTTTCGTAAGTGGGACGACAAACTCGATAAAGTGGAATATTAATATATAGTTACTAACCTCATAAAATAGATGAAACTTCAATACAAAATAGATGATAAACTTCCGCTAAGCCAGATGTTTATCTATGCTATGCAGTGGTTTGTCCTTGCGGTGGCTGTAGTCTCTACGAGTGTCTTTGTGGCGCAGGGCTCACCTGCGGAGCGCCTATTTTTTGCGCAGAAGCTCTTCGCGGTAATTGGCATTACAGGGGTAATTCAGGTGTTGTGGGGACATAGGATGCCTCTTGTAGTAGGACCAGCTTCAGTGTTACTGGTGGGTGTACTCTCCTCGCTCGGTGCTGAGGCTCCAGTTGGTGCGATATACACCTCGATAGCTATCGGTGGCGTTCTGATACTGCTCCTATCGTTTGGTGGTCTGATGAGCAGGGTGCGCAAGCTATTTACGCCACGCATCGTGGTTGTTATTTTGATGTTGATAGCCTTTACCCTTGCACCGGTAATTAAGGATTTGGTTTTCCCTGCACGCGCAACGGCTGAGGAGCATACATTTGGTCTTATCTTTACCCTTGTGGGCTGTGTAGGTATGGTTGTTCTTAACCGTACGCTTAAAGGGGTAGCCAAGAGCCTTGTTGTGCCTATTGCACTTATTGTTGGTAGTGTGGCATATTATGCACTCTTCCCGATGCCTAAAGGGGTGGAGACTGCAGGTGTTATAGGTGGTCAGATACTCAACGATTTCAGTTTCGATTGGAGTCTTGTAATAGCCTTTGTGATATGCTACATTGCATTGTTAATCAACGATATAGGTTCTATCGAGTCGTTGGGTGTGATGCTTGGTGCAGAGGATATGGGTGGACGCCTAAAGCGAGGTGTGAGAATTACGGGTATGATGAACATTGTGGCTGGTAGTATGGGCGTCTTAGGTCCTGTGAACTACTCTATGAGTCCAGGTGTTATCGCCTCTACGGGTTGTGCTTCGCGTTGGGCTTTGCTCCCTGCAACGCTTCTTTTGGTGCTATGTGCCCTCTTTCCAGATGTGATATTTATCTTAACAAGTATCCCAAATCCGGTTATTGGTGTGATACTCCTCTTCTTGATGGGTACGCAGCTATCTGCTGGCTTCGAGATGGCACACTCTACCAACTCTATAAAATCCTTCTCAGGGGCGTTGACCATAAGTCTTCCAATTATGATAGCGATGCTCTTCCAACTTATGCCACGCGGCATTGTGCCATCGGTTATTGAGCCTTTGGTGGGCAATGGTTTTGCTATGGGTGTGATTGCCGTACTTGTGATGGAGCACGTTATAAATCGCAATAAAGAGTAAAATTTTATAAAGTGTTGATAAATTCCTGCTTGGAGGGGATTGTTATTCTACAAAAATTACTAATTTTGTAGCCGTAAAATTATGCCACCATCTGAGGTGGACGAAAATGGATAAAATTATGAGTAACACATTGGTTGTTGTTGGCGCTCAGTGGGGCGACGAGGGTAAGGGTAAAATTACAGACTTCTATGCAGGTGATGCAGATGTTGTAGTGCGTCATCAGGGAGGTAATAACGCTGGTCATACCATCGTATTCGATGGTAAGAAGTTTGCCTTGCAGTCTATCCCATCTGGTGTCTTCAATCCACACACCATAAATGTAATGGCTAACGGTATGGTTATCAATCCTGTATCGTTGCTTGAGGAGTTGGATCGTCTCCATAAGGCTGGAATTACTGACTATCAGCTCTTTATCTCTGACCGCGCGGCTTGTGTTATGCCTTACCACTCGATGCTTGATGGTGCATACGAGGCGTTGAAGGGTGGTCGCCAGATTGGTACAACAAAGAAGGGTATCGGTCCAGCTTATACCGATAAGTATAGCCGTGTAGGCATCCGTATGGGTGACCTCTTGGATAAGGAGTACTTCGCAGAGCGCCTAAAGGATGCCCTCGCGCAGAAGAACCTTGAGCTTACAGCTCTTGGTATGGAGCCTTGCGACTTCGATACCATCTACAACCAGTATCTTGCTATCGGCGAGCAGCTTCGCCCACGCATTTGCGATACTTCGGTGCTTCTTAACAAGCTTATCGAGGAGGGCAAGCGCGTACTCTTTGAGGGTGCTCAGGGTGTTATGCTCTGCATCGACCACGGTACATATCCATTCGTGACATCGTCAAGCCCTACGGCTGCAAGTGTGCCTGTGAACTCAGGTGTTGCACCACGCTATATCGACAATGTTATGGGTGTGGCAAAGGCTTATACCACTCGCGTAGGTGAGGGTCCATTCCCAACTGAGCTCTTCGACGAGCGCGCAGAGTATATCCGCGAGCGTGGTCATGAGTATGGTACTGTTACAGGTCGTCCACGCCGTGTGGGTTGGTTGGATGCTGTGGTGCTTAACCATGTGCGTCGTATCAGCGGTCTTAACTACCTATCGCTTATGCTCTTCGATGTTCTTTCGGGTCTTGAGAAGATTCGTATCTGCACTGGTTATAAACTCGATGGCAAGGCTATCGACTACGTTCCATCTACTATCTCGCAGCTCTCTCGCGTAGAGCCAGAGTATATCGAACTTGATGGCTGGACTGAGGATATCACCTCTATCAAGAACTATGAGGATCTGCCAGCAAATGCTAAGGCCTATATTGCTAAGGTTGAGGAGCTTACTCGCACCGAGGTTGCTGTAGTCTCTGTAGGTCCTGATCGTGAGCAGACTATTATTCGTAAGCAGATCTTTTAATTTCTTGTGATAAGCCGCAATCTGCGGCACATCCCAAAAGCTTAAATCATCCAGGGCTGTACGTCTCAGTACCATCCCTGGATGGTTTCTTTTGCGATGTACCACATCTCACGACTTCTGACAAGAAATTTGGTTGTGCAACCCTGTATGTTCATCTGTCGCTTGGCACAAGCGAAACTATTACTAATTACTCTCTACTAATTACTAATTATTTATGCGCCCTTCTGACAAGAAATTCGGTCGTGGGGCTTGGGTGGGTTTGTGTTATGAGTTCAGATGGGTCCTATAGTAACCCATAGTAACCCACAATCCTCACAATCCCCACAATCCCCACAATCCTCGCAATCCTCGCAAATAATGCCCCAATTTCACTTTGCTTCGCTTTGTGCATTATTCTTTGAAAATTGATTGATTATTACAGGTTTTTTCGTACCTTTGTCGGTTGGTATGGCGCAAAGCCTTGGACACGAAATAAGTAACAAAAATATAATATTATGACACAGGAAGAATTGTTTAAGAAGCTTATTGCTCACTGCAAGGAGTATGGTTTCATTTTCCCTTCAAGCGAGATTTATGACGGTCTTGGTGCTGTCTACGATTATGGTCAGAATGGTGTAGAGCTAAAGAATAACATCAAGCGTTACTGGTGGGATTCTATGGTTAAGCTCAACGAGAACATCGTGGGTATCGACGCTGCAATCTTTATGCACCCTCGTACTTGGGAGGCATCTGGTCACGTTGGAGCATTCAACGACCCTCTTATCGACAACAAGGACTCTAAGAAGCGTTACCGTGCCGATGTTCTTGTTGAGGATTGGATGGCTAAGCAGGAGGAGAAGATTGAAAAGGAGGTAGAGAAGGCGCACAAGAGATTCAAGGAGGCCTTCAATCGTGAGCAGTTCCTCGCTACATCACCTCGCGTGTTGGAGATTAAGGCTAAGATGGATGCTATCCACGAGCGTTTTGCCACAGCTTTGAACGACAACAACCTTGAGGAGCTTAAGCAGATTATCATCGACTGCGAGATTGTATGTCCAATATCGGGTACTCGCAACTGGACAGATGTTCGCCAGTTCAACCTTATGTTCTCTACACAGATGGGTTCTACGGCTGATGGTGCAAATACCGTATATCTACGTCCTGAGACTGCGCAGGGTATCTTCGTAAACTACCTCAATGTGCAGAAGACAGGTCGTATGAAGCTACCATTCGGTATCGCTCAGATTGGTAAGGCCTTCCGTAACGAGATTGTAGCGCGTCAGTTTATCTTCCGTATGCGTGAGTTCGAGCAGATGGAGATGCAGTTCTTCGTGCAGCCAGGTACCGAGATGGAGTGGTGGAACAAGTGGAAGGAGACACGTATGGCTTGGCACCGCGCCCTTGGCTTCGGCGACCAGAACTATCGTTTCCACGACCACGACAAGCTTGCTCACTATGCAAATGCTGCTACCGACGTAGAGTTTAACTTCCCATTCGGCTTCAAGGAGGTTGAGGGTATCCACTCTCGGACCGACTTCGACCTTGGTCGGCACCAAGAGTACTCAGGTAAGAAGATTCAGTACTTCGATCCTGAGCGTGGTGAGAGCTATGTGCCATATGTTGTTGAGACATCAATCGGTGTTGACCGTATGTTCCTTCAGATTATGTCTGCGGCATACTGCGAGGAGAAGTTGGAGAATGGCGAGGAGCGCGTAGTATTGCGCATTCCTGCGGCCCTTGCACCTACAAAGGTTGCCGTTATGCCACTTGTGAAGAAGGATGGTCTTCCAGAGGTTGCACGCCAGATTATCGACGACTTGAAGTTCGACTACAATGTTGTTTACGACGAGAAGGACTCTATCGGTAAGCGTTACCGCCGTCAGGATGCTATCGGTACTCCATTCTGCGTGACTGTAGACCACGATACTTTAACAGATGGTATGGTTACCGTACGTCACCGTGATACTATGGCTCAGGAGCGTGTTAAGATTGAGGATCTACACGCTATGATTGAGAAGGAGGTATCGTTCCGTGAGTTGTTCAAGAAGATTAAGGAGGCATAATCCGTGGCGCGACTTATAGCCATAGACTACGGCACTAAGCGCACAGGACTGGCTGTCACCGATCCGCTTGGCATCATCGCCTCGCCTTTGGAGACGGTAGAAACCAAGCAGCTGGAGCGTTATCTTGCTGACTATTTTGCCAAGGAGGAGGTATCGACAATCGTTGTTGGTCATCCGCGCCAGATGAATGGCCAGCCATCCGAGACAATGCGCTTTATCGAGCCTTTGATGGGTCGCCTGCGACACGCCTACCCAGATAAGAGGGTTGTGGCCTACGATGAGCGTTTTACCTCGGTGCTTGCACAGCGCACAATTCGTGAAAGTGGCATAGGTAAGATGGCACGCCGCGATAAGTCGTTGGTAGATAAGGTGTCGGCAGCAATAATCTTGCAAGACTACATGGCATCAGTAGGTATGTAACGAAAACAAAAAATAAGCTATGATTTATCCAATTGTAATATACGGCTCGCAGGTGTTGCGCAACGTATCGGAAGATATCACTCCCGACTATCCCGAGCTTAAGAAGCTCATCGAGGATATGTGGATTACCCTTGCTGAGGCTGAGGGCGTGGGTCTTGCTGCGCCACAGATAGGCAAGAATATCCGCCTCTTCATCGTCGATTGCACACCTTGGGGCGAGGATATCCCTGAGCTGGCAGACTTTAAGCGTGTATTTATCAATGCCGAGATCTACGAGCGCTCGGAGGAGACCGAATTATTTGAGGAGGGTTGCCTCTCACTCCCTGGTCTTCATGAGAATGTGCGCCGCTCAACAACCATTCGCATGCGCTACCTCGACGAGAATTTCGTGGAGCACGACGAGGAGTTCTCGGGCAAGCCAGCACGCGTTATCCAGCACGAGTATGACCATATCGAGGGTCTGGTATTCACCGACCACCTTGCGCCAATCCGTAAGAACCTTATTAAGAATAAGCTTCAGAAGATGGCACGAGGATCTTATCGTGCTGCCTACAAAACCAAACGATAATTTCTTGTGATAAGGGGTCGATTGCGGCCCCTAGAAAAAATGCCACCAATGGGACGTACATCTAGTACTACCCATCGGTGGCATTTTTGCCGAGTGTAGCACTCGGCACCCTTCTGACAAGAAATCGGTGCGCTGATTGAGGTGGTTTTTGTACGCTGATTGATGTGGGCAGGGGCATAGGGAAGATAAGGAGAATAGGGAGAATAGGGA
>JAZOQR010000007.1:0-97029 GCA_045656185.1 Alistipes sp. | reverse complement strand
CCTCCTGTGCTGAGGGGTGTGCTACAGAGATGATGAGGCGCGCACGCTCCTGAAGGCTCTTGCCATAGAGGTCAACAGCACCATTCTCTGTTACGAACCAGTGGATGTGGTTACGTGTTGTTACAACACCTGAACCCTCTGTGTGTACGTCCGAAATCTTCGATACACCCTTAGTAGTGATTGAAGGCATTGCGATGATAGCCTTACCACCCTTAGAGAGTGAAGCACCGTAGATGAAGTCAACCTGACCACCTACGCCAGAGTAGAACTTACGGCCGAGTGAGTCAGCACATACCTGACCAGTGATATCTACCTGGAGTGCAGAGTTGATAGCTGTAACCTTGTCGTTCTTAGAGATGATGAATGGGTCGTTAGTGTAGCCTACGTCCATCATGAGTACGCCAGGGTTGTCGTCGATGAAGTCGTAAACCTTCTGTGAACCCATAAGGAATGTAGATACCATCTTACCC
Source organism: Alistipes sp. (assembly GCA_045656185.1). Lineage (GTDB taxonomy): Bacteria > Bacteroidota > Bacteroidia > Bacteroidales > Rikenellaceae > Alistipes. The sequence goes on along the minus strand of JAZOQR010000007.1, from coordinate 96,559 downwards.
TTGTCGATGTTCTTCAATGCGCCGTTGATTACGCCCTTCTCTACGAGGGGAAGTACGCCATCAGCGAACATCTCGGTGTGAACACCAAGGTTCTTGTGGTTGCCGAGCTGCGCGAGAACAGCGTTAGGAATAGCACCGATACCCATCTGGAGTGTAGCACCATCCTCGATAAGACCTGCACAGAGGTTACCGATCTTTGTCTCCACCTCGTTAGGAGTTGTGAAGTGTGCCTCCTCGAGTGGCTGGTCGTCCTCAACGAAGAAGTTGATGCGTGAGCTGTGGATCATCGCGTCACCGAATGAACGGGGCACGTACTTGTTAACCACTGCGATAACGTAGTCTGCACACTCAACAGCTGCGAGTGTAGCATCTACTGAAGTACCGAGAGACACGTAGCCGTGCTTGTCGGGACGAGATACCTGGATCATAGCTACGTTGCAAGGCACAGCGCCTGAACGGTAGAGCTTCTGAGTCTCAGAGAGGAAGATTGGAATGTAGTCAGCGAAGCCTGCCTGAGTCACCTTACGCACATTGCCACCCACGAAGAATGAGTCGAGCTGGAATACGCCCTCGAACTCGGGCTCAGCGTAGGGCGCGGGACCCTCAGTGTGGAGGTGGTGGATGTGAACATCCTTGAACTCACCATTACGGCCACGGTCGCACATCGCCTTGATGAGGCACTGTGGAGCTGACGCTACTGAACTAAGGTGAATATGATCACCCGACTTGATGCACTTAACAGCCTCGGCTGCAGTTGTAAACTTAATGTTGTTCATCTCTTTAAGTTGTATTTTAGGTAATTGTCTATTATTTCCATTGTATGTTATAGGCTCTGCGCCACGCCAATTTGTTGTCAGAGAATGGTTTCCGACCCTCATCAGCGCGATACCGTTTTGATGTCAGAATGGTGCAGATACCACGCTCGGCAAAATTGGCTGCGATGGGCTGTACTTGGGCGTACTGCCCATTGCAGACATATTTTGTTAGCGGCAGTAGATGCGCCGTTATCACATCACAACTACTTGCGCTTTACTTCGACTTGCTCGTAACCCTCGATAATATCGCCAACCTTAATATCGTTGTACGACTCGATGTTAAGACCGCAATCCTGACCTACGGTAACCTCCTTCACATCATCCTTGAAGCGGCGTAGTGAGCCGAGCTTACCGGTGTAGATAACGATACCGTCACGGATAACGCGGATAGCGGTATTACGCTGCATCTTACCCTCACGCACGATACAACCAGCGACAGTACCAACCTTAGAGATCTTGAAGGTCTCCATAACCTCGGTAGAGCATACAATCTCCTCCTTCATTACAGGCTCAAGCATACCCTCGATAGCATCCTTGATCTCGTTGATAGCGTCGTAGATGATAGAGTAGAGGCGGATATCAATCTGCTCCTTCTCGGCAGCCTTACGCGCTGCAGCTGAAGGACGTACCTGGAAGCCCACGATGATAGCATTTGAAGCCGCTGCGAGCAATACATCCGACTCAGAGATCTGACCTACAGCCGAGTGGATGACATTAACCTGTACAGTCTCCTTAGAAAGCTTGATAAGTGAGCCTGTCATAGCCTCCACAGAGCCATCCACATCACCCTTAACGATGATGTTAAGCTCCTTGAACGAGCCAATAGCGATACGGCGACCAATCTCATCGAGGGTAACGTGCTTCTGTGTCATAATACCCTGCATACGCTGCAACTGCTCGCGCTTGTTTGCAATCTCACGTGCTGAACGGTCATCATCCATAACATTGAATGTATCACCCGCCTGTGGCGCACCGTTAAGACCAAGCACCTGTACTGGTGTTGATGGACCAGCCTCAGTAACCTTCTTACCATTCTCGTCGAACATAGCCTTCACACGACCAGTGTACGTACCAGAAAGAAGAACATCACCTACGCGCAAAGTACCGTTCTGAACCATAATAGTTGCTACATAGCCACGGCCCTTATCCAACATGGACTCGATAACGGCACCACTCGCCTTACGGTCTGGGTTAGCCTTAAGCTCAAGCACCTCTGCCTCCAAAAGCACCTTCTCAAGGAGCTTATCGAGGTTAAGACCCTGCTTTGCAGATACCTCCTGACACTGATACTTACCACCCCAGTCCTCAACAAGGTAGTTCATCTGTGAGAGCTGCTCACGGATACGATCTGCATTAGCCTGTGGCTTATCCATCTTGTTGATTGCGAATACCATAGGTACACCCGCTGCTGAGGCGTGGTTGATAGCCTCAACTGTCTGAGGCATCACGCTATCGTCGGCAGCAACGATGATAATGGCAACGTCGGTCATCTTAGCACCACGCGCACGCATCGCCGTAAAGGCCTCGTGACCTGGAGTATCAAGGAAGGTAATCTTCTGACCATTAAGCTCAACAGAGTAAGCACCGATATGCTGTGTGATACCACCAGCCTCACCTGCGGTAACGTTTGTCTTACGGATATTATCCAAAAGCGAAGTCTTACCGTGGTCTACGTGTCCCATTACAGTTACGATAGGTGGACGTGCTACAAGCTCCTCCTCGCTGTCTGCATCGCTCTCGATAGCCTCCTGAATCTCTACAGATACGAACTCTACCTTAAAGCCAAACTCCTCAGCTACAACAACCAAAGCCTCAGCATCGAGACGCTGGTTGATAGATACCATAAGACCGAGGTTCATACACGCCGAGATGACCTCCATAGGAGATACATTCATCATGGTAGCGAGCTCACTTACGGTTACGAACTCTGTAACCTTAAGCACGCTGCGCTCCATCTCCTCGCGCTCGATCTCCTCGTTCATTCTCTCACGAACCTCCTCACGCTTCTCCTTACGATATTTTGCACCCTTCGACTTTGTACCCTTTGCTGTTAGGCGCGCAAGAGTATCCTTAATCTGCTTTGATACCTCCTCGTCTGATACCTCCTGACGAACTACAGGCTTTGGAGCAGGCTTCTGCTTCTTATTCTTCTTACCGGCACCCTGCTGGTTCTGCTGACCCTGCTGCTGACCCTGCTGGTTCTGCTGTGGACGCTGGGCATTGTTGTTTCCCTTGTTGCCGCCCTTCTCCTGCTTGCCACCAGCAACACTCTTGCCCTCCTTAGCGACATTCACCTTCTCCTTATCCAAACGCTTGCGCTTGTGCTTGCCACCAGGCACCATATTCGATACATCCATAGTACCCAAAATCTTTGGGCCTCCGAGCTGCTCTACCTCGGTACGATATACAGAATCGCGCTTTGGCTCTACTGGCTGCTCCGCCTTAGGCTCGGCAACTACAGGCTTTGGCTCTGCCTTAACCACTGGCTTTGGCTCAACCTTTGGCTCTGGCCTTGGTTCTGGCTTTGGCTCTGGCTTTGGCTCCGCCTTAGGCTTTGGATTAAGGTCTATCTTACCCAAAATCTTTGGACCACGAACCTCATCCTTAACATTGATTGCGTTAGACTTAACCACAACCTCCTCGTCATCCTCCTTTGCGTTGTTGATGCTCACAGAGCCCTTCTGCTGGATGCGCTCACGCACAGCCTTACGCTCGTTACCTGACTGACGGTTGCGACCAAACTCCTTCTCAAGAGCAGCATATATCTCATCGCTCACAGGTGATGAGGGCGAGCAGTCGCTCTGCAAGCCCTTGCGCTGGAGAAAATCGGCAAGCGTGTTAAAACCTACCTTAAACTCCTTCGCAACCTGTATAAGCCTCATCTTTTTGCTATTGTTATCCATTCAATAAAATCATTAATCGTTAGCACTATTCAAACTCTGCCTTGAGGATAGACACCACCTGCTCAGCCTGCTCAATCTCAAGGTCGGCGCGCTGTGCAACCTCCTCTACTGAGAGCTCCAATACACTCTTGGCAGTATCACAACCTGCAGCCTTAAGAGCCTCGATAATCCAGCCCTCAATCTCGTCTGCAAACTCTGTAAGAGCAACATCCTCCTCCTCAATCTCACGATATACATCGATATCGTAGCCTGTGAGCATCTTAGATAGACGGATGTTAAGACCGCCCTTACCAATAGCCAAAGATACCTCTTCTGGCTTTAGATATACAGATGCTGTCATCTTCTCCTCATCGATGGTGATTGTAGATATCTTTGCAGGGCTCAACGAACGCTGAATCATAAGCGATGTGTTAGATGTGTAGTTCACCACATCGATGTTCTCGTTGCGCAACTCCTTAACTACAGTGTAGATACGCGAACCCTTCATACCTACGCAAGCACCTACAGGATCGATACGATCGTCGTAAGACTCAACAGCTACCTTAGCACGCTCACCAGGGATACGAGCAATCTTCTTGATGGTGATAAGACCATCGAAAATCTCTGGCACCTCCTGCTCGAACAAACGCTCAAGGAACTGATTGTCGGTACGAGATAGGATGATGCGTGGCTGGTTGTTGTTCATCTCTACGCTCTTAACCACAGCCTTGATGGTGTCACCCTTGCGGTAGAAGTCGTTAGGAATCTGCTCACCCTTTGGCAAAACAAGATCGTTGCCCTCGTCGTCGCGCACCAAAACCTCCTTCTTCCACACCTGGTAAACCTCACCTGCGATAATCTCGCCCACCTTCTCAGAGTACTTCTCGAAGAGTGCAGCCTTCTCAAGGTCAAGAATACGTGATGCAAGATTCTGACGCAATGACAATACTGCACGGCGACCAAACTTAGTCATATCGATCTGGTCTACATACTCGTCACCTACATCGTATGATGCATCGATAGCCTTAACCTCTGAAAGAGCAATCTCGGTATTCTCGTCCTCCAACATCTCGTCCTCTACGACGGTGCGGTTACGCCAAATCTCCAAGTCACCCTTCTCTGGGTTGATGATTACATCGAAATTCTCGTCACTTTCGAACTGCTTCTGCAATGCGTGACGAAATACATCCTCCAACACACCAATAAGGGTAGCATTGTCGATGCTCTTTAGCTCTTTGAACTCAGCAAAGTTGCTGATAAGATTAATGTACTTCATTGTTGTTTATATATTTTGTTTTATTTGTTTTTCTTTTTGTGTGAATTGTTGTGGGGTTATGTAGGTTTTTATGGGTTTCTGTGAACTCATCTGAACCTATCCTAACTCATCTGAACTCAATCTCAAACTCAAGGTAGACGCCTCAACAACCAATACCTCTCAGGTTGCATTTTTTTTGCGTTGGATTGTTAGGCTATTTTGAAGCTGCTCGCAGACTGAAAAAGCGGAGTTTACTTGAAGTAAATGAGCATTTTTCAGGCAAGGCAGATGCCGAAAGAGCCAACAAGACAATGCAAAATTACTTGAAGTCGAGGTACTCCTTTACATACTTAATCTCCTCCCACGCAAAGTCCTTTGTCACCTCGACAGTCACTTTACGCTTCTTGCCCTCGATAAGCTGCTTCTCCTCGTAGGAGATCTGAATACCAGTCTCTGTTGCATCGTTAAGCTTTGCAAGCACCTTAACACCATCCTTGAGAAGAACCTCTACTGATGAGCCGAGAATCTTTTTGTACTGGCGGAGCTGCTTAAGCTCAGAGCCAATACCTGCAGAGGCTACCATAAGTGAGTAGTCCTCAACCTCGCGGTCGAGTTCTGCCTCGATAGCACGATTTAGTGCAGCACAATCCTCAAGGCGCACTGCTGTATCGCTGTCGATAAGGAGCTCGATATCGCCCATAGGAGATACCTTGCACTCCACAACAAACATATCACTGCCCGCCAAATGGCGCTCAGCAATCTCTATAACACTCTTACTATCAATCATATATATCTAACAATATTTATCTTGTTTTATACGACAAGCCCCATAATCGACACCCATAGGGACGAAATAAGGGGACTCTCCGTCCCCTTACTCTCTCGCTTTTACGATGCAAAGATATGTATTTTTTTGCGGTCAGACAAATATTTAGGCTACTTTTTCGGTGTTTTTATGAATTTCTTACTACGTAAGGCTGATAAAAAAGAGCGAACCCACAAGGAAGTATGAGGTTCGCTCGATGTGTATAACGACAGAGTAGCCCTACGTTGGCGACTACTTATTTATCTTTGCCCAAGTATCCTTGAGTGTCACTGTACGGTTGAACACAAGGTGCTCAGGTGTAGAGTCAGCATCCACGTTGAAGTAACCAATACGCTGGAACTGGAGGTAGTCGTAAGGCTTAGCATCTGCAAGATACTTCTCAACATAGCACTCAGTAAGCACCTTCAAAGAGTCCTCATTTATCATCTGCTGCATAGCCTCCAACGCCTCGCAGCCTGTCTCCTTACGGATTGCAGCCATCTCGTCGCGAGGGTTCTCCACCTTCCACAAGCGGTCGTAGAGACGCACCTCTGCCTTGATGCAGTGGTCGCAACTAACCCAGTGTAGTGTACCCTTAACCTTGCGGTTGCTACCAGGCATACCAGTCTTAGTATCAGGGTCGTACTCAGCATATACGGTGGTGATATTACCATTCTCATCCTTATCGCAACCAGTACACTTTACGATATAGGCATTCTTTAGACGCACCTCAGCACCTGGGGTCATACGGAAGTACTTCTTTGGAGCATCCTCCATAAAGTCCTCGCGCTCCATCCACAACTCGCGGCTGAACTCGATGGTGTGTGTGCCAGACTCTGGGTCCTCAGGGTTGTTGATAGCCTCGAACGACTCAACCTGACCCTCTGGGTAGTTGGTAATCACAAGCTTAACAGGGTCGATAACAGCACTAACACGTGTTGCGCGCTTGTTAAGATCGTCACGCACAGCACTCTCAAGAAGTGCCATATCGTTGAGCGCATCGTATGTTGTATAACCAATCTTATCTACGAAGTTGCGGATAGACTCAGGCGAGTAACCACGACGACGGAAACCGCACAATGTAGGCATACGAGGATCATCCCAACCATTTACCAAGCCCTCCTTAACAAGGATAAGCAGGTTACGCTTACTCATAAGCGTGTAGTTTAGGTTAAGCTTGTTGAACTCATACTGACGAGGACGCTCGTCTGATGGATCAACACCCTCCTTTACCCAGTCTACGAATAGGTCGTAAAGTGGACGGTGAGGTACAAACTCAAGGGTACACAACGAGTGTGTAACACCCTCGAAGTAGTCGCTCTGACCGTGGGCAAAATCGTACATAGGATATACCTTCCACTTATCGCCTGTGCGGTGATGTGGGTGATTTACAACACGATAGATAATTGGATCGCGGAAGTGCATATTCGAGCTTGCCATATCAATCTTAGCGCGGAGTACCATTCTACCCTCCTCAATCTCGCCACGTGTCATCTGCATAAACAGGTCGAGGTTCTCCTCGATTGGGCGGTTGCGGTATGGGCTCTCGGTACCAGCCTGCGTAGGTGTACCCTTCTGCGCAGCAATCTCCTCAGATGTCTGCTCGTCGATATATGCCTTACCCTCCTTAATCAAGCGCACTGCGAAGTCCCACAACTGCTGGAAGTAGTCCGATGCATAATACTCCTCACCCCACTCGAAGCCGAGCCACTTGATATCCTCCTTGATAGCCTCAACATACTCCACATCCTCCTTAGTAGGATTTGTATCGTCGAAGCGAAGGTTACATACACCGCCATAGCGCTTTGCTACGCCGAAATCTAAACAGATAGCCTTGGCGTGACCAATATGAAGGTAGCCATTAGGCTCTGGTGGGAAGCGTGTCTGCACACGTGTTTTACCCTTAGCTATCGCCTCTTCGATAACCTCTTCCACAAAGTTCAATGACTTCTCCTTAACCTCAGTTGTCTCAATAACCATAATCTATATACTTTGTTAAATTTATCTTCCTATATTGTCCAACATCACAGAGACACTCAACCACTGGCGCGTACCAAAACCTACGCCATCACTCTCAATAGTAAAGCCCACATCAAAGAGTATGCTGTCATTTGCAAAATACTCTCTATAACAGAGTGTTACTGCATCGTAAAAATTTTTATGGGGGGGGGAATAGTGCTGCAATCCGTGATACAAATCCTTGCCATAGCGACCATAGTAAACAAATGGCGCCTCACCCAAATAGGCAACATTTGACACGGTCCAGTTATTATATTTCAGCACGCCATAGAGCTCCACACCCTTAGGGCACTCCCATACATTCTCATTCACTCTATCCCTCTGCACCGACTGCACATACTTAACTCCCACATCGTAACTCTCACCCTGCAGACCGATATATGGCGTTAGCAGGAAGTTGTCCACCACATCGTCTATCGTGGTCTCGTCGTAATCCTTGGCATAATGGCCAATCATTATATCGTAACCAACGTATAACGCTCGCTCGGCATAACGCGCCGAGGTCATAATGGCAAAAGCCTCGCGTGTTGTGGTTGTGCGTTTACCATTGTAGTCCATCGCAAACTCTATAAACGATGCTCCCGATGCCGACTCCTTACGCGCCAACACACCACTCAACGTATTGTGGTAGTAGCGATAGTGGCGGTCAAAGAAGAGGTCGCTTTGCAAGCCTCGCATCTCGCTACGTGGGAATATACCCGCCAACAAACGCACCTGTGGGGCACGATAGCCATAGTAGAAATGGAGGTTGGTATCGCTCACAAAGTTGGTCTTGTGACCAAAGTCTCGCGTGAAATCAGCAGCCACGACAAGCTCGCTACCCTCGCTCCAACAAAGCCCCACTTTAGGTGTTAGGCGCGCACTAAAGAGTGTCTCAGACCACTTTGTCTCCATACCCGCATACTCAGTATTATCGAAGAGGGTTATAAAATCAACCCCATACTTCAACTCTTGTGCCATAGTGGTATGCACATACGACAATAGAGCCAAAATGGCTACGATAAATCTTCTTAGTTTGGGCATAGTAGTCTATAAAAACATTTCAGCGCAAAATTACTTAAAATATTTTTATATTTATTACTTTTGCAACACAATCTTAAAAAGATTTATTAATTAGTTCACCGAATATAGTATTTAATATGCGTAAATTACTTAATGAGGAGCTTGGTCGCCCCACAATTGAGGAGTGCACAACAAGTAAAAAGTTACCCGTGGTGGCCGTACTTGACAATGTACGCTCAGCTCAGAACGTAGGCTCATTCTTCCGCACTGCCGATGCCTTTGGCATTGAGCATATTGCACTTTGTGGCATCAGCTCCACCCCCCCAAACCGCGAGATACATAAGACAGCCCTCGGCGCAGAACTAAGCGTCGCTTGGAGCTACTACCCTACAACCCTTGAGTGCATCGAGAAACTCCGCTCGGAGGGCTATCGCAGTATAGCTATCGAGCAGATTGAGGGCTCGACTATGCTCGATAAATTCATAGCCGACAAAGATACGAAGTACGCCCTTGTCTTTGGTAATGAGGTTGATGGCGTAGACCAAGCCGTTGCCGATATTGTTGATGGCGCAATCGAGATTCCACAAGTGGGCATCAAGCACTCGCTTAATGTTTCAGTCTCTGCGGGTGTGGTTATGTGGGAGATGTTTAGGCAACTTAACGAGTAATAACACCTTATCAAGGAGAAAAAGAGAGCTTTTGAACTAATTTATTATATGAAATTTTGCATATTCGAAAATTAGTCGTATATTTGCACCGCTCTTTTACAAAAAGATGGTTTAAGGAGGGTTGGGTGAGTGGCTTAAACCAGCAGTTTGCTAAACTGCCGATATCGTAAGGTATCCGCTGGTTCGAATCCAGTGCCCTCCGCGAGAGTTACTAAGAACAGACGACTTTTTATCGTCTGTTCTTTTTTTTATATTATCTTTGCAGCGTAGTAACAACCTATAAAATATATACTATGAAAAGACTATTAACACTATTGGCATTGGCGTGTGTATCCTTCACAGCAATTGCCGATGAGGGTATGTGGCTGTTGCCATATATCAAAAAGATGAACAGCACCGATATGAAGAACCACGGCTGTAAAATATCTGCCGAGGATATCTACTCTGCAGAGCAGTCATCGCTCAAGGATGCTATTGTGGTATTCGGTGGCGGCTGCACCGGAGAGATTGTATCGCCTAACGGCCTGCTCTTCACCAACCACCACTGTGGCTACGACGCTATTCAGAAGCTATCATCCGTAGAGCACGACTACCTCAAGGATGGTTTCTGGGCTATGAACAACGCTGAGGAGCTTCCTGCCGAGGGTCTATCTGTAAAGTTTGTGCGTCATATCTTCGATGTCACTGCAGATATTATGGGCAACATCCCATCTACAGCGGGTCAGAAGGAGTATATGGACATTGTAGACCAAAACAAGAAGGCTCTTATCAAGGCTCTTGAGGAGAAGTATCCAGGTATGCTTGTTACCATTCCATCATTCTTTGGTGGCAATCAGTTCTTTGCATTTATATATGAGGTATATCCAGATGTTCGTTTGGTAGGTACCCCTCCATCATCAATAGGCAAGTTTGGTGGCGATACAGACAACTGGATGTGGCCACGCCATACTGGCGACTTCTCAGTTTTCCGCGTATATGCAGGCAAGGACAACCGCCCTGCAGAGTACTCCGAGGATAATGTACCTTACAAGGCAGAGAAGTGGTTAGACATCTCACTTGACGGCATCGAGGAGGGTGACTTCGGTATGATTATGGGCTTCCCAGGCTCTACTGAGCGATACAAGACATCATACGAGATTGACTATATGCTTGAGGTGGATAATCCTCAGCGTATCTATATCCGTGGTGAGCGCCAGCAGATACTACGCAAGTGGATGGACTCAGACCAGGCAATACGTATTCAGTATGACTCTAAGTATGCTAACTCAGCAAACTACTGGAAGAACTCTATCGGTATGTCGCGCGGCATCGAGAAGCTCAATGTACGCGACAAGAAGGCTAAGCAGGAGGCTGAGTTCCAGGCGTGGGCAGAGAAGAACACCCTTCCTGAGGAGGGATATATCGATGCTCTACGCCTTATCGCTGAGTCTCAGAGCGAGGCACGCGAGGAGAATGCTACATTGCAGTACCTCAGTGAGGCATTTATGCGCTCGATAGAGCTTACACAGACGATGCTCGGCGTGGAGGACTTCGAGTTATTCTACAAGGACTATAATGCTGATGTTGACCGTGCAGTAGCAAAGCGTATGTTCCAGATTTATAGAGAGAACAACACCATTCTTCCATCAATCTACCAGGTAATAGATAAAAAATTTGGTGGCGATAGCGACAAGTATGTTGATTGGCTCTACGATAACTCACAGTTCACATCGCTTGAGAAGTACAACAATATAAAATCGCTATCTAACAAGAAGCGTAAGAAGGCATTTAGTAAGGACCCACTCTATGAGCTTACAAACTCAATCATCAACCTTTACCGCGAGCTTGCACCAGCTGTCTTGGCTGCAGACACTAAGTTCGCCGAGGGTCACCGCAAGTATATAGACGGTCTTATGAAGATGCAGCCTGAGAAGGCTTGGGCTTCGGATGCCAACTTCACAATCCGCCTAACATACGGTAATGTATTACCTTACAGCCCACGCGATGGTGTTGTCTATAAGCACTATACCACTATCGAGGGTGTTATGGCTAAGGAGGATCCTACAAACCCTGTGGAGTTCACCGTACCTGAGCGCCTCAAGGAGCTATACCGCGCTAAGGACTATGGTCGCTATGCCGACAAAAATGGTCAGCTACCTGTAGCCTTCCTCGTTAACTGCGATATCACTGGCGGTAACTCAGGCTCACCAGTGATGAATGCCAACGGAGAGCTTATCGGCTTGGCCTTCGACGGTAACTGGGAGGCTATGTCGGGCGATGTGGCCTTCGAGCCAGAGCTACAGCGCACCATCGCTGTAGATATCCGCTATGTGTTGTTCGTTATCGAGAAGTACGGCAACGCAAAATGGCTCGTAGATGAGCTTACAATTAAGTAGTAACCACATTTTATGAATTTTGGGTTGTTCCTTTTGGGAGCAACCCATTTTTTATATACCTTTGCGGTATGGAGAGATATATCGATATTAACGACTTTAACTATGAGCTTCCCGATGAGCGCATTGCCAAGTTTCCACTTGAGGAGCGTTCGTCATCGAAGTTGCTCGTCTACGACAACGGCACTATCGCCGAGAGCCACTTTCGCAATGTAGCGGCGTACCTCCCTAAGGGTGCAATGCTCGTATTTAATAATACGCGCGTTGTGCGCGCGCGCATAGTAATGCACAAGGACTCGGGCGCACGCATCGAGGTCTTCTGCCTTGAGCCACACAACCCTGCCGACTACGAGCGCGCCTTTGCGCAGTATGGCTCGTCGGAGTGGAGTTGCATCGTGGGCAACCTCAAGAAGTGGAAGGAGGGCGAAATAGGTATTAACTTCGAGTACGCGGGCGAGCAGCACACGCTTCGCGCCGAGATTGTGGAGCGTGGCACACGCGAGCATATCGTGCGCTTCCGCTGGTCGGCAGCGTGCAGCTTCGGACAGCTTCTTGAAACGCTTGGTCGCATCCCTATTCCGCCATATCTCAACCGCGAGAGCGAGGATATTGATAATACCCGCTATCAGACTGTCTATGCCCGCTTCGAGGGCTCGGTGGCAGCACCTACAGCAGGTCTGCACTTCACACCAGAACTTATCGATAGTATGCGTAGTAGTGGCTTTAAGTTCGAGGAGGTGACACTCCATGTGGGTGCAGGTACATTCCTACCTGTTAAGGATGATGATGCCACACAGCACGCTATGCACACCGAGCACTTCTCGGTAACACGTCAAGCAGTGGAGAACCTACTCCACAATGCTGGCAACATCGTGGCTGTAGGTACTACTTCGGTGCGTACTTTAGAGTCGTTATCTGCTCTTGCTTGGCGTATTAAGGAGTCGGGCAATCCCGACACTGAGCGCACCGTTGGTCAGTGGGAGTTGTACGATATTCCCGCGGAGTTTAGCGGTACAGAGGCACTACAAACGCTTCTTAACTATATGCATACCAACGGCATAGAGCGTATGAAGGCGGCAACGCAGATTATGATTACACCTCTTGGCTACCACTTCCGCATGGTGAACTATATAATCACAAATTTCCACCAGCCAAAGTCAACACTACTTCTCTTGGTTAGCGCCTATGTTGGTGGCGACTGGACAAAGATTTACGACTACGCTCTTGCCAACAACTTCCGCTTCCTAAGCTATGGCGACTCGTCGCTACTCAAAGTGAAAGGTGAAAACTTAAAAGTGTGGAGCGCTTCGCGCGAGATTTATAAATAGACTTAGTATTCTGCACCATTACTAAAAATATCGTGGGACAGCCCACGATATTTTTTTAGGATAGGACGAAATAGGTGCAAGGTTAATTACCCCACGACCGAATTTTTGATTAGAAGGGTTGCAGATGTGGCCTATCGTAAATGAAGATCCCCACGGGATAGTACAAGAAGTACAGCCCGTGGGGTCTTACTTTTAGGATAGGTCGCAGATGCGCCCTTATAATCGAAAATTACCAGTTGAGGATCTTACGGAAATCATACTCCTCCGGATTAGCAAGGTATGCCTTAGCTGCCTCGTAGTCCTCTGGAGTGATGTAGTGCATAAGGTTGTCGATAACCTGGTGAATCTTGTCTGCGTTGATATCTACGAGACGTGGTGGAATCTTACCAGTCTCTGGGTCCTGAAGATCCTTGAGGTATAGAGGTGATACGTAACCCTCCTGGCTGATATATACCATACAGCCGGTCTTACCCTCAGAGAAGAGCTTGTAAACACCCATACCGAGCTGTGAGCAGTACACAAGGTCGAAGGCACATGGAGTCTGGCAACGAACCTCGTAACCAATCTCTACTGGACGAGACTTAACCTTGATACCAAGAGCCTTGCAGCGCTTCTCAAGAAGAGTGTTAAACATCTCTGCCTTAGAGACCTTACCAAGCTCTGGGTGACCATGATCGTCGTATGAGAACTGGATACCAGACCTTAGAATCTCCTCCTCGTCAAGAGCGTGGAACACACCCTCAGACACCATCGCTACACCATAGTCCATATTCATAATCTTACGCTTCACGATAGCTGAGATGATAAGGCTAATAATCTTGTCGATAGTAATCTTTGTCTTGTTGAACATCTCTGGGATGATGATCATTGGGTAGTGGCAAGCAGATGCGATACCGAATGCAAGGTGACCTGCTGAGCGACCCATAGCTGCAACAACAAACCAGTTAGCAGATGTACGAGCATCATTGTAAACAGCACGACCAATTACAGAACCAGCATTCTTAGCTGACTGGTAACCAAATGTAGGCATACCTGCAGGCAATGGAAGGTCGTTGTCGATAGTCTTAGGAACGTGGATGTTAGCAATAGGATACTGCTTAGCCTCCAAGAACTTAGCGATACGGTTAGCTGTTGAAGCGGTGTCATCACCACCTACAGTAACGAGCAACTTGATGTTGTTCTCCTTGAAGAAATCGAGGTTGAAGTTCTTCTCGAAGTCCTCCTCCGATGGCTTGAAACGGCTCATAGTAAGGTACGAACCACCCTGGTTGAAGATGTAGTCTACACGGAACATATCCAAATCCTCGAAGCGTGGATTTGGGTTAAATAGACCTGAATAACCGTGGTGAAGACCAATAACACGGTAACCCTTTGCAAGGAATGTCTTTGCGACAGAGCCAACAACAGTATTCATACCTGGTGCAGGACCGCCACCTGTTAGAATTGCAATAGCCTCTTTCATAGCATTTTATATTAAATTGTTAATAATTATCATTTCTATCCCACAAAGATACTAAATATTTTTAAAAATAATAAATTTTGTACCACTATAATTCATTCTACTAAAAATATTGTATCTTTACAAGGAGAAATACCTACCTACTATGAACCTAAAGAGATATATTACACTGCTATGTATGGCATTTGTAGCCATCACAACAAGAGCTGAAGAGCCGTTTAACGGCCTTATCACACGCCTTGATGGCTCTGGCGTAAAGGCGAGGATTGTGGTTAAAGATAGCGACAAGCGCACAAATTCGGATAGAAAGGGCCGCTTTGGACTTACTGATATTAAGGGTGATGAGACACTCTATATCATCGTTAAGCGCGACACCACAACTATAGAGCTTGCGGGGCATAAGAGCATACATATCGTCCTTGCCGAGGCGGGCGAGGTGGTTAGCACCGATGAGTCGGAGGAGTTGATGAACTATGGCTTTGGCTACGTAAAGCGCCGCGAGAGCATCGACTACTCGTCAGGTATTTCGGGCGAGAGACTACGCGCTACGGGAACATCAGACCTACGCAAGGCGATAATGATGTGCTACCCAGGCTTGAAGTATATCAATGGCGAGCTATGCTTGATGACACAGAACTCGATAAATGGCTCATCGGCAGTATTGATTCTCTGCGATGGCGTGGAGAGCAACCTCGACTATATTAATATCCACGATGTCAAGTCGGTAGAGATTATCAAGGGCTCGAATATGTATGGCTTCAGAGGCGTAAATGGCGTAGTGCTTATAAAGACAAATAAGTAAGGCAACGCCTTTTTATAAACTGAAAAGTGAAAACTGAAAAGTGAAAAGTTAGGTGCGCTTCGCGCGAGATTTATAAAGGGGCCTGAGGGGCCTAAAGGGCCTAAGGGGGAATTAGTAGTTAGTAAAACCCCTTTTGCCGCTTTTTGCCCTTTCAGCGTAGCTGTCGCTTGGCACAAGCGAAACAGACACAGACACACAGGGCAGCACGACCCAATTTCTTGTCAGAAGGGGTTAGATGTGGCCTCGATAAAGAGAAAGAGCGGATGGGCTGTACTTGGCGTACTGCCCATTCGCTCTTTGGATTGAGAGGTCGCAGATGACCCCTTATCACAAGAAATTCAATTACTTGGTGCGGTTGATATAAGAGTTATAACGCCACTTAGCATTCTCCTCAGCTGCCTCGAAGAGCTGCTCTGCCTCAGCTGGGAATGCCTTCTTGAGTGATGTATAACGTACCTCCTTCATTAGGAAGTCGCGGAACTTGCTCCAATCTGGCTCCTTAGAGTCCATAACAAATGGATTCTTGCCCTCAGCCTCAAGCTGTGGGTTGTAGTGCCATAGGTGCCAGTAACCACACTCTACAGCCTGCTTACCTACAGTCTGTGTGCGTGTCATACCGCCCTTGATACCGTGGTTGATACATGGTGCATAGGCGATGATGAGTGATGGACCAGGGTATGCCTCAGCCTCCTTAAGAACGTTGAAGAGCTGCTGCTGTGATGCACCGATGGATACCTGAGCAACATATACGTAACCGTAGGTCATAGCGATAGCACCGATATCCTTCTTGCGGATACGCTTACCTGCAGAGGCGAACTTAGCAACAGCACCTACAGGGGTAGACTTAGACGACTGACCACCAGTATTTGAGTAGACCTCGGTATCAACGATAAGGATATTTACATCCTCGCCAGAGGCCAAGACGTGGTCTACACCACCGAAGCCGATATCGTAGCCCCAGCCGTCACCACCGATGATCCACTGCGACTTCTTAACAAGCCAATCCTTGTACTCAACGATTGTGCGGCAAGCATCGCAATTGCAAGCCTCAGCCATAGGGATAAGGCGTGCTGCAACCTCGCGTGATGCAGCTGCAAGGTGACGAGAGTCGATCCACTCCTGCATTGTAGCCTTAAGCTCCTCAGAGCAGCAGTTGCACTCGGCGATAGCCTTACGCATAGTATCCTCCAAAGCCTGACGCACCTTCTCAACACCCACACGCATACCGAGACCGAACTCAGCATTATCCTCGAAGAGTGAGTTAGCCCAAGCAGGACCCTGACCCTTAGCATTTGTACAGTATGGTGTTGATGGCGCAGAACCAGAGTAGATAGAGGTACAACCTGTAGCGTTAGCAACCATCATACGATCACCGAAGAGCTGTGTGATAGCCTTGATATATGGTGTCTCACCGCAACCAGCACAAGCACCTGAGAACTCAAACAATGGCTGTGCAAACTGCAAGTTCTTAACAGACTTTGTCTTATCTACATACTCAGTGTAGCCAATCTCCTTAGTAACCTTGTTCCAGTTCTCAGCCTCGTGCATCTGCTCAGCCAAAGGACGCAAAACAAGAGCCTTCTCCTTAGCAGGACATACGTCAACACAGTTGTTACAGCCAGTACAGTCCATAGGAGATACCTGGATGCGGAACTTAAGATGCTTAGTCTCGCCCAAGCCCTGCTTCCACTCCAAGCCGCTTGCTGCAGCCTGCTCCTCAGTAGCGAGGAATGGACGGATAGCAGCGTGAGGACAAACGTATGCACACTGGTTACACTGGATACAGTTGTCAATCTTCCACTCAGGAACGAATGTGGCAATACCACGCTTCTCGTAAGCTGCAGTACCATTGTCCCAAGTACCATCCTCACGGCCATTGAATGCCGATACTGGAAGCTGGTCGCCCTTCAAAGCGTCGATAGGCTTACATACATTCTTTACGAACTCTGGAACGTTCTCCTCGCTCTTGTGGCAGATCTCCTCGCACTCCAACTCAGCCCACTCTGCAGGAACCTCAACCTTAACAACAGCCTCACAACCTGCATCTACAGCGGCGTAGTTCATATTCACGATATCCTCACCCTTATTGCCGTAAGATTTATAGATAGCCTTCTTCATCTCCTCAACAGCCTTCTCAATAGGAATGATATCGGCAATCTTGAAGAATGCAGCCTGCATAATAGTGTTGGTACGTGAACCAAGACCAAGCTCTGCAGCAATCTTTGTAGCGTTGATGATGTAGAAGTTAATCTCCTTCTTCGCGAGGTAACGCTTCATATTTGCTGGAAGTGTAGCGCATGTGGTCTCTGCATCATTAACAGAGTTAAGAAGGAATGAACCACCACGCTTAAGACCCTTCAACACGTCGTACTTCTCGACATACGATGGTACGTGGCAAGCAACGAAGTCTGGCGTTGTAACCAAGTATGGAGATGTGATTGGGTTGTCACCGAAACGCAAGTGCGATGAGGTGTAACCACCCGACTTCTTAGAGTCGTATGAGAAGTAAGCCTGACAATACTTGTTTGTCGAGCCACCGATAATCTTAATAGAGTTCTTGTTAGCACCTACAGTACCATCAGAGCCAAGACCGAAGAACAAAGCCTCAAATGTACCCTCCTTAGCCATAGATATCTCCTTACCTACAGGCAATGACAACATTGTAACGTCGTCGTTGATACCTACAGTGAAGTGGTTCTTTGGAGCCTCAGCCTCGAGGTTAGCAAATACTGCCAACATCTGAGCTGGTGTAGTATCCTTAGATGAAAGACCGTAGCGACCACCGATAATCATTGGACGATTCTCGCACTCGTAGAATGCATCGCGGATATCGAGCAACAATGGCTCACCTGTAGAGCCTGGCTCCTTAGTGCGGTCAAGAACGCAGATGCGCTTAACGCTCTTAGGCAATACATTGAAGAGGTACTTTGCCGAGAATGGACGGTAGAGGTGCACGGTGATAACACCCACCTTCTTGCCCTGAGCGCGGAGGTAGTCAACACACTCCTTGATAGTCTCAGTAACAGAGCCCATAGCGATGATGATGTTCTCAGCCTCTGGGTCACCATAGTATGTGAATGGCTTGTACTCACGACCTGTGATAGTCGAAATCTTCTCCATAGCCTCAGCAACCATATCTGGCACTGCGTTGTAGAACTTGTTAGAAGCCTCACGAGTCTGGAAGTAGATATCAGGGTTCTGAGCAGTACCGCGTGTTACAGGGTGCTCAGGGTTGAGCGCACGACGACGGAACTCCTTGAGAGCCTCGCGGTCGAACATCGCTGTGAGCGAAGCCTCGTCGATAAGCTCAATCTTCTGAATCTCGTGCGATGTGCGGAAGCCATCGAAGAAGTGTACAAAAGGAATACGAGCCTTAAGTGCTACGATGTGTGCCACACCTGCAAGATCCATAACCTCCTGAACAGAAGATGTTGCAAGCATCGCAAAACCTGTCTGGCGCACTGCCATAACATCCTGGTGGTCACCAAAGATAGACAATGACTGCGCTGCCAAGGCGCGTGCTGAAACGTGGAATACACCAGGGAGTAACTCACCTGCGATTTTGTACATATTTGGCACCATCAACAACAAACCCTGTGATGCTGTAAATGTTGATGTAAGCGCGCCACTCTGCAAAGAGCCGTGTACAGCACCTGCTGCACCTGCCTCCGACTGCATCTCAACCACCTTAACAGTATCGCCAAAAATGTTCTTCTTACCCTGCGCAGACCACTCGTCTACGAGCTCAGCCATTGTTGACGATGGAGTGATTGGATAGATGGCCGCTACCTCAGAAAACATATACGCAATATGCGCTGCTGCGTAGTTACCATCACACGTAATAAATTTCTTCTCCTTCATATTCCATCAAATTATATAATTGTCAATCTCAATTTTGTCCAATCTGCTCAGACAAAAATCGGGGCAAAGGTAGCAATTTTACAGCAAATTTCATAGCATTTTCGCTGTTAACTTTTTAACACTGCAAATATTGGCCCCACTAATCCCAAGATTGATGTATATATCTGTAAAATAAGCTGATTTGAATAATACCTCTTACAATATGCGGCTTATATTTGCTAAAGTCGCGTACCATTTTCAACAAATGGTAGATATTCACTAAGCATAAATAAGTATTTTGATGGCGAGCACAACATCAAGGAGATTTTGTTACACAACTTTTTTATATCTTTGTCCTATGAAAGTAACATTTTTGGGAACAGGAACATCGCAAGGTGTACCAGTAATTGGGTGTAAATGCCCAGTCTGCCAGTCGGGAGATAGAAGGGATAAGCGTCTGCGCACATCAGCAATGGTGGAGGTGCAGGGACACAGATTTATAATAGATGCTGGACCAGACTTTAGGTATCAGATGCTTCGAGCAAAGGTATCGCATCTCGACGCCCTACTCCTCACACACGAACACAAGGACCATACGGGAGGTATTGATGATGTTCGTGCATTCAACTTCGTGGACTACCCGAAGGCTATTCACCGCATACATATCTATGGCAACCAGCGAACCATCGAGGCTATACGCAGCGATTTTCACTACGCCTTTGCCACAAACAAGTATCGCGGTGTGCCAGAGATTGAGACGCATATAATCTCGGAGAGCGAGAGCTTTGAGGTTAAGGGTGTTGAGATTACACCTATCGTTGGCAAACACTCGGAGCGCTTTAGCTCGGTAGGCTACCGCATCGGTAACTTCGCATATCTTACCGATATGAACGCCATTGCTCCCGAAGAGTTAGAGAAACTACGCGGCGTAGAGACATTGGTCATCAACGCCCTACGCTGGGAGCCTCACTCATCACACTTTTCGGTTAGCGAGGCGATAAATATCATCGAGCAGATAGCACCGCGTGAGGCATACCTTACTCACGCATCACATAGAATAGGTCTGCACAGCGAGGTGGAACATCGTCTGCCAGCAGGCGTAAAAATGGCGTATGATGGACTTGAAATAGAGATTAACGAACAATAACCTAATCGTATGGGGCACTTCTTAAAGAATAAAATTGTTGTAATAACAGGAGCCTCATCAGGCATTGGCGAGGCTATGGCTCGTGAGTATGCCAAGATGGGGGCGAAAGTAGTTATGGCTGCACGCCGCGAACAGGAGCTTAAGCGTATTGCCGATGAAATAGTCGCAGCAGGGGGCAAGGTAGCCTACACTGCTTGCGATGTAACAAAGGAGGAGGAGTGCAAACACCTCATTGAGGTTGCTGTAGAGCACTTTGGCGGTGTAGATGTTATGATTTGCAATGCTGGTCTCTCGATGCGAGCACTCTTTGACGACTGCGACCTTAAGGTACTTCACCGCCTTATGGATGTGAACTTCTGGGGCACGGTGAACTGCACAAAATATGCACTCCCACATATCCAAAAGTCTAAAGGCTCAATTGTGGGCATCTCGTCGGTTGCAGGCATTCACGGTCTGCCTGGCAGAACCGGATACTCAGCATCGAAGTATGCAATGACTGGATTTTTGGATACGATTCGTGTAGAAAACCTAAAGAAGGGTGTACACGTAATGGCCGCTTGCCCAGGATTTACAGCCTCGAATGTACGCTTCTCTGCACTTACGGCCGATGGCACACAGCAGGGTGAGACCCCACGCAACGAGTCAAAAATGATGACTCCCGAGGAGGTAGCACATATTGTTGCTAAGGGTATTAAACGTCGCAAACGTCTCTGCCTAATGGAGTGGGAGGGACGTGGCACGCACCTGCTCAAGAAGTTCTTCCCAGGATTGGTTGATAGACTCTTCTATGCGGTGATGGCCAAAGAGCCAGACTCTCCGATAAAGTGAAAACTGAAAACTGAAAACTGAAAGGTGAACTTTGCGATTAAGGTGAGAGCAGAGCAAGTTTACTTGTTCTGCCGAGCCGTAGCAAAGTCGAGGCATTACGAAGTTTTGCCTCAAAAGTGTGGTGCGCTTCGCGCGAGATTTATGAAAAAGGGCCTAAGGGGCCTGAGAGGCCTAAAGGGGAATTAGTAATTAGTAAATCCCCTTCTGCCGCTTCTGCCCCTTTTTGCCGCTTTTGCCCTTTCAGCGTAGCTGTCGCTTGGCACAAGCGAAACAGACACAAACCCTCAGGGCAGCACGACCCAATTTCTTGTCAGAAGAGGCAAAAATAATTAGTAATTAGTAATAGTTTTGCTTGGAACAAGCGATATATAAACATTAAGGGCTGCACGACCAAATTTCTTGTCAGAAGGGGTTAGATTTGGCTCTGACACGAAAACTGGCGGATGGGACATACTAAGCGTATTTCCCATTCGCCAGTTTGACTGAAGAGTCAAAGATGACCCCTTATCATAAGAAATTACCAGATGATAACTCGCTCCTGCTCAGGCATATACATCGCATCAGCCTCGGTAATGCCAAAAGCATCGTAGAAAGACTGGATGTTACGAAGAGTAGCATTCACGCGGTTGCGACCAAGTGAGTGAACATCAACTTTAGTAAGACGCTCCTTCTCCTGGTCAGTGATATTCTGAGCCCAGAGAGTTGCATAGCCAATGTAGAAGCGCTGCTCACCTGTGAAGCCATCGATATCGGCTGGACGACCTTCGGCCCAAGCGTAGTCTACAAGACCTGTGTATGCGAGGCGAAGACCACCCTGGTCTGCGATATTCTCACCAAGAGAGAAGGCACCATCTGCAAAGAGACCTGGCAAAATCTCGATTGCATTGAATTGGTCAACAAGAATCTTAGTCTTCTTCTCGAAGGCTGCACGATCCTCCTTAGTCCACCAATCGTTCATATTGCCAAACTTATCGAACTGAGAACCCTGATCGTCGAAGCCGTGAGTCATCTCGTGAGCGATAACAACACCGATAGCACCATAGTTTACAGCATCATCAGCATTTGGGTTGTAGAATGGAGGCTGGAGAATAGCTGCTGGGAAGCAGATCTCGTTGGTTGTAGGCATATAGTATGCGTTAACCATCTGTGGTGGCATAAGCCACTTCTCGCGGTCTACAGGCTTACCCACCTCCGACATAGTGTCGGCAGTGTACCAACGATTAGCCTCTACGACATTCTCCCAATATGACTTCTTAGGATCTACAGTGAGTGTAGTGTAATCCTTCCACTTGTTAGGGTAACCAATCTTCACGGTAAAGGCTGCAAGCTTCTCGTGAGCCTTAACCTTAGTCTCGTCGCTCATCCAATCCAAAGCATCGATATGCTTGCCAAATGCCTGCTGGATATTAGCGACCATCTTCTCTACGCGAGCCTTCTCCTCCTCAGGGAAGTACTTAGCGACGTACATCTGGCCTACAGCCTCTGAAAGGATGCTGTTTGGCACACCCATAGCACGCTTCCAACGTGGACGAATCTCCTGAGTACCAGACATTGTCTTACCATAGAACTCGAAAGATGCTAAGGCGAACTCCTCGCTTAGGTATGATGCTGCAGCGTCGATATAGTGCACCGCAACGTATGAACGCAAAGCCTCAACAGGAGTTGTAGCCAAGACATTCATAATGTTTGCCATAGATGATGGCTGGCTTACAACAACCTTCTCAAGACCCTCAATATTCATAGCTTTGAAGTATGCCTTCCAATCAACTGTAGCATACTCCTTGCATAGAGTCTCTACGGTATATGGGTTGTAACCCTTAACGATATCGCGGCACTCTACATTTGACCACGACTTCTCAGCGATAGCATCCTCGATAGCCACTACATCATCAGCCATCTTCTTAAGGTCGCCCTCAACACCTGCAAGGGAGAGCAACTTCTCAAGATAGAGACGGTATGCAGCCTTAATCTCGGCATTCTTCTGGTCGATATAGTAGTCACGGTTACCCATACCTAGACCACCCTGCTCAAGATAGAAGATATTCGTATTGCTATCCTCAAGGTCGGCAGCTGGATATGCAGCAAAGAATACACCGATACCATCGGTATGAAGTGCTGGGATAGATGCAAGCAACGCCTCGCGCTCTGTAGTAGCCAAAATAGCATTCACAGCCTCGCGAATAGGCTCTGCACCCTCACGATTCAAACGCTCCTCGTCGAGGCCCATCTTATAGAGGTCTGAAATCTTCTGCTCAACGCTACCATACTCAGCCTCAACCTTAGACATCTCATTAAAGAGGTCGTTAATGCGAATCTCGTTGTTCTCACGAAGCACATCGAAAGAGCCGTAACGTGAGTACTCTGGCTTTAGAGGATTGTTCTTCTGCCAACCACCTGTAGCCCACTGATAGAAGTCATCGTTGCGAACGATAGACTCGTCAAAGTTATTCTTGTCGATAGCTGGCACCTCTGCCTTGTTATCGTCAATTGTTGCAAACGCAGTCATCATAAGCGCAGATGCAAGGAATAGAGTTAATTTTTTCATTATTTGATGATTAGTAATTTATAGTCAGGTTTAGAGAGTCTAATTAAGTGGAGTATGGGGATTATGGATATTTTACCCAATCTCCCCATTATCCCATTATACCCATTGCTCTATAGTCGCTTGAAACAAGCGAAGATGGCAGATGCCAAAAGAGCCGAGCAACCTCCTCACGCAAAGTTATATGCTGTGGCTATTTTGAAGCTGCTCGCAGAGGTTGAAAGCGGAGTTTACTTAGCGTAAATGAGCATTTCAAACTCAAGGCAGATGCCAAAAGAGCCGAGCAGATAACTTTGCTCACAAGAAATTTTACTTTCTGATTGCTGCCACACCTGGCAACTCCTTACCCTCCATATACTCAAGAAGAGCACCGCCACCAGTAGATACGTATGACACCTTATCTGCAAGGCCGAACTTGTTGATACAAGCTACAGAGTCACCACCACCGATGAGAGAGTATGCACCATTCTTCTCGGTAGCCTCTGCAATAGCCTCTGCAACAGCACGTGAACCTGTAGAGAACTTGTTAATCTCAAATACACCCACAGGGCCATTCCAAAGGATAGTCTTGCAACCAAGGATATGCTCGCGGAACTTAGCCTTACCGCCAGTAGCGATATCAACACCCTCCCAAGCATCTGGGATATTGTTTGCAGGAGCCTCCTGAGTATTTGCAGTCTCAGCAAAGTCATCGCAGATAAGCGCATCTGGTGAGCGAAGGATAGTAACACCACGCTCCTCAGCCTTCTTCAAAATCTCAAGCGCTACAGGGAACATATCTGGCTCGCAGATCGATTTACCCTCCTTACCACCCTCAGCACCTGCAAAGGTGTAGGTCATACCACCACCGATGATGATAGAGTCAACCTTCTCCATAAGCTTCTCGATGATGGTAATCTTTGTAGATACCTTCGAACCACCGATGATAGCACAGAATGGACGTTCTGGGTTCTCCATAACGCCATCGATAGCTTTAAGCTCGTTCTCCATAACGTAGCCAAACATCTTATCCTGTGGGAAGTAGTCAGCGATAAGAGCTGTAGAGGCGTGAGCACGGTGTGCTGTACCAAAGGCATCGTTGATATAGCAGTCAGCATAAGATGCAAGACGCTTAACGAACTCCTTCTGAGACTCCTTAACAGCCTTCTTAGCCTCCTTCTTCTCCTCCTCAGAGGCATCCTCAGCCAAACCACGAGGCTTACCCTCCTCCTCAGCGTAGAAACGCAAGTTCTCAAGCATCATCACCTCACCTGGCTTAAGGTTATCAGCCATTTCTGCCGCCTTCTCGCCCATACAATCGCCAGCAAACATAACCTTAACACCAAGACGCTCCTCGATAGCATAGATAATCTGCTCCAAAGAGTACTTTGCATCTGGATTCTTCTTAGGACGACCAAGGTGAGACATAAGAATTACTGAGCCACCGCCAGCTAATACCTTCTTAATGGTTGGGATAGCTGCACGAATACGTGTATCATCTGCTACCTTACCCTCAGCGTTGAGAGGTACATTGAAATCTACACGGATAATGGCACGCTTACCATCAAAATTGTAATTATCAATTGCAAACATATCTAATTGTTTTAGTACATTAATATTATGTAGGGCGCAAAAATACTAAATTATTTCACAAAATATAGCATAACACCCCAATAATTAATGGTGATCATCAACAATGACTACGCCATACTCATTTTTCGAG
This sequence comes from Alistipes sp., assembly GCA_045656185.1. Taxonomy (GTDB): domain Bacteria; phylum Bacteroidota; class Bacteroidia; order Bacteroidales; family Rikenellaceae; genus Alistipes. The sequence continues at coordinate 71,093 of JAZOQR010000007.1, read as the reverse complement.
GTTAGTTTCTCGCCATTATACTCTCCAGTAAGAGTACGCAAGAATGCAACGATAGCCTCAACATCGGCATCGGCAAGCTCCACATCGCACTGATACAACGCCATATCGCGAACAGCCTCATCCATAGTTACGCGTGAACCATCGTGGTAGTATGGCCATGTAAGCTCCACGTTGCGAAGACCTGGAACCTTGAAACGATGACGATCACGCTCCTGCTGAGTCTGCTTGTAGCGACCATTATCCTCCTCGGTAAGCTCCATACCACGCTCCTCGAAGTAGTGACGACGCAAGCCCATAAGCTCGTATGACTCACCACCAAGATTGATACCCACGTGGCACGTAGCACAGCTATTCTCCTTAAATAGCTCGTAACCACGCAACTCCTCTGCGGTGAGAGCATCGTTGTCACCCAACAACCACTTATCAAACTGCGAGTTAGGCGTTACAAGCGTACGCTCAAACTCCTCAATAGCATCGGTAATCGTAGCCTCGGTAATACCCTGCTCAGGATAGAGTGTCTGGAACATCTCAACATAGCGCTTATCGCCCTGAAGCTTCGCAATAATCTCATCGAAAGAGGTAGATGCCATCTCCACAGGGTTGAGCGGAGGGCCTGCAGCCTGCTCGGCAAGAGTATTAGCACGACCATCCCAGAACTGAACAAAATTATATACAGCATTGTATACTGTTGGAGCATTTACACCACCCAAACGCTCCTCAACACCGTGAGAGTACTGATGATTATCCACACCACCGGTCTCAAGTGAGTGGCACGATGCACAAGATACGGTGTTATCAACCGAGAGTCGTGGATCGTGGAAGAGGGCATAACCGAGTTCTACCTTTAGAGGATCTGTTACAGGTGCATTCACAATAGGACGCACAGGCTCGCCAGCACGCTCGTCAGTAAGACCATCGTTGTAGTATGCTACACGGTAGTCGCGAGCCCAATCAGCGATGATAGAGCTCTTAGCATCAGTCATCTGGCTACCCCAATGCATAAGGTAGTACTTAGCCATCGGCATACTCTTATCCAAGGCTACACGCTCAACCTTTGCTACATCCACAACGTTTGGCGTAGCACCACTCTGCAACGCCTCCATAAGTGGAGCGATATCATAAGCACGATAGCCATCAGCCGCATCCTGCTGAACAAGATTGCCTACGACTGGCCAATTAGCATAGAATGGCAACTCTGGATCAGAGGTATGGCAACTGACACATCCTCCATCCTCCAAAATCGCAGTTACACGAGCCTCTTGCGCCAACTCCTCTGGCGGTGTTGAGCTCGACAACACAACACGATAGATGACAAAGAGTACTACTGCAAGCACCAAAGTCACAACTAGTAGGTTTCTAAAAAATCTCTTCATAAGATTAGCTATTATTGGTTATATGTATGTACACTCGATTCAGCAGATGGCAGATAGTTAACACCATACCAACACATCTGCAGTGCAAGAAAGGCAAAGATAAGCGTTACGTAGAACAACTTGCGCGACCTATGCGCCATAACACTTGGCGCCATGTGAGTAGCCACAAGATATAAACTCCACGTCGCTGCTGCCCAAGACTCCTTAGCATCCCAACTCCAATATGCACCCCAAGCATCCTTGGCCCACAACGCACCAGTAAGCATACCGATAGTGAGAAAGGCTAAACCTCCATACACAAGGCGCTCAATAGCACCATCCATCTCCAACCTCGGTCTTAACAACGAGCCCACAGCAAGAAGCGTAGCACATCCCAGCAGGGCGTAGGAGAACATATATATCGAGACGTGCGGCACAAACCAAGCACTCTGCAATGCTGGCATAAGGCTCTGATCGTGAATCTCAGGTTTGGCAATGTTGATAATGATAAATACCGTGGCAAGCACCGTAGAAAAGAGCATTATCCAGCGATAACGCCAACGGGCATAGGTCAGGAGACCTGCAAGAAGGATAAAGAAGGAGTACCACAACCTCGTCTCACCCATAGTACGAAGTGGTGGACGCTCAAGGGTGTGCCACAACAACCCAATAAAGAGCGTCATAACAGCAATACCCAAAATAGCAAAGCCTATTGCCCATGAACTACGCTCCCTGCTACGAAGAGCAAAAAAGGCCCCCATAGCAGATAGTAGCACAACAACTGCTGCCATATAAGGAAATATATTCCAACCCGCCACCATAACTATCTACTGTTAATCGTCTTGCGTGGACCACGTATAAAGAGTAGTACACCACCAAATATAAGCATCACTATACCCGCCGCCGAGAGCCACTGCCAAGGCTCGTTGACAACCTCTATAACGACATACTCCCCTTGCTTAGAATTGCTCACCGAGGCAAGATATACCTTCTGAGCAAGCGTAGTGCTATAGGGATGGTTTACGCGAAGTAAGACAACCTCTTTATCGATAGCTACGCGAGCCTCATAGTTGGTTGCAACACCCTTATCGTTACGCTCCACCGTCAACTCCTCCAATCTTAACTCGTATGGCAACTTGCGCACTGCACCCGCCATAGTGTAGGCTTGGTCGGTTGCATTACTATCAACCGCCACACGCAGCTGCTCCCTATCGGGTGCTCCCCAGAAACCTGCACCAAGGGCAAGCCACAATCCCACGTGCGTAAGGATAAAACGAAGACGTATGCCACGACCATTTCTCCAGCCACGGAGTATCACAAATGCCAGATGCGTAAGTACAAAGAGGAGTGCTACAACCACCGACCACGATGTTGAAGCAGGAACTCGCTGCAAACCTAATACGATGCCTATAAGCGCCATTAGAGAGAGCGAAAACCACGTAGCACCGCGCGAAAGCATTAGCTGAGCAAAGCTCGATACCTTGCGATTACGATAGGCCCGAATAACAAACACAAGCCATAGGGCAAGTATAAGTATGTTTAGCGGAAAGCAAAAAAGTTGATACGGGAAGCTACCTACAGTAACATCCAACACAAGCGACAACACCGCCACTACAACAAGAGCTATTGCGCAACCCCTCATACAACACTGAATATATTCTGCACAAAGATAGCAAAAAAAGTGAAAACTGAAAAGTGAAAGGTGAAAAGTATGGTATGCTTCGCATAATATTTATAATATTACATCCGAGATACCACCTCTATACACAAGAAAACTACCCCAATACTACTCTCAGGGCAGCACTCCATAATTTTTGATTTTAGAGGAGCAGATTTGTTCTATCGCAAAAGAAGAGACTCTGGGATAGTACATTTTAGTACAGCCCAGAGTCTCTTACTTTTAGGGATAGGACAAAGATGCCCTATATAAATCGAAAATTCACAAGAAATTATTATAGATTGAGCTTCTCGCGAATCTCAGCTGGAATAGCATCCTTGTGAACGATGATGTTCATAGTCTTGTAGCGGACGAATGCCTTTGAAGCATACCAGATACCCTTGTAAGTACCAGCCTCGCCCCATGAGTTCTTAACCATATAGTACTCTGTACCCTTCTGATCCCTAGCAATACCGTAGATCTGCATACCGTGGTCATCAGTAGTCTCGCGATTGTCATAACCAAGCTGACGCTCCTCTTGTGATACCCACTTCTGTGCTACAGCCATAGGCTTGCTCTTACGCTCTGCCTCAGTCATCTTAAGCCACTTAGCCATATCTGAGCCGTCAAGCTCTGCAGAAGCCTTCTCTACGTCTGGAAGGATTGCTGTACCCTCGCGTGTGAAGCCATCCTCGCTAACATCGCTACCCCAAGCAATAGTGTAACCATTCATAATAGCGTAGTCGAATACCTCCATAAGCTCGTCGATAGGGAGGTTGTAAGACTGTGCCCAACGCCAGTTATCTGGAATCTCAAGAGCAAATGAAGTGTAGAATGGGTGGTGTGTGTAAGAGGTCAACGATACATAGTCGTCAGCATTCAAGCCCAAAGACTCATAGAAAGACTTTGGAGTGTACTCCACGCCCTCGTATGTGAAGCTCTCAGGACGTACGCCGAGGTAGATATCGTGGATAGCCTCGATAGCCTTCTTCCACAACATCTCACCATCAGGGCTTACCTGCAAGCTACGAAGCTTACCCTTAGCGATAGCAGCAACAACAGCATCGCTAACAGCTGAAAGCTCGTTGTGGTTGCTAAGCTCCATACCATACATCACACCTGGACGCATCTCAGCCTCTGGTACAAGACCGAAAGCCTGCATACCATAGATAACATCATAGAATGAACCACCCTGAGCGAAAGATACATCGCCGTGTGTACGAACAGCCTTATCAGCACGATCAAGGTATGTGTTGTGTACAAGGAACATCTCAGAGAAGTCGTACTCACCCTTGCCCATACGCAAAAGCTCTGACTCGATGAATGCCAATGATGAGTAGCACCAGCAAGTACCTGCTCTATTCTGGTTCTTGATGCTTGTGATAGGGTTCTCCTTTACTACTGTGAACTGGATACCCTCTGACTGCTCCGCCTTATTCTTAGGCTTAGCCTCACCATTACCTGCCATAGCACCTGTAGCCATCATAAGACCAAGTGCCAACACAAAAAATTTCTTCATAATTAGATAGTTTTTAGATTGATATTTTATTTTTAGTCTCTGCGTTTTACTTCTTACTCTTAGCGATAATACGCTGACACTCCGTATATGTAAGCGTCTCGATTTTCGCACCCTTAGGCAAACGATAGTTTTTGCCATTGTGAGCGATATATGGGCCATAGAGACCACTCTTGATAACCATATTGGCATCCTCCACAAAGGTACGAAGTGGCTCTGCCTGAGCACGCTGCTTCGCAACATTCTCCTTAAGGACCTCCTCAGCACGCTCACGAGTGATAGTATATGGATCATCACTCTTCGAAAGCGATGCGAAGGTCTTGCCGTGGCGAACATAAGGTCCAAACTTACCAACACCGACCATCAACGCCTCACCATCCAAGTCTCCAAGGTTACGAGGTAACGCGAACAACTCCAAAGCCTCCTCAAGGGTGATAGACTCGATAAGCTGTCCCTTCTTTAGCGATGCAAACTGACCCTTAACACCATCCGTACTCTCAAGCTCCACCATAGGGCCGTAGCGACCAATACGCGCCTTAACCGTAAGACCACTCTTAGGATCGATACCCAACACACGTGCTGGCTGTGTATTGCGGTCATTCTGAGTACCAATAGCAACATTTACAAGACCATGGAATGGGTCATAAAAGTCGCGAATCATATCGGTCCAGGTAATCTCGCCCTCGGCAACGCGGTCGAACTCCTTCTCTACGTTCGCGGTGAAGTGGTAGTCCATAATCGAGGAGAACTGCGTCTCAAGGTAGTCGTTAACGACCATACCTATATCTGTTGGAGCAAGACGATTCTTCTCCTTGCCATAGCTCTCAGTTACGAGCTTATCGGTAATCTTATCCGAAGCAAGGGTTAGCTGGAGGACCTGACGTTTCTGACCATCCTTACTCTGCTTAACAACATAACCACGGTTGATGATGGTGGTGATGGTAGGAGCATAGGTTGATGGACGACCAATACCAAGCTCCTCAAGGCGCTTAACAAGCGTAGCCTCATTATATCGCGATGGAGCAACACTATAACGCTCCGACGCTGTCATCGTAGAGTACTGAACACTATCGCCAACACTCATCTTTGGAAGGATACCACCCTCGCCCTCCTGCTGAGCATCATCGTCGACACTCTCAGAGTAAAGACGCATAAAGCCGTCGAAACGTACAACCTCACCCTGTGCCACAAACTGCTCCTTGCGGTGCTTAAGGTCTATGACAATCTGCGTTCTATCCAACTCCGCAGGCACCATCTGCGATGCCACAGTGCGCTTCCAGATAAGGTCGTACAAGCGCTTCTCGTTGGCAGTACCCTCAATCTCGTGACGCTCGATATATGATGGGCGGATAGCCTCATGAGCCTCCTGAGCACCCTTAGTCTTAGTCTTGAAGTTATGTGGATAGGAGTACTTAGCACCAAAGAGACGTGTAATCTCATTCTTACACTGCGTAATGGCCATCTGCGAAAGGTTCACAGAGTCGGTACGCATATAGGTGATAAGTCCCTGCTCGTAGAGCTTCTGCGCAACAGACATAGTCTGCGACACGCTCATACCGAGCTTACGGCTCGCCTCCTGCTGTAGCGTAGAGGTGGTGAATGGTGGTGCCGCATAGCGCTGCACAGGCTTCTCCTCAGCCTTAGAGACTGTAAACTGCTCACCAATACAGCTATGTAGGAACTGCTCTGCCTCGGCACGGGTAGCGAAACCCTGCGAGAGCGTAGCCTTGAACAATGTCTTTGTAGCATCGCCAGCCAAGTAGAACTGAGCAACAACACGGAACTGAGCAACAGAGCTGTGGTTGATAATCTCACGCTCACGCTCAACAATAAGGCGTACGGCAACACTCTGAACACGTCCTGCCGAGAGTGCTGGACGCACCTTCTTCCACAAAATAGGAGATAGCTCAAAACCTACCAAACGATCCAATACACGGCGTGCCTGCTGAGCATTTACCAAGTTTAGGTCGATAGTACGAGGACTCTCGATAGCCTCCAAAATAGCACGCTGCGTAATCTCATGGAACACAATACGCTTAGTATGCTCGATAGGCAACTCCAACACCTTAGCCAAGTGCCAAGCAATAGCCTCTCCCTCGCGGTCCTCATCGGATGCCAACCACACGGTCTTTGCTGAACGTGAAAGACGAGCGAGCTCCTCTACAACCTTACGCTTGTCGTCTGGAATCTCGTATATAGGTTCAAACTCATTGTCTATATTAACACCGAGTCCCTTCTTAGCCAAGTCACGGATATGTCCGAAACTCGACTTTACCATAAAATTCTTACCGAGGAACTTCTCGATAGTCTTAGCCTTTGCAGGGGACTCTACAATAACCAAATTCTCTTGCATCACACAATTATTTCTAAAGAACTCTCACAACACGCTTATTTGGAGAGTTATACATCCAATTACTTTACGATAGTATAGGTAAGCTCCAACTTAACTGGAGCCTCACCACCCATACCATACACCGCCTGGTGCTTCATTCCATACAACGAAGTAGCATCAGGACCGATGTAGATACGACGTAGATTCACATAGTCGCCACTGCTCTCGGCGGTATCACCAGTAGCGAACTTTGTAAGGTCGACCTTACCACTCTCGTCTACATTCTGAGATGCAACAAGCATCAAGGTCTGAATATGGGTCGAGATATCCATCTGGTAGCAGCCAAGCGACCTATTTAGATAGCCATCGTAGCTGAGCAATACACTACTCTCCGCCGCATAATTGTAGTCCGAGATAGCTGTATAGCTTTTACTACCATCGTATCTGTTATAGTCAACGTACATACCCATACGCAACATCGCATCATTCATCAATGGCGTCAGCACCGTAGGGTTGATTAGATTGTAGTCGTAATCCGAGCCCTCCATATAGATAGAAAACTTCGCCTGGTTCACAGAGACCACAACATCATCCCCCGCTTCAAGAACAATATCGGCAAGCGACTGTATAAACTCGTCTGTAAAGCATAACTCCGTAGCCACACCACCCATAGCCTCAACATAGCATACATCTGTAGCATCGGCCTCAAGATCTATCGCCGAGCCAGCGTAGTCGTGCTCGATACTATTTATCGAGACATTACCTGCCGCAAGGTCGGTATACTCCGAAGGACTGAGATACATATTATATATCATATAGGTAGTATCTCGAATAATGGTTGGATCCTCCTCATAGCGACTACGCGAGAAGAGCAACATCGCCGTCTTCGATAGGCCTGTGGCAAACATAGCTCCCTCAGTATCCTCAGCAGGGGAGATATAGACACCGCGCACCTTATCTAAGAACTGCAACTCATTGCCATTCACATAGATACTATCGGTATCAAGAGCATAACCGCCATTGGCATCGAGGTCTGTGGTGAGCATCAAACGAGAAACATAATCCATTGTTGTTGGCGTATGCTTAAGCAAAATGTTGATATTCTGCGGATTCTCTACGTCGCCAACATAGACACCATTCTCCTGATCAGGGAACTCGAAGGTAAATATAGGTTCCTTAGAGATATACTTCTCAGGATCGAAGTTGACATAGAAGGTCGTATCTGTCGACAGTTTAAGGTAGTCGTTCGATGTAATCTCGTAGATATTGAAGCGATGCTTCTTCGTAGTATCTCCGTGGTAATCAGTAACATATACCGAGAGCATCATCGAGTCGAAGATAGGACGATAGCCCCAACCACGCTCCTTCGGTAGCGAGAGGCTGAACACCATCTGCGACATAAAGCCTGCAGTACGAGTACCGAAGGTCTGGCTGACCTCACGACCGAAGTATCCCATACCGATATTCGATGAGCACAACGAGTCGCTACGATAGAGGCGTGTTGTAGCCAACGAGCACTCCGTATGACTCCCTGCCTCTACATATTCGCCCGAAACGTAGACACGACGCCTAAGCTCCAATCTCTGGTCCGAGGGTACGAACTCCTCGCCCATAGTGTAGTCAACAGATGTTGTGCACGATACGACCATCAAAATCATACCGAGCAACAACACTATGTTTGTTAGAGACTTACAACTCCTCATAGAATTTTTTATAGTTATCGAAGAACTCCTTCTCCTCACACTCCTGATACTCCAAGACCTTCTTACCCTGGCTCTTAGCATACTCCAAAACCGCAGCATCAGCATTTGGTGAGGTTACAACAATACCATCCGCATAATCTATAACGAAGCGGTAGAGGTTTTCGTATGATGGATTCTCCAAAATCTTCATATTGCTATCCATAATACCCTCACCCTCAAGCTTATGCTTAAAGTCGGCACATAGCTCTCCATCGAACTTATCATCCGAGAGCGACAACACAATCTTCACATCGCGGAAGAGAGGGTCATCATAGAAGACCTTCTTAAGATACATAGGCGCAATAGCCGAGAACCAGCCGTGGCAGTGAACAATAGTAGGCTGCCAACGTAACTTCTTAACAGTCTCCAACATACCACGTGCAAAGAAGATAGCTCTATCGTCGTTATCCTCGAACATATTACCCTCCTCGTCGCTGAGCACAGCACGGCGTGCGAAGTAGTCATCATTGTCGATAAAGTATATCTGCATACGCGCTGCAGGGATAGTAGCCACCTTGATGATAAGCTGGTGGTCGTTATCGTTGATGATGATATTCATACCCGAAAGGCGGATAACCTCGTGTAGCTGATTTCGACGCTCGTTGATACAGCCATAACGAGGCATAAAGGTACGCACCTCTATACCACGCTCCTGCATCTGGCGCGCCATATCGAGACTTAGCTTTCCAAAAGGCGTCTCCGGAAGATATGGAGAGATCTCCTGACAGACGTACAATATCTTATTGGCATTCATAACTGTAGCTCTTTAAGATTACAAAATTAACATCGCATCACCATAGGTACCAAACCTATAACCCTCCTTAACAGCCAAATCGTAGGCCTCCATAACAAAGTCGTAACCACCGAAGGCTGCAACCATCATAAGTTGTGTAGAGTATGGCAAGTGGAAGTTCGACACAAAGGCATCAGCAGCACTAAAGGTGTATGGTGGGAAGATAAACTTGTTTGTCCAGCCCTCCATAGGCTTAATCATACCACCCACAGATGCTGCAGTCTCCATAGCACGCATAACAGTAGTACCAATAGCCACAACCTTATGTCCAGCGTTACGTGTAGCGTTAATAGCCGAAGCACACTCCTCGGTAATGAAGTACTGCTCCGAGTCCATCTTATGCTTCGAGAGATCCTCAACATCTACCGTACGGAAGTTACCCAAACCTACGTGTAGAGTTAGGAAGGCACGGTCGATACCCTTAATCTCCATACGCTTCATAAGGTGCTTCGAGAAGTGCAAACCAGCGGTTGGGGCTGCCACAGCACCCTCCTTATCGGCATAGATAGTCTGATACCACTCGGCATCCTCTGGCTCAACCTTCTCTCTCACCCAACGTGGGAGTGGTGTCTCACCAAGGTTGTACAACGCCTCCTTGAACTCCTCGTACGAACCATCGAACAAGAAGCGAAGGGTACGACCTCGCGAAGTGGTATTATCAATAACCTCGGCACCCATAAGCTCATCGTTGCCGAAGTAGAGCTTATTGCCAATACGAATCTTACGCGCTGGATCTACCAACACGTCCCAAAGGCGTAGCTCACGGTTAAGCTCGCGAAGAAGGAAGATCTCGATATCGGCACCGGTCTTCTCCTTACAGCCCTGCAAGCGCGCTGGGAAGACCTTAGTGTCGTTAAAGACGAACATATCCTTCTCGTCGAAGTACTCTATAATATCCTTGAAAGTGCGGTGCTCAATCTCGCCCGTTGAGCGATGTAACACCATAAGACGAGCATCATCACGGTTTACGGTAGGATACTTCGCAATCATATCCTCCGAAAGCTCATAGCCATACTGCGATAACTTCATAGTTTTTCAAAAAAAACGTGTAACAATCAAATCATATACGCAAAAAACTCTATTTTGTTTCACACTCGCGCAACTTTTCCATAAAATCGTCGAGCGTGTGGGCTTTTTCCACCATAAAACCACCACTGCGTGTGCGACGTAACGAACTTAGGTAGGCACCACTATTTAATGCCTCGCCAATCTCGAATGCCAACGAACGGATATAGGTACCCTTGCTGCACTCAACTCTGATTTTTATGCGCTTCTGGTCGTACTCCATAAGCTCCATAGCGTAGATATTTATCAACGCTTTTTTGAGCTCTATCTCCTCGCCAGCACGGGCGAACTCATAAGCACGAACACCCTGCACCTTCTTTGCTGAGTACAACGGTGGCAGCTGCTCTCGCTCGCCTGTAAGCGACTTCAACGCCTCCTCGACCATCTCGCGAGTGATATGCTCCGTAGGATAGGTGGCATCCACTTCGTGCTCCATATCGCCCGAAGGGGTTGTTGCACCAAGCTCCAACTCGGCAATATACTCCTTTGTCTCCGACTGCAACGCCTCCACCTGCTTAGTAGCGCGACCTATGCAGACAAGCAAAATACCCGTTGCCAAAGGATCAAGCGTACCTGCGTGACCAATCTTAATCTTTGGATATCCGCACTTGCGAAGCTGAAACTTTATCTTTCTAACCACATCTGCCGAAGTCCACTCGTAGGGCTTATCAATAACGGCAACATAGCCCTCTGGGAAGTCGACACCCTTCAATGTAAATTCCATACCTATATAATATAAGTGGTAATTGCTATAACTCCTACAACAGCGCAGTAGAGTGCAAACCATATCAGCTTACCACGCTTAACAATGTTAATCATATACTTGCACGCAAGGCATCCCACAACAAAGGCTGTAATAAAGCCCGCTATAAGTGGCGTTGTAGCGACACCCTCGATAGCAAAGCCTCCGTCGAGAACCTCCAACAGCATCTCACCCATAATTGGGGCGAGCACCATCAAAAAGGAGAACGTGGCAACCGAGGCCTTCTTATTTCCAAGCAGGATACCCGTAGCGATGGTCGTTCCCGAGCGCGAAAGACCTGGCATCGTAGCTACTGCCTGACCAACACCGATAATAAAGGCATCGCGATAAGAGATACTCTCCCTCTGACGCGGACGGGCATAATAGGCGAAGCTGAGTAGCGCAGCCGTAAGCAACAACATACCACCTACAACCAACATTATATACTGCGAGGCAAGCATATGGTTGATGCTATCCTTGAGCAGAAAGCCCACAATGCCGACAGGTATCATCGAGAGCACAAGCTTGAGGAAGTAGCTCTTCTCGTCGTTCATACCGCGCGAGAAGATTCCCTTTATAAGCCACCACACCTCACTCCATAGCACCACAACAGTACTTAGCACCGTGGCAGCGTGAAGGGTAATATCGAAGGCTACATCATCCGAAAGCTCAACACCTAAAATCTCCTTAGCCAACTGCAGATGGCCACTACTCGATACTGGCAAGAACTCCGTAAGGCCCTGCACAGCACCCAAAATCATAGACTCTAAAACATCCATAGCTACTCCTTAGTTTTGAAACGCTTCATAATACCCACGCCCACAACCACAAAGCCCGCGATGACAACGATAGGGGCAAGGGTAATACGTCGAAACGAGAATATCGAGCTATCGAACTCCGTGGCTGTATGCTCTCCGCCACCCGACATAAGCAAAAAGCCTAAAAAGAGGAGCACCATACCCACAAGAATAGTGATGTAGTTTTTCTTTGTAAAGGGCATCTGCTCCTTGTTAACTTCCTTACTCATACTAATATAGATAAATCTTATTTGAACGCATATTTACAAACTTATTCACCGCAAACGCGCTAAAGAGCACCGTAACTGCAACGCCAAGCACCACAATTACACCAACAATAACGGCAACATCTTCCACTGCCAACATCTGAATACCCTCGATGGCGTGGCTCTCAGCACCATAAATAACACCCGCCATAAGTGCAGAGGCGAGCAAGCCCGAAATAAAACCCTGCTTAATGGCACTACCCAAGAATGGGCGCATTATATACCATTTGGTAGCTCCCACAAGCTTCATAGTATTGATAAGATAGCGCTTCGAGTAGACCACAAGGCGGATGGTGTTGCTAAGCAACAACAACGATATTAGCAACAACAGCCCAAGAAAGAGCACAAGCGCGATGCTTGTCTCGCGGATAGTCTTGTGCATACCCTCCACTATCTCCACAGGTGGCACAGAGACATACTCAACACCCTCCATTGTGCGTAGAATATCGGCAACCTCCTCAACACCTGCTCTATCCGAGTAGTTAGTATTTAGCGATACCTCGTAGCTATCAAGAAGTGGATTTTCGCCCAGAAGTAGGTCGAGGTCCACAACAAACTGCGCACGAAAGACCTCATCTGCAATTTTATCCTCCTTGCTAAGATACTGATAACCTGCACATACACTCCTATCCTCAAGCATCACCTCCAAAGCCTTGCGACTCTCCATACTAATATCGTTGCTAACCTCCACCGAGACTACAACACTCTCCTTAAGCTGGCGCGCAGCAGATATCGCCGAGAGCGTAACATAGGATACCACACCTATCATAAAGAGCACCAACGCGATGCTTATGGTAGAGATTATATAGGAACGCATCACCTTACGCCCCAACTTCTTACTGTTTGCCATCTTCTATCTCTTTATCAACATTAGAACTGCACGTGCCACAAAGAGCAACACCACAATACTACATATCGCCATTATCGTGGAGATAAAGCCCCAGTTAGGCGCTCTAAAACTCCACTCCACAGTGTGCTTACCCGCAGGAAGCTCCATACCGCGAAGGATGTAGTCCGCAACGAAGTACTCTGCATCCTTGCCATCGACCTTAACACTCCAGCCATCAGGGAAGTATATCTCCGAGAACACCGCCAACGCCTTAGCAGGAGCTTCATACTCATATTTGAGGTAGTTAGGAGCATACTCCACCAAAGCAATCTCGCCACTGCTGTCGTAGTACTCCTCGACATCGGCACCCTCGACAATAGCGCAATCGTAAAGGAACTCTCTGCCAAGAGCATCAAGAGCATCACTCGCCGAAGTAGCCTTGTAGGTCGAAGAGACAAACCACGCAGGACCATTAGGCTCTACGCCTATCCACGAGTCCAGCGTATTCACTTTGCCATTTCGCATTATTACATAGCGCGTATTCAACGCCGCCAAGACCTCACTATCGTCGTATTTGAGATAGCTATCGATGACATCCTGATAACGGCCAAGCTTAGCGCCGTGGTAGCCACCTACGGAGCGATGGAAGTAGGATGCACGGGCTGAGTTGAATGGGTCACCAGCACTATAGTCCAAGACTCTGAAACCAAGGTCTTTATCTGCAAGGATATCCTTATCCGCTGCGGTAGCTACGTGCTCGGTAGGCTTCTGCGCATACCACTTATCATCAGTGATATAGCGCTTCGCAACACTCGACAAATCCCAGACAACCAACACACCCAACACCACAGCAAGAGCCACATGATACCAACGTTTACCCTTTCGCTCACGCAACAGAGCATAGCCTACAATCGCTGCTTGGGAGAGTGTCACAAAGCCTATAGTACGCCAAGCATCAGCCATAAGGGCAGCACTACGACCCTCACGCACAGCTTCACACAACTGCTCAACCCAAAGCTCCCTGCCATACTCCTCGTAGATATCGGTAATGCCGTAGTCGGCAGTAAACATCATAACCAGCACAGCCGCTACAATAATGCCGTAGGCGATAAGGGTTCTGCGAATCAATATCTTTGACGGTATCTCCTGTGTCACAAGACGGTATACTGCGCAAGCACACAACAATGGTACACTCCACTCCAATACAACAAGTGCCATAGAGACCGTTCTAAAGCTACTATAGCCTGGTAATAGGTCATACATAACTTCGTAGAAGCCCATAATATTTGCACCCCACGCCAAAAGCAGAGCAAAGAGGCTCACTACAACAACCCATAATGTTGAACGCCAGCCGTATAGCAACAAAGCAAGAAGGGACAAAAAGATAGCTACAGCACCTAAGTAGGTAGGGCCTGCAGTATATGGTTGTTTACCCCAGTAGTTAAAACAGGTGGTTTCCTGCAAATATCTCATATAACTTTTATAGATAGCGTCGAGATCATTATAGAATGCCTTGTCACCAGACTCAAGAGCATAGTTTATATCCTGCTGACTAACACCCTCCTCAATGAGCAGATTTATATAGCCTTGCAGCGCCATATCAAAGATCTTATTTTGCACACTACGACGCTGTACAACCTCGGTAGCAGCCTCATTAACATCGTACGACCAGCTACCCATATAGTTGGGAACCAACATATTGCAACTCTCAGCAATACCATAGCTCCAAGCCGTATTGTAGGCAATCTTATCTTCTCGCGCTTTAGCAGCATCCATAGCCTCACTTGCAACACGTGTAGTATGCTTCTGGTGCTCCATAGTGTACCATAGCGGAGCTATATTCGAGCCCACGGCAACAAGAGCCGCGACAGCAAGTATAGCCGTACGCTTCCATAACTCCTTCATAACACCACGTCGCCACGCCTTGACCAACTCCGATACCCAGAGGGCAAGGCAGACAAACAAAAAGTAGTAGGTTATCTGAGGGTGGTTAGCTCCAAGTTCCAACGAGCCAAAGAGGGCTGCAAGAGCCGTACCGAGCCACAAATTACGCTTTAGAGCGCACCACACAGCACCCACCAACGGTGGAGCATAGACCAACGCCCACATCTTGGTGATGTGTCCCGCGTCGATGATAAGGAAGAAGTAGGTCGAGAGACCATACGCCAAGCCCGCAATGATACCTATCCAGGGACTCACGCCCATAAGCACCACCGCCACCATCATCAACAGCATCGCCATAAAGGTCATATTCATAGGGCTCTCCACGACACCCACAATGGCACTTGCACCACGCTTGACATACTGCGTAGGATACTCTACATCAATAAGATAAGCAGGCATACCTGAGAACATATTGCCCGTCCACTGAGCATCCTCACCCTGAGCCTCACGATGCTCCTTGATATCCTTCGACATACCCGCATACTGCGCGATATCGCCCTGCTGAAGCGACTTACCCTCAAACTGCGGAGCGTAGAAGGTGTACGACACACCAAAGAATAGTGCTATCGCCACTACCCATGGCGTTATCTTACTATAGCATATCTTCTCGCCCCAAGCAACGAGTTTTTGAAGTATATTGCCCTGCTCCATATTAGTTCTTTTTACATAAGTAAATAAATCGGACAAAGATAGAAAAAAAAAGTGAAAACTGAAAACTGAGAACTGAAAAGTGTGGTGCGCTTCGCGCGGAGGTTGATTATTTGGAGACAGCAGGGAGAACAGGGAGAGCAGAGAGAGCAGAGAGAGAGCAGAGAGAGCAGAGAGAACAGGGACAGCAGAGAGAGCAGGGAGAACAGAGAGAATTTTTGATACTATGTTTCGTTGTCGTCTCTTCCGTCTCTCTCCTCTCTCTCCTCTCTCTCTTCTCTCTCTGCTCTCCCTGTTCTCCCTGTTCTCTCTGCTCTCCCTGCCCTCACCTTAATCGCAAAGTTCACTTCTCACTTTTCAGTTTCCACTTTTTTTCGTATATTTGCACGAATAATGCGCGCGTATGTGTAAGATTGCAAAATATATTTTCGTCATCATATTGCTACTCAGTGGATTAACCACCACTGAGAGGGCTTCTGCGCAGTACTATAGTTGGGGTGTGGACTCACCACAGCATCGTTGGAAGCAGATGAAGACCGAGAATTATCGTGTGGTATATCCCGATACAGCGGCAAATATTGCATCGCGCATGATGTTCTACCTCGACACCATAAAGGATGATATCAGCCACGGCTACCGTCATCCTGCCATGTCGATACCCTTTGTTGTACACCCCGAAAACTTCAACTCCAATGGTCTGGTAATGTGGATGCCACGACGTGTGGAGTTTCTATCTACGCCCAACACAAGCTCCTACGCTACGCCGTGGACAAAACAGCTTATAGCCCACGAATATCGCCACGCAGTGCAGTACAACAACCTCAACCGTGGTGTCTTCAAGGCCTTCAGCTACATCCTTGGTCAGCAGAGCTCGACAATAAGTCTGCTTGTGATGCCTCTATGGGTTATGGAGGGCGACTCTGTGATGGCGGAGACCGAGATGACAACCTTTGGTCGCGGTCTGCAACCCTCCTTCACGCTCACCTATCGCGCCTATGGCGACGTGGGTGGCGCATACAAGAATATCGACAAGTGGTTCTGTGGCTCCTACAAAGATTATATCCCCGACCACTATCAGCTCGGATATCTTATGTCGCGCCACACCTACAACCGCTACGGCCGTAACATAGGCGACGACTTAGCGGAGCTTACAACACGTCGTCCCTATATGGTGGTATCTACATCGTGGACACTAAACACCATCTACGGCATCACTGAAACGGAGCTCTTCCACGATACCTTCGACACCCTGCAGAGGCATTGGAGCGCGCTCCCTACCGAGCAGACGACAACCTATATACCTATCCCAGAGCCTACCTCGCACACGATATACTCACATCCGCAGGTTACCTACGATGGCGATATCATAATGCTCAAGGAGGATCTCGACCGCCCTACAGCCTTTGTGCGTCTCGACAGCATCGGCGTAGAGCACCACATAGCCTACACGGGTAGCATCTCCACACGCCCAGCACTAAGCAAGCAGGGCAGACTATGGTGGACAGAGTACCGCCGAAGCCCACTCTTCGACCACGAGGTATACTCCACACTCTGCTATATGGACCTCGCTGAGGAGCGACCACGCTACCTCGCAGAGCATAACAATGTCCTCTACCCCACCCCTACCGAGGGTTATAGCGTCGCCTGGGTGGAGTACACCCCAGATGGCACCTATACCATTGTGGCTAATGGCTCTACGGAACTCGACCAGCGAACCGCGCTACCTTGTGGTAGCGAGATTCACGGTATGGCTTGGGACGATGCAACAAAGGCCCTATATGTCATTATCACCGACGACGACGGTATGCATATCGCACGCGTTGTACGCGGTGGTACTGAGCGCGTTACACAACCATCATACTCCACACTCAGCGATCTGCGCGCCTTGGAGGGCAAGCTCTACTTCGGCTCTATAGCCTCAGGTCTCGACGAGCTACATTACTACGATATCGCAGAGGGCAAGGAGTACCGCATCTCACAATCGCGCTATGGTTCGTTCAACCCTGCGCCATACGACGATAAGCGTGTTGTAGCTACCTCATACGATAGACGTGGCTACCTCCCTGTAATGCAGGATATGGAGGGTAAGAGAGAGGTCACATACACACCTCATCCACCAAAGATACTCCTTCCTAAGGGGCGAGAGTGGGACGTGGTAAACCTCGACACGGTACGCTTCACCCCACAAGATGGCGAGCGCATCGCACAACAGACACCGCCTAAGCGCTTTAGCAAGTTCGGGCATATGTTCAACATCCACAGCTGGGCACCTGCATCCTACGACCCCTACGAACTTAGCGAGGAGTCGTCAATAGCCTTCAACTTCGGAGGTACTATAATGTCGCAAAATATCCTCTCCACCACCGAGGGCTTCCTCACCTATGGCTGGAATGCTCACGAGGGCTCGGTATGGAAGGGTCTTATACGCTACTACGGCTTAGGTCTAAACCTTTGGGTGCGTGGCACATACGGTGGTCAGCAGATGCTCTATAGGGTAAAGATGTGGGACCCCGTAAATCGTGAGGAGGTATTCCCCGACAAGCCGAAATTGGGACGCTACTACGCCACAACTGTGGGTGCAACACTACCTATACTCTTAAGCCGTGGCTACCACACTCGCCAGCTCGCGCTATCTGCAACATGGAGTCTTTCAAATGGTATGACAGCGAATGTAGGCAAGCTCTCCTTTGAGAATGGCACCTTTGGCAACATTCGCAAGATTGGCTATAGCGAGGGTGTGCAGCAGCTCTCTGTAGCGGCCACCTTCCAGGACTATGTGCGTCAGGCACACCGCGACTTTCTGCCTCCTTGGGGCTTTGTGGCGCAGGGTAGCTACACGCTAAACCCTACGAGCAACGATATGGGACACCTCGTTGTAGGCTACGCCAAGGTCTACACACGCGGACTCTTTCCACACCACTCCTTCTCGTTCGAGGCTACCTACCAAAACTCCTTTGGAGGCTTCCACTCGAAGGATGTGCTCTCGGAGCTCTCGTTTAAGTCGACACGTCTGCTACCACGTGGTTTCTCGTCGTACGAGATTGCCAATAAGAATTATGTGGCTACTGCACTCAACTACCATATGCCTATCTGGTACCCAGAGATGGGCATCCGTGGCACGATATATTTCAAGCGCGTACGCCTCAATACCGGCCTCGACTTCGCATCGTTCTACAACCCTACGTTCGATTACCATACTGGCGATGTGCTCAAGAGTCGCCAGCATATCGGCTCATACGGTATAGACCTCGGTGTCGACTTTAATGTACTGGCAATGCCTGAGGCTGCAACAATATCGGCAAAGTTCTCGTTATATAGACGTGTAGTATCGCTCAGCCCACTGCGAGGCGGCAAATTCTACTACTCGTTCTCTATAGGCTTGCCATTTTAAGAATATAATAAACGACTCTATAAAACCAACGTAGACAATGGAGACAACAAACAAGAGAGGCTCACAGCAAAGGGCTAAAAAGAGCTCTAAAAAGTGGTCGTTACGCAGACTGACCATTCTCTCATTATGGATACTCTTAACCTTAGGTGTTATCTCTGTGGCGGGACTCTTCCTGCTTGCCCGATTCGAGGTTCTCGGCCCTATGCCTACCTTCGACGACTTGGAGAACCCTAAGACCAACCTCGCAACACAGATATACTCTACCGATGGCGAGATTATAGGTACATACTTCATCGAGAACAGAACATACCTCTCATACGAGGAGCTATTCTCGGAGGACCGTAGCCAGTGGTTGGAGATTGATGGACATAAGGTTCCTGTTATCGTTGCAGCGCTCCTCGCTACCGAGGATGTGCGCTTCTTCGACCACGCAGGTATCGACTTCACAGCTACAGCGCGTGCCGGTATTAAGACCGTAATTCTCGGTCAGTCGGGACAGGGTGGTGGTAGTACTATAACCCAGCAGTTAGCTAAGAACCTCTACAAGACACGCCGCCACAAGGCAGGACTACAGGGTAATGCTGGTACGTTGGCAGCTAAGGCTCAGGAGTATGTAATCGCCACACAGCTCGAATACAACTACACCAAGGAGGAGATTGTGGCTATGTACCTAAATACCGTAGAGTTCTCGAACTCCAACTTCGGTATCAAATCGGCAGCCAACAACTTCTTCGGCAAGGAGCCTTGCGACCTAAGCATTGAGGAGGCCGCTGTTATCGCTGGACAGGTTAAGGCCCCAGGTACCTATGCACCTCTAAAGCAGGGCAAGCCTAACGAGAAGGCTCGTGAGCGTCGTAACACCGTTCTCGACCGTTTGGCAGCAGCAGGAGCTATTACTAAGCATACCGCCGACTCACTCAAGGCGCTCCCTATCGACCTCACACGCTACCGCCGTGTTGCCGATGCCCACAACGAGGGTACTGCAACCTACTTCCGCGAGATGGTACGTCGTACGATGATGGCTCAAGAGCCCCAGCGCAACAACTACTACACGAAGTGGGATTACGAGCAGGCGCTCAAGCAATATCACGAAAACCCTCTTTATGGCTGGTGCTACAAGAACCTAAAGGCTAATGGCGAGCCATACGATATCTACCGCGATGGTCTTAAAATCTACACCACCGTAGATGCCCGTATGCAACGCTATGCCGAGGAGGCTCTCCGAGAGCATATGCGCGACCACGTTCAGCCACAGATGGAGACACAGATAAGGAATCGTGGTGGTTCGCTCTACCCCGACCTCACCAAGGCAGAGTCGGATAGTAAGATAGATGCTGCCATGCGCCAAACAGAGCGCTGGCGTGCAATGGCGAAGGATGGCGTCAACGAGAAGCAGATATTGGCAGCCTTCCAAACCCCACAAAAGATGCGCGTCTTTACCTTCCGCGGCGAGCGCGATACGGTGATGACACCTCGCGACTCGGTGAAGCACTACAAAAAGATTATGCGCGCCTCATTCGTAGCTATAGACCCTACCACGGGCTATGTACGCGCCTATGTGGGAGGTCCTGACTACCGCCACTTCAAGTTCGACGGTGCTACGCAGGGTAAGCGCCAGGTGGGCTCTACGGCAAAGCCTTTCATCTACACCTTTGCCATCGACCACCTCGGACTAACACCTTGTACCCCAGTGCCAAACGTACCTGTCTCTATCGAGACTCCAAGCGGTATATGGTCACCTAAGGAGGCTTCGGATGTGGAGTATACGGGTGTAAACCCACTCTACTGGGGCTTGGCAAATAGCCGCAACAACTACTCAGCATGGATTATGAAGCAGGCAAAGCGCCCTGAGGCTGTGGCAGAGTTTATCCACGACATAGGTATCAAGAGCTTTATCGACCCCGTGGCAGCACTCTGTATCGGCTCGTGGGATAGCAACCCTTATGAGATGGCATCGGCATATTGTACCTTCGCCAACCAGGGTGTACATATCGATCCAATCTTCGTAACCCGCATCGAGGATAGCCAGGGCAACGTTCTTGCAACCTTCACCCCTAAAACCGAGGATGTACTCTCTAAGCGCGTAGCATACACTATGATTACTATGATGGAGCGCGTTGTCACTATGGGTACTGCCCGCCGTATGCTATACGAGTTCGGCTTCAACGATGTGGAGATTGCAGCCAAGACGGGTACTACAAACGACAATGTCGACGCTTGGTTTATGTGCGCAGTACCAAACCTTGTTATGGGCGTATGGGTTGGTGGTGAGGAGAATAGCATCCACTTCACGCGCAATGCCGATGGTTCACGTATGGCGCTACCTATCGCTGGTAAGTTCCTAACGAAGGTCTATAACGACGGCTCTCTGGGCGTTGAGCGCGATGACCGTTTCGTGCGCTCGGACGAGGTTCCAAACTACTCCTGCGAGGAGGACGAGGGCGAAGAGGAGCAGACTGAGCAAATCCCTGAAGAGGAGATCTTCTTCGGTGATGGCGATGAGTTCTTTTAGCCACATTTCATAACATTGTTTAACACCATTTAACTATATAAGTATGAAAATAGCTATCGTTGGAGCGAGTGGCGCTGTTGGCCAGGAGTTCCTATCAATACTTGAGAATCACCCAATGGCTATCGAGGAGCTTCTCCTCTTTGGCTCGAAGCGTAGCGCAGGCACTACCTACCGCTTCCGTGGCAAGGATATCGTAGTACGCGAGCTACAGCATAACGACGACTTTAAGGATGTAGATGTTGCTCTCTGCTCGGCAGGAGGCTCTACCTCTATAGAGTTTGCCGATACAATTACTAAGCACGGTACATTTATGATTGACAACTCCTCAGCCTTCCGTATGGAGGAGGATGTGCCATTGGTAGTACCTGAGGTTAATGGCGAGGATGCCTTCAACGCACCACGTCGCATCATCGCAAACCCTAACTGCACGACTATCCAAATGGTTGTAGCACTGAATGTTATCGAGAAGTTGTCCCACATCGAGCGCGTTCATGTAGCTACCTACCAGTCAGCAAGTGGTGCTGGTGCTACGGCTATGCAGGAGTTTAAGGAGCAGCAGCGCTCAGTAGTCGAGGGCACAGAGCCTAAGGTGGAGAAGTTCGCCTACCAGCTTGCCTGCAACCTTATCCCACATATCGACGTATTCACAGATAACGACTACACTAAGGAGGAGATGAAGATGTACCACGAGACGCGCAAGATTATGCACTCCGATGTTCGCGTATCAGCCACCTGCGTTCGTGTTCCAGTTATGCGCGCCCACTCCGAGGCTATATGGGTGGAGACCGAGGAGGAGCTCTCTGTGGAGCGCGTACGCGAGGCCTTTGCCGAGGCTGAGGGCATCGTACTTCTCGACGAGCCAGCTAAGAAGTGCTACCCTATGCCACTATATGCCGAGGGCAAGGACCCTGTCTACGTTGGTCGCATCCGCAAGGACTTGGGCTCAGAGCGTGGTCTATCGTTCTGGTGCGTTGCTGACCAGATACGCAAGGGAGCAGCCTTGAATGCCATCCAGATTTTGGAGCTATTAGTGGCTGGCAAATAGCCTACAAAAGGGTTGTGTTATTTGGATAACAATTTTTTTATTCAAATATTGCAATTAACCATATTTTTGTGTATCTTTGCCACGAAAATAGAAAAAGCAAGCAGAAAAAGAGCATATTATTAAAGTAAAAGTATAACCTAAAACAACTAAATTATTATGGAAATCCCATTTGCAGAAGCGTATCGCATTAAGATGGTTGAGCCTTTGAAGAAGAGCACACGTGCAGAGCGTGAGCAGTGGCTCAAGGAAGCACACTACAACCTATTCGGCCTTAAGTCAGAGCAGGTATACATCGACTGCTTGACAGACTCTGGTACTGGTGCTATGAGCGACCGTCAGTGGGCTGCTATGATGACTGGTGACGAGGCTTACGCTGGTTCAAAGTCTTTCTTCGAGCTTAAGGAGACTATCGGTAAGATTACAGGTTTCGAGTATGTAATCCCTACACACCAGGGTCGTGCTGCTGAGAACGTACTTTTCTCTCACCTTGTAAAGGAGGGCGATAT
Organism: Alistipes sp.; assembly: GCA_045656185.1. Lineage (GTDB taxonomy): Bacteria > Bacteroidota > Bacteroidia > Bacteroidales > Rikenellaceae > Alistipes. Next base: position 47,956 of record JAZOQR010000007.1, on the reverse strand, counting down.
CATCCCAGGTAACTCACACTTCGATACTACTAAGGGTCACATCGAGTTCCGTAAGGCTACAGCTTTGGACTGCACTATCGACGCTGCGAAGGATACTCAGCTTGAGATTCCTTTCAAGGGCGAGGTAGACTGCGCTAAGTTGGAGAAGGCTTTGGCAGAGAACGCTGAGAAGATTCCATTCATCATCGTTACTGTAACTAACAACACAGCAGGTGGTCAGCCTGTATCAATGAAGAACTTGCGCGATGTACGTGCTATTGCTGACAAGTATGGCAAGCGCGTTGTATTCGACTCAGCACGTTTCGTAGAGAACGCATACTTCATCAAGACTCGTGAGGAGGGCTATGCAGATAAGACTATCAAGGAGATCTGCAAGGAGATGTTCTCTTACGCTGACGGTATGACTATGTCATCTAAGAAGGACGGTCTTGTAAATATGGGTGGTTTCATCGCTACACGTCACGAGGACTGGTACGAGGGCGCTAAGCGTTTCTGCATCCCATTCGAGGGCTTCTTGACATACGGTGGTATGAACGGTCGTGATATGGCTGCTTTGGCAGTAGGTCTTGACGAGAACACTGAGCTTGAGACTATCGAGACTCGTATCAAGCAGGTACAGTACCTTGCTGCTAAGCTTGATGAGTACGGTATCCCTTACCAGCGTCCTGTAGGTGGTCACGCATTGTTCGTAGATGCTGACAAGGTGTTGTCTAACATCCCTAAGGAGGAGTTCCCAGCACAGACACTTGCTATCGAGCTTTACCTTGAGGCTGGTGTTCGTGGTTGCGAGATTGGTTACATCCTTGCAGACCGCGATCCTGTAACACGCGAGAACCGTTTTGGTGGTCTTGACCTTCTTCGTTTGTGCATCGCTCGTCGTTCTTACACTAACAACCATATGGATGTTATCGCTGCAGCGTTGAAGAACGTTTACGACCGTCGCCACGAGATCACACGCGGTGTGAAGATCGTATGGGAGACTGAGTTGATGCGTCACTTTACTGTTAAGCTTGAGCGCTTGTAATTTCTTGTGAATTTCTTGTGATAAGGGGTCATCTGCGACCTCTCAATTATTGCCCCAAATGGGAAATACGCTAAGTATGTCCCATCTGGGGCAATTTCTTTATCGAGGCCACATCTAACCCCTTCTCGCAAGAAATTGGGTTGTGCAACCCTGTATGTTCATCTGTCGCTTGGCACACGCAAAACTATTACTAATTACTCTCTACTAATTACTAATTATTTATGCCCCTTCTGACAAGAAATTAGGTCTCGCGCCTGGTAAGGTGCGTGTTGTTAAAAGGCTTTGCCTTTTTGAGAAAAAGAGACGAGAGAGACGACAGCGAAACAGAGTATCAAAAATTCTCTCTGTAGTCTCTGCTGTCCCTGCTGTCCCTGTTGTCTCTAAATTCCCTAATTTCCCTACCCTCCCTACCCTCCCTAAATTCCCTATAAATTTTGCTATTAGCAAAAAAAAGTGTACATTTGTATCGGGGAATTGGTCTTTATTGAAATACGACCTATCCGAATGCAAGCAACGCAAATAAATACGCTGATATACAACTAATTAACTAAATACTTTAACCTATGAAAAAATTCAACTTGTTAATGGCAGCGATGATGCTCTTTGCAGTATCATTCGTAGCATGTAACAACGACGATGTTGACTCAAGCAACAACAACACGCCTGAGGATCCTACCCAGACAGAGGAGGTTACATTCGTAATCTCTGATCTTGAAGCATCATTGACCGAGGTTACCTACACAGTAACACCATCAAACGACGATGCAGAGTATCTCGTGTTTGTTTGCGATGCTAACGCAGTCGAGATGCTTGACTTCGACGAGGAGATTGTAGATATGCTTTATAGCGATATTGAGGAGTATGTTGCTCAGAACAACAATACTCTAAACGACTATCTTGCAACTAAGGTTAAGAAGGGTAAGATTGAGAACGTTAAGGTTGGTAACTTGGCTTACAACACTAACTACTATGTTCTCGCATTTGCTGTAGACTCTGCAAACAACTTCGAGTTGGCATCGGCTATTGAGATGGTGCGTTTTGCAACACAGAAGCCTGAGCAGTCTTCTTGCACCTTCACTATCAAGGCTACTCCATACCTTACAAACGTAGCTTTGAAGGTTACTCCATCTGTATCATCACAGCTATGGCACCTTATCAACGTGCCTGTAACAGAGTACCAGACTTACACCTCTGCTGATGGCGAGTATGGTTGGACTAAGGATCAGTTCTTCCAGTCATACCTAAGCACTGAGATCGAGACTCTTAGAGGTCAGGGTCTTACAAACGAGGAGATTGGCAACAAGCTCTTCCACACTGGCGTACGCACACTTAGCGACTCAGGTCTTACACCTAAGACTAAGTATGTGACATTTGCGGGTGCTGTAAGTTTCAATGAGGGCAATGCTACGCTTACATCTACTCTAACAGAGCTCCGTTACAACTCAGGTGAGGCTGCTGAGAGCGATCTATCATTCGATATTGATGTTTACAACGTAGATAGCTACTCTGCAGAGATTAAGATTACTCCATCGGATCTTAACGCAAATTACTACTACTACATCGGCTTCATCAACAACTCTAAGCGCGATATGAAGCCTATCGATATCGCTAACGCTGCTATCACCGAGTATATTTACTACTGGGAGAACTACACAGAGCTTAAGCACCTCGACCCAGTTCAGGGCGTTGTAGACTTTACAGGTGAGAACAAGTATCAGCTCAACCTTGCTGAGACTGAGTACTTTATCGTAGCATTCTCATTCGAGCCTAACCCTACATACGGCACTGTTATCGACGAGGAGAATGGCACATACGACACTAACCCAGGTACTATCACATCAGCACCTGTATATGTATCGTTCAAGACTGCTGAGCACGGTGATCCTACAAAGGCAGAGTTCCAGTTTGTAACATCAGAGGTTGGTCCATATGACTTCACTCTTGAGGTTCTCACAAACGACCCTACAGTATACTACCAGCCAGGTATTGCCTTTGCAAGCAACTTCAGCGAGGCATCTGTTATCAGCGCTTCTGCAGGTAGCTTGGCGCAGATTATGCAGATGTGTATGGAGGGTCAGAACCCTTGCCTAACATACCAGGAGGCTTTGGAGAAGCTTCAGGAGTCTGGCTACTCATACCGCAATGGCGATGCTAACTTCTACATTGCAAACCTAACTCCAGATACAGAGTTCATTATATATGCACTTGCTATTGATATCAAGACTGGTACCTTTACCAAGTGCTATTACAGCGATGTTGTTAAGACAACTGCCGTAGGTACTGTAGACCCAGAGATTGAGCTTCTTGGTATTTGGAATGGTGACGATGAGAATGGTACTATCTTTGGCGATGCAGATAAGACTGTAGGTTGCCCTATCGTAGCTGTTAAGGTTAACAATATCGAGGGCGCAACTGCACTCTATATCGCAGATACAACAGATGCTTACAACGATGTTAAGAATCTTTCAGACCAGTATATTATCTCAGAGTTCCGCGGCTACTGGGGTGAGATAGAGTCACTTATGATTCCTTACTACTTCTTCATCGCTACATGGGATAACGAGCACACTGTCCTCTCATACGCACAGGATGCAAATGGCGCAGAGGGTAAGGTTGCACGCCTTGGCGTTGTAACTACTACATACAACGACAATATCGAGGAGCTTCGTGCATTGGTTGACGAGTGCAATAACGCTACACCAAAGGCATTGTCTAAGTCACTTGTTGTGGCAACCGAGAGCGAGCCTACAATGGAGTGCACTTGGAGCGAGGCTGTAGGTGCACCACGCGACGCAGAGGTTACATACCACGAGGTTGAGCCTTTGACAGTTTCAAGCGACCTTGTACGCGTTAAGGTTGTAAAGAGATTCCATATCTAATAATAATACTTTTAGATAGGTAATATGGGGCGTGTCCAGCACAGATGTTGGCACGCCCTTTTTCAAAAAATTACTACGCTATGAATATTCTAAAGAGAGCACTCTTTGTTGCAGTCATCCTTATCACCGCACTTGGGGTTAGTAGCGCACAGGAGAATATTATCACCCCAGCACCTAATATCGCTAAATGGGGCGAGACGACACTCGATATCTCAAAGGGGCTATCGCTATATATTGATGCCCCAAAGGAGGAAAGAGCACGCCTAATAGCCGCAACGCAGGATTTAGCGATTAATATTAAGGAGGTAAAGCGTCCTCGGAAGTGTCGCTATCTCAACCTCACAATCGTAGAGTTGGCAGATATTGCAGAGGCATCCTCTTTCAAGAATTTTGAGGAGGGCTACTCGCTCGACATCACGACCAATGGTATCGATATCAAGGCTACTACGGCACAGGGCCTATACTATGGTCTACAGAGCCTTCGAGAGCTCTGCAAGGCTGATAACAAGAGCCTTACAACGTGCCATATATGCGATGCACCACGCTTTGAGTACCGCGGCATACTGATAGATATCTCACGCCACTTCCGCACTAAGGAGTTTCTTATGCGCCAGATAGATATGATGGCAGAGATGAAGATGAACCGCCTACACCTACACCTTACCGATGCTGCGGGCTGGCGTATTGAGACAGAGAGCTACCCACGCCTGACAAACTACGCAGCGTGGCGTATACCACACACCTGGAAGGAGTGGTGGAATGGCGACAGAGCCTTCGTTATGGAGGGCACCGAGGGTGCATACGGTGGTTATCTAACAAAGGCTGAGGCTAAGGAGTTAGTTGCCTATGCCGCAGATAGATACATCACCATTATTCCAGAGATTGAGATGCCCGGTCACTCCGATGAGGTTATTGCAGCCTACCCAGAGTTAGGTTGCAGCCACAAGCCTGAGCGCCAGGGCGACCTATGTATAGGTAAGGAGGCAACGTTTGAGATGATGCAGGCTATCCTCGATGAGGTAATCGAGATATTCCCCTCGGAGTATATCCACATCGGTGGCGACGAGGCTGGCAAGGGTAGCTGGAAGGTGTGCGAGGATTGCCAGCGCAGAATGCGCGAGGAGAGATTAGAGAGTGTCGACGAGCTCCAGAGCTATATGATACACCGTATCGAGGAGTACCTTAATGCTCGTGGTCGCCAGATTATTGGCTGGGACGAGATTCTTGAGGGAGGTCTCGCTCCTAATGCCACTGTTATGTCATGGCGTGGCGAGGAGGGAGGCTTAGCTGCCGCTGCGGCAGGTCATAAGGTTGTTATGTCGCCTCACGGCTACTGCTATATCGACGCACCTCAGGATGCCCCATACTCTCAGCCTGAGAGCATCGGTGGCTACCTACCTTTGGAAAAGGTGTACTCCTACGATCCAGCGCCAGCAACTATGGATAGTGCTGTAGCACAATATATTATGGGTGTGCAGGCTAACCTATGGGCAGAGTTTATCGTTACTGACAGCCACTACGAGCATATGCTCTGGCCACGCGCTATTGCCATTGCTGAGATTGGCTGGAGCAACCCTGAGAGGAGAGATTATAGCGACTTCCGCCAGCGTGCAGTAAAGATTGTGGACAGAATGTTGGAGCAGGGATATACCCCCTTTGACTTGAAGAATGAGATTGGCAACCGCCCTGAGTACTCAACACCTGTTGAGCATTTGGCTGTAGGCAAGAGTGTCGAATATCTGTACCCTTCGTATTACTATGGCCCTAAATATGCAGCTGCGGGCGACACGGCTCTTACCGATGGTCTTCGAGGTAGCTGGACCTATGCAGATATGCGTTGGCAGGGCTTCTTAGGTCGTGGCGGTGTAGATGTTGTGATTGATATGGAGGATGTTACACATATCGAAAGCATCTCGGCAGACTTTATGCAGATATGCGGTCCAGGAGTCTTTATGCCATGCTTAGTTGAGATTGGTATCTCGAACGATGGACAGGAGTGGACCGTTATTGCCGAGATAGAGCACGAGGTTATCCTCGATGAGCTACCCTCGTTCAAGAACTTCGGGTGGACAGGCAGCGTTGATACTCGCTATATCCGCTACAAGGCACACCGCAGCAAGTACACAGGATTCTTGTTTGTAGACGAGATTGTGGTGAGATAACATACAAAGTGAACTTTGCGATTAAGGCAAGAGCAGAGCAAGTTTACTTGTTCTGCCGAGCCGTAGCAAAGTCGAGGCATTACGAAGTTTTGCCTCAAAACTGAAAACTGAAAACTGAAAAGTAAGGAGCGCTTCGCGCGAGAGGTTGAGTGAGGAGACTGGGGATAATGAGTAAACTGGGGATACTGGGGCTTTCCCCAGACTACCCAGACTACCCAGACTACCCACAATCCCCAGCCAAAAGCCCCAAAAAAGGCAACGCCTTTTAACAACACAAACCTCCCCAGCGCGAGACCCAAATTTCTTGTCAGAAGGGCGCATCTAACATTAATTAGCCCCACGACCTAATTTCTTGTCAGAAGGGGTTAGGCTTGGCCTCGATAAAGAAATTGCCCCAGATGGGACATACTTGGCGTATTTCCCATTTGGGGCAATGATTGAGAGGTCGAGAATGACCCCTTATCACAAGAAATTTTAATTAGCCGATAAGAGCCTCATATGCAGCAGCATCAAGAAGAGCCTCAACCTCAGCAGGGTTAGACATCTTAATCTTGATAAGCCAGCCCTCACCGTATGGATCCTTGTTTACAAGTGAAGAGTCACCCTCAACAGCCTCGTTGAACTCGATAACCTCACCGCTTACAGGAGAGAAAGCGTCAGAAACAGTCTTAACAGCCTCGATAGAGCCGAAAACCTCGTTTGCCTCGATAGTCTCGCCAACAGTAGGAACGTCAACGAAAACGATATCACCAAGCTGTGACTGAGCATAATCAGTAATGCCGATAACAGCAACATCACCCTCTACACGGCACCACTCGTGGTCGTTAGAGTACTTCAAATTAGCAGGTACATTAGCCATAATTCTTGTAGTATTAAGTGTTATTTAGTTGTATTTCGCGGGTAGGTGCATTTCTCTTATCACACTTTCGCAACCACAAATATATATTTTTTTTGTTGTTCGCGAAAATTTTTCACAACTTTTTTCTACCAAACCCCTTAATAGGCTCTATTTGTAAGCCTTGTGTGGAAGCACAAATTCCACCTCTTTGAATGCATACTCTCGGATATCTCCGTCGCTATGCTCAAGGCACAGTTCACCAGAATGGCGCACCCCGCGAATAGTAGCTACAAACTGCTCACCGTTGGGATAAGCATAGGTGTGAGGCTCTCCAAGATGATACATAGTCTCGACGTATTCGCGCTCAATCTCACGTTTTGCACCCTGCTCAAGGCGGTTGTATAGCGCCTCAATATTTAACACTATGCGTTTTATAACATCCTCTCTATCAAATAATTGTCCTCGTTCACGCGCCATAGATGTAGGATTTGGCAAATCGGCAGGAAACTCCAACTGGTTAACATTTAGACCAATGCCCGCTATTGTACGAGCAAGGGTATCTCCCGACAGAGCGTGTTCGATAAGGATGCCCACAATCTTGTTATCGCCAGCATAGATATCGTTTGTCCATTTAATACGGCACTCTATGCCATACTCACGAAGGGTATGCACCAGCGCCAACGCCACAATCTCCGAGAGTAGAAATTGCTCATTAATTGGCAGAAATGTAGGTGTCAGCACCACCGAGAATGTGATATTTTCGCCCTTATGACTATGCCACGAGTGTCCTCGCTGCCCACGTCCTGCACTCTGATGCTCCGCCCACACAGCATCGAGATGACCATATTTATGGTCGCGCACCTCGTCGTTTGTAGAGGTAGTATGCTCGATATAGTAAATCATTTAATTGCAATATTTTCTCCAAAGATACGAAAAATAGTTGAAAAAGGGTTATCTTTGCATTGCTATATTTGATATCTCACGTATATGATAAGATTTAAGAGCATATTCACCATCACAATAGCTGCAGCTCTAATGGTTGTAGGCTGCGGAGGTGCATCTACAAAAAAGAGCGATAACGCCTCCTTAAAGGAGGAGACAAGCAACGAACAGAGGCTTGTTATAGCAAAGCTATACGACTACAATGTTGTTGCTGAGTATCCACACTCCAACCATAGCTACACACAGGGACTGCAATATATTGATGGCGTAATGTGGGAGGGCACAGGTCGTGAGGGAAGCTCACACCTACAGTGCATCGACCTTAAGACGGGTGCTATAGATATCGTGGCATCACTCCCTGCGGATGAGTTTGGCGAGGGCATTACCCACTACAAAGATGGCATCTATCAGCTTACTTGGCTAAGCAACAAGGCCTATTTCTACGATAAGAGTGGCAACATCTTAAAGGAGATATCCTATCGTGGCGAGGGTTGGGGTATCACCACCGATGGCGAGCATCTATATATGTCCGACGGTACATCTACCATTCGCCAGGTCAACCCAGACACCTTTGCTACCGAGAAGTCGATATGCGTAACCTACGATGGTTCGCCTCTCGATTTTCTCAACGAGTTGGAGTGGGTGGATGGTCATATTTGGGCAAATGTCTACCTCACGGAGGCTATCGTTGAGATTGATCCTAAGACGGGTGCGGTAGTGGGATATATCGACCTACCTGAACTTCGCGCAAGGCTACACAACAATCCTGAGGCAGAGGCTCTTAACGGCATCGCATACAATCCTCACACCAAACACTTCTTCGTTACAGGTAAGGATTGGAACCGAATCTTCGAGATTGAGGTTGTGAAGTAGATGTAACTAAGGGAATTATTAACGGTTTAGGGGTATTTAGGGGATGGTTGTCTATCCCTTAAATACCCCTAAATGCCTTTAATTACCTCTCGCTTAAAATAGTCACCCTTATTCGAACTTTTTTTGATATATCGTTGCACAAATCGATTTTTTTTTTATACCTTTGTAATAACAAACAAAGAAACTCGGGTAGGATCTATTAGAGTTAGCGACACTTTTAGCTGTAGGCATTATCTACATAGTCAAGGGACGTATTCTCTATTCTACTCTACTGCTGACAATTATAAACTTATTATACTACTTAACTTTTATGAAGAGACTTTTTACTCTATTTGGATTGACTCTTTTGAGCGTTGTTACTTTGAGCGCACAGGAGAAGGTAAAGGAGGTTGTGTCATCAACATACAACCGTCCAAGTGTTACTTACGTTATGGTTGATCGTAACTGGACACACTCTGCAGATGTTCAGACGTTCTTCAACAACCTTGAGATTGGTGACAAGTATGACGAGAACATTATCCGCACAAACTATATCAATGTTCCACACCGTGACGACGCCCCTGTAACCTTCACTTCAACAATGACGGTTATCAACGAGGAGAAGAACTTAGGTCAGGAGATTATATCATACCTCTTCAACCGCAAGGCTGATGGTACTTTCGACGACTCTATAGTAAGAGAGCGTGGTATCTACAATGCTAAGGACCAGGATATGCAAAATCTTGCTACTGCAAAGGTCCAGGAGCAAGCCTTGGAGTGGGGTGAGCCTCTTGTAAACACTGCATATATCGTTGTTCTTGACGTCTATGAGACTAAGAATACACGTGCAGATGATGGCTCTATCACACACTCTGCTCGCATGGAAGCACATGCATTTAAGCTTGACGCAGACCAGGATGTCCTCTACAACTTCTACACCACAGGTTGGGCAGACGAGAGCTACTCTGAGGAGGAGCGCGCAGCCGCTGTAGCTGCTTATAACAATATGCAGTTCAACCTCAAGTATGTGACCTCTACAAGTGTTACTGGTCTATCTTCTACAGATAAGTACAATCAGGGAAGCATCGAGCAAGCTTGTAAGAGCGCATACGAGAGCGTAGTATACAACTTCGAGAAGCAGATTACTGGTTGGAAGACTGTAGTTGGCGTAGTATCAGTAAAGCCTATCGCTGCTAAGATTGGTACTAAGGAGGGCGTTAAGAATGGCGACCGCTTCCAGACCTACTCATACAAGGAGGATCGCAAGGGTAACCTTAAGTCTGTAAAGCACGGTATGGTACGTGCCACCGTTGTAGCTAACAACAAGGGTGTAGCAACAGGTAACACTAAGCCATCATACTTCTACCAAATTTCGGGCGTTAAGAATGTTCAGGAGGGCTACATTCTTCAGCAGAAGAACGACTTGAAGATTGGTGTTGCAGGTGCTGTGGGTGCGAATCCTTTTGGTGCTTTACGCTTAGGTCTTGATTTGGACTACATCGTAAACATCGCTCAGAATGGTGCCATCACATACGCTTTGGTAAATTTTGGTACTAACTTCACCGATTACGTTAACATAGTTAACGATAAATCTATAAACCTTACAGATGTAGGTGTTGGTTTGGGTTATGGTATGCCTCTAACACGCTTTGCTGAGTTTACTCCATATTTCACTGTTGGTGGTTATCTTCTTCCAAGCGAGTATAGTGGCGAGGATGGTGAAGGTAAGTTCGCCTCATACTTTGGTGAGTTTGGTGCTCGTGCAGCAGTTACACTACAGCCACTATCAATATTCATAGGTGCTGGCTACCAGGTAGGCATCCCAGCAGCTATTCTTGATTCGAATTCAGGCATTATTGTGAAGCTCGGTATTAAGTGGACACTATAAACTTGTAACAACAGCCTTTGTCTAACATTGCTCTGCAACCTCTATGAGCAATGTTAGACAGGCTTATTACTATATATAAAGATATTGAGATATGAGAAAGTTATCACTACTATTTATTCTATGCGTATGCTTAGTAACAGCATGCTCAGCTCAAAAAAATGATAGACGTGCTTCATACAAGAGCTGGGAGAATTACGAGATTACAACCGAGCGTGTAGGTGTTGAAGGCACTAAGTTCGTTAAGGTTTGGGGCTTCGGCAAGAATGTCGACAAGGCAGTTATGAACGCCAAGAAGAATGCTGTTCACGCCTGCATCTTCCGTGGTCTTCCAGGCAATACCAATGCCAATGCCACACCTGCAATTCTTAACGAGTCAGCATACCAGCAGCACTATGAGTACTTCGAGGAGTTCTTCGCTCCTGGTGGCGCATACCTCGGCTTTGTAAATCAAACTACCGATGGCGTTCCAAGCGGACAGGATAGAAGGAAGGTTAAGGGTGGCTATAAAGTAGCGCTCTATGTTCAGGTTATGTTCGACAACCTCAAGGACAAGCTTGAGCGTGACGGCCTCAAAAAAAGACTTAGTGATGGTTTCTAATTGATTGATTTAGACGATGAAAAAGATACTTTTGCTTTTGGCGGTGCTCTGTTCACTCAACATTGCTGCTTTTGGTCAGGCAAAGAAGCCTGTGATTATGGTTGTTCCAAACGACTCATGGTGCCTACGCAATGGCTACGTGATGGAGTTTGACAATATGGGTACTAAGACTACCGTTCCAGATTATGAGAGAGCCTTTCTTGAGAATAGCGAGGTGAAGGTTATGGTCTCTGCAATGGCAGATTTTATGGCCAGCGAGGGCTTCCCTATCCAATCTTTGGAGTTCGAGCTAAAGCGCCTTAAGAACGAGTCTGCCGAGATGGCACTTATGATGGGTAAGAATGAGAGTGGTATGATTGCCGAGACACCTATTGAGCGTCTACGCCGTTCTGCAAAGGCTGATATCATCCTTAACCTCGACTATACCATCAAGAAGATTGGCCCTCGTAAGCAAATCGAGTTCAACCTCGAGGCTGTAGATGCATATACATCAAAGATTATCTCTGGTAATCAAGGTACAAGCTCTGAGGTCTCTTCAACAGCATCGAATACCACAATTTTGCAGGAGAGTGTGCTAAGCTTCAAGGATAACTTCATCCGTGGTCTTGAGAATCACTTCAACGACCTATTTACCAATGGTCGCGAGATTACCGTAACACTCCTTCGCTACGACACCTGTCCTATCGATTTCCAGGAGGAGTTTGAGATTAATGGCGATTACTATGAGTTGGGTGATATTATCGACGCTTGGTTCTCAGACAATGCTAAGGAGGGCCGCTACTCTATGGAGTCAAGCTCTGCAAACAGAATGCGATTTAACCAGGTGAGAATTCCACTCTACTCCGTAAATCCAATTAACGGCAAGGAGACAGCTATGGATGCCGCAGCATTCGGTCGTAAGCTTGCAAGCTTCCTAAAGCGTGATCCATACAACTTGGTTGTAGGCGTTACCCCTAAGGGCCTTGGCGAGGTATGGATTACCATTGGTGATAAGTAAAAGCCCACAAATCCAGCTGTATCGATTAATTGAAAAGCTATAGCACTATGATACGCAAACTACTCACTGCGCTACTATTTAGCGCGCTCACACTCAACGCAATGGCTCAGGTGGACAACGGACAGAGGATAGCCATCACACCTATTGTGAGCGACGATCTTGAAATACCTGCCGAGGCAAAGAAGGCTCTTAGCCAGAAGTTGCTGCAGATGACTACACAGAATGGCTTTGGAGCTACTGCAGGAGCATTTGTACTTACTGCAAATGTAAATACCGTTGATAAGATTGCAAGCGCCACAATCCCAGTACAGATTATTGTAGACTTGGAGGTTTCGGTATATGTTGTAAACCTTACTGAGAACATTATCGCTGCTGAGACATCATTCTCTGTAAAGGGTATGGACCAGAACGATACGAAGGCTCAAATTAAGGCTATCAACAGCATTAATGCAAAGAGCCCCGCTGTTCGCAAGTTTATGGCTTCGGCACGTGAGAAGATTGTCGACTACTACTCTGGCCGCGTGACAACCATCGTTGCTAAGGCTCAGTCGTTGGCTGACCGAGGTGAGTACGAGGAGGCTATCGAGGTCCTTGCGGGTGTTCCAGAGTGCTTAGAGGAGTATCCTATCGTTGCAGAGAAGATGTCCGCTATGTACACTCAGATGGTGGATAAGTCAGCCGACTCAGCCATCCAGGAGGCCAAGGCTAAGATTGCATTAAAGGATTACCCTGCAGCATTGGATGCCCTGATGACTATCGACCCAACAAGCAGTCGCTTTAGCGAGGCAGGCGCTATGGTGGAGAACATTAAGCAGACCATTGAGCAGCAGGAGAGAGCAGCCCAAGAGGCTAAGGCAGAGAAGGAGCGAAAAGAATTGGAGGCCCGTATGGCAGAGATGGAGGCTAAGAGAGCGATGGCTATGAAGTTCCACGACGACGAGGTTATGCTCCAAAAGGCACAGATCGAGGCCTCAAAGGGTTATGTCCGTAGCGAACGCTCATATCTAAGACTACAGCGAGAGCTTTCACAGTGGCTATTTGGCAAATAATAAACGTATCGAACTAAAGCCTTATGAAGAGATATCTCATAATATTTGCATCGCTTATCCTTGCGACTCAGGTAGTTTCTGCACAGCAGAAGGTTGTTGAGAGCAGTGCAAAAAAGGCTCCAGCGTGGATTGGCATCGCCGAGGATAACTACATTATCGTTTCGGCTGAGAATAGCACGCTTGAAGGAGCTAAGAAGCAGTGCTTGGCTAATATCCAGCAGTCTATCACGAGCAGTGTGGCTGTGCATATCTCCTCAACGGAGCTATCGTACGACTCGTCGATAAATAATGGATATGGCGAGAATATCACTCATAGCTATGAGTCTCGTATAGAGGCTATTGCAGCGCGACTACCGTTCATTCAGGGTATAACTCTTGACAAGGCTGAGATATACTGGAAGAAGATATACGACAAGTCTGACAAGAGCTACAAATACGAGGTGCACGCCAAGTACCCATTCTCGGACTTTGAGCGCAACAAGCTCGTAGAGCAATACGATGCCATCGAGAAGGAGAAGAACGACCAGTTCCAGCAGATTAAGGAGTCGTTCTCAACATTCTCGGATGTAGAGTATATCGCTCGTGCAATTACAGATTTGGGAGCTTTATATGAGTATTATATCGACCAGAATCGCAAGGCCGAGGTGAAGGCTTTGATGGATAATTATCGTAAACTATACAACGCAATATCTATCGTTCCTTACTACACCGCTTTGGGTGATATCGTATTTTACCTAAATCTTGATGGTCGACGTATGACCACCTCTCGTCGCCCAGTGATAAAGAGCGAGTATGCAACCGAGATTGAGTGCTCTGCTATCGAGGATAACCTATACCGCATAGCATACAACTATGAGTATTGCCTCCCTGAAGATGACAATAAGATTGATATCTCATACCAGTTTGCAAGTGGAGCTGTTGCACGTCACACCTTCTACTTCGATGTATCGAAGAACCGCATTGACGTTGTTCCTTTTGGTCAAATAGAGCTCGATATTAAGTTGGTGGATAGTGCTACGATCGCCGAGGAGGAGGCTATCCCAAGCGAAAAGATTGCCCAGATTGAGGGATGGTTAGATTTGCGTGTTAAGCAAGATGTGCCTTTTATGGTTACAGGTATAAATATCTCGTTTGACAGCCTAAATATCCGAGTGAGGCCAGAACTTGACGAGGAGTTCGAGGGCAAAGGTAACCATCGCCTAAGTTTCGATGTAGAGAGTGTTGTCGACACTATCAAACGCAGAGAGGGCATTGCAGGTGGTACTATTACAGTTGTGAACCCTCAGACAAACAAGAGTTCTGAGATTCGCTTCCACCTACCATATAAGATTATACTATAAAACAATATTTTAACCTATTAAATTACTACGTATTATGAAAAAGTATTTCTATTTCGCAGTCGCTATCATCGCGACTTTGTCTACAGGTTGCTTCGCAACTCAGGGTACAGCTCCTGCAACTAAGGGCCGCGTTGAGATTACAACTCCTATGTCTGGCAAGGAGTATCGTTCAAACAGCGAGTACTGGCGTGCTGTAAGCACTGGCAAGAGTGACGATATGTTGATGGCAAAGAAAGTTGCTATGCAGTCTGCTCGTCAGGAGTTGGCAGCAAGTGTAGAGTCTGAAATTAAGGTGTTTATAAAGGACTACAGCCAGAACAAGAGCGCTAAGGCACAGTCAATCTACGAGGAGATGGGTACAACAACTGTAAAGCAGACCCTTCGCAACATCGAGGTTGTTGATGAGAAGTACTATCAGAACGAGGATGGCACATACCAGTGCTATGTATGCTTAGAGGTAAGCAAGACTCAGGTTGAGAAGGAGCTTGAGGATAAGTTGGCTCAGGAGAAAGAGTTGAGACTTGAGTTCGACCGCGAGCAATTCAACAAGCAGTTCGAGGCTGCATTCAAAGACTTCGCTGAGGAGAGATAATCTTTAGTGTAGTATTTCACTAATTTACAGGGGCTGACTAATAATAACTTAGCCAGCCCTTACTTTTCTAACACCCAATTTTTATGAAAAAATATATACTTCTCCTCCTTGCACTAACATTCAGCTTTAGCTCGATGGCACAGAGCGATATTAGAGCTGAATATGAAGCGTTTAAGAAGAAACGCACCGAGGAGTATAAAGACTTCCGTGAAAAGGCCAATGCCGAGTATGCCGAGTTTTTGAAGAAACGCTGGGCAGACTACGATGTTGATGAGGCAGAGCCAGCACCTATTCCAGATGTATTGCCTAAGCCAGAGGTTGCACAAGAGTCACAACCATCCAAGGAGGCTCCACAAAGACTCCCAGAACCAGAGAACACGGTAGAAATTGTTAAGGAGATTGTCGAACAAGAGAGACCTGCCATACCTGCTAAGAGCGCTAAAGTTATTAGTGTTGACTTCTTTGGCGAAGCCCTTGAGATACCTTGCAACAAGGATGAACTACCGTTTATGAGTTCTGCTAATGAGCAGGGTTTCAGCACTATGTGGTCTACGTATAGCAACACCACACAATCTGCTGTGAAGTACCTTGAGGAGTATTCCACATCGCACCACCTCAACGGCTGGGGTTGCTACCAGCTCGTCAAGCGTTTCAGCGAAGAGGTATACGCCAACAATAGACCTAACGAGCGCATAGCACTGCAGGCATATCTTCTATCACAGCTAAAGTATCGCGCTCAGGTTGCCATCAGTCGTGAGGACCTTGTGTTGTTGCTCCCATTCAAGGAGACTATATATGGTGTGACATACCTTACTGTTGATGGTCAGAAGTTCTATATATTTAGCTATCGCGATAGCCTATGCCCTTGCTTCCGCACCTACGACAAGAGTTTCGAGTATGCCAACAACCTATTTAGTGCATCCATAGATGGCAAGATGAAGATTGGCCAGAGCCAAACAATGGAGTTTGAGCGCTTAGGTGCCATCTTAGGTCACAAGCTCGAAGCCCCTATCTATATGGGAAATATTGGATTGCTATACAGCTACCCTCTTCTCGACAACAGTGTATACTATAAGCAGGGATTTAGCGAGGAGTTTGCCAGAGCTATCCTTACGCCACTACGCAAGAAGATAGAGGGCAAGAGTGACACTGAGGCGGTTAGTTATCTGCTTAATTTCGTACAGAATGGCTTTGGCTATGTAGATGACGTGCAGGTATTTGGCCGACAGAAGCAACTCTTTGTGGAGGAGTCTTTCGTCTACGGACAGAACAATTGCAAAGACCGCGTAGGCGTCTTTTCGTGGCTTGTTAGAGAGCTTGTAGGCTTGGATGTTATTGGTGTTCGCTTCGAGGGTAACGAGGCAAGCAATGGCATCGGACACATCACCTGCGCAATAGCATTTAATGAGAGCGTTGCAGGCGACTACTACATCTACAAAAACAGGCGTTACGTTGTATGCGACCCTACATATATTAACGCTGGCATCGGACAGGCAATGCCGTGCTACAGGAATTCTACTCCAGAGATAATACCTATTTCAGTGAAGTAGTGGTCGTTTCATACAAAATGTGTAGCCCCTCCATAGGTTTTCGAGACTTTATGGAGGGGCTCTCTCTATTGCTACAAAGAGTAAAGTTGCCAATATTTTCACAAAAAAGGCAACGATTTGGATAAAAGCATATATCTTTGCATATTGATAATTGTATATATATGAATAATACTACAGACCGCATAAAAGAACTACTCCAGCGCCATATCCTCGTTAAGGATGCGGCTATTGGAACATCACTCATAGGTAGCCGTCGCGACATACTCCCTGAGCTTATATCCATCGAAGATGAGGCTAAGGTTGTAAAGATGTACGAGGAGTCAATAAAGGCAGGAGCAAAAATAATCACTACAAATACCTTCCTATCCGACCCATTGTCTTTGGCATCGTGTGGCGTGAGCTATACCACTGAGGAGGTCGTTGCAGCCGCACTCACGGCAGCTAAAAAGGCGCGTGAGGCGAGCGATAAGGAGGTATTTATCGCTGGCTCCATCGGTCCATCAACACGCAATATATCGCTTGCCATAGACCTTAAGGAGGAGGAGCTTCGCGAGTCATACAAAACTCTTATTGAGGCACTCCACAAACACGGGGTCGATATATTCCTTATCGAGAGTATTACCGATGTGCGCAATGCAGAGATTGCAGCTGAGGTATGCCGTGAGGTAGCTCCCGAAACGCCTATCATCTTCTCAGCAGTGCTATCGAAGATTGGCGGATTGTTGGTATCTGGTCGCTCCGTAGAGAAGTATGTCGAGGATGTTTCGAAGTTTAACCCATTGGCCATTGGCTTTAACTGCTCGCATGGCGTTAAGAATGTGGTTGATAATATCGAATTACTTACGCGCTACACCTCGCTACCTACCTATGTAGCACCTTCTGCAGGTCTTCCTGACGGCAAGGGCAAATACCCTGAGACCGCAAAGAAACATACCGAGACACTACGCGCAGCAGCAGAAAAGGGCACGCTAAGCATCGTGGGCGGTTGCTGTGGCACTACGGTGGAGTACACACGCAGCATAGCTCAGATGGCGCGCCATTACAAACCTCGTAAATAATTAACTATGAATAGCATAGAGTTACGACGCGAACTACATAAGCGCCCAGAACTATCGTTCGAGGAGCACAACACACAGCGACTTATTATCGAGGCGCTACAGAGCGAGGGTATCGAGTGTCGCACCATCGCTGGCACTGGCGTACTTGCCAAAATCGAGGGCGAACGAGGCAACCATCGTCGATGTGTAGTACTACGAGCAGATATCGACGCACTACCTATCAAGGAGCTAAACGATATCGAGTACTGCTCTGAGAACGAAGGTGTTATGCACGCCTGCGGTCACGATATCCACACTGCTATACTCTTTGGAGTTTTACAACGTCTAAGGCAAAATCCCGATTTTGAGGGTACGCTCTTTGGAATTTTCCAGCCAGGCGAAGAACTAAACCCTGGAGGTGCTTCGTTAGTATTAAAGGAGAACCCCTTTGAGGGCTACGATGTTGCTGCCGTTATTGGTCAGCACGTAGATGCCTCGTTTGAGGTTGGTGAGGTAGCTATATGTCCTGGTGTCTTTATGGCATCTAACGACGAGTTGCGCTTCTGGGTTCGTGGCAAGGGTGGTCACGCTGCACGACGTGGTAGCATCAACGACACTGTGACAGCTATGGCTGATATGGTAATGCGCACCACGGCTCTCAATAGTCCCAATGGTGTTATCTCCATAGGTAAGGTCATTGCAGATGGTGCAACAAATGTAATACCTGACTGCGTAAGCGCCGAGGGCACAATGCGTACCTTCGATAGCGAGGAGCGTGAGCGCATATACACACATCTCCACAGCAACGCCAAAGCCATAGAGGAGAAGTATGGTGTTACAGTAGAGGTTGATATTAATAGGGGTTACCCCTCTGTCAAGAACGATATTATGCTTGCATACGAAGCAATGATTATTGCTCAGGATGAGGATATTAAGGTGCGCGATATAGCACGTATCCCTATGGCAGAGGATTTTGGTTTCTACACCGAGCTATACCCAGCGCTATTCTACCGCCTTGGTGTAGGTAGCAATGCTGGAGGCTCGCATAGTGCCACATTCCTCCCCGACGAGGCATCTATAGCCGTAGGCGAGAGGATGATGTGTCGTATGGCACTACATATACTGAATAAATAGAGGATGGCAAGAAAGAAGAGTCTAAGAGGTTATAATCGTGATGAGCGTGCAACGTTCATTATGAATATGTTTAGGGAGTTTCCCGATAAGAAATTCTCTCTTAAGCACCTCGCGGCAGCATCAGGTCACGCCGACAGAGAGGGTCGCGCTATGACCATGGCTATAATCCGCCAGTTCTTAGAAGAGGGATATATTACTGAGGTT
This sequence comes from Alistipes sp., assembly GCA_045656185.1. Classification (GTDB taxonomy): domain Bacteria; phylum Bacteroidota; class Bacteroidia; order Bacteroidales; family Rikenellaceae; genus Alistipes. The sequence goes on along the minus strand of JAZOQR010000007.1, from coordinate 28,870 downwards.
ACGCGTGGCAAGTATAGTGTATCACGCACGATGATGCCTCACCACGAGGGCGTTGTATCTACTATGTCGCCCGGAGTTCTGTATGTCTATATCGAGGAGCTGGATGTAGATGTATGCGTAGCACGCAAGAATGGCTGCGGAGCATTGGAGGGTGATAGAGTTGCTATTGCCGTAGCTCGTCGCTCACGCGGTGGCGACCACGAGGGTTACATCACCGAGATTTTGGAGCGCAACCCAAAGCCATATATCGGTGTTGCACAAGTTGGTCCAAACTCAATATTTGTTGTACCAGATAATCGTCGCATAGGCTCGGATATCTACCTATCGCGCAATCGCTATCCAGATGTTAAGGATGGCGACAAAGTATCGGTAAGAATTACCGAGTGGAACGACGATAGACGACTACCCTACGGAGAGTTGGTCGATATCCTTGGTCAGGCTGGAGAGAACGAGACCGAGATGCACGCCATACTTGCCGAGTTTGACCTACCATATAAGTTCGAGGAGAGTGTTCTCCACGATGCTGAGTGTATAAGCGGTAAGATTACCGAGCGAGAGATTGCGCGCCGCAGAGATATGCGCGAGAGAACAACCTTCACTATCGACCCTGCCGATGCTAAGGACTTCGATGATGCACTCTCAATCCATAAATTAGAGGATGACATCTGGGAGGTTGGCGTACATATCGCCGATGTAACACACTATGTTACACCAGATTCTGTTGTCGAGAATGAGGCACAGCAGCGCGCCACATCTGTATATCTCGTGGACCGCACCGTGCCAATGCTTCCTGAGCGATTGTGCAACGATCTCTGCTCACTCCGCCCTAACGAGGATAAGCTATGCTTCTCCGCAGTCTTTACCCTCAACGCAAATGCAGAGATTTTGGATGAGTGGTTTGGTCGCACAGTTATACACTCCGATCGTAGATTTGCCTACGAGGAGGCTCAAGAGGTTATCGAAACGGGCAAGGGCGACTTCGCAGAGGAGATAATTACACTTAACACCCTTGCAAAGGTTCTTCGTGCCGAGCGCTTCAAAAGTGGCGCTATAGCCTTCGAACGCGACGAGATACGCTTCAAATTGGACGAAAAGGGTCGTCCTATTGGAGTATATACAAAGGTGCAGAAGGAGGCAAACCAGCTTATCGAGGAGTTTATGTTGCTTGCCAACCGTCGCGTAGCAGAGTTCTGCGCCCACCGCATATCTAATGGACGTCGCGTACCACGCCCAATGGTATTTCGTGTACACGACCAACCATCGGAAGATAAGTTACAGCGTTTCAGAGAGTTTGCCCTACGCTTTGGACACTACTTCAAGGCGGCAAAAGGACGCGCTGTAGCTAAGGAGATGAACAAACTCCTTAGCAATATCGCTGGCAGTAGTGAGGCAAATGCTATCACTACGTTGGCAGTACGCAGTATGGCAAAGGCGGTATATACCACCGATAATATCGGTCACTATGGCTTGGCATTCCCATACTACACACACTTTACATCGCCTATACGTCGCTACCCTGATATGATGGTACATCGCCTCTTGGCCTGCTATCTTGAGGGTAAAAAGGGCGACGATAAAAAACTCTTAGAGCAGCTCTGCGTACACTCTACCGAGCGCGAAATCCTCGCTTCGGAGGCAGAGCGCGCCAGCATCAAATACAAGATGGCTGAGTTTATGAAAGACCGCATTGGTGAGATATTTGAGGGCACCGTTTCGGGACTTACCGAATGGGGTCTATATGTAGAGATTAACGAGACACATATCGAGGGTATGGTCTTCCTACGCGATATTGACGACGATGACTACTACCGCTTCGACGAGGCTCGATATGAGGTTGTTGGGCAGCGTTCACGCCTCAGTTTTACACTCGGCACACCTGTTAGGGTTATGGTCAAAAGCGTAGATATGCGCCGCCGTACACTCGATTTCAAACTACTTCTATAATGGAAATAAACGACATCCTAGAACGCGCCTTGGAACGCACTCCTCTTACGCGCGAAGAAGCATACTTCCTATACGACAATGCCCCACTACAACTACTTTGTAATGTGGCAGATATACTACGTCGAAGTGCGGTTAAAAACCCAGATGTAGTAACCTGGCAGATAGACCGTAATGTTAATATTACGAATGTCTGTAAGTCTGGTTGCAAATTTTGCAACTTCCACTGCAAACCGCATCAGGAGGATAAGGCCTTCATTACCACAATGGCGGAATATCGTCAAAAAATCGACGAGGCTTTAGCCTTGGGCGCAGACCAACTTCTACTTCAGGGCGGTCTACACCCACGCCTCGGCATAGAGTTCTACGAGCGTCTCTTCTCGCAGATTAAGAAGGAGTACCCATCGCTACGCCTCAACGCCCTTGGTGCGCCAGAGGTCGCACATATTGCATCTATTAGTGGCATCACCACACGCGAGACCCTAATACGTCTTCGCGATGCAGGTTTGGATACCCTTCCAGGTGCTGGTGCAGAGATACTTTCAGAGCGTGTGCGCAAGATTATATCGCCAGCAAAACCCTCTGTGCGCGACTGGGTTGTAGTTATGCACGAGGCTCACCAGCTCGATATTCCTACCACTGCAACAATGATGTATGGTCATATCGAAACTCGACACGAGCGCATAGACCACCTTATCACTATTCGCGACCTTCAGGCACGCAAGCCAGAGGGCTCGCGAGGCTTCACAGCATTTATTCCTTGGGTATTCTGCCCTACGGGCACACAACTCGAAAGCGAGGGTGTATCTCCACGCTTCTCAGCCACTGAGTATCTGCGCATTATAGCTATGAGCCGTATCATTTTGCACAACATTCCGAACATCCAAGCCTCATGGCTTACGGTGGGCAAGGATGTTGCTGAGATAGCCCTTCGAAGTGGTGCCAACGATATGGGTTCGATAATGATTGAGGAGAATGTGGTATCCTCTGCAGGGGCTACTACCCGCTTCGATAAGGAGGCTATGCAAGCCACCATACGCCGAGCCGGTTTCACCCCTCAACTTCGCGATCAACTCTACAACTACCGCGAACTAAAATAGTCAAATTAGATGGGCTTTCCGAGGTATAAAACGGAGAGCCCACTCTCTTTCTACGGTGTGTATTGTTACTTTTTCCGTTGAAAAATTTGCATTTGTTGAATTTTTTTGTACTTTTGCATCAATTGGAAAAAAGTGAACTTAAAAATGCCTAAGGTAGATAAGCACACAGATTATCTCAGGAAGCCTGAGTGGCTCAAAATCAGCCTGCGAAGCACGACGGATACGGCAGATGTCGAACATATCGTCGAGGGGCGTTGTCTCCATACGATATGCACAAGTGGCATGTGTCCTAACAAGGCGGAGTGCTGGAGTCGTCGCACCGCAACATTTATGATTTTGGGCGATATTTGCACCCGCAATTGTCGCTTCTGCGCCACAACAACAGGTCGCCCTTTGCCTCCTGATGAGGCTGAGCCTGAGAAGGTTGCTGAGAGTGTGAAGCTTATGGGCCTGAAGCATGCTGTTATTACATCGGTTACTCGTGACGACCTGCCCGACCATGGTGCTGCCATTTGGGCAAGAACTGTCGAAGCGGTGCGTCGCGAAAACCCAGAATCTACAATAGAGCTCCTTATTTCCGATATGGATGCCCGCCCTGAGTTGTTGGACACAGTGTTGGCATCGCGTCCCGATATTGTGGGACATAATATCGAAACCGTTGAGAGGCTGACTCCAGAGGTGCGTTCGCGCGCTAAGTATCGCACATCACTTCAAACGTTGAAGTATATTGCCGATAGTGGAGCAGTTGCTAAGAGCGGCTTGATGCTCGGTCTTGGCGAGAGCGAGGAGGAGATACTTCAAACGCTTCGTGATTTACGCGAGGTGGGAGTATCCATCGTCACTCTCGGTCAATATCTACGACCAACTAAGGAGCACTACCCCGTAAAGGCGTATATTACTCCTGAGAAGTTCGAAGAGTACCGTCTCGAGGCTCTCAAGTTAGGTTTCGCATATTGTGCGAGCGCACCACTTGTGCGTTCGTCATACTTGGCGGATGCCGCACTTGAAGCAGTAAGAGAGGTATGCAGAACGAAGTAGAAATAAGAGACTTACATACAATGGCGTATGGCGAGTGCTGGGACTATCAGCGTTCGCTCTTCGACATGCTATGCCGTAAGAAGATGGAAAAGAGTTTCGACGAGAGTGAGCCACGTGGCACAATCCTCTGCGTCGAACACCCTGCCGTATATACCCTTGGCAAGAGTGGCAACGAATCGAATATGCTTGTTGCCGAGGAGTACCTCAAGAGTCTCGGTGCCGAGTTCTTCCATATCGACCGTGGTGGCGATATCACCTTCCACGGTCCAGGACAGCTTGTCTGCTATCCTATTATCGATCTTGATGCAATAGGTATCGGTATTCGACGTTATATAGATATACTTGAGCAGTCGGTTATCGACCTTGCCCAGGAGTATGGCATCGAGGCACATCGCTCGGAGGGAGCATCAGGAGTATGGGTTACACAAGGCCATCGTCTTGTGAAGCTCTGCGCCATCGGTGTTCGCGCCTCGCACGGTGTAACAATGCACGGCTTGGCGATGAACGTATCTACCGACCTAAAGTGGTTTGAGCTTATCAACCCTTGTGGTTTTACAGACCGTGGTGTCTGTTCGCTTAGCTCACTGCTTGGTCGCGAGGTTACGATGGAGGAGGTAAAACCTCGATTTATCAATCACTTAACGAAAAATTTGAATGTTAAAATATATAAAAAGTAAACGTTATGCCCATAGAAAAGAGATGGGTTGTCAAGCCACAAGGCGACTCGGCTACGGTGGAGGCATTAGCCACCGAGCTCGGGATGTCGAAGGTTTTGGCAAACCTATTAGTTCAGAGAGGCATAGACACCAAGGAGAAGGCTCAAAGATTCTTCTCTCCCGCATTGCGCGACTTGCACGATCCATTTCTAATGAAGGATATGGACAAGGCGGTGGAGCGCATCGAGAGGGCAGTGAAGGCTGGCGAAAAGGTAATGATTTACGGAGACTACGATGTCGACGGAACCACTGCCGTGGCGTTAGTCTACAAGTTTTTAAGCCAGATAGGACACACGAATTTGACGTTCTACATTCCTGACCGATATGTCGACGGTTACGGCATATCAATCCGAAGCATCGACCACGCCGTTCGCAAGGGCGTTACGCTGGTTATTGCTTTGGACTGCGGCATCAAAGCCGTGGAGAAGGTGGCCTATGCCAAGGAGCGTGGTGTAGATTTCATCATCTGCGACCACCATTTACCTGCCGAGGAGATTCCTCAGGCAGTGGCTGTATTGGACCCCAAGCGCACAGATTGCAACTATCCATTCGATGAGTTGTCGGGCTGTGGCGTTGGTTTTAAGCTCGTCGAGGCGTATGCTAAGCGCAACAATATCCCATTTGCGGATATTGAGCATCTGCTTGATTTATTGGTTGTTAGCATCGCATCAGACATTGTGCCACTTGTGGACGAGAACCGCATTTTGGCATACTACGGATTACGCAAACTAAACTCATCACCATCGAAGGGTTTGGAGTCGATAATCAAGATTTGTGGTCTTGAGAGCCACGATATCACTATCGACGACATTGTCTTTAAGATTGGCCCTCGTATCAACGCTGCAGGTCGTATGCGTATGGACGAGAATGATGAGAATGCAGCACCTTCGGGTGGTCACGCCGCTGTGAGCCTTCTTATCGAGGGTAACACACGCGAGGCAGCAAAGTTTGGCGAGGTTATAGACTCTTACAACCAGGATCGTAAGAGCATCGACCGCAATGTCACACAGGAGGCGCACGACTACGTAGAGTCGCACCCTGAGCTTAAGGCATTGAAGAGTACGGTGATCTACAATCCTAAGTGGATGAAGGGTATCGTTGGTATCGTGGCATCACGCCTTATTGAGACCTACTACCGCCCTACTGTCGTTCTTACAAAGTCTAATGGATTTGTTACAGGTTCTGCGCGCTCAGTTGCGGGCTTCGACTTGTATCAAGCAGTGGAGTCGTGCTCCGATTTGTTGGAGAATTTCGGAGGTCACATGTACGCTGCAGGTCTAACGATGAAGGAGGAGAATGTTGCGGCATTTACCAAGCGTTTCAACGACTATGTTGAGGAGAATATTGATCCAAACATTCTTGTTCCTCAGGTAGATATCGATAGTGAGTTGATGTTTTCGGATATCACTGACGACTTCCACCGCCAGCTCAACAATTTCCAGCCATTTGGTCCAGGAAATAGCTCTCCAGTCTTTATGACTCGCGGAGCGAGCAATCACGGTGAAGCACGTCTTGTGGGTGCTGAGTGTGACCACTTGCGTATGGATTTGATGCAGGGCGACCGCTCACACATCAGCATTCCAGCCATCGCTTTCCAGCAGCCACAGCACTACAAATGGGTACGCTCTGGCAAGCCAGTGTCGGTATGCTACCAAATTGTAGACAACCACTATCGTGGCACTGTTACTAAGCAGCTCAGAGTCAAGGATATAAAGCCTGAGAACTAAGAGCATTACTCCATAAAAAGGGGACGTTCAACTACGGTTGGATGTCCCCTTTTTTATTGTGCATAAAATCCGAATAATTAATAATTATTTCTGTTTTTGATGTTATCGTGCACATTTTCGCAGAAAAGTTTCGGTATTTTGCGGAAATTTCACTACCTTGCACACGAATATCCTAAATAAGGAACAGACTCTCGGAGTGTATCAAGCGGCGAGATGGAGGCGTAAAGATTGTTAGTTATTGAGGATTAGATAATTATAAACTTAAACTACTTATAAGGCTATGAAAAAATTGATGTTTTTGATGGTTGCCCTTTTTGTGGGTGTAAACGCATCAGCTCAGACACTTCCAGATGTTAAGATTGAGAATCAGGAGGCAAAGACTATATCTACACGCGAGCTTGTAGATGGCACACCAATGATTATCTCATTCTGGTCGACTACATGTAAGCCATGTATTATGGAGCTTAACGCAATCAACGACAATCTTTTGGATTGGTTAGAGGAGGCAGACTTCAAGGTTGTTGCAGTATCTGTTGACGATGCTCGTACATTGAGCCGTGCTCGTGCTATGACACAGGGTCAGGGTTGGGACGACTACGTATGTGTTTACGACAAGAACCAGGACTTCAAGCGTGCGATGAACGTGAGCCTTACTCCACATACATTCATCGTTGATGGCAAGGGTAACGTTGTTTATTCACACTCTGGCTACACTCCAGGTAGCGAGCAGGAGTTGTTCGAGAAGATTAAGAAGCTTCAGTAATAAGTCAAGGAATACAGCACAAGGGGTATCGTTACGACGTATACCCCTTTGTGGCACAATATAACCATTTGAAGATGAAGAAATTTTTACTATTTTTGGGTGCTGCTTTCGCGACAATGCTAAGCGTTAGCGAGGCATCAGCACAGATTAAGGTTGGCGAGGGTCAGGTATCTGTAGCTTTGGAGAGCAACAACAGCTACTACGCTGACGATACCACACTTGCGAATATCGGTCTTGATGAGCCAAGAAAGCGTAAGTTGGGAGACTTCGGTTCTAACGACTACTTGAAGGTGGACTACAACCTTGATAAGTTCTCTGCAGGTGTTCAGGTAGATGGTTACCTTCCACCTCTTTATGGCTACGACTTGTACGACTTCTCACAGAAGCCAGGCAAGGATAACTTCGCATTCCTAAGCTTCTACACACAGTATGAGGCTCAGAATTGGGGTGTACGCCTCGGTGATATTTACGACCAGTTTGGTAACGGTCTTATCTTCCGTGCATACGAGGACCGTGCTCTTGCATTCAACAACTCATTGCTTGGTGCTCGCGCATACTACAACATCAACGACTATGTTACAGTTAAGGCTGTAGCAGGTAAGCCACGTCTCTACAACGTACGTTCTGAGAACTGGGTTTACGGTACCGATCTTTCTGTCTCTCTCTCAGATATGATTGGCTGGAACAATGGTACTATATCAGTTGAGGGTAGCTACGTTGGTCGTTACGATAGCGAGTTGGGCGACCTTGTATATCTTAATATCGAGGATCAAACCCTTAATATGGTCTCTGGTCGTGTAAACTTCGAGTACTCAGGCTTCAGTGTTCGTGGTGAGTACGCTAAGAAGTTGAACGAGGACCTATACAACCCGATGAGTGAACCAGCTAAGGGTAATGTTATCTTCCTCGATTTTGGTTATAACTACAAGCGCTTCTCAGCATCGGCAAGTTTCCGCCGTATGGAGAATATGACAACATCTATCGATAACCGTCTTACAGGTATTGGTGGTGGTAATGTAATGAGCTACATTCCATTGCTTACACGCCAGCACACTTACTCATTGGCTAACCTTAATCCATATCGTGGTGCGAGCGTTCATACTGGAGGCGAAATAGGTGGTCAGATCGATTTGTACTACTCATTGCGTAACCCTAAGGCACGTGGCAAGTACTGGAACTTCCACGTAAACCTCTCACTCTTCAACACTCTCGACCACAAGAATTTCGTAGAGATGGAGGGTCGCAACGTATGGCGCGATTTCAACTTCGACGTTGAGCGTCAGTGGAACAAGAAGCTCAAGACTACATTCTTATATTCATACCAGCGTTGGGACGAGGAGATTAACCACTTCGATTCTCCAAAAGCTCACTACTGCACATCACACATCTTTGTTGGTGATGTAACATACAAGTTCGATAAGAAGAACTCTGTTCGTGTTGAGGCGCAGTATCTATCATCTGACGACTACGAGGGCGACTGGGTAGCAGGTACTGTTGAGTACAACTTCGCACCAAAGTACAGCATCTACGTAAGCGATATGTGGAACTGCGAGCCTATGAAGGATGGCACTTATGGTAACTTCTACCCTAACTCAGCCACAGGCGAGGCAGACCACTACCTATTGCACTACTACCAGATTGGTGGTAGCTACACACACAACAGCCTACGCGTTCAGCTATCGTATGGTCGTAACCGTGCCGGTTATGTATGCTCAGGTGGTGTATGTCGCTTCCAGCCAGCATTTACAGGTGCAAGCCTCGCGATGACACTCTCTTTCTAAACCAAATTAATTAGAGATTTAGATTATGAAACTAATCAAGTATTTCACATTAGCTATTGCAGCACTTGCGTTTGTTGCTTGTGGTGGTGATGAGCAATCTGATAACGGCAAGCAGGATGCAACTGGTATTGTCCTTAAGGCAAGCAATAGTTCAGTTGTGGTTAACACCCCTATCACCTTCTCAGTAATAGCTTCTGACGGCACAGACCTCACTGCTGACGCTATTATCTTTGATAAGACTAACGACTATGTAGAGGTTGAGAATCCATTTACACCAACAAAGGATGGTGAGTACATATTCTTTGCTTCGGCAAACAATATGACCTCTCCATACCTTGCAGTAAGTGTGGTACCATCTATTCCAGATCTTCCTGCGGATCCACAGCCAGGCAAAACATCATTCCACCACCGCATCTTGCTTGTTGACCATACAGGTAACACTTGCGGTAACTGCCCACAAATGATGCTTGCTCTTAAGGATGTGTTGGAGACTGAGGCTGCTGAGGGTGAGGTTAGCTACCACGACAAGTTCTACGAGGCTATGGCACACTCATACACCACAAGCGACCCTGCATTCTCAAAGGCAGCTGCTACGGTATCAAGCCATTATGGTGTAACCAGCTATCCAACTGTAACTTACAATTTCTACCACCCAACCTCATCGCCACAGAACGCCGCACACATCAAGAGTCAGATTGACGCGTTGTGGAAGGCTGAGGGTGCTGATGTAGGTATTGCAGCATCTACAATATTGGCAACTAGTTGCGTGGTTGTGAATACCGAGGTTAAGGCTGCAAAGGAGAATGAGTACAGCATCACTGCATGGTTGTTGGAGGATGGCATCTACGCTAAGCAGACAAATGGTAAGGAGGAGTGGATGAACTACCACGACAATGCTATCCGTCAGCGAGTAAATACGGAGAATATCGCAGGTGTAAACCTTGGCACAATCGCGGCTGGTGAGACTAAGTCTGAGTCTCTCACTTTGAAAATTGAGACAGATAAGTGGAATCGCGAAAACTTAAAGGTTCTTATCATCGTAAGTGCTAAGAACTCTAAGGGTCAGTTTGAGGTTGCAAATGTTGCTGTATGCCCTACTGATAGCAGCATACCATACAACTACAAGGAGTAATTCTATAGATTTATCAGATAACTAATTAAAACCTTTCAAAACTATGAAACTTACAAAATTCTTTGCATTTGCACTTGCTGCACTTGCGTTTGTTGGTTGTGGCAATGATGAGACTACCACTCCGAACGACGATCCAACACTAAATCCAACAGGCGGCATCACTCTTAAGGCAGACAAGACTGCTATTACCATAGGTGAGACTGTTACCTTTACAGTTGTTGATAGCGAGGGTCAGGATGTAACTGCTAATGCCAATATCTACGATTCAGATTTGATGGTACTTGAGAGCAACGAGTACAAGTTTACAGATACTGGTCGATTTGATTTCTACGCAACTTGCAATAGCGAGATTTCTAACACTTTAACTATTGTTGTTATGGCTGAGATGCCTGACGTACCAGAGGATATGGAGCCAGAGAACTTTAAGTTCAACCACCGTGCTGTAATGGTAGACCACACAGCTATGCAATGTGGCTACTGTCCTTGGATGACAGACTACCTAATCGATTATGCTAAAACAGCAAATCACAGCCATTACAATGAGGTAACCTGCCATGCAGGACAATTGGCTTATGGCGACCCAGCAGCTTCAACTGCAGCAACAACTCTTATGAACTACCATAGCAAATATTTCAGCTTTGGCAACCCTACTCTTATCTTCAACTTCAAGACAGGAATGGTTGGCAATCAGTCAGTATACGAAATTGTTAAGCAGAATATCGACAAAGTTCTTGGTGGTTACATCAAGGAGGATGGTGCTGATGTAGGTATCTCAATGACAGTTGAGGGTGATGAGGATAAGCTTCTTTGCGCTGCACAGATTAAGTTTGCTGTTGATGGTGACTACTATGTAAACGCTTGGTTGCTTGAGAGCGATATCTATAGTCCAAACCAGTCTAATGCAACTAAGGATGAGCACAAGTGGTACAACTTCGCTCTTCGTAACTTCTCTGAGGAGGCTGATAGCAACAACATCGCAGGTTTGAGTATTGGTGAGCAGAAGGCTGGCAGCAGCTACGTTTATGGTGGCGAGCTTGAGATAATAAATCCAAGCTGGAACTGGGAGAACATGGGTGTTCTTGTAGTTGTTAGCGCAGTAAACAGCAAAGGCAGTGTAGAGGTTGTTAACTCTGCATACTGCCCTGTTGGTGAGCAGTTGCCATTTGAGTATTTATAATCGATACTCCTTATAAACCTATAGGAGAGTGAATAAAAAGTGTATTTTGTCGTTACGCTTGCCCTCAAAATGCTCATTTACGCTCAGTAAACTCCGCTTTTTCGGGCTTCGCAAGCCTAAAACTACATCTTTTTATTCACTCTCTTAGGTCTTGGGGCTGGCTAAGTTACTTTTTAGTCAGCCCCTTTTTTATAGCATACATAGTTACTACTTTCATTTCTTAAAATATTTTACTATATTTGTGGTGTGCAAAAGTTGAAAAACACAAGAATATGAAAGTATATAAGTTTGGTGGCGCCTCAGTCAAGGATGCTGCAGGCGTAAAAAACCTATTAAAAATAGTTACCGGTGAGAGCGAGCTCTTTATCATCGTGTCTGCAATGGGCAAGACCACAAATGCCCTTGAGGGTGTATTTGAGGCTATGCAGCAGGGTAACGAGAGCCTTGCCTTAGAGCGCATAGATGCCAGCTATGCCTACCACCGAGGTATTATCGATGACCTTCTCGGTGCAGATATAACCATCAAGCAGGTAGACCTTCTCTTCCAGCAGCTACGCAACACCGTACGCAACACTATATATCGTCCTTCGGATGCCGAACTGTGGTACGACACCATCGTAGCATTTGGTGAGCTTGTGTCTACCACAATAATATCTAACTACCTCAATGGCCACGGCGTTGCTAACCAATGGATAGATATGCGTCGTGCCTTCCTCACCGAGCAACGACACAAGGATGCCAACGTCAACCTCGAGGCTACAGCAGTACGCCTAAAGCGCGAAATAGCAAATAGCGAGGCTACGGTATTCGTTGGTCAGGGCTTTATTGGTGGCGCTCCCGATGGCACCACAACAACCCTCGGTCGTGAGGGCTCGGACTACTCAGCCGCGATAGTAGCAAATGTCCTCGATGCCGAGTCTATGAGCGTATGGAAGGATGTGGACGGCATCCTAAATGCCGACCCTAAAATCTTCCCAGATGCCAAGAAGCTCGATAGACTTAACTATATGGATACTATCGAGATGGCATATAGTGGCGCACAGATTATCCACCCTAAGACTATTAAACCTCTACAGCAGAAGAACATACCGCTCTATGTGCGTCCTTTCGGCAATAAGGAGGCAGCAGGTTCTATCATCACTGGCGACGTAGAGCGCGTCTACGAGCCTATAATGATTCAGAAGAGCAACCAGGTTCTTCTAAAACTCCACTCACGCGACCTCTCGTTTGTCCTTGAGGAGAAGTTTGCAAAGGTGTTTACAACATTCGACAACCACCGCATCCGCACAAACTTGGTTCATAACTCGGCTGTAAACCTATATATGGCTGTCGATGCCTCGTGGCATATCGACGATGCCATCTCGGAGCTTTATGCCGAGGGCTTCGATGTGGAGAAGAGAGATGATGTGGAGCTTGTGACAATACGCTACTACAACGAGGAGCTATACCATCGCTACGCCTTTGATGAGCGTATCATAATCAAGCAGACTACCCCACACTCACTACGCTTTGTCCGAAGCAAGTAGTCGTAATACGTTGATATATAATAAAATAGGAATTATCCTTTGGAGGGTAATTCCTATTTTCATTTCATATAAAACATTCCCCCTGCATCTACAAATAAAAGTGTTATATTTGGCTCATAGAATATTCATTTAAGCTCTTGCCTATTTAGAAAAATTTGCTTAATTTTGTAGTGTTATACCTTGAGGTATAACATTTTGACCAAACAATATTAACGACTTTTACAAAAAGAGGGGCTTTGACCTCTATTTGGAGCAGTATGATTAAGACCATACTGCTCATATAGACTATTAAAACTATGCGTAAACTAACCCACTTACTACTTATCTCACTACTCTTTGTGACAAATAGCGCACTCGCCCAGATCGTAACACCCGCAGAGGTTATGATGAATCCAAACTATGTATGGGCAATCGGTATGGGCGATACCTTGGAGGAGGCCGATAGAGATGCTATGAATACCTTAGTCAACTCATCCACCAACGTCACAGTCGTCACCACACAAACAGATAGAGATGTAGCCTCAGCCAATAGCAGCAGCCACGAAAGAGATTTTAAGGAGAAGAGCGCCTCGATTTCCAATATGTACTTGGAGAACGTGCATCGCGAAGTACTGGATGACGATATGGGCAAAAAGCGTGTGCTACGATATATCTCGCGCACAGACTGGAATGCTCGTAATGAGGCTCTAAAGAACAAAATCGAGGAGTATATCGCATCGGGAAAGAACACCGATATGGTTGCCTACAAGATTTTGTACTACAACTGGGCAAATATCCTGCTCCAGACATATCCCGATAATCAGGAGACCATAATGGTCGACGAGAACAACACCGCAAGACACTGGTTAGCTACGGAGATACGCAAAATACTTAATCAGATTGAAATCTACGTGGTCTCTATCGAGGAGGACAAGACAAATACGCACTACCCATATAGAGTCTACTTGGACTTTTTGTACAACGATGAGCCTATTAGCTATTTGGGCTTCGGCTTCTTCGATGGTCGTGGCCGCGTGGAGAATGAGTCGGTGAACAACGGCCGTGGCGTAGTGCAGGTTAAGGATGTATCGTCAACTTTGACTGTAGATATCGACTGCCTAAACAAGAACTTAGCACGACAGCTCGACCCAACAGTATTTATCCTTCTGGATAACGATTTGTATTCGTCTACATTCGAGGAGGCACACAAAACTATCAACCTAAAGAGCGGTGGCGAGCAGCGAAAGAGTGGCAGAACCATCATAGGCACAAACGAAGATTCTAAGGTTGAGCAGAAACTAAAGAGTATTGCCGAGACATACGTAGAGATTGATGACAAAGTTGAAGCTACTCGTCCATTGAACAAGATTATGGACAATATCACCACAAGCATCAAGAAAAGGGATACCGTTAGCATCCGTAGCCACTTCACCGATGAGGCGTGGAAGCAGTACAGACGTATCGTAGCAACAGGCAAGCCTATAATTGCCAGAACACCAGAGTACAAATTTATCAAGCACGACTCCATCACTATATGCCAGGCTATTCCTTTGAAGCTCTCCTTCTCAGGTAACCGCTCATTCTTGGAGGACGTAGTATTCCGTGTGAACAACAATACAAAGAAAATTGAGTCGGTAGCCTACAAGCTAAGCATTACGACCGAGCAGAAGATTATGTCGATGGATTGGGACGATGCAGCTCGACTAACACTTATAACCTTCTTGGAGGATTACCGCACGGCATACTGTCTTGAGGATATCAACTATATCGACAAGGTCTTTGCCAACGATGCATATATCATCGTAGGACGCGTCTTAAAGCATAGTAACCGCAAATTCTCCGATTCGGCAAACTATGCCTTCAACAGCACCACCACCGAGTATAGCCATCAGACCAAGGAGCAGTATATCCTTAATCTGAAAAAGAGCTTTAAGAGCAAGGAGTTTGTAAACCTCCGCTTCGAGGATTGCAATGTCGCTAAGGGCTACGGCACTAAGGAGGGCATATACGCGGTGCAGGTCAAGCAGCTATACTACTCGAATAACTACGCCGATGAGGGTATCCTTACATTGGCTATAGATATGCGCGAAGATGTCCACCCACTGGTGCGCGTGCGTGTATGGCAAAACGAGCGCGACTTGAAATATACCGCCGAGGAGATGATTGAGTTCACTGTATCTGTAAAGGGTAGCATAAACTAACATACTATGAGACGAATTTTCACACTACTCGTTGCGCTGCTGACCTTCGTAACCGTACAAGCGCAGGTAGGAAGCCATAGCATCACTATCGACGAGGCGAGCTTCGCTCCAGAATCGGGTCTTGCAATCGATAAGATTGGTAAGGATACGTCTCAGCGCCCTTGTGCCCGTATTAAGATGCGCATCAACCGTATGACAAGCACCGAGATTGACCAACTTAAGGTTATGGCGGTAGGAGGTAATGTTGTGGTTATGAAGCAGTATGTGGCTACCGAGGGTAACGGTCTTATTATCGAGCTAACAGCCAAACAGCCAACACGTTTCTATCTCCACCACGACAAGTATGGCGACTCGAACGAGGTGTCACTAACATTGGAGGGCGACAAGGAGTATAAACTTTCGGCACAGCTAAATATTGTACACTCCATTGCCGTAAGTAGCAATATAAAGGATGCTGAGGTATATATCGACGACATATATCAGGGTTGCATCGACGATAGCTTCACCCTTACGGTCAAAGATGTGACTCCGGGCATACACAAACTAAAGGTTAAAAGCGGTGTATCGTTTGCTGAACAAAAAATCGAGGTTAACGAAGATAATATCTACTTCCGTATAGACCTCAACACAGAGACATCTAAGCCTCAGTATGTTATATTCGAGGTTACACCCAAAGAGGCAACCGTAGTTATCGAGCAAAAGTCCTATGTTCCCGATGCAGAGGGTTATGTGGAGCTTCGTCTATACAATGGCTCGTATAACTATCAAGTATCAGCATACGGCTATCACCAGGAGAGCGATTCGTTTATCGTAAACGGCAGTAAGGTAGAAAAGGTCGTTAAACTTAAGCCTGCGCACGGCTGGGTACATATCGAGTCTGCATCTAAGTTGCAGGATGCAAATATATACATCGACGGTGAATATGTCGGCAAGGCCCCTCTTAAGAGTGGTAAGCTCGCAAGCGGAAAGCATAATATCAAGATTGTCAAAAACTTATACGAGCCTTACGAGGATACAATCATCATCAAGGATAACGAAACATTGAAATTCAATCCGACGCTCACAGCCAATTTTGCCACTGTAACAGTAAACGCTGCGAAGGGTGCGGAGATATACATCAACAACAAATATAAGGGCACAACATCGTGGACTGGCGACCTCGAAACAGGCATATATATCTTCGAGGCACGCAAAGCAAACCATGAAACAACCTCGCTATCGCAGGAGATTAAGGCTCAGCCACAAAAGCAGAGCATAACCCTCGATGCACCAAAGGCTATTATGGGCTCTATAGATATCACAAGCTCGCCAACAAAGGCCTCGGTACATATCGACTCGAAGTATGTGGGCGACACCCCTTTGATGACAGACATTATTGTTGGCCCGCACAAAGTAACGGTAGGCAAAAAGGGATATGTAAGTCAAACGTCCGAGGTTAATATCAAGAAGGGCGAGACAAAGAGTATCACACTTAACCTACAGGAGGATGTCGAGCCTGGATACATTGGCATCTCGAGCTACCCATCGAATGCTGAAGTATATATCGATGGTGATTACATCGGTCGAACACCAATATCATCTTACGCTGTTGAGCGAGGAAAGCACACGGTTAAGGTTACAAAGTCGGGATACTCGTCTATGACCGAGGAGGTTACGCTAAAGGGAGGAGAGAGCAAAACTATATACCCATCGTTGAAAGAGTCGTTAGGCAAAAAGACTAAGAGGGCTGTATCTAACGCATTCGACAGCGTGGTAGATGGCGTTGGCGATGCCTGCGATGCAGTAGTTGACACCGTAGAGGATGTGGTAGATACGATAACTGATCTCGACGGCTTTAACATAGGTCCTTCAATCGGCTTTGGTTTCGACTTGGCAGCTCTCGACTATAGTGGCTACTATGATAACTACTACGATGGTTATTACGGTGGTGGCTACTACGACTACTACTATAGCGCAAAAAATAGTAAAACAAGGTCGAGCAGCGACGACTCGGAGGGCGAGGTAGGAGGAGAATTTAGCTTAGGTCTAACTTGGCGCTTATGGAGCTATGATAGTCTAATAAATGTAACCTCAGGCTTCCAATACACCCTAAATTCAGACAGAACATTTTTATCAATACCAGCAATCGTCAACATAAATCTATATATGTATGATATTGATTGCTCTATGTACTTCGGTGTTGGTCCAGACTTTGCATTCGTGTACGACGATAACAATCCAAACTACGACACTGGCAGCTCGTACCAAGGTATGCAATGCCCTATAACTCTTCAATATGGTATTGGAGATAGACACAACGACTTTTGTTGCTATCTTAAGTTTTACTCCGAAACTGAGAACCACGATTTTGGAGCATATATGGGTTTGAGGTATAGCTACCTATTCTAACTAAGAGACCCAAATTAGGTAGTGGCACCAATATCTTATAGAACAGGCTAACACACAAAGCAATAGGGTCTAAAAGCAAGGAACTTTTAGACCCTATTACTTTATATATACATATTATCTAATTTTGCCTAAGAAGAGTCGCTCTCGCTCCATACGTTTTAGTTTACGTATTTGGAAGAAGAGCAGTGTGCCAGCAACAAGAACCGAAGCGGCATCGGCAATTGGCATAGATACCCATGCACCACAAGCACCAAAGCGTGGCGATAGCATCAACAACAATGGCAACAAGAAGAGTAGCTGACGTGTGGTAGATAGGAACATCGCCAATGGTGCACGTCCGATATACTGGAAGAAACCACCCGCAACAACCTGGAAGCCCACAAGAGGAAAGACCATCATCGCAATACCTAAACCCTGAGCCACAACATTAACCATAGCCTGGTCAGCAGCACCATTGCTTGTATCCACAAAGGCTGCAGCAACCTGATGTGGGAAGAAGAAGCCCACGATAAAGGCGATAGTCGTTACGCACGAGGCACATATAATCGTATATTTCAAGGTCTTGACCACACGACCATACTGCTTAGCACCATAGTTATATCCCACGATAGGCTGCATACCCTGATTAAAGCCGTTGGCAACCATAATAAAGAGCAGAAGCACGCGGTTCATAATACCATAAGCACCAACATATACATCGCCCACACTACCATCAAACGTTGCAGCTTGAACAACGTCGTTAACGCCTGTACCACCATACTGCAACAGCGCAGTGTTCATAAAGCGCGTAACCAACGAGGCACACACATTTAGCAAGAACGGCGCCATACCGATAGAGATGATATTTATCACGATGCTACGCTTAAAACGGAAGCTACGACGATTGAAATGGATGAAGTTATCCTTCGATGTATAGTGCTTCAACAGCACCATAAGCGATACGCTCTGCGCAATAACCGTAGCGATAGCCGAGCCCTCAACACCCCAGCCAAAGCCGAAGATAAAGAGAGGATTAAGTACTGCACACAACGCTATAGAGAGCAACATTATAAACATCGCCTTGCGAGGATAACCCGAGGCGCGAAGCTGCTCGTTGAGACCCAAATAGAGATGCGTGATGATATTACCAAACATAATGATACGCATAAAACTACGCGCATAGTCCAAAGTCTCGGCACTCGCCTCACCACCAGAGAAGAATACTAAAATAGGGTCGAGGAAGAAGAGGAAAATCAACATAATGCTTATACCAAGCACCAAGTTAAGCAGTACAGCATTACCTAAGATATCCTCCGCAGCACGCTTATTACCCTCACCCAGACGAATAGAGATACGCGAAGCTGCACCAACGCCAACCATAGCACCAAAGGCCGAGGCGATATTCATAATAGGCAGGGTGATAGCCATACCCGATATTGCAGCACCACCAACGCCATGACCAATAAAGACACTATCAATAATATGGTACAACGACGACGACGCCATCGCAATAATGGCTGGTATCGAATACCTCGCAAGGAGTTTACCCAACGAGTCGGTACCAAGTGATATAGTATTATTTTGTGCAGATGCCATCTTTAATTTCTATATTTTATTTCGACCTGCAAAGGTAGTAAATCTATCTAAATGTTGCTACCGCAACCACAATATCATCATCGTAAAGCGCAATTTTCACCATAGCTTGAGCCATATCCACCATACCTCCATATATTGTCATACTCTCACTATCGAAAATCTCAACCCTCAGCTCACCCCTGAGTTCTACACCGCGACGGCCATAGAGCTTATACATCGCCTCCTTAGCGCACCACACAAAGCAGGCCCAACGCTCATCTTGCGATAGGGCCAACTCTGCGGCAGTCATATACCTCGGCGCTACCCTATCAAAATCCCTCGTAAGGCTCTCGATATCTACGCCAACGGGAGTGTCAGCAATAGCCACAGCAACACTCTCGCCGCCATGAGCAACACTAATCCACCTACCCTCGGAATCTACAACTGGAGCTCCTACATCATTATAGTCGATATGCACCTTAGCACCCAACTCCCTGCGTACGATACGTCGCCACGCAAGATGCTCTCTACGTCGCTTCTCATTCTGAAAGCGCATCGCAGAGACTACATCCTCTGCCGCAATAAGTGCATCGCAACAGAGATATACTGGGGGCAATGCCTCGACAAAGAGATTAACCATCTACCTCAACCTTGATTTTATCCACACGGCGTCCCTCCATAGTAGCAATAAAGAACTTCACACCGTGCGACTGCAACTCATCACCACGGCGTGGCAGGTCGCGCTTAAGCTCCATCATAAGACCTGCAAGGGTTTCAGCGTGTCCCTCAACATCCGAAAAGGCATCTTCATCGTAGCCTATGGCCCTCACAAACTCACCAATATGAATCTTAGCATCGAAGATATAGGTGCGCTCACCAATCTTTTCGTAGAGCAACTCCTCGTCGTCATCACTCTCATCGGTAATCTCGCCTACAACCTCCTCAAGGATATCCTCCAACGAGATAAGTCCCTGCGTAGCTCCATACTCATCTACCACAATGGCGATGTGAATCTTCTTCTTCTGAAACTTCTTCAACAGGTCGTCGATCATCATATGCTCGTGCACAAAGTATGGCTTGCGAAGCAACTTTGTCCACTCAAAATCTTGTGACTCACCGATATATGGCAACAAATCCTTAACATATAGCACACCTCGCACATCATCCAAGTCGTCGCCATAGACAGGTATTCGCGAATATCCCGTCTCTACAATAACCTTGCGCACCTCATCGTAGGATGCATCATACTCCAAGCCTGTGATATCGACACGCGAGTGCATAATCTCCACCACCTCGGTCTGACCAAATGCTACAATGCCCGAAAGCATCTTCTGCTCCTCCTCCGAGCCAGTCTCCGTAAGATCCACAGCATCAGCAAGCTCCTCAATAGAGATTTCGGCACTACGCGTTGCAAGACGACTCACACGGCTCGACGTACGTATAAGAATAAATGCCAATGGATAGAGCAACCAGCGAAGAATCTTAAGCGGCAGTGATAGCAACACACTCATCTTCACAGGCTTAGTCTGCGAAAAGACCTTTGGCATAATCTCGCCAAAGAGAAGTAGTAGGAAGGTTATAACTACGGTATTAAAGACGAACTCCCATACACCGCTCATTTCAAATATTGCACCCACGAGTTGCGTTACGACAATAACCAAACAGATATTCACCATATTGTTGGCTACAAGTATCGTAGCAAGCAACCTATCACGGTTAGACAACAACTCAAGCACACGCTTAGCTGCTACATCGCTACGCGACTCCAACTCCTCAAGGTCGGACCGCGTAAGCGAAAAGAAGGCCACCTCGGAGCCCGATGCCATTGCAGAGAGGAGGAGTAACACAATAGCAACAATGCCTAAAACAACGACATTGGCGATATCGATACTCGGATTTAGAGTGATTGCATCCATCTCTTAACTCTTTAGAACAGTGAGCCACCGCCTGTAGTAGGCTCGTTATCCTCTGTCACACGCTGCGACACAGGCTGGAAGAGTGTGGTTGGAACATTGTCATTCTCATCCAAGAAGCTCGCACCATGACGCACGTATGCAGGCTTAACGACCTGCAAATCGATGCTCTTATACCTGTCGCGCTGCGGATTGATAGTCTTAGGCTCCATTGGAGGCAATGGCTTATTCACCTTCTCTCGCTCCTTCTCCACAACCACCTCCTTGGCAGGCTCCGAGTCGAATGGATCAACCTCTACATATTCGGTTTTGATTTGAAGTTTATCACCATCTTCGAAGCGCGTAGCCACAACCACAAGCTCCAACTCATCATCATTCAATGTACGCTTCTCGCTTGCACCCCAGATAATATCTGCCTGGTGAATAGTACCATCCTCATCCGTATAGCTTGCACTCTTCTGGATGAACTCCATAGCGATAGTCACATCGTCCTGAGTAAGCTGGTTGAGGTCTTTTACTGCAAAACTTAGCAAAATCTCCTTTGCTCCCACAATGTGGTTATCATCCAATAACGACGACTCCAAGGCCTTCTGCGCAGCCTCCAAAGCACGATTCTCGCCCGAACCATTAACAACAGACATATGTGCACGACCACTGTTGCGCATAACCTTATTCACATCAGCAAAGTCGACACGCACCAACGCAAACTCCACAGTTATCAGCTCTGCAATACCCTTAGTTGCCATACCCAAGACATCATCGGCCTTACCAAAGGCATCCTTCAATGGGAGCTTTCCATACATCGATCTCAATCGCTCATTATCAATCACAAGCAACGAGTCCACCCAAGGGTTGAGATCGTTCAAGCCGCTCACAGCATTCTGATAGCGAGTGGGGCCCTCCATACGCAAAGGCATAGTCACCACCGCAACGGTAAGAATACCCATATCGTGAGCTATCTTAGCAATGATTGGCGAAGCACCAGTACCAGTACCACCACCCATACCAGCTGCGATAAAGAGCATCTTCACATTCGAGGTCTCAAGTAGGTTGCGTAGCTGCTCCTCGGTCTCTAAGGCATACTTACGACCTTTAGCAGGATCATTACCAGCGCCAAGACCTGGACCCATCTGTATCTTATTATATACAAGGCAGTTGTTCAGTGCCTGAGCATCGGTATTACACACAACAAAGTTTACACCTGCAATGCCCAACTCCTGCATGTGGTTCACAGCATTACCTCCAGCACCACCAACGCCTATAACCATTATATTCGACTTGTAGTCGAGCTTCAAGTCTGATAATTTACCATCCGATACTGCAACGACAAAGTCTTCAACACCTATGTCCGCAGTCTTTTTTTCCATATCTGTCATACTCATCGTTAGCTTTTAGAATGTATACTCGTCGTCCTTACCAGTAAACCACTCTGTAATCTTGGTCATAAACTTTCGCTTCTTACTACCATTCTCCTCTGGGATACTGATCTGTGAATCATCATCAGCAACAGTCTCTGGCTCTACAGTACCTATTGTTTCAGTCTCAACAACTGGCTCCTCAGGCTTTGTAGTTACTGGACGTGGCGCAACAACTGGTCGGGCAACACCAACTGGTGGATGTGGCTGTGGCTGTGGCTGCTGCTGTGGATGTGGCTGCTGCTGTGGATGTGGCTGTTGCTGTGGCGTAGGACTAGGCACAACGGCACACACACCGTGCTCTGCACCATACAACAACAACGATGCGATAGTAGCATAGGCACGAGTCGTCATATGCTCACCCATACTCTCCGTGAAACCATACTCTGGGAATACCGAGCGAGCCTCCTCAACCTTAAGTTCACGAGCAAAGAGCTGCTCGATATTCTGCATCTCGGCACCACCACCTGTGAGTAACACTACAGGCGAAAAACGGCTACCACAACCAGCCTCCTTAATCTCCTTACGCACCCACTCAGCAATCTCTATCAAACGCTCCTCGATAATCTTTGCAAGGTTCTTACGACGAATACTCTTTGCCGTACCCTTACGAGCATGTGGGAAGGTAATCTTATCATCTGCAGCAAGCTCCTGTACAGCAGAACCATAGTTAACCTTCAAGGTCTCAACATAGCTATTTGGAATACCGTAGGCACGAATATCGTTGTTGATAACACCCACACCTACAGGCACAGAGGCAAAGTAACGCACCTTACCACCCTGCACAACGGTTACATCGGTCAAGCCAGCACCAAGGTCAATGATAACTGCACCATCCTCCATATCATCTACCGTAGCCACGCCAAGATGTGAGATAAAGGCATTTGGCACAAACTCCTTAATGGTTATACCCTGCTTATTAAGGCATATACGCAGACGCTCACGCATAGTCCTATCCGAAAGCACAAAGTTATAGGTTGCCGAGAGCACATAGCCATACTCACCGATAGGCTCCTTAACAATCTTCTCATCTACCTTATAGCTCAGTGGCTCCTTAGTAATAATCTCCTCGCGGTCATCTGGAAGGTTTACACTCTGCATACGACGGTCAAGCTCCTCGATATCGCGTGCCGAGATCTGGCTGCATCCACTACCATTATCATCACGAACATAGACATGGTCGGTGACCTGCTCGCAACGGATATAGTCTCCCGAAAGACCAACATAGGCCTCTGTAATCTTCAAGCCAAGACGCTCCTCCAAGCGCTCCTTTGCAGTACGCACAGCACGGCCTACGGTCTCACTATTATCCACACGACCTGCTGTGATACCCTCAACAGGCTCGGTAGCGATACCCTTAATCTCTACACGACCATCATCCTCAACAGCACCTACTGCTATTACCACATTTGCCGAGCCAACATCAATTGCTACAATTTGTTTACCTTTCATCGTTGTATATTTTATCCTATTTACTCTCTTAATTAATACTACCTGCACACCACCTGACCATCATAACGCAGGCTTATTTTGCTATACTTATCCCAGCCTATGCGGCTAAGACCCTTATCGTAAAATCTGCGCAACGTAGCAAGCTTACGTTCCAAATTATCCGTGGTGCCAAGATCTACAGTCACATTTGCCGCACGTGGCACCACAGCGAGCTGCAACGAACCTCCACTTCCCTCCGTAGCCACAATCTGTACAATATCGGCATCAAGGAAGCTATCCGAAATTATATGGCTTATCATCGCAACCATCGCATCAAACTCCTCGGCCTGCATACTTAGACTACGCTTAAGGTTCAACGCACTCTCCATAGCACAATCTATAGCCGCAATATCCTCATCTATCGCACGGCTATTAATGCTATGCATCTCTATCGCCCTGCTGAGGCTATCCTTATACGCCTTCTCAAGTATTGCATAACTCTTTTTCGACTCAAATATACTGCGCTTAGGAGCACTACGCTTAACCTCTCTAAGAGTCGCATTATTCTCGTTGTGACGCTTATAATATGGCAACTTCGACTCCTCCAACTGCGCTATGTATCGATCGATAGAGGCTATCGAATCTCTGACAATCGTTGCCACGCTGCCCGCATAATGGCTGTCGAAGAAGGGGGCATAATCACCCGTTACAACCTTAACGTGTGACGCATTATATCCCTCTGCAGGTAGGACGTAACCATCAGTCGTGAGATACATATCGTAACCCGTAATACGCAAACGGGCTATAGGCTCTCGTTGCTCAATACAGATCTTAACCCTACCCTCATAAGTTAGGTAGGCATTAACCTCAGCCACCGCACCATGCGAGGCAACCAGACTCTCAATGGCTGCAATATCCACCTTCGAGAGGATGCATCCTTCGGGATGCAAACCCTGCTCCTTGAGCCAGATATTTATATCATTCGAGGTGATTAGTGGACTGCTACCTCCACCCTTAACCTCGATATCTGTACCACAGACCAACACCGACTCTCGATGACTACGAGACAGCTTACCTGCCCACACAACAGCCACTATAAGCATTGCCCATAGCGAGAGGTGTACAAGGTATTTAGCTATCTTTTTTAGCATCACTATCCGAGTTTTGCAGTTATAACATTCGCAACATCCGCGCACACAACATCGATATTGCCCGCACCAAAGGTCACCGTCACATCTGTACTCTCACGCTGTAAGTACTCCGCAATGTTATCGCGCTCCACAAGCTCCCACTCGACAGTGATATCCTTGCCTATAAGCTCCGAGGTAACACCCTCGATAGGCAACTCTCGCGCAGGGTAGATAGGCACCATAACCACCTTATCCGCCTCCGACAACACCTCGGCAAACTCCTTGGCAAAGTCGCGAGTACGAGTGTAGAGGTGTGGCTGGAACACCGCAACCAACTTTCGACCTGGGAAGATACCACGCAACGAGGTTATCGTAGCACGCAACTCCTCAGGATGATGAGCATAATCGTCGATATATACCTGCTCTGGGGTGTTTACATAGACCTCCATACGACGCTTCACACCCTCAAACTCTCGCAATGCACGACGTAGCTTATCATAGTCAAGACTCTTACCCTCAATCTTAGCAGCACACCACAACATCGCCACTGCAGCAATAGAGTTCTCAATATGCACCTTACCCAAGATACCGAGCGTACAACCCTCCACACGACCATCAGGAAGAACGATATCATATTTGTAGTATCCACCCTCCTGGAGCGAGATATTCTCAGCGTAGAAGTCGCCACCAGCATCACACGAATAGCGATACAACATACGCTCCGTGGTATCAAACTCAAGCTCTACGCCCTGCTTCAAAATGAGTGCACCGCCAGGCTTTATCTGCGAGGCAAACTGCGCAAAGGCCTCTACCATAGCCTCTGGCGTGCCGTAGATGTCGAGGTGGTCAGCATCTGTAGCAGTAATCACTGCCACATCAGGGTATAGGCGCAAGAAGGAGCGGTCGTACTCATCAGCCTCAACAACAAGCCTACGACCCTCACCCAAAACGAGGTTTGAGTTAAAGTTTCGCGAGATACCTCCAAGGAAGGCACTACCCTCACCCGCCACAGCGTAGTTTAGCCACGATGCGAGTGTCGAAGTTGTAGTCTTGCCGTGCGTACCCGCAACAGCCATAACACACTTACCCTCGCTCAACACACCGAGCATCTGCGAACGCTTCTCGATAGTAAAGCTCTGCTCTCGAAACCATGCCCACTCCTTATGGTCGGCAGGAATAGCTGGAGTCAACACCACAAGAGTACTCTCAGGCGAACGCATAGCCTCTGGAATTAGGTTCACATCATCCTCATAATGTACCTCTGCCCCCTCGCTCTCTAACGCCCTTGTTAGAGGTGTTGCCGTAAGGTCATAGCCCGCCACACGATAACCCTCGTGGAGGAAGTAGCGCGCCAAAGCACTCATACCAATACCTCCGATACCGAGGAAGTATATATTTTCGTAGTTACGCTTCATCTTTGTTCTTAGTTATAGAGTCTTGTTTAAGACCTTGTCTATCTCCGCCACCACTCTATCTGCTGCATCGGGTATTGCAAGCGATGCAATATTTGCAGATAGACGCTCCAAGCGCTCTGCATCGCCCGCCAAGGCTACAGCCTCCGCCATACCGCGATTAACAGCCTCGCCATCGCGCACCATCTCCGCTGCACCCTTCTCCACCAATGCCATAGCATTCTTTGTCTGATGGTCCTCGGCCACATTTGGCGATGGCACAAATATCGTTGGCTTGGCCACCAAGCATAGCTCCGATACGGTGCAAGCACCACTACGTGAGATAACCACATCGGCTGCCGCATAGGCATAGTCCATACGCTCTATGAAGGCACCCTGCCAGATATTCTTTGTTGGATGCGCCTTCAAGAACTCCTGCATCTCGCGCTCGTAGAACTTGCCCGTCTGCCAAATAACCTGCACTGGGGCCTCTCCACTGAGCGTTCCAATCCACGCCTTCATCATCTCGTTCAACGTGCGCGTACCGAGCGAACCTCCAACAACCAACACCACCGGCATAGAGTCGTTTAGTCCGTAGTAGCTCAACGCCTCCGCCCTATTACCCGCATCTGCCGTAAAGCGACCACGCAACGGATTACCCGTCATCACAATACGCTCTTTTGAAAAGAATCGCTCCATACCATCGTACGACACACATATACGCTTCGCACGCTTCGATAGCAGCTTATTGGTAAGTCCTGCATAGGAGTTCTGCTCCTGAATAATCGTAGGCACACCCATACGCTGCGCCGACCACAACACTGGTGCTGAGGCGTAACCACCAAAACCCACGACTACGTCTGCTCCAAACTCGCGAATGATACGCTTTGCACGACGCAAACTCGCCATAACCTTAAATGGCAACAGCAGATTCTTAAACGTGAACTTACGTTGTAAACCAGCCACAGGAAGTCCCTTTATGTTGTATCCCAACGCCGGTATCTTCTCCATCTCCATCTTACCCTCTGCACCCACAAAGAGTATCTCCACATCACTGCCATATTTACGCTTCAAGGCCTCCGCCACCGAGACCGCAGGATATATATGTCCACCTGTACCTCCGCCAGATAAGATTACTCGCATTATTACTCTATTTTATCAGGCTTAAAACACCCGCTATTTACATTATAACAAACTAATATACAATTACTTACATTTGCAACCCCACACATCGGGTGATATGTACGCAATTTCACCCTACAAAAATACATAATCCACGCTAATTTTACAAATCTGCAAGGCCTTTTTTAGCCTCTTTTTAGGCATCGTTTTATATCTTAGATTTTTTTGTTATTTTTGCGCTGTGTAACACAACACATTAGACTAAAATTATAAAACATATAGACTGATGAAGAGATTTACTACTTTACTATGCACGGTTGTGGTTGCTATTATGGCAATGGGTTGTGCATCTAAGGATAAAGCGCCTGATACTAAGAGCTTTATCTCTGTTGAAAATGGACAGTTTATGCGCAATGGCGAGCCTTACTACTTCGTAGGAACCAACTTCTGGTATGGTGCAATACTCGGCTCTGAGGGCGAGGGTGGCAACCGTGAGCGTCTTTGCAAGGAGCTCGACTTTATGAAGGAGAATGGTATCGACAACCTCCGTATCCTTGTGGGTGGCGAGGGCGAGAATGGCTTGCTCGGTAAGATTGAGCCAAACCTTCAACCTGAGCCTGGCGTATATAACGACGATGTGTTGGCGGGCTTGGACTACCTTATGATGGAGCTTGGCAAGCGTGATATGACAGCCGTTTTGTACTTCAACAACGCTTGGGAGTGGAGCGGTGGCTACACTCAGTATGTAGCGTGGGCTAACGAGACCCCAGTGCTCGTACCTCGTGTCGATGGCTGGTTCTCATACAACACCTTCGCTGGCGAGTTCGTGCGTAACGAGCGCGCAAAGCAGATATTTTATGACCACGTGAAGTTTATCGTGTCGCGCACAAACCGCTATACAGGCATCAAGTATATCGACGACCCAGCAATCTTCTCTTGGCAAATTTCCAACGAGCCACGCGCCTTTAGCAGCAAGGAGATAGACAACAAGGAGGCCTTTGCCGAGTGGCTTGCAACATCTGCAAAGCTTATCCGCTCGCTCGACCCTAACCATATGATTTCCACCGGTTCAGAGGGTTACTATGGCTGCGAGTGGGATATGGACCTTTGCGCTCGTATACATGGTATAGAGGAGATTTCGTATATCAATTGCCATGTTTGGCCCTATAATTGGCGTTGGATTACGGGCGAAAACATGTTCGATAATCTGCAATATGCCTTCGATAGAACGGCCGAGTATATTGCTATGCACACCGAGCTTGGCGAGCAGATAAATAAGCCGGTTGTTGTCGAGGAGTTTGGTATGCCACGCGATGGTTTAGATTTCCATAAGGGTAGTCCTGTTACTTGCCGAGATGCCTACTATCGTTTTGTATTCGACCTTGTTAGAGCATCGCACGCCGAGGGAGGCGTACTCGCTGGATGCAACTTCTGGAGCTGGGGTG
>JAZOQR010000006.1:0-15847 GCA_045656185.1 Alistipes sp. | reverse complement strand
TTGTCAGAAGGGGTTAGATTTGTTCTATCGCAAAAGAAGATCCCCACGGGATAGTACACTTCAGTACAGCCCGTGGGGTCTTACTTTTGGGATGGGACAAAGGTATGCCCCTTATCACAAGAAATTTATTACTTGATTACGAGTAGTGGCTGGTCAGCCTGCACAGTATCACCCTCTGCTACAAGAAGTCCGAGAACCTCTCCAGCATAATCAGAAGAGATAGAGTTCTCCATCTTCATAGCCTCAAGGATCATAACCTCCTGACCCATAGTAACCTTATCGCCAGCCTTAACCTTAATCTCGATAACGCGACCTGGAAGTGGAGCGTTCACGGTGTTGCCATCAGCAGCAGTTACGCGCTTCTCAGCAGCAGCATCGCCCTCAGCCTCGTCCATAGAGTCTGCAATCTCGATAAGGATAGCATCAGCAGCTACAGTATCGCCCTCAGCAACGAGAATCTGGCGAACATAACCTGCATAATCTGTAGTGATAGAGTTCTCCATCTTCATAGCCTCGAGAATCATAACCTCGTCGCCAGAATTAACCTTATCGCCCACCTTAACCTTAAGCTCGATAACACGACCTGGAAGTGGTGCACATACAGTCTTACCTGTTACAGGGCGCTTAGCAGCAGCACCTGCACCAGCCTTAGCGCTCTCAATCTCGATGATGATACCCTCAGCCTGAGCAGTGTCACCCTCCTTAACAATAATCTGCTTAACCTTACCAGCGTAGTCAGATGTGATAGAGTTCTCCATCTTCATAGCCTCAAGGATAGCAACCTCCTGACCTACAGCAACTGTGTCGCCCACCTTAACCTTAAGCTCGATAACACGACCTGGAAGTGGTGCAACGATAGTATCGCCAGTGATAGGCTGAAGCTCAACCTTCTCCTCCTTCTTAAGTGATGGATCTGCAGCAACCTTCTCAGCATATGCAGCCTCCTTAACACCTGTGAGGTAAGCCTTAGCTACCAATGGGAACAACTCGAGCAAGAGTTCCTCCTTCTCATTCTCAGCAAGGAGAACACCACCCGCCTTCTCCAATACTGGGTTTGGCTGCTTCTGGTACTTAGATGTATCGTATGGGCGCTCCTCACGGAAGCCACAAATCTTCTCACGGAAGTCCTCGTCAATCTTCACTGGTGTGCGACCATAGTCACCCTTCACAAGACCTACGAACTGAGCCGACTTATTTGTGTACATTGCACGACCTGCCTTCTCATCCATTGCGCAGTTCACCGCCTGAGCACCTACAATCTGCGATGTAGGAGTTACGAGAGGTGGAAGACCCGCTGCAAGACGTACTGGTGGAATAAGCTCCATAGCGCGTGGAAGGATATCCTCAGCGCCAAGCTGCTTAAGCTGTGCCACCATATTTGAATACATACCACCAGGAATCTCAGCATCCTGAACAAGCTTGTTAGGCGCTGGGAAGCCGAAGTATGCCTCGATAGCCTGTGATGCCTCCAAAAGCTCATCCCAGTTCTCCTCCTGTGCAGCCTTAACACAACGATCAAGCAAAGCATCTACCTCTGCTGGAGTCTCATCTACAAGTGGGTTAAATGGCTTTGGAAGTGGCTTCTCTGCACCAAACACAGAGATCTCAAGCTCCTTACGAATATCCTTTAGCTGCTCGTTAATCTTAGCTACAGCCTCCATGTTAGCACCAAGCTCTATGCCCAACTTCTTACAGAAGAGATATACCAACTCTACTGCAGGAGCACCTGTACCACCACCGAACCACCAGCAGTTAGTATCAACGATATCAACACCCGCAACGATAGCTGCATATACAGAGCCAAGACCGTAACCTGGAGTACAGTGTGTATGGAAGTCTACCACAACACCAAGTTCCTTCTTTAGAAGCTTAATAAGACCTGCAACGCGTGCTGGTGGGATAAGACCAGACATATCCTTGATAGTGATCATATCAGCACCAAGCTCCGCCATCTGGCGTGCCTTATCGAGGAAGTACTCGTCGGTAAATACCTTCTCGTGCTCCTCGCCATCATTATACTTAGGATCTACGGTGTAACATACGGCACAGTCAGCGATACCGCCATACTGCTTGATATATTTAATTGTAGACTTCACGTTGTCCACATCGTTCAACGCATCAAAGATACGCATAATACCCAAGCCACTCTCGATAGCGTTGCGAGAGAAACCGTCGATAATCTCGTCAGTATATGGAGCATAACCAAAGAGGTTACGACCACGCGACAAAGCGGTTAGCTTCGATACATCACCCACAGCTCTCTTAATAGTCTCAAGACGAGTCCAAGGGTTCTCGTTTAGGTAACGCATTACTGAGTCAGGCACAGCACCGCCCCACACCTCCATAGCGTAGAAGCCTGCATCCTTATAGAAAGGAAGACAGCGATCAACCTGCTGCTGAGTCATACGAGTTGCGAATGATGACTGCTGGCCATCACGCAAAGTAAGATCGCGAATTTTAAGAATCTTTGTCATAGTTTCACAAAGGTTTATTTAGTTAGTTTTTAGGTAATCAAACATCCAAACACCCTTACGGTGTTATTCAACTAACAAAATTAAGTTTTTTTTCTTGAAAAAACAAATTTTTCGCAAACAAAATTAAAAAACAAAAGAATTGGTAATTGGTATAGGGGCCTAAGGGGAATTAAAGGGCCTAAGGGGCCTAAGGGCGAAATTAGTAATTAGCAAATCCCCTTCTGCCCCTTTTGCCTCTTTTGCCCTTTCAGCGTAGCTGTCGCTTGGCACAAGCGAAATCAACAAGAACACACAGGGCAGCACAACCGAATTTCTTTTGAGAAGGGGTTAGATTTGGTCTCGATAAAGAAATTGCCCCAAAAGGGACATACTAAGCGTATTTCCCATTTGGGGCAATGATTGAGAGGTCGCAGATGACCCCTTATCACAAGAAATTACTCTGTGCAGCGGCAAACCAAGTTACGATCACCATAACCGTTATCAATCTTGGTTACGTATGGGAAGAACTTATTCTCCACGATCCATGAGAGTGGGAATGCTGCCTCCTCGCGAGAGTATGGGTGTGACCACTCACCAGCAAGCTCCTTAGCTGTATGTGGAGCGTTTACTACAACATTGTCGGCATTGCCTGAAGCAGCTGCTGCCTCGCACTCGCGCTTAATCTGGATGAGAGCCTCGATAAAGCGATCCATCTCAGCCTTAGACTCAGACTCTGTAGGCTCAACCATTAGTGTCTCGTGCACTGGGAATGAGAGGGTTGGAGCGTGGAAGCCGTAGTCCATAAGACGGTGTGCGATATCACCACAGTCGATATTATAGTCGTGCTTAAAGCGTGTGAGGTCGAGAATCATCTCGTGACCTACACGACCAGTCTCGCCAGAGTAGTATGTCTTATACTCGTGCTTAAGAGCTGACGACATATAGTTTGCGTTAACGATAGCAAGCTCTGTAGAACGACGCAAGCCCTCGAAGCCGAGCATACGGATATAACCATATGTGATAGGAAGCAACATCGCTGAACCCCATGGAGATGATGATACAGCAGTGATACCCTCCTCGCCACCAGTCTCCATCAAAGAGTGTGTAGGCAAGAACTTAACAAGGTGTTCTGCAACGCATACAGGACCAACACCAGGACCACCACCACCGTGAGGCATCGCGAAGGTCTTGTGGAGGTTAAGGTGGCAAACATCGGCTCCGATAAAGCCTGGGTTTGTAAGACCTACCTGAGCATTCATATTTGCACCATCCATATATACCTGACCACCAGCATCATGTACCGCGTCTACGATATCGCGAATACGGCTCTCGAAGACACCGTGAGTAGATGGGTATGTAACCATCAAACCGCACAACTCTGAAGAGTACTCCTCAGCCTTCTTCTTAAGGTCCTCAACATCGATATTACCATTCTCATCACAAGCAACGATAACAATCTTCATACCCGCCATAGCTGCAGATGCAGGGTTTGTACCGTGTGCAGATGATGGGATAAGGATTACGTTACGATAGCCCTGACCACGGCTCTGGTGGTATGCACGAATCATCATAAGACCTGCATACTCGCCAGCAGCACCTGAGTTAGGCTGAAGCGTACAACCTGCAAAGCCTGTGATTACAGCCAAGTAGTTCTCAAGGTTTGCAATAAGCTCGCGGTAGCCCTCTGCCTGGTCTGCAGGAGCAAATGGGTGGATATTCTGGAAGCCTGGCAATGAGAGTGGCTGCATAAGCTGTGCAGCGTTAAGCTTCATTGTACAAGAGCCAAGTGAAATCATAGAGTTCATCAACGAGATATCGCGCAACTCAAGCTTCTTAATATAGCGCATCATCTCGGTCTCAGTGCGGTATGAGTTGAAAATGGTCTCTGAGAAGAACTCTGTACCACGCTTTACATCCGCAGCGATAGCTGCAGCCTCAACACGCTTAACAGCCTTAGCCTTCTTACCACGTGCCTCAGCGAAGATATCAACAACTGTCTGAAGTTCAGCATCGGTAGTAACCTCGTCGAACGACATACGAACGCAGT
Source organism: Alistipes sp. (assembly GCA_045656185.1). Taxonomy (GTDB): domain Bacteria; phylum Bacteroidota; class Bacteroidia; order Bacteroidales; family Rikenellaceae; genus Alistipes. Next base: position 11,347 of record JAZOQR010000006.1, on the reverse strand, counting down.
CGTCAGCTGGGTAGAAGAAGTTAATCTCGCGTGCAAGGGCGATATCCTGAATTACAGACGCCTCGGCCTCAACCTCCAAAGTATCGAACAAAGCCTGTGTACGTACCTTGTAGCCCAAAGTCTCCAAAGCCTCCTTTACAGTAACAGCTGCAGTGTGAGCATTGAGCGCAGCACGCTCAAGACCCTCCTTACCATTATATATACAGTAGAAACCTACCATCGATGCCATCAAAGCCTGAGCAGTACAGATGTTAGATGTAGCCTTCTCGCGCTTGATATGCTGCTCACGCATCTGCAATGACATACGAAGAGCCTTATTACCCAGGCGGTCTACAGATACACCGATGATACGACCTGGCATATTACGCTTGTAAGCATCGCGTGTAGCCATATAACCTGCTGATGGACCACCAAGACCCATAGGGCAACCCAAACGCTGTGTTGTACCCACTGCGATATCTGCACCCCACTCTGCTGGCGACTTCAAGAGTGCCAACGATAGAAGATCGGCAATAGCAGTAACAAGAACACCTGCCTCGTGAGCCTTAGCTGCAAAGCCAGCGTAATCGCGAACCTCACCATTAGCAGCTGGGAACTGCAAAATAGCACCAAACTCCTTACCTGTGAACTCATATGTAGCAAAGTCATCGCGAATAATCTCGATACCGAATGGCTCAGAGCGTGTGAGCAATACATCGAGTGTCTGTGGGAAGATATTCTCGTCTACAAAGAGCTGGTTTTTGCCCTGCTTCACAGCATCACGTGAACGCAAAGCGTACATCATCAACATAGCCTCTGCAGTTGCTGTAGCCTCATCAAGAAGTGAGCAGTTAGCAACCTCCATACCTGTAAGCGAGAGGATAGCTGTCTGGTAGTTAAGCAACGCCTCCAAACGACCCTGAGAAATCTCAGCCTGGTATGGTGTGTATGATGTGTACCACGCAGGGTTCTCAAATACGTTACGCGATACTACGGCTGGCACAACGTTAGGATAGTAACCCATACCGATAAATGAGCGCAATGTGCGGTTCTTAGCAGCAAGTGTAGCGATATGCGATGCATACTCATACTCACTCATTGCCTCTGGCAAATCAAGAGCCTTCTTAAGGCGAATATTCTGTGGGATAACCTGCTGCAAAAGCTCCTCAACTGAGCCTACGCCAATTGTTGCAAGCATCTGCTGCAAATCCTCCTTAGAGTTTAGACCGGTGTGACGGTCCACAAAGCTATCAAAGGTTTTCATTGTGTTAATTAGTTATTAGTAAATTTAGTTGTTATCAATATGTGAACGAGCTACCACCGATAAACTCTCTAAGGAGCGATGTAGGTGGTATCTGGTCTGGTTGTATCGGAGTGAAGTTATCGAGGAAGCGCAACATACGCCTTGCCTCAGCATACTCTGGCTCGGTATCGGGCACCTCACGAAGTAGCGGCTCGGCAATAGCTCTCAATACCGAAATCTCATAGAATAGCGACGAATTAAACATCACATTAGCATTCTCCTGATATGGGAAGATATGCTTCTCCTCGCCACGGCGCACCGAGCCCCACATTGCGAGTGTACGCAGTGCATTGTTACCGCGTGTGGCATTGTCGCGAATCATACGACGCAATAGACGATTGTCGGTTGTAGGGATTCTCGAGAAGTTATCCATCGCCACCGAGGTAAAGCATGAGATATATATTTTGAACTTCTCACCAGCAGAGATACCTGGCGTAAGCTCTGGATTTAGGGCGTGGATACCCTCCATAATAAGTATCGAGCGGTCGGTCAACTTAAGAGGCTTCTCATGCCACTGACGCTTACCCGATATAAAGTCATAGCGTGGAATCTCAACACTCTCGCCATTAGATAGAGCCTTCAGATGCTTATTCAACGTCTCAAGGTCGATAGCCTCCAATGCCTCGAAATCGGGCTTGCCATCCTCACCAAGCGGAGTTTTATCTCTATCCACAAAGTAATCATCAAGGGCTATAAGCACAGGATCGAGACCCAAGACACGAAGCTGTACACCAAGACGCTTCGAGAATGTGGTCTTACCACTCGACGAAGGACCAGAGATAAGAGCCAAGCGCACACCACGCTCTGCATTTGCATCGGCAATAGCACGTGCTATGGATGCAATCTTATTCTCGTGGAAGGCCTCGGCAATCTGTATCAACTCCGAAGTATCGCCATTCATAACACGACGATTCAAGTCGCCTACAGTAGGCACACCCATAATATCTATCCACTGCTGATACTCGTGGAAGATATCGAACATCTTATCGTGATTTATCGCTGTTGTCACCACCTCAGGATTTGTACGCGCTGGAAGGGCAACATATAGGCCATTGTAGTATTGTGCAATATCGAAACGCTTAACATAACCCGACGAAGGTGCAAGCTCACCATAGAAGTAACCAGGCATCTCACCGAGATAATTTACCGTACGATAGAGACGTGGGCGAGTATTTAGCAACTCTAAGCGATCATCAAAGCCATACTCGGCATAGTGCTTAGCCACCTCCTCGGCAAGACGCTTTTCACGAGTGATTGGGATATCGAGTGCTATGAGTTCGCTCATACGCTGCTTTAGTAGCGCCACATCCTCAACAGTAGGCACAATATTATCATCATACTCGGCATAGAAACCATTGCCCAAGGTGTGACGAATACGCAACTTCCTCTCAGGGAACACCTCTAACGATGCACGCTGCATCACAAAGGATAGTGTTCGCTGGTAAACACGGTAGCCCTCGAAACTACGTATATCAAGAAACTCAACCGTTACAGGCTTGTAGATGCGATAACCAAGACTTTTGAAGGCATTATTTACTCTTGCCACAAGCACCGGATAGGGCATCGAAATATCTGTGCTACACAACACATCCATAAGCGTTGTGCCCATCTCCACTTCTACGTTTGTGGAATTGTTTACCAAGCTAAGCGTTACATTGTGCATCCTTTTAGACCTTTTTTTATTAATTTGAGTGTAAAGATAGTAATTTTTTATAAATTTGTAACGATTAAAACAGACAACTTATGCGAAAACAACTATTTTTTTTCATATTACTACTATTTTCAGGGCTCCTAATTTGGCAATGTAGCACTCCAACAGAGCAACATATTTACGTCATCGCGACAAACGATATACACGCTTCGATTGAGAATATGCCAAAACTTAAGACCATAATCAACGAGTATGAGAAGCGTGGCGAGGTTATCGTTGTGGACTCTGGAGATAGAGTCTCTGGCAACGCCTATGTTGATGATGCCATAGTACCAGGCGCACCAATGATTGAACTTATGAACGATATCGGTTACGACGTGGCAACACTCGGCAACCACGAATTCGACAAGGGTTCAAACATCTTAGATGCTATGATTGAGTGCGCCAAGTTCCCAATTATATGCGCCAACGTAAAGGCCCACAACAGTGCAACTACCCTACAACCATATACCATCATAGAGCACTATGGCGTAGAACTTGGCTTTGTAGGCATCGTAGATACCGACAACAACGGCAAACCTCTGGGTGGCAATGATGCATTCACCAACTACACCTTCACGCCCGATTTGGAGACGGCTTGTAGAGTTTGTGAGGAGATAGCTCCAAACTGCGATATGGTTATTCTACTATCGCATATGGGCCTGGATAGAGATATCATCGTTGCCGAGCAGAGTCCATACTGCCATTGGATTGCAGGAGGTCACAGCCACGACCTTGTAAACGAGAGATATGAATACACTCACATCTCTCAGAATAAGAATAAATTACGCTATGTAACCATAGCAGATATAATGGTAAAGAATAAGCGTATCGCAAACATCAAATACGAACAAATTGCTATCGAAGATATAGCCCCAGACAAGACTATGGCGGAGCATATTGAGAGACTTAAGGCCAGCGATCCTAAGCTAAATAGCATCGTGGGACACGCCGACGCTACAGCCACAAAGGATGGTGTTGCAAACTTCACCATCGAGGCATTGGCAAACTACCCATATAGCAGTGGTTTTGTACCAGAGATAACCTTCTATCACTATGGAGGTATCCGCCTTGAAGAGATTAAGGAGGGCGATATTAAGCTTGTCGATATACTTAATAATGACCCATTTATGTCGACGATATATATCGGCACGATGACACAAAAACAGCTCCGCGATTTTATTATCGCTAAGTACAATAGCGGCACTCCTGAGCGCCCAGACAAAGAGTCGCACTACCCATACTTCCGCTCCGACGCGCCATATACCATTATCTTGAATGAGGAGGGTGAAGCACAGGATGTTATATTCGATCTTGAGGAGCGCTCATATCGCGTGGCGATGTGCAACTATATCGCTGAAAACTACATTAATAGCATTATTGTTCAGCGCCAGCTACGCCCTACAAATATAAGCGTTCGCGAAGCTATGCTCCACCATATCAAGACCTATGAGAATGGAGTATTTACCCCAGATAACGAGTGCTACCAAACCGAGAAACAAAGCGAGTAGTATGCTTGAAACCTGCTATCAGAGAGAACTCCTTGAGGTTGGCTGCGATGAGGCTGGACGAGGCTGTTTGGCAGGCTCTGTCTTTGCTGCCGCAGTGATACTACCTCCCGACTTTCACCACCCTTTGCTCAACGACTCGAAGCAGATGACCGAGACACGACGCAACAAGCTCCGTGCTATCATCGAGCAGGAGGCTTTAGCGTGGTATGTGGCGGAGGTTAGCGCTGAGCGTATCGACCAGATAAATATCCTAAACGCCTCGATTGAGGGAATGAATATAGCAATTAAGAATCTGAGTCTCAAGCCAGAATATATCGTCATCGACGGTAATCGCTTCAAGACCGACCTCGATATTCCGTGGCGCACAATAGTCAAGGGCGACGGCAAGTATGCCAATATCGCCGCAGCCTCGGTACTTGCTAAGACCCACCGCGATGAGTATATGCAACGCTTAGATAAGGAGTATCCGATGTATGGTTGGGCAAAGAATAAGGGCTACCCTACACGCGACCACCGTCTTGCCATCCGCGAACATGGTCTCTCACCCTACCACCGCCTAACATTTAACTCCTCGCCAGAGCAGCTGGAACTATTCTAAAGTGAAAACTGAAAGGTTAAAACTGAAAAGTATGGTGTCTGCGACGCGTGTTTATAAAGTGAAAGGTGAAAAGTGAACTTTGCGATTAATGTGAGATCAGAGACAGCAGGGACAGCAGGGACAGCAGAGACAGCAGAGAGCATTTTTGATACTCAGTTTCGTTGTCGTTTCTTCCGTCTCTTTCCCCAAAAAGGCAACGCCTTTTAACAACACGCACCTTCCCAAGCGCGAGACCCAAATTTCTTGTCAGAAGGGGTTAGGCTTGGCCTCGATAAAGAAATTGCCCCAGATGGGACATACTTGGCGTATTTCCCATTTGGGGCAATGATTGAGAGGTCGAGAATGACCCCTTATCACAAGAAATTCCTTAGTCGAGAGGATAAGCCGCAACAAAACAATCCGCCACTCTCAACTCCTCCTGATGCGCCTTAAGATTTGTTAGGGTTACATCACCTACGATATAGTTATACTCATCAGAGGTGTACTGCTCACGAATCTTTGTGAAATTAAGGAGGTTACGCTGCTCAGCACTCTTATATCGGAAGTAGATACGGAAGGTGTGCTCAGTGGTATACTTTGGTAGCACCGAGTCGTTGCGCTTCTTATACTCGTAGCGGTAGTTATAGGCGCAAGCGGTGATATCGCTAAGCACTGCAGAGCCTGTAGGGTGTCCACCAGCACCACGACCGAACATAAACTGCTTGTCGTAGAAGAGTCCCTTAATAACAACGCCATTGAACTCATCCTCAACGCTATAGATATACTTGTTACGCGAGATAAGTTGTGGTAATACGCACATAATTAGGCGGTCGTCAATCTTCTCTACGTGGGCAACAAGCTTGATGCGACGATCCTTCTCAAGGGCAAAGCGAATATCAGAGTCGTTCATCGTAGAGATACCATAGGTTAGAATCTCCTCAGGTGCTACATATACACCAAAGGCGTGCATAGTGATAATAATGAGCTTGTAGAGCGAGTCCCAACCATCGATATCGAGCGTAGGGTTACTCTCTGCAAAACCCAAGTCCTGAGCAAGCTTCAAGGCGGCAGCATAGGACATATGCTCGTTGAAAATCTTAGATAGGATAAAGTTTGACGAGCCATTGAGGATACCCTTAACCGATGTTAGCAGGTCATTGTCGTAGTACTCCTCAAGGTTACGGATAACAGGAATAGAGCCACACGCTGAGGCATCGTAGAGGAGGGCTGTGTTGTACTGCTCCTGAAGGTCGATAAGCTCGATGATATGGTGACCAAGCATCTTCTTATTTCCCGAAACCACTGGAATACGGCTCTTAAGGGCGCGCTTAACGATATCGTATGCAGCCTCAGCATCGTCGATAACCTCGACTATAAGGTTGATATCCTTATCGTTGAAGATATCGTCAGGGTTTGCAGTAAACTCTGCCTTGATGCCACGCTCTTTCTCAATATTGCGCACGCAGATGCGCTTGATAGTCACATTTGTAGAGCTTATGCGCTGCAATACATCGTATAGGCCACGACCCACATTACCAAAACCGAAGAGTCCGATATTAAGATTTTTCATAGTATATTTAGCTTATAAAGTTTGTAATTATTTTATTCAATTTTTCGTGTTCTACAAGGAAGCCGTCGTGACCAAACTCCGACTCTATGAGGTGGTACTCTACATCGGCAATGTGCTCACGCAGTGGCGTATGCGCCTCAGGTGGAAAGAGTATATCGGAGCTAATAGCCACCACCAACGTATGCGCCTTGATACCACGCAATGCCTCGGCAACACCCCCTCTATTACGTCCAATATTGTGCGAGTCAACAGCCTCCGAGAGACGATAGTATGACATCGCGTTAAACCTACGGCGCAGCTTCTCGCCCTGATACTGCTGATAGGTGTGGGCACGGCGCTCAAACGATACATCCTCGCCCCCCTCTAACTCCTGCTGTGTGGCATTGTAGGCAGCACCACCGCGATAGCTTATCAAGGCTATCGAGCGCGCAACAGCCATACCATCAATACCTGCATCGTCACGTCTCTCACCCCAACTCTTATCGAGGCGAATGGCCATACGCTGCGATTCGTTGAAGGCTGCAGCCCAAGGCTCCGAGCAAGTGGTTGTGGCGATAAGCGCCAAGTTTTCCATAAAGTCCGGCTCCATAATCGCCCACTCCACACACTGGAAGCCACCTATCGAGCTACCAATCAACAACTTGACACACTCGATACCGAGCTCCTTAGCCAATAGCTGATGGCAGCGCACCATATCGCGCACCGTTATACGTGGGAAGTCGTAGTAGTACTTCTGACCCGTGGCAGGGTTTAGCGAGAGTGGCGATGTTGTACCATAGTGCGAGCCGAGAAAGTTAGCGCATACAACAAAGTAGCGCGTAGGATCAAGGAAACGCCCCTGCTCTACGGTATGAGGCCACCAATCCGCCACATCGGAGTTTGCCGTGAGCGCATGACATACCCAGATAACATTATCCTTAGCCTCGTTAAGTTCCCCGAAGGTGTCGTAGACAATCTCCAACTCTGGGAGTACCTCGCCCGACTCCAACACGAACGAAGAGTTATGTTTATAGAGTTTGCTCATACTACAATGCGCTAAGAGCCTGCTCGTAATCGGCAATTATATCCTCTACATTCTCCAAACCGAGCGATATACGCAATAGTGTTGGCGTGATGCCCGCAGCACGCTTAGCCTCCTCTGAGAGTTGCTTATGGGTTGTAGATGCAGGATGTGTAACCACTGATATTGAGTCGCCAATCATAGTCATATTACCCGAAAGTTTAAGGCTCTCGACAAACTTAACCGTAGAGTCCAAGTCGCCTTTAAGTTCTATGGTCAAGACTGCCGAAGCTCCGAACTTATAATACTTCTGTGCTAGGGCGTATGATGGGTGATCCTCGAAGCCCACGAAGCTCACGCGCTCCACCTTTGGGTGGTTGCGACAATACTCTGCCAACTTATACGCCGACTCCACCTCGTGCTTCACGCGCAATGATAGGGTCTCCAAGCCGAGCAACATCAAGTATGCATCGAATGGCGAAGGACAGCAACCAAAGTCGCGCATACCATCCACCCTACACTTCACTATAAAGGCCTGAGCACCAAAAGCATCGCATAAATTAAGACCGTGATATCCTTCAGAAGGGCCGTCAATCTGTGGAAACTTACCCGATGCGCGCCAATCGAACTTACCACTATCTACGATGATACCGCCCATCGCTGTACCGTGGCCATTAATCCACTTTGTTGCCGAATCGGTGATAATATCCGCACCCCACTCAAATGGGTTGCATAGATAACCACCTGCACCGAAGGTATTATCTACGATAAGAGGTATGTTATTGCTATGTGCCACCTCGGCAAGTGCCTCGATATCAGCTACACGACAAGTAGGATTACCCATCGACTCCACAAAGAGTGCTCGGGTATTATCGTCTACCAACTTTGCCATATCATCGGCCGAGTCGCTGGCAGCCAAACGACACTCTATACCTAAGTTACGCAACGAGATAACGAACTGGTTGTGCGTACCACCATAGAGATATGGCGACGCCACGACATTCTCACCCGCCTTAGCTAAAGCTGTGACCGTAAGAAGAATAGCTGACATACCTGATGCCGTTGCCAAAGCCCCCACACCACCATAGAGGGCAGCTATGCGCTCCTCGTAAGCCGCAGTTGTAGGGTTGTGCAAGCGTGTATATATGTATCCTGGTTCGCTGAGTGTAAATAGGTTAGCAGCATTGTCGCACGTAGGGAAGTGGTATGCAGCCGTTGGATGTATGGCAATACCGCGAGCATTAGACTCGTCGATATGGTAGCCACCGTGTATTTGAAGTGTCTCGAAGTGTAGTTTTCTCTCTGACATAATATATCGTTTTTAGATTATACATAATTTACACCAATAGCCTAAATAGCAATCGGTTACACTATTTTTACATTGATTTATTCAACCTCCAGCAGATGGCAAAACAGGTAACAAATTATGCAGGGCAACTATTTTGCGCTTTGCGGAGTTTACTTGGGGCAAATAAGCATTTACGAACAATGTAGATGCCAAAAGAGCCAACAAGACAATGCAAAATATTTAGGTTGGAAAAGGGTGCGGTACGTAACCTCACAAAGTTAAAAGAGTGCCTAACGGCACATTCGCATAGACATAGACATAATGGCCATATTTGAGATAGCCATGAACTGAATATTTATGTCGTATGCTCTGTTCATCATTAGATTAGTAGGTTATGCAAAGATAATAAAAAAGTGCGAGACTCCAAATTTTATCTACAAAATATTACTTTTTAACAATAACATTTCGTGCTTCGGCGCGACCATCCTCCACGGTCACCACCTCGTACTCTACATACCAATTATGCTTTAGTGTGCGGTAGCCCTCGGTGACTATTGCGGTAAAGTGTACGTAGGTATCTACTCCATCCTCGGAGGTGATGAAGCCGTAACCACGTTTATCGTCGAACCACTTAACTCGTCCTTTCATATCATTTGCCTATTTCGTAGTCCAAAGTTACGAAATTTATTTATGGATGCAATACTTATCGCCATAAATTTTACGTTACTATTGTAGAATCAAATAAAATCGATTATATTTGTGGTGAATATAGTCTAAAATATAGATATTATGAATACAAAGTTTAAGATTGCACTTTTGACTCTTCTTGGTTTCTCTGCATCAGCATGCTGTGGCACAAAGAAGGCTGCCAAGAGCGAGAATAAGGAGGAGGCAAATGTCCTCATCAACGAGGAGAACGATCCACGCATCCACCTTATGTATGGTGTTCCATTCCCTGATGGTAGCATTGCTCGCCCTGTGGATGAGAATGGCAATCCACTACCACCAGCTCGTAATGGTGCAAAGTCTGAGGGTGCGAAATTCCCTGATGGTCGTGTGGCTATCCCTGTAGACGAGGATGGTAAGGAGCTAGTCGATGCCAACACTAAGGAGGTTCTTCACGACGAGGAGTCTGACAAGGCAGATATGGTTTTGGAGTAGAGATTTACTGCAAGTAAAACATAGATATAGTGAAAGGACGACATATAGGCATCCGCAAGCGTCTTGCTCTGAATATTTTCAAGGGTATGTACGACGATGTTGTGGAGCGTCACAAGCTGCGTACACTCTTCTGGGAGTGTACGCTTCGTTGTAACCTAAGGTGCCGACACTGCGGTAGCGACTGCCGTACAGATGTCAGCCAGAGCGATATGCCCCTGAAGGACTTTCTGAAGGTGCTTGATAGCGAGATAACACCAAATGTCAACCCTAAGGATGTGCTTATCATCTTCTCGGGTGGCGAGGTACTTGTACGCAAGGATCTGGAGGAGGCAGGATATGAGGTTACACGCCGAGGATATATGTGGGGCATGGTGACCAATGGTCTAAGCCTTACACGCGAACGCCTACACTCGCTCATAGATGCAGGACTTAGGTCGGTGTCGGTAAGTTTCGATGGCTTCGCAGAGGTGCACAACGATATCCGCCAAAATAGCGAGAGCTTCGAGCGCGCCCGCAAGGCTATAGGCTACATCCGTGAGGTGGAGGGCCTCACGTATGATGTTATCACCTGCGTAACACCTGCAATGATAGATAGATTGGAGGAGTGGAAGGAGTACCTTATCAGCGAGGGTATCAGCCACTGGCGTATCTTCTCGATCTTCCCTGCAGGACGCGCCAAGCGCGATGAGAGGCTCAACCTCAGCCCTGAGCAGTTCCGACGCCTTATGGAGTTTATACGCACCACCCGCAAGGAGGGACGCATCAATCTAAGCTACGCCTGTGAGGGCTTCTTAGGTGGCTACGAGACGGAGGTGCGCGACCACTTCTATATGTGTAACGCCGGCGTTACCGTAGCCTCTATCCGCGTTAATGGCGATATTTCAGGCTGTACGAGTGTCCGTGGCAACTACGCCCAGGGCAACATCTATAACGACAGCTTCTGGGATGTATGGCAAAATAGATTTGAACCCTTCCGCAACCGCGAGTGGACTAAGAGCGGAGAGTGCAAGGGGTGCAAAGTATGGGAGTTCTGCCGCGGTGGCGGTATGCATCTGCGCGACGACGAGGGCAAACTTATGTACTGCCATTACAATATGCTTAAATAAAAAGGAGAGTGAATAAAAAGGTGTATTTTGTCGTTACGCTTGCCCTCAAAATGCTCATTTACGCTCAGTAAACTCCGCTTTTTCGGGCTTCGCAAGCCTAAAACTACATCTTTTTATTCACTCTCTTATGGGGGCTGGCTAAGTTACTTTTTAGTCAGCCCC
>JAZOQR010000005.1:0-9493 GCA_045656185.1 Alistipes sp. | reverse complement strand
AGATAAGTCTATCCGCAACCTTACCGACATTGGTCGCGATGCGATGGTGCATACTGATGCGATGATTCTGCGCATTATGACCAGCAAGTAAGTAATTTCTTGTGATAAGGGGTCATCTGCGACCTCTCAATCATTGCCCCAGATAGTAAATACGCCAAGTATGTCCTATCTGGGGCAATTTCTTTATCGAGGCCACATCTAACCCCTTCTGACAAGAAATTAGGTCGTGGGGCTAATTAATGTTAGATGCGCCCTTCTGACAAGAAATTAGGTCGTGGGGCTAATTAATGTTAGATGCGCCCTTCTGACAAGAAATTTATTTCTCACGATAAGCCGCAATATGCGGCACATCCCAAAAGTTCAAACCACCCAGGGCTGTACTAAAGTGTACTATCCCTGGGTGGTTTCTTTTGCGATGCGCCACATCTCACTACTTCTCCTGAGAAATTCGGTCGTGCTGCCCTGTATGTCGACTTTTTGTTAGATAGTTTATAGGGAATTTAGTGAGATTAGTGTTTTTATTGACATTAACTACTAAACTCCTTAAACTCCCTTAAAAACCTTTAACTACCCTTAACCACTTTTCACTTTTCAATCATCGCCTCAGCATAAATCATATCCTCAGGGGTGGTGAGCTTAATATTTGAGCGGTCGCCCTTGAAGAGGTTTATCTTCACGCCCAGCGACTCTACAACCGTTGCATCATCGGTAAATCGTGCATCGAACGTCTGCTCATAAGCACGTCGTATGATATTGCTACGAAAGACCTGCGGAGTCTGTACAATGCGTAGTGAGGAGCGAGATATAACCTTTGAATCATCACCCTCTACTACGCGGTATGAGTCCACAGCATCGACAACAGGTATAACGGCATCACATTTTTCCACTTCAAGCATAGTGCCTACGATAAGTCGCTTACTAACCAATGCCCTCACGCCATCGTGGATAGCTATATACTCAACCTCCTCCGAGAGAGCCTTAATACCATTCTTAACAGAGTCAAAGCGCTCCTTGCCTCCCGATACGCAACGGTGTGGGGCAACCTCGAAACGTGCTGTAAGGTTGCGCCAAAGAGGGATGTGCTCCTCTGGTAGCACCACGACAATCTCTGCCCCTGGTAGAGCCTCGTAGAAGGTGTTTATGGTACGTGCCACGACGGGTATGCCGCCAAGAATCATAAACTGCTTAGGTAGCGACGACTGCATACGACTTCCTGAGCCTCCTGCAACAATTATTACTCCTCGCTTTGCCATATTAGTTTCTTTCCAAAACCTAAAGTGTTATCCGTAAGTTTCATCATCGTAGGCGCTACCATCCATAGCGATAGTGGTGCTACAACTGTATATGGGAATCGCTTAATATATGTGGCTTGCGCCTTGCTGTCGCCACGCTGCGCCTTACCCACTATTTGCAGACCTTGAATGCGCCCTACAACGCGTGTCTCAAGGGCGATGGAGAGTGCCACATTGCTATTTTGCTCCATCTCCTTGCCGTGACGTGTAGAGGTGTCGGAGGTGAAGATAAAGAGATTGCGCTCCTTGTCGTAGGCATAGAAGCAGTTGGCAACATAAGGCATACCCTCGCCATTTACTGTGGCAAGGGTAAGCAGATGGTGTTTGCGTATGAATTTTAGGAAGTTATCCTCCATATTACTCATTCTTAGGTGTTGGTATTATATCCTGCTCGGTAATTACACCTCCAGCAATATCCTCAATACCATCAAGCTCGGCAATAACTCTATTGCGGATAGCTTCAAATGCTGCCTTGTTAGCAGATGATATAGGCTCTGCAGGCTCTTGTACCATCTTAAGAGGATCTATCGGAGTGCCATTCTTCTTGATGCGGAAGTCGAGGTGAGGGCCTGTAGAAGCTCCTGTGGAGCCCACATAACCGATAAGCTGTCCCTGTGATACGCGAGTACCAACGCTGATGCCCTTAGCAAAACTCTTAAGGTGGAGATAACCTGTCTCCATACCGCCAGCGTGCTTAATCTTGATGGTGTTACCACCACCTCCCTTATCCCAACCACGGAAGGTAACTGTACCATCTGCAACCGAGTGTACAGGTGTGCCTGCAGGTGCTGCATAATCTACACCATGGTGTGGTCGATATACCTTATATACAGGGTGTAGACGTGCATTTGAGAATTTCGAACTGATACGGCTATACTTAAGTGGGGCCTTTAGGAACTGCTTGCGTAGCGACTCTCCATTAGACTCCCAATATTGTAGCTTGCCATCTTGAGTAAATGGTATTGCGTAGTACTGCTTTCCGCAATGTACAAACTCCGCACCCCAGATGCGACCAATGCCAACACTCTTGCCATCAACAACCTTGTCGTCGTAGATAACCTTGAATGAGTCTCCAGCCTGGATGCCGAAGAAGTCTACAGTCCACTGGTATATATCCTCGAACTCGGCAGCAAGGGCATAGGGTAGATCCTGCTCCATAATAGTGCCCCAGAGTGAAGATGTAATCTCTGCATCGCAACGCTTGCGTACGATCTCCATAGGACGAGAGCCGAGGGTTATGCTGATGCTATCACCCACAAAACCAAAAACTACATAATCAATCACATCCTTGTGATATACAAGGTAGTCAAGCTTGCTATGCTCACCGAGTGAGTCGGTATAGTTGCGCGTAAATGTGGTGTATGCGTTATCGGCGCGAATCTTCTTAAGCGGGAATATATCCTTTGACTGCTTGTCCAATTTGTCTACGGTAACCGCTGAGATGCCACGATGTCCGAGAATACCACCTACTGTCTCTCCCATACGGACAGTGTCGTTTGCGATTTCGTAGCCATCGATGTTGATGCCATAGAGATATGTAGGCTCTACAACCTCTATGCTTGATGCACTTTCGCTCTTGGTTTCGGTAGAGCTACCGCCACATCCTACAACCATAAGTGCAAGCAGGAGTGCAGATATATGTTTGAAAATATTCATAATGTACAAAGGTATGAAATATTTTGGTTATTCTGTCACTGTAAGTGACAAAAAATGGCGGAAAGGTGTAAAATGGTAATATTTATTTGGCTAATATAAAAATAAGTGCTATCTTTGACCAGATTGTGAGATTGTCTATCAAGACTTTTTGTCGGATTGAGACAATGAAGTTTTGATGTGTAGCATCGGTGATTTGTTTGAAGATGAAGTTTATTGCAGGCATATTAGCATGGATATATCGAATGGTTATCACCCTTCGTCATCGCCTCTATGATTGGGGAATAAAGAAGAGTTATAGCTTCGATATCCCTGTTGTGTGTATTGGTAATATCACCGTTGGAGGTACGGGTAAGACTCCTACCGCAGAGTATCTGCTTGCCGCACTTAAGCCACACTATAACGTGGCCATCCTTTCGCGAGGCTATGGCCGTAGAACAAAGGGGTATAGGGAGGTGCAAGTGGATGATAACTACGCAGATGTGGGTGATGAGCCACTACTCTTAAAGCTCAAATTTAGCGAAAACGTCGTTGTGGTGTGTGAGGATAGAGTTGTTGGTATCGAGCGTATTCGCAAGGAGCATCCGGAGGTTTCGCTTATTGTTATGGATGATGGTTTCCAGCACCGTAGCGTCAAGGCAAAGGTGAACATTATCCTTGTGGACTCTACACGCCCTATCGAGGGCGATAGTATGTTGCCTTTAGGTCGTTTGCGTGATCTACCTTCGCGCCTTCGCGCCGCGCATATCTTTATCGTTACCAAATGCTCGGAGACGATGGCTCCTATAGATAAGCGTTTGTGGTATAATAAGTTACGCTCAATAGCATATCAGAAGGTCTATTTTACTCGTATCAAGAGCCCGATGATTGAACCTCTGTTCCACTTTGCTGAGCGCGAGGAGGTGAACTATGGTCAGCGAGCAATCCTTATGACGGGTATTGGTAATCCACGACCCTTTATTGCTGATGCAGAATCGAAGTTCAATGTTATAGATAAGCTTATCTTCAGTGATCATCACGACTTCACGGCTGACGATATGCGTAAGTTGTATGCTAAGCTTCGTAACAATCCTCGTGCGGTGATTATTATGACTGAGAAGGATGCTGTCCGTCTTCGTCGTGCTCGACTTCCAGAGCAACTTATGCGTGCAATGTACTACCAGCCTATATCGATGAAGTTTGTGGAGGGCCCAGATCAGGATTTTGTAGGGCATCTTCTTGAGGAGATCCGCCACAAAGATAGATCGGAAAATGCCCAGCAGGAGCAGAATATAACTGAATAATGTAAAACGAATTATATCATGGTAAACAAAGTAATATTGGTAGGTAACGTGGGTCTTGATCCAGAGGTGCGATCTCTTGAGACTGGTGTTAAGGTAGCGCGTGTGCGCTTGGCTACAAGTGAGCGTATTTTTAATCGTCAGACAAACGAAGCTACAGAGCATACCGAGTGGCACACCGTGACACTATGGCGCAATTTAGCGGAGGTTGTAGATAAGTATGTGCGCAAGGGAACACAACTCTATATTGAGGGCCGTATTCGTACTCGCGAGTGGGAGCGTGATGGTGTTAAGCACTATGCTACTGAGATTGTAGCTGATGAAATGAAACTTCTTGGTCGTCGCCCAGAGGGTGCGCAACAGGTGGGCTATCAGCAACCATCATATCAGGCACCGCAGCAGCCATCATACCAGGCACCGCAGCAGCCTGTGTATCAGACTCCACAGCCTCAACCACAGCCTGAGGCTCCGTTCATTCCACAGAATGATGCTGATGATTTGCCATTTTAAGAGTTATACGACTTATACGAATTTGGGACTGTCTAACAATGTGTTGGGCAGTCCCTCGTTTTTTGCGTAGTATGGTGTTGGTAGCTCTCTATTTGAGCCATTCCCAATAGCATTTTTTTGATTCTTATTAAAAGGCTAATGTCGTGATATACTTTAATTTTATGCATAATATGCAGAAAAATAGAGGGAAGCACGGAATAATCAATATCTCCTTAGGAAAAAATTGTTAAATTTGTGCGCTATAGTATATAACTATGGTGGGGAAATAATAGGAAAACAAACATTATAAACTACAAAACATTATGAGAAAAATTTTTACAAACTTCAAAGCTATAGTGACCTCTGTGGTTGCGATGGCTGTTGTTGCAGGCGCTGTGTCGTGTACATACGACGATACAGCTGTTTGGAAGGAGATTAACAACATTAAGAAGGAGGTGCAGCAGTTGCGCTCAGATCTTGATGATGTTCTTAGCATCGTAAATGGTCTTCAGACTGGTGACCTCACTATCCGTAAGGTTGAGCAGAAGGGTGACGGTAGCCAGGTTATTACACTATCTAATGGCAAGCAGATTACAATCTACCCTAAGGGTGGTGGTCTTTCTGATGTTGTCACTACAGTTGTAGTTGATGGCGTTCGTTACTGGGCAATGTATGATGTTAACGGTGAGCCTCAGGCTATCTACGTTAATGGCAATATGGTGCCAGTAGCAGACCTTACACCTATTACTCAGGTAAACGATAATGGTGGTATCGAGGTTTCATTCGACGGTGGTAACACTTGGGTGCTTACTGGTTACACGGAGTCTATTACCGATACTATCATCACAAATGTTGAGGTTGTATACTCTGATTGGCAGACCGACGCTGACGGCAATCCATTGGGTCTATACTGCGTAGTAACATTCACCGATGGTACTACAATGCGTGTAGGTATGCAGAATGGTAAGCTTGTGCTCGCTTCAGACTCTATGTTCGTAGCTTACGGCAACACTGGCGTATTCTACGTTGAGATTCAGGATGCTGTAGACTACATCCTTCAGACTCCTGAGGGCTGGGAGGTAGAGGCTGAGCTTAAGACTAAGCAGGAGCGTATGACTCTTACCGTTACAGCTCCTACATTGGAGGATATCAACGCTGGCAAGGCTGAGTCTTCAGCTATCGTAAAGCTTATGGTTGTATTCAACAATGGCTCTTCAGCTATTGCAAGCCTTCGTGTTTCAACTAACCCAGCAACTGCGAAGTTCACTAAGGAGGGTATCCACCTTGAGGCTGGTTATGGTGCAAACTATATAGTTGGTGGTTTGGTGAGCAAGGCTGCTTTCGAGGCAAACTTCGCAACTTATTTGACATATGCAAACGAGCATATTAACGGTACAACTCATAATGAGATCCACGACTTCTCATTTATGGAGACAAGTTCTCTATACATCCCTTATACTGACTTGATTTCTAAGTTGACTGGCGGTAACGAGTACTACTTCTGGTATGCAGCTCCTAACACTGCTGAGGATGGTGGCCAATATATCGAGGAGAAGGATGTATGTTCTATCCTTTACAAGCACGTTGTTCCTGAGTTGAAGGTTTCAAAGAACGGCTTCTTCGACTTTAATGTTACATTCAAGGTTGCTGGTTACGATGAGAATCACGACTATATGTTGGGTCTTTGCCCAGTAGCAGATTTCAACGCTGAGGAGATCGTTTCTTACTACAGAGACTATCCAGAGGAGTTCTATGCTGCATTCTCTACTGCGGAGTACAAGGGTGAGTTGGTGTCATTTGTAGATCCTTATGGTCCACAGCTTGATCCAGCTTCTGAGTACGTACTTTGGTACATCAACGAGAATGCTTTCCCTAATATTCTCGAGTCTGATGTATACACTTGGAACCTCACTACATCTGCATTTGCTGAGGGTGGCTCTGTAGAGGCTAATGTAAGCAATCTTGTTATTGAGTACACCTCTGTTAGTATGACTCTTAACAGCGAGGGCCATATCGCAATGTACTACAACCTAATGCCTTCATATATGGCAACTGCTTATGCTAATGATCAGGCTGTCATCAATATGCTTACAACAGAGGGCCAGAAGACATACTCTTCAGAGGCTGTGGATGTTGAGTTCACTGGTGCTGAGGCTGATACTAAGCTTACTCTCTTTGCAGTGGCTGTAGATGCTAACGGTAAGTATGGTAAGGTTCTTCAGCAGGAGTACACTACTAAGGGCTTCGTATACAACGATCTATCACTTGCTGTTGAGCTTCTTGACTATAAGATCGACAACTCTCGTATCTCTGTAGCTTGCGAGGGTGCTGAGAAGTATGTATATGTATACGCTCAGACTAGTAGCGCAGAGTGGACTGATGTTTACGGCGGCTCAAAGAAGAAGGCTGGTGAGTATATGATTGAGTTTGCTGGCGATAGCCGCATTTGCGATACTTCTAATGAGAAGTATGCTCTTGTAGATGGTTGCATCTGCTTGTCTAACCTCGAGATGGGTGTTGAGTATGCAGTTGTAATTATGGCTGTAGATGCTGAGGGTGGTTATTCTGCACCACAGGCTGTTTACTTCGAGCCTATTGCGAACATCGGTACAGTTGTTAGACGTACAGACGAGAACTGGGAGGTTGGTAAGCCTTCAATCAAGGTTCTCGAGTATGATCACAACCCACACCTCTTCACAATGTTCTCTTGGGAGTTTATCCCAGGCCCACACACACGTGCTTACTCTGCTGCTTTGTGGCCATCTAACTTCGTAAACGCTGAGATTAACACAAACATCAATACTGTAGAGAAGCTTATTGCTGAGCTTATCTCATCTTGCGATACAGGTACTATGAGTGAGGCAGGTTGCAGCGCTGAGTGGCAGGAGTCTGGTATCTATATTCGTGAGTGGACAGAGTGGGAGGATCTTGATGGTGATGGTTACCTTGAGGATGTATATAAGAGCGAGGAGCGTGACGGTGCATACCACATGTTCCCATATGGTACTGAGGGTATGACCTATATCTACACTACATGGGTAGGTGAGGATGGTAACTTCCACGAGCCATTTGCTATCAATCCAAAGACCGGTAAGGAGGTTGATATTTGGACTGGTGCAGACTTGTAATTTCTTGTGATAAGGGGCCGATTGCGGCCCCTAACAAAAAAGGCGACAATGGGACGTACGTCAAGTACTACCCATCGTCGCCTTTTTCGCCGAGTGTAGCACTCGGCACCCTTCTGACAAGAAATTAGGTCGTGCTGCCCTGTGTGTTCTTGTTGATTTCGCTTGTGCCAAGCGACAGCTACGCTGAAAGGGCAAAAGGGGCAGAAAGGGTTTTACTAATTCCCCCTTTGGCCCCTCAGGCCTCTTAGGCCCCTTAACTCCCCTTCAGGCCCTTTTATAAATCTCGCGCGAAGCGCACCACACTTTTCAGTTTTCAGTTTTCACTTAAAACAAAGGGCGCAGCCCGAAGACCACGCCCAATTACTAATTACTCTCTACTAATTACTAATTAGCCTCTTACTCTTTCCACATCATAATTGTAGATTGGTAAGTATTCTCCTCAGTAACAATAGGATTCCAAGTATCGTCTGTTTCGTATAGCTGGATAATATATACATCTTTGTTGCTTATTTGAAGAGCTCCCTTTGGGATAACCTCGCCACCATAGTTTTTGCCATTTTCGAACTTCACGCGTACCACGGCCTCGATATTCTGCGACATATCTGCAGGAGTAAAGGTGTAGATAAAGTTCTGCGTTAAATCCTCTATGATATTTGTGCGTTCCGCATTATCGTAGCCCGTCATTACGCCATTGTACCAGCCTGTGTCTTGGCCATCCTCAATATCGCCGTATTCGATACTGTAGTAGACCTTGTTTATGGTGTCGTAGTTGTACCATAGAGTATTCTGAAGATTGCTCAGGCGCTGAAGTTCTACTATATCGTCACCGAAATCTGTGCACGCCATAAAGCCTAACGCCAACACCGTGCATATCAAGTACTTAATCTTTGTCATAACTCGTAACATTTTGTAGTTATTATAAATTCTCTGTGCAAAGATACAAAGTTTTATAAATAAAATCTATCGCTTGGGACAAAAAATGGAACTTGTTGCGAAAAAAAGTGCTGTTATGGTTGGCTATTGGGAAAAAATCACTACCTTTGCGAGCCTTTTGTGCGTATATGCATTATGCGCTGCGTGCGGGGGTGTGAACTATTTATTAACAATTTAACGAGCGATTGTATCGCAAAACTATTTCCATTATGGAGCAGAAGAATTTTGCAGCGAATGAGAATTTCGACTGGAATGCATTTGAGAACGACCTTAACCTTTACGGTGGCCAGTCTAAGGAGGCTATCACTGAGGCTTATGGTAACACAATGTCAAATGTTGCAGTAGGTGAGGTTGTTGAGGGTACTGTTACCGAGATCAACAAGCGCGAGGTTACTGTAAACATCGGCTACAAGTCTGAGGGTCTTATCGCAGCAACAGAGTTCCGCTACAACCCTGAGTTGACAGTTGGCGAGAAGGTAGAGGTTTACGTTGAGTCAGTTGAGGACAAGGGTGGTCAGTTGGCACTCTCACACAAGAAGGCTCGTCAGCTCAAGAGCTGGGATCGTGTAAACGAGGCTTTGAACAACGACGAGATCATCAAGGGTTATGTTAAGTGTCGCACTAAGGGCGGTATGATTGTCGACGTATTCGGCATCGAGGCATTCTTGCCAGGCTCACAGATCGACGTTAAGCCTATCCGCGACTACGATGTATATGT
>JAZOQR010000004.1:0-43560 GCA_045656185.1 Alistipes sp. | reverse complement strand
TTCCCCAAGCACCACAACCCTATTTCTTGCGAGAAGGGCGCATCTAACATTAATTAACCCCACGACCGAATTTCTCAGGAGAAGGCTGCAGATACAACGCTCGGCAAAAATCCCGACGATGGGCTGTACTTGAGGTACTGCTCATTGTCGGGACTTTTTGTTAGCGGCAGTAGATGTCTGCCTTATCGTGAGAAATTAGTTACATTTTGAATACCCACACGCCATACAAGTCAAACAACCATTCTGATAAGCCATATTCTCCTGACCGCACTGTGGGCAGCGACCCTTACCGCGAGTACCATCCTTGATGTACTGCTTGAGAGCACGCTCAACACCATTCTTCCAAGTATTGATAGTCTCAGAGTCGAGGTGAAGGCCATCTACGAGCTGAACAACCTTGTCGATAGGCATACCATAGCGAAGAACACCTGAGATAAGCTTTGCATAGTTCCAGAACTCCTCATCAAAGAGACGCGAAATACCACCGATGGTGTTGATATAGCCGTAGCGATCCTGATACTGGAAGTCGTAACGCTTAGTGCCGTTAGCCTCGGTGACCTTGAGGATATGACCATGAGTGATGGTCTTAGGGATATACATAGCATCCTCCTCAATCTTACCTGTGAAGATCTCGTATGGACGATCATCCTGCTTACCCACGAAGGCAATCCAATCCTCCTTGCCGTTCTTGAAACGCACGATATCTGCTGGAATAGACTCTGGACGACGGATAGTCTGCTCGCTTGAGCACTTCTTCTCTGCACCCTTATCCTTAACATCGAGCAACACGCCATCACGGCAACCATCACGATATACGGTGATACCCTTACAACCAGACTCCCAAGCTGTGCGATATACATCAGCTACAAGCTCCTCAGTAACCTCGTTAGGGAGGTTTACGGTTACAGAGATTGAGTGGTCAACCCACTTCTGGATAGCACCCTGCATCTTAACCTTTGCAACCCAATCGATATCGTTTGCTGTAGCCTTGTAGTATGGCGAAGCCTTAAGCCACTCGTTAAGCTCCTCCTCAGAGATATTCTGCAGACGTGTGGTGTCGTAACCATTAATCTCAAGCCACTTAACAAACTGGTGGTGGAATACATAGTACTCGATAAACTTCTCGCCTGTCTCATCTACGAAGGATGCAACCTGATCCTTATCCGATGGGTTGATCTTACGACGGCGCTTATATACAGGGCGGAAGACTGGCTCGATACCAGATGTTGTCTGCGACATAAGCGATGTAGTACCTGTAGGTGCAATGGTAAGCATTGCAATATTACGACGACCATACTTCTGCATCTGCTCAGCCAACTCTGGTGCTGCCTCCAAGATGCGAGATATCATAGGGTTGCCCTGCTCCTTCTCGAAGTTAAAGACACCAAATGCACCACGCTCCTTAGCCATATCCACCGATGCACGGTATGCCTCAACAGCGAGAGTCTTATGTACATTTACAGCGAAGTCGATAGCCTCATCCGAACCGTAGCGAAGACCGAGTGCTGCCAACATATCACCCTCGGCTGTAATACCAAGACCTGTACGACGGCCCTTAAGAGCCATATCCTTAATCTTATGCCATAGATCAAGCTCCACGCGACGAACATCATCATCCTCTGGATCCGATGCAATCTTATTGATGATAAGCTCAACCTTCTCAAGCTCCAAGTCGATGATATCATCCATTAGGCGCATAGCCTTAGCAACGTGCTGCTTGAAGAGGTCGAAATTAAACTTAGCCTCCTTAGTAAATGGAGCATCTACATAGCTTAGAAGGTTCAACGCCAAGAGACGACAGCTATCGTATGGACACAATGGAATCTCGCCACAAGGGTTTGTAGATACTGTGCGGAAGCCCTGATCAGCATAACAATCAGGCACACTCTCGCGAATGATAGTATCCCAGAACAATACTCCTGGCTCAGCAGACTTCCATGCGTTGTGGATAATCTTATCCCATAGCTTCTTAGCATCGATATCCTTCACATACACAGGCTCTGCAGCACCAATAGGGAACTGCTGACGGTAGCTTATGCCAGCCATTGCTGCACGCATAAACTCATCGTCAATCTTGATAGATACGTTAGCACCTGTAACCTTTCCCGTGTCTACCTTAGCATCAATAAACTTCTCAGCATCTGGGTGCTTGATAAGCAACGAAAGCATCAAGGCACCACGACGACCATCCTGAGCAACCTCACGTGTAGAGTTTGAGTAACGCTCCATAAATGGCACAATACCTGTTGATGTAAGGGCAGAGTTAAGCACTGGGCTACCCGAAGGACGGATGTGCGATAGGTCGTGACCTACACCACCACGGCGCTTCATCAACTGAACCTGCTCCTCATCCATACGGAAGATACCACCGTAAGAGTCGGCAGGATTCTTATGTCCGATAACAAAGCAGTTCGACAAGGATGCCACCTGCATATTGTTACCAATACCTGTCATAGGACCACCCTGTGGGATAACATAGCGGAAGTGGTCGAGAAGTTCGAAAATCTGAGCCTCGCTAAGTGGATTAGGATAGTTGTTCTCGATACGTGCCAACTCCTTAGCGATACGGTTGTGCATATCGACAGGAGTAGTCTCGTAAATGTTGCCGAACGAATCCTTAAGCGCATACTTGCTTACCCACACCTGCGCTGCAAGATCATCACCTGCGAAATATACCTTTGATGCCGCTACTGCATCTTCGTATTTCACAGTGTTAAGCTGTTCATTTTTAGACTTTTGAGTCATAATTTTATATATTTATTATTTTTATATTTTTTCTTCTCAACCGCTATAATCCCCATACCATACAGCAAATGGGGCTTATTCAGGCATACAAAATTACTACTTTTATTTGAGACTACCGCAGTCCCAATTATATTTTTTCGACACTTTTTTCACAAAAAATAAAAAGATGCGCCGTAGCTATCTCTGGCGCATCTTTCTCTAATTTTTCGTCTCGAGTACCCTGCGTAAAAGCCGAAATAACCATACACCACACAACCCCGACAACACTCCTACACCAGCACCGAGAAGTATATCCTGTGGGAAGTGACAAGCAAGGTATATACGCGAATAGCAGACCATAACTGCAACGGCCATCATAAGCACTGTAAACCATCTGCGCTTAAGCACTATTGCCGATAATATGGCTATAGCCCATACCGTTGCCGAGTGTCCCGACACCGTGCCGTAGAGGTTACCTGTATGGTAGCCATTTGTGAAGAACTCCAACCCCTCAGCCGTGTGCATAGGACGTGGACGCGCAGGGAACGATGGCAACAAATCGGCAAGGATACCCTGATGCTTAAAGATGCCCGACACAATATCTGCCACACCTATCGCAACACCTATTGCCACAGCAAACGCGAGCAATCCACGCCACGAATAGCGTCGCCACACCATATATATAATAAGAAGATACAACGGCAACCACATTGCAACGCCCGAAATCATAGTCATCACACCATCAAGCCACTGCGGACCGTCGAAGTTAAGCCACTCGAAGAGTGCCCAATCCCAAGTTACACTACTCATAATACCTACATTTAGAATGCTGCATACATCGGAAGACCACCACCTGCACCTGCACTTAGCGCAAGCATAGCATCACACTGCATAACAAGCCATATTACCACGACCATAATGAGCCACTGACCTACAAAACCAGAGCGCGCAATCGCACGAGCACAAATATCGTTGAAACTGCGTGGTAGGAAATGCATAACATACCCCACTGCCATAAGCGCCAACGCTACACCCGAACCCTGGACCATAGGCATAAACTCCTCGAACGAGAAGTTCTCTGCTATACGCAACAACATAGTTTGCACCTCCGCCATATCGGATGCTGTAAAAAGCAGCCAACCAAATGCTACCAAATTAAAGGTGAAGAGTGTTGCTACAACACACCTTACTACACCCATATCTCTGCCCCAAGTTTGAGCCTTAGGCACAAATCTTAGCCACAACTTATGGAGCGCCAACGCTACACCATGCAACAAGCCCCAAGCCACAAAGGTCATACCTACACCGTGCCATAGGCCACCAAGGAACATCGTTATTATAAGGTTAAGGTATGTGCGGAAAACGCCTTTACGGTTACCTCCCAACGGTATATAAAGGTATTCCCTCAACCAAGTAGATAGCGAGATATGCCATCTGCGCCAAAACTCTGTAATGGTGGCCGACTTATAGGGTGCATCGAAGTTATCAGGGAGCCTAAAACCAAGCATAAGAGCCACACCCTGCGCTATATCCGAGTAGCCCGAAAAGTCGCAATATATCTGCAACGTGAAGCCATAGATAGCCATAAGTGCCACCATACCACCATCGCCCAACTCGCCAGCAAAAGCGGGAGCAACAAACAACAATCCGAGCGACTTAGCGATAACGGCATACTTTATCAAGCCGCGCGCTACAAGCATCACGGCACGAGAGAAATCGTCGCGCGACACCACCACCTCACGAGCCTCAATCTGCGGAATGAAATCCTTAGCCTTAACCAACGGGCCAAGGAACATCTTTGGGAAGAAGGATAATAAAAAGAGGTAGTCCCCAAAGCACTTTAGAGGCGATATTGTGCCTCGCGCGATATCAACGACATAGGCAATAGACTGAAATACAAAGAACGATACACCCGCAGGCACCACAACACTCTGCCAATCGAGCGTACCAGAACCATAGAGGTCGTTAATAACATCTACAAAGAAGTCGGTAGCCTTAAAATATGTGAGTATCGCTACATTTATCGTGACGCTCAACGCCACCCACCACGTTGTACTCCTGCCCTCATTGCGCGCTTTACTCACTCGACGACCTATAAGGAAGTCACTCAGCGCAACACCCAACAATAGCAACACATATATACCCGAGAGTTTATAGTAGAAGTATAGCGAGAATAGCACCACATACCACGTGCGCACGCTACCACGATGGCGCACCGCCACATAGCCAAAGCCAAAAATCAAAAATGCAAAGAGGAAAAAACCTGTGGTTAGTGTCAGTGGGTTAGTGGCATCGTAGGCAAGCATCGATAATAGGCGTTGCCACACATCCTCGGCAAAGGTAAACAGCTCTGTCATCGTGCTACTGATTTTGTTCCTGTTCAACGCCCTCGATAGCCGGAGATACTACATCTATCGGCGCGTGCAGACGACTCTCCACCTCATCTCTATTCTGCTGCTCGAGCTCTACAACACCCTGCATCTCCAATCCCTCAATAAGTACTTGCTCCGCCTCGCGTGCCTCCAACACCAAACGAACCTTATTAATAATCGCAGCTACAAGTTCATTTGCTATTTGTTTACCACCATTGAAATTAATATGGGTATAATCCTTTGCAGCCCAACCATTTGCCACAAATTTAGGCATACCTCCCAACTGCGACATAGCCATAGATGTGTTCCAGAACGCCACGCCACAGCTATCTGCCGCAGCACGCTGATATGAAGTAAGCGCATCTACAGAGCCTATCGGCTCATATTTTGAGGACTCCTCGTTCTTCACCCAGCGGTCACTCACACCCATAACCACGATAGCCGCATTAGGGAAGCATCCCTCAGCATATACAATCATATCTCGCAACTGGTCGCGGTAGCGAGAGTAGCCTCGCTGCCCCTTCTGCATAATATTTAGTCCATACTGCAACACCACAAGATCGTAGTGTAGCATATCATCAGCCTGTCGGTTAATCTTAGCACTCGTACCGAAGATAGCATGACCATTGTTGCTACGCACCGAGAAGTTATCTACTACAACACCGCCATCACCCTCCAACGACGCACCGTAGCACAAAACATTACCCTCATCAACTCTAATACGCACCGAATTTACAGGTGCCTCAATATAGAGTTCGCGAAGATAATCAGCAGCCTCAATATCGAAGCTCTGCGAAAGCGAATCGTTAAGTTCGATAGTCACACGACTACTATCACGGCTATAGAGCAGCACTCGCGCACGTGTACAAGAGTCCAACGTCGGGAAGACATCGGTTGACCTCCATACCGTTGTAGCCCCCGCCTTACCACTTGCCAAATATCCCGATATGAAGAACATATCCTTAACACTCTCTGGCAACGACTTAGGCTTCATTACACTATATGCTGTCCAACCCGAAGATGTTCGCTTAACACTCTTACGCACCGTATTAAAAGGGATATCACACGCTACAAAGCCAACACCTCGACCACCAAACTGCTCCTGCATAGCAGCTCTAAAGTCCGAAGTTAGGATATCTCCCTCGATAAACGAGTCGCCCATAAAGGCAACACGCACATCCTCGCCATTTGCCAACTTATCGATAAAACGGTCAAGGTTAGTATATTCCAACGTGTCAAAATCTTCGATATCGATGATAACTCTCTGGGTATCAACCACCATATCCTCGCTACGAAACACTCTACGACGCTCCGCAGGCTGAGATATAGCACTCTCTATCCACTCATATCTCACCACGGGCAACTCTTCGAGTGTATCAGTCTCCACCAGCGACTCTTCGCTAAGCGTAGCGAGCTCCATCTCTAAGCGCTCAATATCGGCAACATACTCCTCTACAGTCTCAGTATCGAGGGCCTCACTTCTAAGCTCAGACATAACATCCACACGTACAGTGGTCATACCAAAGAGTTTGAAAGGGGGTATTATGCCAAGTGCCACAACACCCAACACAACACATAACGTAAACCACAATAGACGCGATGAGTAGTCTCTTCTCTTCATTTTATCTTCTTCTTGTTACAATAGCTACATAGTAAAGTAGCGTGGCTATCGCACTCAATGCAGCGACCAAATATGTTCGTGCCGCCCACATAAGAGCCTCACGTGCAGAGTTTATATCCTTACTCTCGACCATACCATTGACCTGCAACCACGCCAACGCTCGGTACGAGGCGTTGTACTCTACAGGCAGTGTCACAACGGCAAAGATAGCAGACATAGCTATCAACGCAATACCCAACCAACACAATAACGCGCTACCAGTAACCGACATAAGAGCTATACCAAGCAGAATAACCCACGTAGCGATGCTCGACGAGAAGTTAACCAGTGGCACAAGGCGTGAACGCAGACGCACAGGTGCATATCCCGTTGCGTGCTGCACAGCGTGACCACACTCATGCGCAGCTACCGACACCGCAGTGATAGAACGCGAATAGTAGACATCATCACTGAGGTTTACCGTCATCGACACTGGATTAAAATGATCGGTAAGATGTCCCTTAACGTGCGTAACCTGCACGTTGTAGATGCCATTATCGTGAAGCATCTTCTCGGCAACCTCCTTACCACTAAGACCCAGTGGTGAGGCTTGTTCTGAGTATCTCGCCATCACAGAGCGCAGACGTGTCTGCACAATGAAACCCGCGATACCCACCACAATCATCAACACCACAGCAGTAGAGTATGAAAAACCTACTGCTCCTCCCATAACATCTGGGTTATATGACGAAAATATATGAAACATAACTATTAAATCAAAGTATAGATGTAGAGACCATATATGATTACAAACAATAGTCCTTCAACACGTGTAATACGCTTATCTCCAATAAATAGTGCAGAGAATAGCAACAATGCGGCTGTAGCCAATACGACATAGATATCCATCATCGACACACCATCCAATGTAAGCGGTGTCACCGTAGAGCAAGCGCCCAAAATAAGTAGAATATTGGCGATATTAGAGCCAATAACATTACCCAAAGCCATTGATGGACTACCCTTAAGGATTGAGGCAAGACTCGCTGCCAACTCTGGCAATGAGGTACCCACTGCAACCAACGATATTGCAATAACAGCCTCCGAAACACCCCACGCTTTAGCGATATTTGTAGCCGAATCTACGAACAAATCGCCACCGTAGATAAGACCTGCCAAGCCTGCTACTATCCAGACAAATATACGCAAGGCCGACATACCATTCGCTCCATCATCCTCACTCTCTACCATAGCCTTACGCTCCGAGCGTATCGAGTATATCATCATCGCTATATAGGCAACAAGCAAGAGAATACCCTCAATGCGATTTATCGATGCCGAGGTATAAGCCACCAGCAACAAAATCGCCGACACACATATATTCATCGGCACATCGCGTTTCACATTACTCTTGGTAAAGAGTACCGGAGAGAATATTGCGCAGACACCAAGGATAAGGAGTGTATTGGCGATATTCGAGCCCACAACATTTCCTATAGCCATATCACCATGACCCTCAATAGCCGATATCATACTCACCGCCATCTCTGGCATTGAGGTACCCACAGCCACCACCGTCAAACCCACGATAAACTCAGGAATATGCATACGACGAGCCAACGCCACCGAGCCATCAGTAAGCAACATCGCTCCTACCACAATCAATGCGAGCGCTACAACTAAAAATAGATAATCCATAATTATTATTTATAAGGCGACAAAGATAACACAAAACTATGAATAATCAACGTCTTGATACTACATTATCTTCAATCCCGTCAGTTGCTCTATAGCACTGCATCCCTCCTCGCCCAAAGATAGCGAGTAGTCGTTCACAAAGAGTGCGATATGACTATCTATAACTGCATCGTCAAGCTCTTGCGCATGCTCCTTTATATAGTCTCGCGACATGGTTGGATTCTCAAAGGCAAAGGCTATGCTTCGTCGTAGCAACGCCTCGAACTCACGTACTACCCCCTCCTCTAACTCTCGTGATGCCACAATAGAGCCCAAAGGCAGAGGTAAGGATGTGCGACGCTCCCACTCGACACCAAGGTCGGCAACAAGCTCCAAATTGGATCTTTGGTACACAAAACGCCCCTCGTGTATCAAGACACCACCATCATACTCGCCACGCTCCACGCTTGACGCAATCTCCGAGAAGAGACGAGGCGTGCGACACTCAATTTCAGGGAACAGCCTCTTAACCAAAGCATTTGCTGTGGTATGCTCACCAGGCACTGCGATATGATGCAGAGGTGTAGTATCACCCTTGCGCCTTACAAGCAATGGCCCATTACCTCGCCCCAATGCCGAGCCACTATCGAGCAATGTATAACGCTCATATATGGCAGGCAACAGTGCCGTACTACACTTCGTGATATCATACTTATGCTCCAATGCCGAAGCATTGAGCTGCTCAATATCGAGATATGTTACCTCAAATTCAAAATCGCCACAATCGATACGACGGTTAACTATCGCATCGAACATAAAGGTATCGTTAGGACATGGCGATATTGCCAATCTGACTACTCTACTCACTTCTGCTCTATATTTTTAAGCGCCGCGGCTAATGCCTCCAACGCCTCGTTTATACGCCACTGTTCAAACGCCTCTCCCACGCGGTTAGATATAGCACGTATCTGCATCACATCTAAACCCATTGCTGAAGCCATTGCAAAGAGCGTGGCACCCTCCATATTCTCAATTGCTGCACCTTGCAACGTGCTATCACCCCTGCTCACCGTGTTCGACTTAACACCCGGCAAAGTGGTATGAGGCATATTTTCATACTCCAGAATAAAGCGTTCTGGAAGCTCAGCACAACGCTCCAACACGACCTCCACAACTTCACCTACGGCAACAGCATCGCCATAAGCGCCCGCAATACCCGCTAAAATATAGCAGACATCGTGCCCATACTTAGGCACGATACGCGCAAGTGTTGCTGCGGTTGCCACCTGGCCAACACCCGATATTACAACCTCAGCACGAGGCTCTTGCTTGCGAAAATTAGCAGCCTCTAACTCGGTTGGAAAGAGATAAACCTTCACTTTAATAATTAGTAATTAGTAATTAGTAATGTGGGGGGGGCTTAAGCTTAGTAATGAGAAATTAGTAATTAATAAACGACTGCCTATCAAGACATTATCATCGCCATCTACTAATTACTAATCACTCTTTACTAATTGTATATAAATAGGGGCCAATGACCCCTATTTATTATACTATACCCTCAACGTTACCGTCCTCTGCCAAGTGAATATGATTTGCCTGAGGAGTCTTGCTAAGACCTGGCATACGCATAATATCACCCGCAAGAGCTACAACAAAGCCACTACCTGCGTTGAGCTCGATATCCTTGATATTGATCTCGAAGCCCTCAACAGAGCCGTAACGCTTAGCATCGGCGCTGAAAGAGAACTGTGTCTTTGCGATACATACTGGGAGGTTACCCATACCCCACTTCTCAAGAAGAGCGATCTCCTTCTTAGCCTTAGGACCAAATACAACACTACCTGCGCCGTAGATATTCTTCGCAACCTTAGTAATCTTATCCTTGATAGAGTCCTCAAGGTCGTATGCGTAGTTGATAGGCTTAGATGGATCTGTCTCGATAAGCTCAACAGCGGCACGTGCCAAGTCAGCAGCACCAGCACCACCCTCAGCATATGCATTGTTGATTACGCAACGTACGCCCAAATCCTCGCAGTGCTGCATAACCATTGCAATCTCCTCGTCGGTATCGCTTGCAAAGCGGTTGAAGCATACCAAGACGGTCTGACCGAACTTCTTAAGGTTTGCCACATGGCGGTCGAGGTTAGCAAAGCCCTGCTTAAGGCCCTCTGCATTAGGCAACTTAATCTCAGCCTCTGGCACACCACCGTGCATCTTAAGTGCAAGTGTAGAGGCTACAAGGACTGTCAAGTCTGGCTTGATGTCAGCCTGACGGCACTTGATATCGAGGAACTTCTCAGCACCAAGGTCGGCACCGAAACCTGCCTCAGTAACTGTATACTCTGCGTGCGACATCGCCATCTTAGTTGCGATAACAGAGTTACAGCCGTGCGCGATATTGGCAAAAGGACCACCGTGGATGATTACTGGGTTGTGCTCGGTTGTCTGCACGAGGTTAGGGTTGATAGCATCCTTCAAAAGTGCTACCACAGCACCTGTAACACCAAGATCGTTAACTGTAAATGGAGTATCATCATAGCGCACACCAAGAACGATGCGACCAATGCGCACATACAAGTCCTCTACGCTGCGAGCAAGGCACAAGATAGCCATAATCTCAGATGCAGGCGTGATGTCGAAGCCTGTCTCTGTAGGGATACCATTTGCCGAGCCACCAAGACCCGATACGATGCTACGCAATGAGCGGTCGTTCATATCGAGCACACGACGCCACATTACCTTCTTCAAACCCACCTGCTGTGAGCGGTTGTGGTATAGGTAGTTATCCAACAAGGCTGCGATAAGGTTGTTTGCCGATGTGATAGCGTGGAAGTCACCAGTAAAGTGGAGGTTGATATCCTCCGATGGCAACACCTGAGCATAGCCACCACCGGTAGCACCACCCTTCATACCAAAGCATGGACCCAACGAAGGCTCACGCAATGCTATAATAGCATTCTTACCGATATGGTTAAGACCCATACCAAGACCAATGCTTACGGTGGTCTTACCTACACCCGCCTTTGTGGCTGTAATAGCTGTAACGAGGATAAGGTGGTTCTTCTTAACCTTACTCTCGTCAATAAGCTTATATGGCACTTTGGCAATATACTTACCATAGTTGAATACCTCATCATCAGGAAATCCAACACGTGCTGCGATGTCGCGAATATTCTCAAGCTTCGTTTCGCGAGCAATTTCGATATCTGTCTTCATCTTCTCCATAGTTATTATTTAGCTCTATTTTAGCACTCCGCCACCCTACTGATGGCTATGCTTGTATTAATCATTGTTATCTGCTGCAAAAATAGAGCAACTATTTCAATCTATCAAATAGATATTATCAAACAGCGTATCGAATAAATCAATAAGCCATTAATAATATCGCTCTGACAATATAGACTGCAAGACCAGTATTATAGATTACTCCTTACCGATAACGGCCTCCAACTCCTCAACAGTCAATGGGAGAAGCTTATCGCCGATAAAGCGGCTACCTGTCTCCGTTACAAGAACATCATCCTCGATGCGGATACCGCCGAAGTTACGATAAGCATCCAAAGCCTCGTAGTTTACAATACCCTGGAACTTACCCTCAGCACGACACTTGTCGATAAGCGCTGGGATAAAGTAGATACCTGGCTCGTCAGACATCACAGTGCCTGGCTCAACACGCCAAGAGCCACGATGGATGCAGGTTGCCGACTTAGCAGCGCGCTCAGCAACGGTAGAGAAGTCGAACGAACGCTCACCGATATTCTCCAAATCGTGAACATCCATACCCATACCGTGACCAAGACCGTGAGGCATAAACATATACATAGCACCAGCATCAACAGCATCCTCAGCTGTAGACTTGATAAGACCAACACCCTTCAAGCCCTCAGCCAACGATAGGTATGAGGCACGGTGAATCTCTGGATACATAGTACCTGGCTTAATCATATCCTTAACCTCGCCATGAGCACGAAGAACGATATTGTAAATATCCTTCTGAACATCTGTAAACTTGCCATTTACTGGATATGTACGAGTGTGGTCTGAGCAGTAGCCCTCAACAGACTCGCCACCACCGTCAACCAACAACAAGCGACCAGACTCCAACACACCATCGTGGTTGTGGTTGTGCAAAATCTCGCCGTGCTGAGTTACGATGGTTGGGAACGACACACCCTGACCTACAGACTTAGCAATACCCTCCAAGCGGCCAGCAATCTCGCGCTCTACAACACCTGGACGACACATACGCATCGCAGTGATGTGCATCTGGTAGCCAATCTTAAATGCACGCTCCAAAGCCTCGATCTCCTCTGCCGACTTCTTCTCACGCATCTCAGCTACAGCAAACATCAAATCCAAAGACTTGCGCTCGTGCAACATATCGAGACGAATACCCAACATCTCGGCAAGGCTAATCTTTAGCTCAGCACGATATGGAGGTAGATAGTGTACTGGGCGGTTCTGCTCGATAGCCTTACGCAACACAGTGCGAATATCTACCAATGGGAATGCCTTCTCAACACCCACCTCGGCACCCTGCTCTGCGATTGTAGGCATAGGACCTGTCCAGATGATATCCTCAACGGTGAAGTCATCACCAAAGAGCATAGCCTCACCAGACTCTGCGTCGATAAGACCGATCAACGATGGAACGTCCAAACCAAAATAGTAGCGGAATGTAGAGTCCTGACGGAAATAGTATGTATTATTAGGATAGTTGTTTGGTACCTCAGGATTTCCTGGAAGAAGAATCAAACCCTTACCCACGCGGCGCGCCAACTCGGCACGACGACCAATATAAGTCTCTTTGCTGAACATAATTTTATATAGTTTTAAGTTGTTATATCTCAATATTTCTAATTTTTCGATGCCGCAGATGCGCCCTTATCACAACAAAATTACCTTTTCACCTCTTTATAGACCTTATCACCACGACGCACCTCCGATACGGTCTTTAGCGACATATAGTCACCCTGCTTAGCGCTCTCAGCTGGGAGCTCCTTAACCATAATACCATCGGCATTCTGCTCCACAACGCCGGTCTTCTCGCCCATAAAGAGTAGAGCATCACCCTCCTGCACCTCGCAAGCCTCAACCAACACCTCGGCAACACCTATACGCTTGAAGTAGTTGGTAACCTTACCCATATAGACCTTCTTCAAGGTTGCCGAAGAGCCGTAGTGCTGGCTATGCTCAACCATAGTCTTAGCGGCATAGTAGCCACCCCAGAAGTCGCGGTTAAATACAGTGCGTAGTTTCTCCTTAAGTGGCGCAACGCTCTCCTCGTTATACTCGCCAGCCTCCAAGAGCTTAAGTGCAGCATCGTAGCTCTCCACCACGCGCTTAACATACTCACCACCGCGAGCACGGCCCTCAATCTTCAAGACGCGCACACCAGCGTTGATGAAGGTATCGAGGAAGTCGATAGTGCACAAATCCTTTGGCGAGAGCACATACTGGCCATCGATATCGAGCTGCTGACCCGAATCCTTATCCGTAATTGTGTACTTTCGACGGCATATCTGGCGACAAGCACCACGATTTGCCGAGTGGTGCGACTCGTGCTCCGAGAGATAGCACTTGCCCGACATCGACATACACATCGCGCCGTGCGCAAACATCTCGATTTTCACCAACTCACCCGCAGGACCACAGATATTCTGCTCCCTGATCTGCTTCGAAATCTCGGCTATCTGCTCCAACGACAACTCTCGCGCCAACACCACAACATCGGCCCACTGCGCAAAGAACTTAACGGCAGTGATATTCGAAATATTGCTCTGCGTAGAGATATGCACCTCGATGCCCACCTCGCGAGCATAGAGAATCGCAGCGAGGTCGGTGGCGATGATAGCATCGATACCCTCCGCCTTGGCTCTGTCGATAATGCGACGCATAACCTCCATCTCATCGTCATATATAACGATATTCACCGTTAGGTAGGTCTTAACACCCGCAGCATGGGCAATACGCACAATCTCAGCAAGGTCATCAAGGGTGAAGTTCACCGACGACGCAGCGCGCATATTGAGCTGCTCAACACCAAAATATACTGAATCTGCACCCGCAGCAATAGCTGCATTCAACGACTCATACGAGCCTACAGGTGCCATTATCTCTATCTCTCTTCTTGAAATCATCTCTCTACTTTTTACGTCCCATCAAGTTACGGGCAAACTCCACCAAGGTCTCGGTGCGCTCACCTGCTATTGAGAGTGTGTCGAGCACAGCCAAAGCTCGCTCAAAGCGCAACTCTATCTGCTGCTCGGCAACACGTTTAACATCAAATTTATCGTATAGTGCCTTTACGATATCAATCTTCTCCTGCTCGGCAATATCCTTACGAAGATGCGTTGTGGTCAAAATCTCACGCTCCTCAGTCGAGGCACGATTCAACGCCTGTACCATTAGGAAGGTCTTCTTACCCTCCAAGATATCACCACCAATCTTCTTACCCAGAGCATTGTCGCCATAGCTATCCAAGACATCATCCTGCAACTGGAATGCAAGACCTAACTCCGTAGCGAAACGGTATATTTTTTTGATATCCTCCTCCGAAGCACCAGCCATCGTAGCACCAATCATTGCCGAACCCGAAAGCAGAGCCGAAGTCTTGCGCTCAATCATCTGCATATACTCCTCCACCGAGACCTTAGCCATAGTCTCGAAGTCCATATCGTACTGCTGTCCCTCACATACAGCAAGCGCCATATCCGAGAAGATATTCATCACCTTAGGCAGACGCTCAGGAGAGATCTTTGCAAGCGACTTGTAGGCAGTAATAAGCATCGCATCGCCCGATAATAGAGCTACATTACCACCCCACTTAGCATAGACCGACGGCTTACCACGACGCACATCAGCATTATCCATAATATCGTCGTGAAGTAGTGTAAAGTTATGGAATATCTCC
This sequence comes from Alistipes sp., assembly GCA_045656185.1. Lineage (GTDB taxonomy): Bacteria > Bacteroidota > Bacteroidia > Bacteroidales > Rikenellaceae > Alistipes. Next base: position 28,271 of record JAZOQR010000004.1, on the reverse strand, counting down.
ACCGCTAATGCAGTAGACATAGCCTCATCAACACTGCCTCCAAAAGCCTCCGCCGTGATCAGTAGCAAAACAGGACGCAAACGCTTACCTCCTCCCGACATCGAATAGATGATGGGCGTATAGAGCAATTCAGGCTCTTCGGGCATACTTAGCTGTGCAAGTGCCGACTCGAAGAGTTCCAATATTTCATTATTTGTACGAGCCATAATATTCTCATTCTTAAAATATGGCTCAAAAATACATTTTTTTTTGGAATAATTAAAATTATTTTGATAACTTTGACCAAATTATTTACACAAAAATTATTACACCATGATGAAAAAATATGCTATGGGTATCGATATCGGCGGTACCAATACAGCTTTTGGCCTTATTGACGAGGATGGAAATGTGATTGCTGAGGGCAAGATATCAACAGAGAAATATCGTTTTTTTGACGACTACCAGCCATATATTGACGCACTTGCAACAGCAATGAAATCGCTTATTGCTTCACAGCCTGAGTGCAACCTTATTGGTATCGGTGTTGGTGCGCCAAATGCGAATATCCACACAGGCCTTATCGAGACTCCAGCAAACCTCTGGAAGTTTGAAAACCCTAACGATAGTCGCCCCGACTCAGTTCGCATATTCAACTTTGTTGAAGACCTCGGTAAATACTTCGAGGGTGTGAAGGTTATGATTACCAATGATGCTAACGCTGCAGCTATCGGCGAGATGGTATTTGGTAACGCGCGCGGCATGAAGGATTTTGCAATGATTACCCTCGGCACAGGTCTTGGCTCAGGTATCGTTTGCAATGGCGAGATGGTCTATGGTCACGATGGTTTTGCAGGCGAATATGGTCATATTGCAGCTGAGTCACGCGAGACTGGCCGTATGTGCGGTTGCGGTCGCAGAGGCTGTTTGGAGGCATACGTATCTGCTACAGGTATCAAGCGTACAGCCTTCGAGCTTATGGCTACAATGACCTGCGAGAGCGAGCTTCGCTCTATCCCTTACGATAAGTTCGAGGCTAAGATGCTTTCGGAGGCTGCCGACAAGAACGACCCTATCGCTTTGGAGGCATTCGAGCGCACAGGTAAGTACCTTGGCTTGGCTCTTGCCGACCTTACTGCTACCACATCACCTGAGGCAATCATCCTCTTTGGTGGCTTGGCAAATGCTGGCGACTACATTATGCGCCCTACACACAAGTATATGGAGGAGAATCAGCTTATGGTTTTCAAGAATAAGGTTAAGCTCCTTATGAGTGGTATTCAGGATAAGAATGTAGCTATTTTGGGTGGCGCAGCACTTATCTGGAAGCAGCACCTTGAGGCTGTTATTGAGAACTATTAACATTCGCAATAACTAATATAATAAAAGTGAGTCCAGCGCAGATATTGGACTCACTTTTTATATGTTATATCTTCTCTTAACATTATCATAAAACTCAGATACAGTAAGCATTATCGCGCACTCTACAACCCCGCCAAGATCGTAATTCTTATAGCTATCAAAGAGTTTCAACGAGGGCGAAAGGCGCAAATATGAAGATATAATCGGAGGGATACGGTTCCCCATTTTTCGCATCCACGATAGAAGTATGCGATAGTTCTCTTGTGCCGTTTTCCCAATAAAAATTTCGCTATATCGTTGGCGACTAATACCAACCCTATATGGTGCGCGCGCGACCATCAGCTGCTCCCTTATGGGCGAGGAGTGTTTCATATATCCAACAAGCATATTTCTCGCCTTCGTACCCAACGAATCGTAAAGCGTTACTCGACCAAAAAGATACTCCGCAGACTCACGCTTTACCACCCGAGCCAACCCCTCCCATAGCGCATCCAACGCATAGATAGTCAGGACATCACCACTATTTTGATATCGTGGCGACACAAACGAGCGACCAAGCTCGATGCCAGAGGGCAAATAGCTCTTCACAAAACTATCGGAGAGAGCCATATAACGATTTAGCGATAGAGACTCCACCCTCGCACCGCACCCCACAGCATAGCGATAACCACCCATAATCTCACCACGTTCCCTATCCCAAACAACAAGCTGACGATAGGTACCATCCCTATCAGCACTATCACCACCTACGCCATCATCAAGAGCAACACCCACACCTTGATAGGACTCTCGACGTAGTCGACACACCTCCCTAAGCAGTAGCGGTGACGAGCCCCCATCTACCGAGTATATATCAGCATTACAATGAGTTGCACGTCCAAGATACAATGCTTGCTCCAGCTCGCCACACAAGGCTTGTTTTTCAGTCATAAAAACTTTCATTTTTTAATCACAAAAAGTGGTAGATTTTCGTAAAATTTTTCCTATCTTAGCATCGTTATTTTTTACTATGTAAAAACAAGTGCAAAATGAGCATCGAAACATACCATATCCCCGTTATGCTTGAGGAGTGCATCGAGGCACTCAACATCAACCCCAACGGCACCTATGTAGACCTCACAATGGGAGGCGGTGGTCATACCCGCGAGATACTTGCCCACCTTGACACCAAAGGGCATCTCTACTCGTTGGACCAAGATCCAGATGCTGTGAGCAACGCTCCACAGGACCAACGCCACACCTTTGTAGCATCCAACTTCCGCTTTGTGCGCGGTGCTCTGCGTCACCGAGGCGTTGAGCAGGTTGACGGCATCCTCGCCGATTTGGGTGTATCGTCACACCATTTCGATGCTAAGCACCGAGGTTTCTCGTTCCGAGGCGATGCGCCACTCGATATGCGTATGAACACTCGCGAGGGTCGCACCGCAGCCGATATTGTGAATACATACACAAATGATGCCTTAGCAAAGATATTTTCGGAGTATGGCGAATTGGACACCACGTGGAAGATAGCAAACTGCATCGAGCGCGCCAGAGCCGAGAAGCCAATAACAACTACTGCGGAGCTTGTCGAGGCGGTGAAGCCTTGCACTCCACCTAAGGATGAAGCCAAGTTCCTAACAAAGCTATTCCAAGCTCTCCGCATTGAGCTTAATGGCGAGATGGAGGCACTCAAAATGGCTTTAGAGCAGAGCCTTAAACTCCTTAAGCCAGGTGGTCGTCTTGTAGTGATGTCATACCACTCGTTGGAGGATCGAATCGTGAAAAACTTTATGCGTAGTGGCAACACCGAGGGCATCATAGAGAAAGACTTCTTTGGTCGCGCCACAACGCCATTCAAGGTTATAACACGCAAGGCAATAGTACCCTCTAACGAGGAGATTGAGACTAACCCACGCTCACGAAGTGCCAAACTACGTGTAGCAGAGCGCATTAACGAGTAACTACTATGCATTATAACAAGGAGAATACACGGGAGCGTGTACGCCGCGAGGTGGTAATTCTCACCGACGAGGAGCACGACACCCCTATCAACGAAGAGGGCAACGAGGAGGGCGACGAGGAGGGCAACGAAGAGGGCAACGAGGAGGATGAGGCAGACGAGGGCGACGAGCAGGCAGACGATAGGAGGAGCAGTGCACCGTGGCTGATGATTACCACAGGTAAGATTCTTACCGAGGGCTCACTACCATATCATAGGTACTTTATCGCTATCGCTGTGATGTGCTTCTTTAGCATCTTTCTAACCTTTATGTCGCTAAATGCCGACCGCGAATACCGCCAAAGAGAGCAGTATGCATCGGTCCTACACGAGCGATCAGTGCTAAAGGAGGAGCTACGCTACAGTCTCTCATCGAAGAGTGCCGTTACAGCGCGCCTAAAACGACACAACATTGAACTTATTGAGTTATCGAAAGATAGCAGAATTATTGAGAAATAATGAGCGCACGCAATACACATACTACTGACTCAAAGAACAACAAGCAAAGAGCAAGGGCTACCAAGCGAGATATCATATCTCGCGTTAAGTCGCTGTATAGCATCATCTTCATCTTTGCTATTGCTGTCATCGTGCGACTATTGTGGATTATACTCTTTAGCCCTGCCGTTACACACAACTCCGAAGTTATGGACGATGGCATCTATCGCACCACAAAGATAAAGGCTCACCGAGGCACTATCTTTTCACGCGATGGCGAACCACTTGCAATATCGAGTCTGCGCTACAACGTCATTCTCGACTTTGGCTCTGAGGGTATGATTACGGCGGACTCACAAACCTACATTAAAAATGTAGACCTCCTTGCAAACCTCCTCGCTGAGCACTTCGACAAGGATGATGCACGCGAAAATGGATATAAATATATCTCGGCAGCGGAGTATCGCAACACGTTGATTCGTGAGCGTTGGCGCGAGGGCAAGAAACGACGCGCCTATGAGATACTACCTCGCACGATAACTATCGACGAGTGGCATATGATGAAACACTCCTTCCCAATTTTTAACAAAAATATGGGTATGGTATTCAATGCGACTCCAGACAACAAACGCCTATACCCATCAGGAGACCTCGCTCGCCAGACCATTGGTCGCTACGACACTCTTATCGTCGAAGGAAAGAAGAGGGCTGGCTCGGGTTTGGAGATACAATTTAACGACTACCTAACAGGTGTCGATGGCGAGGTTAAGGAGCAGTGGATAGCACACGGTTTCTGGGCACGCATCCACGATAAAAGCAATACAGAGGCTTGTGATGGCGCAAACGTAATCACCACTATCGACGCTGGCATACAGCGTATTGCGCACGAAAGACTCGATAGTATGCTTCGTACCCAGCAGGCATCCTTTGGTGTGGCAATAGTAATGGAGGTTGAGACAGGAAATATCCTATCGATGGTAAATCTAAGCTCTGGCACAGAGCGTGGCGTAACCTACAGCGAGCGCGTCAACAACCACGCCCTCAAGACAGCAATTAGTCCTGGCTCTACCATAAAACTGGCTACGACAATGGCATTGCTTGAGATTGGAGGCTACACTATCGATACAAAGGTTAACACCGAGCATTCGAACCCCCAAAAGAGTATTATGGTGGGTCGCACACCTGTAAGTGACTCGCACGATGTGGCAGGAGCCAACAGCGATGGTTACGTAACCCTCAAAGAGGCCTTTGCTCACTCTTCGAACGTCTATTTTGCGAAGGCTGTATTTGAGCGTTTTAAGGATAATCCTAAGGAGTACACCGACTTCCTTGTAGATAGGAAGTTCAATGATTACATCGGTCTACAAGCGTATGGCGAGGAGCGTGGCCGCCTTGTTACTCCCGACAATCCAGATTGGAACGCTAAGGGTAGCACCCTATCACGTCTGCCACGTTTGGCGTATGGCTACGAGATAGACCTACCTCCGATACATATGATCACCTTCTACAATGGCGTTGCCAACAATGGTCGTATGGTAGCCCCTCGCTTTGTGGATCGCATCGAGCGCGACGGCGAGGTGATAGAGCGAATGCCCGTAGTGCCTATTATGGAGAAGATGTGTTCGGATAACACTCTCAAGCAGCTCAATATTTGTCTTGAAGCCGCTGCAGAGCGCTCAAAGCATAAATTCAGGGATTTGGCAATACCTTTTGGTTGCAAAACAGGTACTGCACAGATGTGGAGCACCTTTGTCAGCGATGGTCGTATCGACAAGATCCAAATGATGAACGGTATTAATGGTAGGGAGGACGATTACTACTATAGCTCTATAATATGCACAATGCCATTAGATAAGCCTCGCTACACTGTTCTTGTCGGCATCTGCAGGCAGTTAACTACAGATAATTCGCGACACTATGGTATTGACTTGGCAGGTCCTGTAGCATCGGATATTATGGAGTATATCTACACCAACGATCCATCGCTACACTACACTCTTGAGGAGGGCGATGTTAGCTATACACCAACAAACATAAAGGCTGGAGATAGCGATGATATCAAGAGGGTGAGCGCAGCTCTATCTAAGCAAGTTACGGATAATAGCGAGGGAGGCGATTGGAGTAGTAGCACCACCTCTAAGAGTGGCACTACGACAATCACCGCTATAAACATTAGTGAAAGCCGTGTGCCCAATGTACAGGGCATGGGACTCTCAGACGCCCTATACATATTGGAGAGTTGCGGACTAAAGGTTACACACACGGGTAGTGGCGCTGTTAAGAGCCAGAGTATACCCGCAGGAAAAGAGATAGATAAGGATAATTTAACAATACACCTCAATTTGGGTATGTAAACCCATAAAGAGTTACAACAATGAAAAGACTTAGTGAACTACTCGAGAATGTAAGAGTATTAGAGATAGAGGACAGCCTCAACCCTGAGATTATTGGGTTGGAGTATGACTCACGCCGTGTGGAGGTGGGAACATGCTTCATCGCAGTGGTGGGTGTGGCTAACGATGGACACAACTACATCGACTCAGCAATAGAGAGGGGAGCATCAGCAATTGTGTGCCAGAGGATGCCTAAGGAGCGTAATCCAAAGGTATCATACGTTGTGGTGGAGGATAGCAATATCGCTATGGCAGCTATGGCAGCAGCGATATATGACCATCCATCCGAGGAGTTGCGCTTGGTGGGAGTAACAGGCACCAACGGCAAGACCACAACAGCGACACTGCTATACGATATGTTCACTGCTATGGGGTATAAGGTAGGTCTTATCTCAACAGTGGTATATCGTATCGGGGAGCAGCGCATCGAGTCCACGCACACTACACCCGATGCTATCCGTCTCAATAAGATGATGCGCGAAATGGTAGATAACGGTTGCGAGTACTGCTTTATGGAGGTATCGTCGCACGCTGTAGCACAGCACCGCATCGAGGGTCTGAAGTTCGTGGGTGCACTCTTTACAAACCTCACACACGACCACTTAGACTACCACGGCACATACAAGGAGTATATCCGCGCTAAAAAGGGCTTCTTCGATATGCTTGGCAAGGATAGCTGGGCTGTGGTAAATATCGACGATAGAAATGGTGAGGTTATGTTGCAGAATTGCGCTGCAAAGCACTACCGTCTATCGTTGCGCTCGATGGCAGACTACAACACAAAAATTTTGGAGATGCTACCCAACGGAATGCTACTCCATATCAATGGCCGAGAGCTATGGGTGAAGTTTACAGGTCGCTTCAACGCCTACAACCTCACAACGGTATATGCTGCAGCGACATTGCTCGGTGTTGATGAGATGGAGGTACTCACAACACTCTCAACCCTTCTTCCTGTAAGTGGTCGCTTCGAGACCATCACTGCAAAGGATGGCACAATGGCAATTGTGGACTATGCCCACACGCCTGATGCCTTGGAGAATGTTTTGGAGACTATCGAGGAGCTCCGTCGCGGTGAGCAAAAGCTATATGTGGTCTGTGGTTGCGGTGGTGACAGAGACCGCAGCAAGCGCCCAGAGATGGCGAGCGTAGCGGTACGCTTTGCCACAATGGCAATATTTACATCCGACAATCCTCGCACCGAGAATCCAGAGGCCATCCTCGACGATATGGTAGCAGGTGTTTCTTCGGCATCGAACTACCTACGCATCAGCGACCGTCGTGAAGCTATACGCACAGCCTCTACATTGGCTAAGGCGGGCGATATTATCCTTGTGGCTGGTAAGGGACACGAGGACTACCAGATTATTGGCACAGTAAAGCACCACTTCGACGACCGCGAGGAGGTGGCTAAGGCATTTGAACAGAGACACAACAACTAACTTTTATAGACTATGTTCTACAAACTCTTTGAATATTTGAACGAAAACACCACGCTACCAGGAATGCGTATAGGTGAGTACCTATCATTTCGCTCTGGAGCAGCAATTATAACATCATTGCTTATCTCGATATTCTTCGGTAAGCGCATCATCCGTTTCTTACGCCGACAGCAGATTGGCGAGGAGATTCGCGACCTTGGGCTACAGGGTCAGTTGGAGAAGCGTGGTACACCTACAATGGGTGGTATCATCATCATCCTTGCGATGTTTGTGCCAGTGTTGCTCTTTGGCGACCTAAGCAACATCTATATCCAGCTGATGCTTATCTCAACTTTGTGGCTCGGCTTTATCGGAGGCTTGGATGACTATATCAAGGTCTTTCGTCATAAAAAGGAGGGACTTAATGGTCGCTTCAAGGTTGTTGGTCAGGTAGGTTTGGGTATCATTGTGGGTACTACGATGTGGCTCTCGGATGATATTGTCGTACACGAGAAGACTTTCGAGACCAAACAGTACACCGTAACCGATGTTACTACTGGCGAGATTGTGAACGACTACACACAGAAAAATGTTATCAGCACCACACCTGAGAAGACTACAAAGACCTCTATCCCATTCCTTAAGGATACGATGCTTGACTACAAGGCTATCACTGGCGGCAACGAGACTTTGGCTTGGGTGCTCTACATCATAATAGCGATATTCGTTATCACTGCCGTGTCGAATGGTGCAAACCTCACCGATGGCATCGACGGTCTGCTGACGAGTGTATCGGTACCTATAGTCCTTGTGCTTGGTATCTTGGCATACCTATCTGGGCATATTGTCTACTCCGACTACCTCAACATTATGTATATCCCCAACAGTGGCGAGTTGACGGTATTTGCAGCGGCATTTGCGGGTGCCTTGATTGGCTTCTTGTGGTATAACTCCTTCCCTGCACAGATATTTATGGGCGACACTGGATCGCTAACGATTGGCGGTATCATCGCGGTATTTGCGCTCTGCATCCGTAAGGAGCTTCTACTGCCACTACTATGCGGAATCTTCCTTGTAGAGGCGCTATCTGTAATGGTTCAGGTGGGCTACTTCAAATATACTAAGAAGAAGTATGGCGAGGGACGACGCGTACTGCTTATGTCGCCACTACACCACCACTATCAAAAGAAGGGGTTGTTTGAGACGAAGATTATGATGCGTTTCTTCATCATCTCACTGCTTCTTGCAGCCTTGACACTCGTAACACTAAAGATGCAATAATAGAAAAAACAATAAACCTAACTACTATGAGACACTACCTACTACTTATTGTCGCCCTTATAGGCACAACATTGCCGGCATTAGCACAATGCCCCGACAATGAGATCTGGTACACTACCACTGATGGCCAGCAGATAGATTACAGCAAGCTGCACGATGTTGCATCGCACACCTACCTCGGTAATAGTGGTGTGATTCGTTTCAACCACAACATTGAGGCTATATCGACTGACAAGTATAGTGCTGGAGAGAATAGTATTGACTTTTCCGACTGCACAAACCTCAAAAATATCACTCTTCCAAACTCCGTAAGAGAGATTGGATACAAGGCTTTTGCTGGATGTGAGAGTTTGGAGAGCATCATCCTTCCAGGCTTTGTAGCAAGGGTTGGCGAAGATGCATTTGATGGTTGTAGCTCACTTCAGAGCATCGTTCTCCCTGAGGGTTTGGAGTATATTGGTGGCAGAGCCTTCCGCAACTGTACATCACTTCAAAACATCACACTCCCAAATAGTATTGAGTATATCCGCGATGGAGCATTCGAGGGTTGTACTGCGCTTAAGTTATTCACCAGCAAGTATGCTACAGCTGATGGCTTAGCGCTCGTTGTCAACGGAACTCTCGCAGCCTTCGCGCTGGGCAGTGGTACTACTGAGTATGTTATCCCTGAGGGTGTCACACGCATCGGTCAGTCTACATTCGATGGCTACACCACCCTTGAGAAGATTACCATTCCTGCAGGTGTCACAGAGATTCGTAGCTACTCTTTCCAGGGTTGTAGCAACCTAAAAAGTATCGATGTCCCAGATAGCGTAACAGCCATTGGCGAGAATGCTTTTGCCGGCTGTAGCTCACTACAGAGCATTGTTATCCCAGAGGGTGTTGTAGAGATTAAGTCTGGTACGTTTAACGGCTGTAGCAACATCCAGGAGATAACACTTCCACGTAGCATCGACCACATTTGGGATGGAGCATTTGCTGGTTGCAACAAGATTCGCCAATTCAAGGGTGCTTTTGCATCTGAGGATGGTTGCTCACTAATTGTTAATGGCACACTCAAGGCCTTTGCTCTCGATAGTGGTATTACAACCTATACAATTCCTAACAACGTAACCAAGATTGGCGAAAACGTATTTAGCGGTTGCCCAACACTGCAACACGTAGTAATGGGCGATAATGTTACAGATGTCAAGGACTACGCCTTCCGTGACTGCGTAGCACTACGTTCAATTGTATTTCCTGATAGCGTTGTGAGAATGGGCAGGGAGGTACTTAGTGGTTGCGTGTACCTTGAGGAGGTGACCCTACCTTCAGGCTTGACAACACTCGATGAGAACACGCTTATGGGTTGCAAGTCACTTAGGAGTATCAAGGGAAGCTTCGCATCTGAGGATAATTGCGCACTGATAATCAATGGTGTAATGGTAGCCTACGCAACAAACTGTGGTGCTACAGAGTACACCATTCCAGATAGTGTTACAACACTCAAGGGTAATATCTTCGACGGTTGCACAACACTTCAGAGTGTAACAATCCCTGATAGCGTAACGACAATTGATCGCAACACTTTTGCTAATTGTCCTAATATCAACACCTTCAGTGGCAAGTATGCATCAATTGATGGTCGCTCACTCATTATGGATGGTACGCTTATAATCTTTGCGCCCAAGGATCTTAGCCACTACACCATTCAGGATGGCGTAACAGCCATTGGCGAGGGAGCATTCTATGGTTGCTCGGAGCTTCAGAGCATCACCTTCCCAGATAGCGTTACCTCCATTGGCAACTCGGCATTTGAGAAGTGTAATGCTATTCGCAATTTGGAGATTCCAAGTAGCATCACCACCATTGGCAACCGTGCATTCTACGAATGTGGTATACTCGATAACATCACCATTGCAAATGGCGTGACATACGTTGGCGAGAAGGCCTTTGCGGGCTTCTTTGGCAAGCTAAACCTTAACTGCAACGTATTGGATCCTAACTGGTTTGAGCGCTGCACATTTACAGATATCACTCTCGGCGAGAGCGTAACAAATATCGCCTTGGGCACATTCCACGACTTCGATGGCAAACTAACCGTTGAGTGCAACTCGTTTAACCCCGAATGGTTTAATCTCGCTCAGGTTGTACAGCTCACCATTGGTGCAAATGTTAATGAGAACAATGCTGGCGCATACGCCTCATTCGATGGTAAGCTTATCATCAATAGCAACAGCTTCAAGGGTGAGTGGTTTGATCTTAGCAAGGTGCCATCTGTGACTCTTACCGAAAATATTGTCACCGTTGCAGCCAACACCTTCTACGACTACACCGGCGATATAATCGTAAATTGTAATATCACAAACCACCTATGGTTCAACGGCGCTAAGATTAGCTCTATTACTATCGGTAATGGCGTTACAGATATTTGCGGTGGAGCCTTCGTTAACTGCGAAAACCTCCATACTATAAAGAGTAAGAATGCTTCGGCAGATGGTCGTGCATATATTCTTGATGGTCGTCTTGTTGCTATCCTCCCTGCCGACCTTGCTGAGTACACCATCCCTTATGGTGTTAAGGAGATTCGCGAGGAGGCATTCAAGGGTTGTCCAAAGTTGATATCAATCACTATTCCAGACTCTGTGGAGAGCATTGGCATAGGAGCCTTCCGCAATTGTGCTTCGTTGACATCGGTAACAATGCCTAATAGTATTACAACCATCAACGCTGCAGCATTTGAGGGTTGCACCTCGCTCAACAATATAACACTTAGCAACCGACTTACTACCGTTTCGGAGAAGCTATTTGCCGGATGTAGCGCACTTACAAACATCTACATCCCTGATAGTGTAACAGAGATTCAGAAGGGGGCATTCCACAACTGTGTTAGTCTGCAGAGCGCAGTAATTGGCGATGGCGTTAAGAGTATTGGCGATGATGCATTTGCAAATTGTGCTGTACTACTAAGTATTACCATTGGTAAGAGCGTTGAGACTATTGGTCACTGTGCATTCGATATGTGCAACAGCATTGTAGGCATTGTTTGCAATCCTCAGACGCCACCTGTAGTTGAGCACCTTACACTCCCAGAGACCGCAACAATTTATGTACCACAAAGAAAGGTATATAAGAAGGCTATTGGCTGGAGCAACTACTCAAAACGCATTAAGCGAATCAAACAGTAAAGCGTATAGATAAGACCTTCGGGTTACTTTTAATAGAACAAATATGAAACGAAAAATAGCAGTCTTAGGTGGCGGCATTTCGGGCTACGGCTCAGCAATATTAGCAAAGAAAAAGGGCTTTGATGTATTCCTTTCGGATATGGGAAAGATAGCCGATAGGTTTAAGCAACGCCTCGATGAGTGGAGTGTGGAGTACGAAGAGGGACAGCACACTGAGGAGCGTATTTTGGATGCAAACGAGGTTGTTAAGTCACCCGGTATTCCCGACACAGCACCTATAGTATGTAAGATTCGCGAGCGCGGTATTCCTGTAATCTCGGAGATAGAGTTCGCAGCGCGCTACAAAGGTGTGGCAAAGACTATATGTATCACTGGTTCGAATGGTAAGACCACAACCACATCCCTTATCTATAAGATTATGGTGGATGCAGGTCGTAAGGTATCACTTGGAGGTAACATTGGCGAGAGCTTTGCCTACTCTATTGCTACAGATCGCTACTTCTGGCACGTCTTGGAGCTTAGCTCGTTCCAGCTTGACGGATGCTACAAATTTAAGGCAGATATCGGAGTGTTGATGAATATCACCCCCGACCATTTGGACCGCTACGACTATAAATTGGAGAACTACGCTCGCTCGAAGATGCGTATAACTCAGAACCAAACCTCGTCGGACTACTTCATCTACTCTGCCGATGATGAGACTACGCAGCAGATGCTCGCAGAGATGGATAACGATCTCCGCGCGCGTCAATTACCCTTTGCCATCAACACCGCTATTGCAAGTGGTGATGGCGATGCTGTGCTCGAAGGTCACACCTTCACAGCTACGGTAGGTAATAAGTCGGTAACAATCGATACCCGCAATATGCAGATTCAGGGTATGCACAATATCTACAACGCTATGGCAGCCGCCTTGGCTACCCTCTCTGCAGGCGTCAATCCAAAGATTATCAAACGCTCGATATACTCATTCTCACCCGTAGAGCATCGTCTTGAGCCTTCGGGTAAGCATAATGATATCGAGTGGATAAACGACTCTAAGGCTACAAACGTCGATTCTGTATGGTACGCCTTGGAGAGTATGACACGCCCAACAGTATGGATTGCTGGTGGCACGGACAAGGGTAACGACTACACACCACTTAAGGAGTTTGCACGTCGTAAGGTCAAGGCGCTAATATGTATGGGCCTTGACAACGAAAAGCTAAAGCGCGAGTTTGCAGATATTGTGCCTATAATCCGCGACTGCAACACCTTCGAGGATGCTATGTGCGCAGCTAAGGAGGTTGCCACAGCAGGAGATAGCGTACTTCTATCACCAGCATGCGCAAGCTTCGATCTCTTCAAGAACTACGAGCATCGTGGCAAGGAGTTCAAACGCTGGGTAAAGGAAAACGTTTTAACCGATGAGCAATAATAGCGATAACAGAGAGGTCAGCACGACCTTAGATAGTCGTCGTATCCTTGAGGGCGACCGCACACTGTGGATAATCTACGCGGTGCTTATCGTCGTATCCATTCTTGTAGTCTACTCATCGACTGCAAAGATGGCATACGATATCTCTTCACACCTGACAACCACAGAGTCACTACGACAGCAGATAATGCACGTCTTGGTGATGTCGCTACCAATGATATTTATTGCTCATAAGATAAACTACAACGTCTACCGCTATACCACACGCATAGGCTACTGGCTCTTTATCATACTCACGATAGCCACCTACGTTATTGGAACAACGACAAATGGTGCTGCGCGATGGTTGGCGATAGGGCCTATACAGTTTCAGCCCTCGGAGGGACTTAAGATATTCACTATCTTGATGCTTGCCCGCTGTATGGAGCGTAAGCAGGATGTAATTACCAAGATTAAGCTACTACCTACATCGTTCAAACTACGAAGCCCTGAGCAGAAGAGGATACTTCGCGAGAATACGATTCCTATCCTTGGACCTATAATCACATCATGCATTATTATCGCACCAGCACACATCTCCTCAGCGGTGATTGTTGGTATGGTTTCGGTTATTATGCTCTACATCGGTCGTGTGCCTAAGTGGGAGATATTCAAGTTTACGTCGTTAGCAGTTGTTGCTGCTGTGGTACTCTTCTCGCTACTCTCGCTTGTAGGCATTGGCCGTGGTAATACTGCAGGAGGACGCTTCTCGACGTGGGTTACCGAGTGGACTACCAACGGTGAGAAGGAGTATGTCTACCAGCTCTCCGATACCGAGCGCGCAATGATAGCCATTCACAATGGAGGCTTCATTGGCGAGGGTGCAGGTCATAGCACCTCACGAGCCGTGGTTATCCACCCTGAGAGCGACTATGCCTACGCATTCTTTGCCTCGGAGTATGGCTTTATTGCAGCTATAGTGCTGATGTTGCTCTACCTATGGATTACCTTCCGTGCCATTGAGATATGCCGACGCTGCCATACGGCCTTTCTGACCTTTATGACGGCGGGCTTAGGCTTGCTTATAACCTGTCAGGCTATGCTACATATCCTTGTGCAGGTAAATTTCCTCCCAGAGACGGGACAGACACTGCCCTTTATCTCCCGCGGAGGTTCGTCGCTAATGTTTATGTCGATTGCCTTGGGTATGATTATAAGCGTTAGCCGCATACCAGAGAAAAAGAAGTAGATATGAGTGATATACGATTAGATAAATACCTATGGGCAGTGCGTGTCTTTAAGACTCGCAGTGATGCTGCCGATGCCATACGCCAAAACCGCGTTATGGTAAATGATGCCTATGCTAAGCCCTCACGCGAGGTTAAGATAGGCGATATGATTTCGGTGCGCAGGGAGCGCGTCACCTATAGTTACAAGGTGCTGGACTTAGTGTCGAGTCGCCAGCCAGCTAAGAATGTACCTATGTACTGCCTCAACTGCACACCGCAGGAGGAACTCGACAAGCTCAACGTTCCGCACGAGACCATCTTCGTATTCCGCGACCGAGGTACAGGTCGTCCTACGAAGAAGGAGCGCCGCGACATAGATGCCCTTATGGAGGGCTTCTATATCGATGACGAGGCATTTATTGATGATGATGACCAGTAGATTACAAACAATATAAAAATATAAAACAAGACAGACTATGGAATATAATTTCAAGGCCATTGAGCAAAAGTGGCAGCAGAAGTGGCAGGAGGAGGGCACCTACCGTGTTGAGGTAGACCCATCGCGCCCAAAGTTCTATGTACTCGATATGTTCCCATACCCATCGGGTGCGGGTCTTCACGTAGGACACCCGCTCGGATATATCGCATCGGACATCTACTCACGCTATAAGCGTCAGTCGGGATTCAACGTTCTCCACCCTATGGGTTACGATGCCTTTGGTCTACCTGCTGAGCAGTATGCTATCCAGACAGGTCAGCACCCAGCAGTTACCACTGAGGAGAATATCGCACGCTACCGCTCGCAGTTGGACAAGATCGGTTTCTCATACGACTGGTCACGCGAGGTGCGCACCTGCGAGCCTGAGTACTACCACTGGACACAGTGGGCCTTCTTGAAGATGTTTGACCACTGGTACAACAACGCTACCCAGAAGGCAGAGCCTATCACCGCGCTTGTAGCCCACTTCGAGGCACACGGTAGCGCGGGCATCGATGCTGCACAGACTGCGGCGTTGAACTTCACTGCAGAGGAGTGGCGCGCTATGAGCGAGGCTGAGCGCGAGCAGACACTTCAAAACTACCGCTTGGCATTCCGTGCCGACACTATGGTAAACTGGTGTCCAGCTTTGGGCACAGTGCTTGCCAACGACGAGGTTAAGGAGGGCCTATCGGTACGTGGTGGCCACCCTGTTGAGCAGAAGCGTATGAAGCAGTGGTTGTTGCGTGTTACAGCATATGCACAGCGTATGTTGGACGGCCTTGAGAAGTTGGAGTGGAGCGAGTCGTTGAAGGAGATTCAGCGCAACTGGATTGGTCGCTCAGTAGGTGCACAGGTCTTCTTCGATGTTGCAGGTTCAGATCGCAAGTTGGAGATCTTCACCACACGCCCTGACACCATCTATGGCGTAAGCTTTATGGTTATTGCCCCTGAGCACGAGTGGGTTGCGGAGCTTACTACGGAGGAGAACCGCGAGGCTGTAGAGGCATATATCGCCGAAACAAAGCGTCGCTCGGAGCGTGAGCGTATCGCCGACACTAAGCGTGTTAGCGGTGTTAAGACTGGCTCATACGCTATCAACCCATTCACTGGCAAGCAAATTCCTATATATATATCGGACTATGTGCTTTCGGGCTATGGTACAGGTGCTATTATGGCTGTTCCTGCACACGATTCACGCGACTACGCCTTTGCGCGCCACTTTGGCTTGGATATCATTCCTGTTGTTGAGGGTGGCAACCTTGAGGTTGAGTCATACGATGCTAAGGAGGGTACGCTTATCAACTCTGATATCATCAATGGTATGGACGTTAAGGAGGCTATCGAGTTTATGTTCGCTGAGGTTGAGCGCCGAGGCTTGGGTAAGCGCCTTGTGAACTACCGTTTGCGCGATGCTATCTTCTCACGCCAGCGCTACTGGGGCGAGCCATTCCCAATCTACTATAAGGATGATGTTGCCTACCGCCTTAAGGACGAGCAGCTTCCATTGTGCCTCCCAGCTATTAAGGACTTTGGTCCTACTGCCGAGGGTGAGCCACCATTGGCACGCGTTGAGGGCTGGTGCAACGAGGAGGGCCACCCATTTGAGCTCTCTACAATGCCGGGCTTCGCAGGCTCATCAGCCTACTACCTCCGCTATATGGATCCACGCAACAACGATGGTCTTGTATCGAAGGAGGCTAACGAGTACTGGCGCAATGTAGACCTCTACGTTGGTGGTATCGAGCACGCTACAGGTCACTTGATGTACTCACGCTTCTGGAATATGTTCCTCTACGACTTGGGCTATGTATGCGAGTCGGAGCCATTCAAGAAGTTGGTTAACCAGGGTATGATTCAGGGTCGCTCGAACTTTGTATATCGCGTTGTGGGCACTAATAAGTTCGTATCGTTGGGTCTTAAGGGCGAGTACGACACCCAGGAGATCCACGTCGATGTAAATATCGTTAAGAACGATATTCTCGACCTCGATGCCTTCCGTGCTTGGCGTCCAGAGTTTGCCGATGCTGAGTTTATCTTGGAGGATGGCAAGTATATCTGCGGTTGGGCTGTTGAGAAGATGTCGAAGTCGATGTTCAATGTCGTGAACCCAGACTATATCGTTGATGCCTACGGTGCTGATACCTTGCGTATGTACGAGATGTTCCTCGGTCCTTTGGAGCAGTCTAAGCCTTGGGATACAAATGGTATCGATGGTGTTCATAAGTTCTTGCGCCGCTTCTGGTCGAAGTTCTACAACCGCGATGGCAAGTTCTTGGTTAACGATGAGAAGGCTACGCCTGCCGAGCTTAAGAGCCTACATAAGACCATTAAGAAGGTACGCGAGGATATCGAGAACTTCTCGTTCAACACCTCTGTTGCAGCCTTTATGATCTGCCTCAACGAGCTTGGCGACTGCTCTAAGCGCGAGATTTTGGAGCCATTGACAGCTCTTATTGCGCCATTTGCGCCACATATCGCTGAGGAGTTGTGGCACGCTATGGGCCACGAGACCACTGTTTGCGATGCAAGCTTCCCAGAGTTCAAGGCTGAGTACTTGGTTGAGAACTCATTTGAGTACCCTGTTATGATTAATGGTAAGTTGCGCTTCAAGCAGGAGTACGCACTCGATATGACCGACCAGGACATCGTTGCACATATCGTCACTACCGAGGGTGCTCAGAAGTGGCTTGAGGGCAAGCAGCCTAAGAAGATTATCGTTGTTAAGGGTAAGATTATCAATATTGTGATGTAATCCTTGCCGAATACTAAATTTGGGGTGTTAGGCTCTGCCCAACACCCCTATTTTATCTAAACGTATGAGACAATTCATTTTATCATCACTCTTTGCGGGACTGCTAATCGGTATCGCAGGTCTTGTGTTTCTGAATGTTGGAGGCTTGGGTGGCGCAATATTGTTCGCCTTTGGTCTTATGACGGTAACTATCAGCAAGGCAGACCTCTTTACTGGCAAGGCGGGCTTTCTGCCGTATAAGGAGTCGCTACAACTATTGCCTATGGTTGTGCTCAACGCTGTGGGCTGCCTTTTGACTGCCTATATCGCGTCGTATAACACGAGCGAGGGCGTAGCCTCAAACCTCGATACTATTATGGCTGCACGCGAGGCGGCATCGTGGCATATGTTACTTATGACCTCTATCGGCACGGGTGTTATCGTAACGCTTGCGGTGTATGGTGTACGCAAGGGAACCTACCTACCGCTACTCTATGGTGTACCTGTGTTTATTATGTGCGGACTACCCCACTCTATTGCCGATGCCTTCTACTACTGGGTGGCAATCCTTAGGGGTGATTTCGCTATGTGGATGGTCATAGCGTGGTTGTGGTCGGTCGTGGGCAACTATATAGGTTGCAACCTTCCCCGATGGTTTATGGGCGATAGGTTTTTAGCCGATTAAATCAAGGAGCCTGCCTAACGCGATGTTAGACAGGCTCTTTTGCTTACCACTCTACTACCTCCTCTATCACAAGGCTCTCGAAGCTAGCTCGTGATGCCTGAGATGGGTGCATATAGTCAAGGAAGTCCTGTGCGTTGCCGCGATTTTCGTATGTAATAGATATAGGCTCGGTGCGGTATAGGTTGCTTACATTGCCATTAGCGTCAACCGCCACAGCACAACATACATACTCAGTACCGTATGCCACAAAGTTATTTACGATAGGCGAAGTCTTAGGCGTACCACCCAATAGCGATGCCATTAGGGCCTCGTCGCTGACATTTGCCACCGATGCGCTCTTATAAGCAGCACGATAGTAGTATGCAGCCTCTGGCTCAGCCTCCACACGCCAAGAGAAGATTGTGTCATACGATGTAAGGTCGGCATAGCTGCTATTGAGAGCAGCCACCTCCTTAGTATCGAAGTGACCAACAACGGTGATCGACACTGCGATATCAGCGATTACCTCCTCAGGTGTTGCGAACTCATAGCGGAATAGCTCTGTTGTCACCACACCGCCCTCGCAGCCAAATGCTGCGATAAGATACTCGGTGTTAGGCTCAAGACCTGTCATAGGGTACTCAAGGTTACCATATATAGGGTAGTCGTAGCCGTAGTTAGTGATATAGTAGTCAATAAGCTCCTGATCAGTCATATGGTCGAAATACTCCTTTGTGAAGCAAGCGAGCAAATATGGGTCATTGTTTGTAGTCTCCACAAATATTGTCACCTCGCGAGGTTTGATGTTACCAACAGATATTGTTAGGATATTATCAGACTTACCCACCTCCTCAGTCTGGAATAGCACGACTGTAGGGTAGCCATATACCAAACCGCTATCAGCGATAGGCACTACAGCGAGTAGATACTGGGTGTTTGCATCGAAGCTCTCAGTAACGGAGATAGGGCCAGAATATGTAAACTGATCCAATGTAGCCTCCAACGAGAAGCCATAACGGAGATAGACGCTAAGATTCTGATACCATATATCCATTGCAGCGCTCATCAACTCCTCGTTTGTAGGATTCTGCGACTCTACAATCGAAGCTACAGGCTCAGCAAAGATGAAGTAGCGACCATCATAGGTCAAAGGATCAATAGCGATATCTACTGATGTACCATTAACCACAGCTGAAGCGCTAAGCTCTACCTCGATAGGTGTAGACTCGAGTGTTGTGCCACGCACCTCAAAGAACTCAGTTGTAGGCACTGGGAGACCATCCACCAACTCCACACCATAGGCATAAACCACGAACTCCTCACCTGGAGGTATACCATTGATAGTCATATCTTTGATATCGCCCTGATTTATATAATACTCATACATAAGCTCCTCAACGCTCTCGTTAAAGGCCTCTGCCTCGGCGATAATCATCTGTAGATCGTATGCAATAATCTGCTCAGGAGTCTCCAAGCCGAGAGCAGCGAGGTTGTTGCCAGTCTCGTTGATGTAGATATACTCCAACTCCTTGTCCTGAGGGATAATATCGAAGGTGTAAGATAGCTCTGTTACATTCTTAATCTCGATTGCAATAGCAGCTGGCGTTTCTGGGGTCTCAGGATTCTCTGGGGTCTCAGGGTTCTCAGGTGTTTCTGGATTTTCAGGCACAACTGGCTCTGGCGCTGGATCGGTACACGATAGCGACAGCGAAAGAACTGCGATTAATGCAGTTAGTCGTAGGAATAAAGTCTTCATATTTTTATGTATTTAGTATTTATCTGTGTAACAAAGATAGTAAAAAGATGACAATTGGCATAATAGATGAGAAATATTCGCAAGAATTATGGTAACAAAGTGACAAATTCTACATATTAAACCGATAATTGCACCTATCTCACCCATAAAAATAGAGTTACATAGGCTTTGGTTAACATCTATA
Source organism: Alistipes sp. (assembly GCA_045656185.1). Taxonomy (GTDB): domain Bacteria; phylum Bacteroidota; class Bacteroidia; order Bacteroidales; family Rikenellaceae; genus Alistipes. Next base: position 7,808 of record JAZOQR010000004.1, on the reverse strand, counting down.
GATTGCTTTTATTTCTATCCCCACCTATTATTTCTTTGACTCTATACTCTTTTCCACGACGCAAAAAAATCGGAGCCTCCCCGTGGGGAAGCTCCGAAGTGGTATATTAACGTAAGCTGATTACTGAATCTTACCAATGTAAACAAGACGGTAAGTCTTACCCTCAGCGCTATAGCCATTAGCACCAATCAATGTAATACAGTAGAACTCGCCCTCCTGCTGAACATTGATAGAAACCTCGCTGAAGCTATCTGGATAGAAGAACTGATAGTTATCACCATACTGAACACTACCATTATAAGTATCTACCTCAAGAGCATCTGCTGTTGTAAAGCCCTGAACAGCTGTGTAGTCACCAGGAACGATGCTTGAAAGACCTGGATTGAACTTGATATCCCAAATCCAACCATTATCCTGTGCAACGCGAATTGCGTTAGCTGCATCCAAACCATCTACCAACTTAGTATAGCGGAAGTCGTAGGTATAAGTACCACCCTCACCTGGGATAACGAACTCTGGAAGAACTACCTCCTCTGGCTCCTTAAGACAGTCGCAAGCCTCTGGAGCGTTCAAACCCTCGATAGCACCTGTATAAGTGAACTCGATAGTAGTATAATTAGTATACTCGTATACAGACATTGTTACAGTGTAAGCATCGTTCTCGTAAGCTACATTGCAAGCAGTAATACTAGCTAACTCACCATTATACTTAACCTGGCTGATGTAGTGAGGATCCTGCCAGTTGTCAGCCTGCCAAGCACCCAAGTGTAGGTACTGAGCACCGATAGTGTTGAAACGAACAGCTACCTGATCACCATTCTCAAAACCGAATGTTACATCATAAGGATTGAAACCGTTGAAAGTAGTGTCAGTTACCAAAGCTGCTGTAGCAAAAGGATCGAATACCTCTGGCTGATCAGGCTCTACAGGAGCAGCATTCTTGTTGAATACATACTCTGCAATACCCTTAAGCTTCAAAACGATCTGGTCGTCAGTAACTGTCAACTTAGAGTCGTAGTAGAAAGTGTCAGATACGATTACGAAACCGTCCCAACCACCGTACATAGCATCAAGTGCATTGTAGCAGTAGTTGTAAGTACCGTTCAAAATTGCGCCTGTAGCAGCGTCTGCATAAGACCAGTACAAACCAAGGCGGAATGTCTCACCATTTGCGCAAGTGATGTCGTAAACGAAGTCACCACCACCTGTATCAGGGTTATCATCAAGCTCCATAGAACGAGCTACATACTCAAATGAAGTAATCTCAACCTGTGGAAGCTGTGGCTCTACATATACGAACTCCTTCTGGATTACTACGTACTCACCGTTAGAGTTGATAGCAAGCATTACAAGAGTGATAGGGTTGTCGATACCGTAGTATGAAGACTTAGAAGCCTCAAGATAAGTTGTGTACTCGTCGAAGGTTACAGAGTAAGCGTAATAGTTGTAAGGATCCATAAGGGCTGCAACAGCCTCCTCTGGATCAAGGAATGCAGTGCTATACCAAGAGTACATTACAGCCTTAACGTCCTCTGCAAATGTTACATTTACATTGATCTCTTTCTCATCGTGTGAAACTACCTCGAACTCAGCACCTGCCTCGAACTCACCAGCTACAAGACCAGCAGTTGCGAAAGTACCGTATATGCGGAGGTTCTCAGCTACGAAGTTGTGCTGGTAAATCTCCATCTGGTCCTTAGCGTTGAATGGATATACGTAGAAGTAGTACTCAGTGTCAACCAAAAGCTCTGGTGCCCACTCAGTCATAGACATAGATGCAAGCTCAGAAAGGTTGTAAGTAGCATCACGGTGATCACCAGCAAGAAGTGCACCTGCGCTCATTACACCGTAAGCAGAAATATACTCAGCGATGAACTCCTCAGCTGAAGCGTACATACCGTAAGATAGGTACTCCTCAACCTCCGCAACGCTCAACCAACCTACTGAGAAGTAGTCGAAACCAGCCAAGTTGAAGTTTACAGTAACATCGTTCCACTTCTCTGAACCCTCTACGATCTGAGCATCAACCAAAACCTTAGTGTACTCAGCCATAATAGCGTTTGTCAATACTGGGTGTGCAACGTAGTCTACCATCTCAGCGTCAAGAGACAAGAAGATTACATAAGACTCGCCCAACTCGAAGTTGTATGTAGGCCAGAAAGCACCTGCAAGCTCCTCAACTGAGAACTCAAGAACCTCCTTCTCATAAACGCCCTCCTCGTACTGCTGAAGCTCGAGGATGTTGCCAAGACCTGAACTACGCTGTGTAGCTGCGCAAGAAAGGTACTCGTAATTCCAATCATCATAGTCGTTTACAAGGGTCTTATCACCATTCTGCTCGTAAAGAGCCTTAGGCATAACACCAATCCAGAAATCAGCGAAGTCAGTGAACTTCTCACCCCAGTAGTTCTCCTGCTCAAGAGCGATAGTGTTAACGATAGTGATGTTACCGTTAGCGTCAACGTTCAAAGTAAGCTCAGCAAGAGTTACGTCTACCTTCAATACCTTACAAGCACCAGCTGCTGTGTTGAAGTGTACAGATACAACACCCTCCTTAGCTGCGAAGCCAGCCTTAACCAACTCAGCAGATGGAGCGTTGATGTTCAAAACGTACTCAGTACCACCAACTGCCAATACGCCGAAATCATCGTCGTAATCTGGCTCCTCAGGTGCTACGTACTCCTCAACTGTAGCTGACCAACCGAATGGCTGATTCATTACATTGATGTCAGCAACTGCATCGTTTACAGTGAAACGAACTGCCTTAGGAGCACCTGATACTACGTAAACCTCAGAACGAGTAGCCTCACACTCGATAAGCTCAGCAACTGCGCCTGTGAACTCAGTGCCATCAGCGAATACAAGAGTTACAGTACCGTCAGCGTTAGTGCGTACCTCCTTAACAAGGCAAGCACCGTCAGCTGTAACAGCTACCCAATTCTCACCGTCAGCGCTAATCTCCAAAACGCCGTTCTCAGTGCGGTACTGAAGACCCTCGCACTCAGCAAGAACAGTGAACGACTCACCGTTAGACAAAGTAACAACAGTGTTACCTGCCTCGTCAGTAGTAACGCCAGTAATAACAGTTAGACCGTTGATAAGGTCCTCTACAGAACCAGTGTCCATACCGTTTACCTTCTCAGTCAAAGCAGCAAGGTTGTTCTCAACCTTAGTAACGCGCTTTGTAAGAGCTGTATCATCATACATACATGATACAGACAATGTCATAGCAGCCACAACTGCGAGTGCTACAACAGACTTGAGGTTTGCAAAAATCTTCCTCATAGTGTTAAAGTTTTAAGTTAAAAATTAGTTAATTTTAAGTGTCTAAAATCACGAAATGGGGACAAAATCCCCTATTGGTTATGCAAATGTAAGCAAAAATTTTTGAATTACGCAAGTTTTTTTCAAACTTTTTGCATAAACAATTCATATATGCAAATAATATGCACATATATATGAATCTATTTTTAGCTGCACCCCCACTGCACACCTACGTAAAGGCATTATACAACAGCACGTTTTATTGATAAATTAAGGGTATTCGTGTAAAATAAAAAAGTTGCCCGACATCACTGCCGAGCAACTCCTTTAATTATGTATATAGGTAAACCCTACTCTGCTACAACAAGCGACTTGGCTACAGCAACGCAAGCAGCCGACTTATTAGCCTCAGAGTTTAGCTTATTAACCAAGGCGCGAAGCTCCTCGATATCACCCTTAGTCTCAAGAGTAGGAAGAATAAGCTCACGGCTCATCAAACCTGGGTTACCAGACTTATCTACAACATATGCGATGATGGTCTGATCAACATTCCAACTGCAATCAATAAATACATATGGCTGCTTAATAGAGACTGATTCCCAATAGTCAGCAACAGCTTTCCAGATATAGGCATCGGTGATCTCCTGAATATCTGTAGCATCACCCTCGGAAACATACGAGAAGAGTGAACGTGAATTCTCAAGATCACCAAACTCGATAGCCAAGATAGCCCTATTCTCTGTAGCTGCTGCATTACCAAAGATAGTACCTGCCTCATCACGACCTGAGTAGTGCTTTACAGAGATAGATGGACGCTCATCACCCAAGACCTTTGTAGTTACAAGATTAGGGAACTGATGAACCTTAACTACATGACCTGTAGTAACATCAAGAGCTGCTACGTATGCCATATATGTAGTGCCTGCTTCAAGCTCATCTACAGGGATATCGCTGTAGCTACCACGATAGTATGATGACGCTAACAACTGAGCCATAGTGTAGCTTGGACCATAGTACGCTTGGTAGTCCAAAAGAAGCTGGTCGATAGCTGCATTGTATTCCTTAATAGTAGCCGCCTCATTGAAGGAACCATCAACAGCTATACCCATAAAGTAGTATGTAGTATTGTTCGATGCCGAAATATTGAAAGTAAAGCCGTATGGCGATACTGAAACAGCGTTAACTGATATATCAAATGTTGTATCCTCAGCTGGAGGTGCTGGCAATGTGCGGAAGGTAACCATAGTAGGCTCGGTAGTGATACCCGCACCTGGTGCATAACCAAAGGCGATAACATAATAATCAGTATCTGGTGAGTCAAGAGTCATCTTATATGGACTGCCTGGGCCACCAGTATAATCCTGAATACCTGTGTAAGGCATATATGGCTGAATGGTCTGAAGAACCTCCTCAGCTGAAGACTTACCGTTCCACTCACCAATCTGCCAGTAGAAATACTGATTCAAGTCTGAAGGAATAACCTTGATTGCAGCACGCATAGGCTCGATGTCGGTTACCTGAATATCGAAAGTCAAATCAACCTCGCCGATATCACCTGTAGAGAAGGTCGATGTGAAGACCTCTGTAGCAAGGGTGATGTTCGCATCTTGGTCGATGATAAAGCCTGCGATGATATTAGTGTACTCAGTGTTATAAGTCAAGTATGATACGCTAAGCTCAAGAGGACCGATGTGGAAAGTCTCGTTGATAGCCTCCTTGATGCTCTTACCACCGTTCATAAGCTGGTTAAGCTGATCCTTATAAAGACCCTGAATAACCTGCTCAGGAGTCATACCATACATAGTTGGATCCAAATACTGCGCATATGTAGCCGATGGTACAAGTGTGTAGAACCAAATAGCCTTTGAATCAGATGGTGTAACCTTAACCTTTGCGTTTGTTCCATCAGTCTTAACCTGGACATCAAATGTAACATCCACCTTTGGAGCCTCAGCGGTAGTAAACTTGTGCTTAAACAAGTCGGTAGTAGCCTTGCACTCACCTGTAGTGTCAACACCGAAAACCACAATGTAGTAGTCGCTATTTTCAGCAAGATTTGAGAACGTGTGCGTTGAAACACCCTGATCAACATAGTCTGACAAATACTCTGACAAGGTCATACCAATAGTGGCAGCCTCAGCCTTAAGCTCCTGAAAGAGAGTAGTAACAAAATAGCGCTCCTTGATAGACTCGAATGACGCAGCATCGTAAAGAACAGCCAAATAGTCCGCATTATCAACTGCTGGAGTAATTGTTAAGGTCGCCGAGAGGTGTGTAATCTCTGTAGGCTCAATCTCAAAGCTCTGTGCAACAGGCTCAATAGGACTTGGGGTTGGCTTCTTAGAATCATCTACATCATCGCCACCACAAGAAACAAATGATAGCGAAAACACCGACACAAGTGCAATCAACCAATTTAGTTTTTTCATAGTTTTAGTTGTTAGTTATATTATCACTCTATTTAATCTCCTATAAATCGCCAACACTACATAGTACCAGTCCAGTTAAGCGTAATCTTATTACGCGTTGGTGCATCATCGTATGCATCGATAACGATGTTGTAGTAGCCATCACCAAGCTTTGTAACTGTTATAGTACCATCGTACAACGATGCCTGTGATACACACAAGCCATCCTTGTAGACCATAAACAACGAACCCAAAAGCAAATCTGAAGTACTAGACACGCGGAAACCTGGTACGAAGACTCCTGGACGGAAGTCGGGCTTTGTAGGATCCTCCTTGCTAAAGCCTGAAGCCATATAAGTACCAGAGATATCTGTTGCAGAGTCTGAAATAAGGTCAAGAACAACGTATGTACCAAACTTCATACCATCGTTGCATACAAACTCAATACCCCAATTGACATAGCCACAACTCCAGTAATCGCCGTAGTTCTGGTATGAGGCTTTACAGTTCGAAACGTCGATAATAGTATCCTCCTTAAGGCTGGACACATAATCGGTAATCTCATATGGAGGAGTAAGCGAATATGTACCCTCGTAAGTAACGTGGAACTCCTTATCCTCGGTCATTGCAACAAGCTCAATATGGTTGCCTCGAACACTAAGCGAAGCATCTACAAAATTAAAGCCCCAAGCCTCACCTGTGTTATCAATCCAAGTGTAGTCAGTGTTACCAATGTCGACAATCGTAAACTCCTCTAACATTGCTGCAGCATCGAAACGATAGTCTCCATCAGGGAGTGTGATATTGTCCTCAGAGGTCGCAAGAGGAGCAACAAGATCAAGACGCAAATACTCACCTCCGAGAACAGTATTGCCATTCACAAAACCATCCTTAGTAAGGATAATCCAGTAGTGACCAACACCAGTAGCAAGACGTTCGCCATAGTAGTTACCCACAAGCTGGTTAGCTGCGATGTTTACAACCTCACGGCTCGCATGCTCCGAAGCCTCCTGTACAACCTTTACACGAACGAAGTTGTTGCCATAGGTAATGATTACATAAGCCTCACGCACCTCTGATGTAGGATTCTCGGTAACACGAAAACGTACATAGCCTGGGCTATCATAGTTGATAGCATCAATCATCTGAGGGTTATCTGTTGTAGCCTCAATAGTGACTTCACCCGTGATGGCGTAAGTGATCTGGAAGTTACCACCCTTAGCTTCAACATTAATAACATCTGGCGATGTCAAGGTTAGACCCTGAGTTGGCGCAGGTGCTGGCTCTTCTGAATTTAGAATATCGCAAGATGTCAACGCGAAGGACATAATGGCTATCAAAGCCACCGAAAATAGTCTTTTCATAGCTATATTAAAATTTTTACAATTTACAGATTATTCAACATCGCAAAAATAGTAAAAATATCCTAAACTACAATAACTCAAACGACTATATTACACATCCGAGACCACCACACAAAAAAAATATCGTGAAAGAGTATCACTACTCTCCCACGATATCTCGTATAGGTGGGACTTGCGCCCCTAAAAAGAGATGAATTACATCTTCTTACCCACGTTTGTCTTCTTTGCACCCTTAGCAGCAGATGCCTTAGCAGCAGCCTTAGGAGCGCGTGCGGGCTTCTTCTCTGCTACAACAGTTGCATCCTCAGCTGCATCTGTTGCCTTCTTAGCGCGTGAACGACGTGTCTTTGGCTTAGCCTCTGCAACTGGAGCTGCAGCCTCGCGACCGAATGTGTAAGTCTCGTTGAAGTCAACGAACTCGATAATACACATATCAGCACCATCACCAAGACGGAAACCAGTCTTGAGGATACGAGTGTAACCACCTGGACGCTCCATAATCTTAGGAGCGATAGTGCGGAACAACTCTGTAACTGCCTCCTTCTGCTTCAAATATGAGAATACTACACGACGTGAGTGAGTAGTGTCCTCCTTTGACTTTGTTACCAATGGCTCAATGAACTTCTGTACAGCCTTAGCCTTAGCAACAGTTGTCTGAATACGCTTGTGCAGAATGAGCGATACAGCCATATTTGAAAGCATTGCCTTACGGTGACCCGCCTGTCTGCCAAGATGATTAAAATTCTTATTGTGTCTCATAATTAATCTTTAT
>JAZOQR010000003.1:0-38944 GCA_045656185.1 Alistipes sp. | reverse complement strand
ACCGTAACTACTGGAAATATCTCAAAACAAAACTCAAAGGCGAGAATAGTGAAGTGGTTAGTGGCACTAACCAGTTGAAATTACTTGCGCCCGATGGTAAACGACGACTCGCTGATGTCCTCGACTACGATGGCGTTCTGCATCTTGCAAAGAATTTTCCCAACGCCCGTGCGATGCGTTTTGTCGAGTGGTTTACTAATAGCGACGAGACCATTGACGGCAAGAGTAAGTCGAAGGCCTATGCCCTCTTCGAGAGTAGCCTAATCGACAATATCGAGGTCGGTACAGTCAAAGGTTTGCAGCAGATTCACGCCTACTTGTTTGGAGGTTTGTACGATTTTGCTGGTCAGATTCGCACGGTGAATATTGCAAAGGGCGGTTTCCAGTTTGCTATGGCTCAATTCCTTCCGCAGACACTTGCAACCATCGAGCAAATGCCCGAAACGACTTTTGAGGAGATTGCTGACAAATATGTCGAGATGAACATCGCTCATCCGTTCCGTGAGGGCAATGGCCGTGCAACTCGTATTTGGCTCGATCTGATTCTCAAAAAGCAGTTGCAAAAGTGTGTCGATTGGAGCCGAATCAACAAGAACGATTACCTCAATGCGATGCAAAAGAGCGTAGCCAATTCATCGGATATTAAGCGACTTTTGGAGTCTGCTTTAACCGACAAGATCAACGACCGTGAAACCTTTATGAAGGGTATCGACTACTCGTACTACTACGAACAGGAAGAGTAATAAAAATTCCAAAGTGCCAAACCTAACATTTCAAAGTGCCAAAATGGCACTTTGAAATGTTGCCAATAAAGTCAACAACTCGTGAGGACCCTCGCGAGTTGTTTTATTATCCCATATACCATCTTGCTTTTTTGTGGCATTTCATCTTGTGTTTTTGTGATAACGAATCAGGGGCAAAATGGCACTATGAAATACCATCTGCACTTTCCTTAATAAAAAGTAAATTATATACCCTAGTGAGCAAAAATGCCTCAAATAGGGAATCTTTATTTATACACCTTTTAACACACAATTTTCTATGAAATTTTATTATCTTTGTACTTGGATTAGGGCTCCGAGTAGAAAATCAGAGGAGTGTGCATTTACTGAAATAGAATGGCACAATTATCGACCCTATTTCGGCCTGAACTCCGCAACTCATTGATTATCAACACCTCATTTACACTACATAGGAAAGTAAATACGAATAATATATACACTCTGTTAGTCTACAAGCTACTTTACAATTACGCTTATTGTTTGCTGGGTACCGAGGTTGTCTACAACTGTGATAGTATGGTAGCCAGGAGAGGGTTGGATTGACATATTATGCACATTGGTCGTGGTGCCAATATAGCAATCGTCAAGATGCCAGAATAGTTCTGCAGAGGCTGAGGTATGAGCTACTTTGCAAACAATACTACCCTGCGCGCCATCCATCTGTTTAGCAGATGAGAGGATGCTACCATCTGCGGGGTAGATGAAATGGAAGGCGTCTTCGGAAATAGCGTTTGTAGAGGTTGTTATCTCTGGCATCGGCACGTACTCTGGGTGTTGCTTTTTGTAGTAGTGTTCGAGATGTGGAGGTAGTGAGAAATAGTGCTCTACGCGGGTAGGCTCACTACGATCGGTTACTCTACGTTCGCCATCGAGCGATACTAAAACCTCCGTACAATACGGGCACATATCACTCTTTACACTGTTATATGGCGACAACACATCTTCGGTTTCTACGCAGTAACGACTTGCACGGCATCCAGAATGACGGCACACCTTAACTACTTCGCCATCACAGCTTTGTGGCTCTGCAAACCAGTCGGAGTAAGGCAACAAGCCGAATACATCAAACAGAATTGGACCAGCACATCGTGCCCCCGTAAGATCAGCAACACCGCTTCCGTCTGCATTGCCAACCCACACGCCCACCACGTACTGCGGTGTTACGCCTACAGCCCAAGCATCTCGCGAGCCATAGCTTGTTCCTGTTTTCCACGCCACATTCTGCACAGATACAGCCCTACGCCAATCCATTTGGTCTGGGCGGTTCACCTCGCGCATAGCATTAAATGTATGATATAGTGCTACCCTATCACGTATAGGAAAATCGGAATATGCAGTAGCATCAGCATAACACGCAGCCATCTTCGAATAGCACGACACCACATCGACCAAACGCACCTCAGCGCCACCCAAAACCAAAGATAGTCCATACTCATCTGCCAAGCGATTAAGCGAAACAAAACCCGACTGTTGGAGGGTACTCGCAAAACGGGCTACGCCATACTCTTTGAGCAGATGCACGTTTGGGATATTGAGCGACAATGCAAGTGCCTCATCTGCAGAGATAGCACCAGCATAAGTGCCATCGAAATTCTTAGGAACAAAGCCTCCAAAATCTATCGGCACATCGGGGAGTAGTGTTTTAGGTAAAATTGTACCCTCCTGTAGTGCTACGGCATAGAGCAGAGGTTTCAATATACTACCTGACGAACGAGGCGCGCGAGCAATATCTACCCACTTACCTTGACGCTCGAAAGTTAGGTCACTATTACCACAATAGGCAACAATCTCTCCACTCGCGACATCCTCGACAACTATCGCAAGGTCACGAATATTTTGCAATCGCAGCTCACGGTTCCAACGCGAGGCTAACATCTCAACACGCTGTTGCAGAGCAAGGTCGATATGCGTAGTTGTTTGCTCTCCGTGTGCCACTTTATGGTAGTATTCCACAAGATGCGGTGCATACTGTGGCATCGGGTATGGCTTACCAATAAGTGGTTCCTCAATGGCAAGAGCATAATCATCGTCAGATATTTTACCCTTATCGTGCAAACGAGCGAGTAGACGGTTTCGCTTTGCAAGTAGAGCATCACGATTTTTGTCGAGATGCATGAGAGATGGTGCATTTTGCAACACTGCCAAAGTCGCTGCCTCTGCCCACGAAAGTTCAGCATTAGCATCACCAAGATAGCGCCACATAGCAGCACGAATACCAACGACGTTTCCTCCAAATGGAGCGTGTGAGGCGTACATCTTAAGAATCTCATCCTTACTATATCGAGCCTCTATACGCGTTGCCATAAATACCTCCACAGCCTTCTGCCACATCGTACGATGTTTCTGGCGAGAGATGCGAACAAGCTGCATCGTGATAGTACTACCACCACTCACCACACGACCATTGCGGATATTTTGCATCGTTGCACGTGCCAAAGCTTGCACGCTCACTCCGCAGTGCGAATAGAAACGATGATCCTCGAATTCAATAAGTGCCGTGACGAACTTTTCAGGGAGTGTATCACACACCGGGAAACGCCACTGACCATCATCGGCAACTCTTGCTCCCAATAGTTCTCCATTTTTATCTGTCACCACTGTAGAGTACGACACGCCCTCAAACAGGTCTTTAGGCAGACAAAAGAGCCATAGTAGCAAGAGCATCCCTGCTACTACGATTGCTCCATATTTCAACCATTTGCACATTATTCAACTCGAATTTTACTATTTGCAGTAATTGCATAGCATGCTGGATTATACATATCCTCACATACCGTGGGTGGCAACATAAACGTACCTGCATAAGCAGCGCGTAGTTTCACGGTAAAGCATTGACTTATAGTTGAACCTATTGAGAAGTACCAATTTATACACTCGTCACGGACATCCGTATATAAGGCATAATTGTCAAACTCGCCTCCTACCAAACGCTCATTCCAGATCTCCCAACCCGACGGAATAGCATAAGTAAGAGCCATCGATCGAGAGTTGTTTATCGCGGCCTTGACTTCAATATGTGCCAAAAACTCATCGCCCTGATTTAGTCGTTCTATGTCTATCTCTTTACCTTGCACATCTGTATAACGCACGCTTAAGTCGACACCATTTGCCATCGGTTTTACTCCTTCATCAACAGATGGTGTACGTTTTGTCATAAGCGCTACAGAGATATCCTCCTTGCCTAAATTTTCCACCACAATAGCGCCATTATTAGCATCTGGAACTATATTCTTAACACCTCGCAAATTACGAATGATATCCGTTTTACCATTACTATATGTAACTGCTATCTCGTTTGTAGAGGTACTGATAATATCACTCATTCTACTCATTGCAGAACTTACAAACGCGACCTCTTGTGTGGTGCACACAGTAGCCGAGAACTCAGATGCTACCTCACGAGCGATTGCAAATGCCCGACTCTTATCTCCAGCAAGTATATAGCTTTCAAGCTCCATTGCCTTATCACGTAAGGGTGACCAGAAGGTTGCATATGAACCATTGATGGATGCTGTTATTGCAGCTTTTTCAATAATTTTAGTAGCCACATCTGTTCTACCACTAAGAGTGTACGCTGCTGCCAGACGTAATAATGCTTGCTGTGACACACTCTTCGACTCTCGCAACTTATTCATAGCGGCTGTGGGCTGCTCCCCAGCAAGAACGAGTGTATAGAGACGGTATGCCTGAACTAAATCAGCAGCATCGGTTGTAGAATGACGGTAGCTACGTGATGTAGTATTTTGATACTCCTTCCAGCGATCGATAGTTTGGCTGGCCACCACAAAGCCCTGTCGACGCGCCTCAATCATCACCTCACCAGCCATAGATGTTGCCCACTCGTGAGCACAATCATCTCCAGCCCAATAGGCAAAGCCTCCCGTTGAGAACTGACGCGATACTATAGTTTTTAGCAATGAGGGCAATACTTTCTCTGCACGCTCAGCCTCCTCTGTACTCAAGAATTTACGAGCATATAGAATATACATAGCCCTTGCTGACAGCTGCTCCGTACAGTAGTGAGAGTAGTTCTCCACGAAAGAGAAAGCACCACTAAAATCTATTATAGGCATCGCTGCGATAGTCAATTCTGCATCGTTATATTGTGATATATCGAAGCTACGCTTTTCACCCTCAGAGAGAACTATATTCTCCGAAGTCACAATATCGGGGATAGAATTTAGAACATCAATATAGATAGTCTCTGTTGCAGTGTACCCACCACCAACAGCGGTAATTTGTATTTTTTCTTGACCACTATTTACGGCATTACAAGCAAGGTCGAAATTAATAAGTTTCTCTGCAGGTTGTGTAAATGTAACACGCTTTATATGGTTACCTTCGATTGATATTAGTCCCTCTGTTTCAACCGTTACCTCTACATCTTTCACGCCCTCCTCCATTGCGAATATGTTGATTGGCAGTTTAACACTATCTCCACACGAAAGCTGACGAGGCATAGTTGCATATAACATAAGTGGTGAACTTACTGTTATACTCTTGTCTGCACTTCCATACGAGCCATCTTTTGCAGCTACGACCATTACTCTTACCGAGCCGACGTACATAGGCAAAGTTATCTTATGGCTTTTGGTTCCACTATTCAACGTAAATGGACCTAAGAACTTAGCTACAGGGTTAAAGCGTTTCTCCTTGCCGGCAGCACGACGCAACGCTTCATCACCGCCCACGCTCAAGATAGAGGTAAACTTACCACCATACGCACCAATAACATCGTTGTACATATCCCAGGTTTTAACACCTAAAGCCTCTCGCTGATTCATTGCAGCCCATGGTTGAGGGGTGTTGAATGCTGTGATATCGAGCAGACCCTCATCCACAATAGCGAGGGTATAACTCATCGGTTTGCCATCCGCTTCGCGCACCTTAATCGTAAACTCCTGCTGAGGAAGAATTTCCGATGGTGCATCTATCACTGGATGCAAAATAGTTTTGCGGTCGACAACCTCTGCTCCCTCTACGCCATACATTCTTATTGGCAAGTCATTAATAGTCTGCAAGTGAGGTTGCAACAATGTAGCATGGACATAGAAATTTGGCATCATTTCGTCTGTCACAAGTATACGATGAGCAGTCTCCGTATCAGTCGAGGTGTTTACCCACTTTCGAGAGACAACTCGTGAGCCATTCTCTACAGACAACAACACTCTACCACCTGCTGATTTAGGCAGATATACAGTCGCATATTCTCCAATTTCGTAACTACGCTTATCGAGCGAGAATGAGAGCATTGTTGCCGAGGTTGGATTACTCTTTCCCGAATGACCTCGCCAATCGGGCCAATCAATATTAACAACTCCACCCGTAGCATGGCCACCAACACCATCTTCGACGTAGACTATATATCTACCCCATGATGGATAGTCTATACGAAATGATATCTCGCCTTTACCATTTTTGGTCGCGACATCACCCGATGCCACGATATCAGTCGTTGTACTCTGCACATAACGATTTAGTTCGTCAGCAGAGCCCTCCCACCACCAACTCCAATCGAGCTTATAGATCTTATAACTAAGTTTTCGCTCAATAGCTCTACCTGATGCATCAACCGTAACAATCGGGAAGCGCAAATCACAATCAGTCTCATACTCCTTATCACCAAGCTCAATACCCACATAACTCTTGTATGGAGAGTATCGTACAGAGTGTGAGGTTATACTCTCATCACCACCCGCCTCTACAACTCGTGCGATGATGTTTGCCTGCAACATTCCAGGCGCGTGCTGCGAGGCAGGTATCTCAAAGTTAAATGATGCTCTACCTAACGAATCAAGCCTACCTTCGTAGATGCTGTACTCCGTATTCGAGAATGAATATAGAGGATTGCTAAATGTGTATCCCCCATATTGCTCAAATGGACGAGGGTTGTTATAGAGCGACATCTCAACCTTAGCTTCAAGATTTGCTGCAACAGGACCTGTAAGCCAATGCGACTCAATGCCAATATTTGCCATCTCCTCACTCTGCAGAACCTCAGGCGAATCTATATTTATTTTCAGACGATTAGGCTCAATCGTCTCAACTCTTACTGTATGATAAAATGTTTGACCACCAACCTTAAAACGAGCATCCCAGCGACCAGTAGGAGCGTCATCATCTGTTGATACAGTAAAGGAGTAGATGCCATCAACACTCTGCGTAAGAGTCTGCCTATCGTATAGTTGTTCCTGAGGTGTATAGAGTTCCATTGTTACAGGATGATTCTTTGGCAATGCGCGCTGTTTATCCTCTACAATGAGAGTAAGATATATGTTATCACCTGGACGCCATACACCACGCTCACCATATACAAAGCCATTTACGCCTTGCTTATTCGACTTACCACCTACATCAAAACGGCTTGTAGATAGTTCACGTCCGCTATTCATTTTTAGGTATGTGGTAGACACGCCGTTAGATGCTGTAACAATAAATGGATTACCATTGGTATTAAAGTCTGCAAAACCTTGGTTATTGGTAGTTGCCGAGCCTATTTCGCGCATCTGATAGTTATATGCAATCACCTTCACGCCACCCATTGGTGCAGCCGTCATAATATCAGATACCGAACACCATAGCTTATCACCATCTGCACGCTTTACAATCAAACCTATGTTTGACGCCATAAGGTTGTACTCTGCAACACATCTCGACGACATATAGTAACTATCCTTCGATGGATCATTTCTTTCATCCCAATTATACTCATACCAATTGTAATCGGGTGCTTCACGGTAGATATAAGAGTAGCTTTCATCCCACACATCTCTATCACTCTCTGTTAGACCAGAGAGCATCTCAAACTCACCTATTGTCGTCTTATCATAGAGCGAATAGGCCTTGCGGAACGATAGACGAATGTTATATATCGCACCACGCTCTTGCTTAAATAGGTTCTTCAAATCAATAGAGAAGTTCTGCCACTGATGAAGATTTCGACTTTTATCGCCATCCAAACGCACGGTCTGTCTATAGATCAATCGACCAATTCTTCGTAGACCATATTTATCTTCAATCTCATTCTCTTGAAGGAAGTTCATTACATTATCTGCATATATCTTAACGACCTCCACATCCACGGCAGCCAAATTCACTGCACGAAATGGGAGTGTTAGATTGTTTCCATCTGGCAGGATAGTGCCACTAATTGGTATTTCGATAGCGGGCGGAATAATATCCTGCTCGAAATGTTGTTCAATATCCCCATTTAGAGTTCTACCATCGTTCGAACGAATGGACTCAGATACTCTTACAACAATATCAGTCAAACCATTAATCGGGTAATATACCTTCACGTTTGTTCCTCTACGCTCAATACGTGTAGTCTCAATCTGATCTATCGATATTAGTCCATCAAGTTCTTGCTCTGTAGCAAGTGGAGCAGAAAACTCGAAATTAATATATGGTTCAGCGGCATTGATAGGCTCGGCATACAATAGCCTAAACTGAGATAATCCTGGCACAACAACATTTGCACTTGCACTCGAAAACTCACCCAAAGGCTTGTACTCGATTGTCATCGTAGCATCATCCTTTTTACACTTGATGCCAGATATTGTGAACGTATGACACAGCTCATCGTCAGTTGTCGTAATCGACGACTTAGCGCCAGCAAACGTACAACTAAGAGTCGAAGGATCGGTTGAATGCTCGCCAGGAGCTGTACTAAAAAGCATATTACCTAGCACAATTACCTGCTCCATATTATCAGGATCGATACTTACATGCAAATCAGCAAGTTCAACCTCTCGACGCTCCACATAGAAGTCAAACGAGAAATCTTTAAGCGTATCGATGCCTGTAAGTTTGGAGAGCGACACTCTACAATTATACTGTTTACCCTGCTTTAATGCTCCCGATTTAGGGACAAAATCGATATACCTACCATCCTGCGAATAGGTCGCCTTTCCATTTACCGCAGGTGTAAATTGAAACACCTTATCAAGGGAGCGTTTGGTATTCACAAACGATAGTAATGAGTCTGTCGCCTCGATACGGATAGTTTCATCCATATCTATGCGTTCTGGGGTGTAGGCAGCTATCCACATAGCCGACTCTTGATCAGTCATCAACTCCTTGGAGTCACACGAAACGACACCTACAATAGCAAGTATCGCAATACATAATTTAAGCAGAGTAGTTTTCATAATTTATACTTGATTTTATTTGTTTACACAATCATTCAAGTACAAATTTCTAAAAAAGAAATCGTACAACCGAGCATTTCTATCTCGACTGTACGAAATCAATTTTGGGGTGTATGAAATCGTTTGTTACCTATAACTTTGAATACTCAACATCAACACTAACCTACAACTCACAATCTACGCCATACAATATAACTTGTGTTCTTTGGCATTCTACGACGTCCCGTATAGTAGTTGTCTTCGCCAAATTCGTGGACCGTTCCCGATTCATCTACAGCCCAACCATAGGCAGAAGATCCCACAAGATATACAGCTTGGTCGACACCTAAATCCACCAATGCTTGAGCAAAATCGTGGAATGACTCTATAGTTCCTGTTTCCACCATAAAAATTTCGCCTTGTCTATCGCATATAGCACGTCTAATTGATTTACCCTTAGGCTCATTTTCAATTAGCTGGCCATCACCCACCAAAGGATATTGACGGAAGAAATAACCACCCTCTTCTGTTGCTTGCTCAAATAGATGTGAGTTTTCAGCAACGCCAACTGTCACCACGCCATTTATTGATGCACAGAAGCCCTTCTTTGAGAGTCCCCAGGCACGAGGCTCGCCTTTTAGTACAAAGGCACCAACAATACCACCGTTATCAGCTCTCACATCGGCTGCTTGCGCTGCATATATTACACTCTTATCCTCCTTATCCATTCTTCCTATGTGCAACGACATTTCGGCGTTGTGAGGAATGAATATACGAATCGGAATATCATTGATAAGCGTGTCTCTAATTTCGGTAAATCCAGTCTGCAACGAGTCTACATCGCGACCTATCCACTCTCGGCTAACTGGCTCAGGCTCGGGCTCAACCACAGGCTCGAAGAGAGCTGGTTCGGGAGCTGATAGCTCTTCTAACGATTCATCTGCGGAGTTAGACATAACAAGTGCCACCACTGCTGCCACGCATAAAATAGGGATAACGATGATCCATACATTGCGACGCAGCGGTTTGCGCTCGCCATCTACGCCAATAATGCGAATTTGGTCGTCTCTAATATCCTTCAACTCCTTCATAACTATTTTACCTCCTTTTCCAATAGCTCCTTCAACTGCTTCAACGCCTCCTTAGATGCAGTGACGCTATGGCTAAATGATGCTGCATCAGAGAGTATCAACTTTTGCCTTGGGATGTTGATGTAGTAGATGTAGGAGCGGTTAATGATTATACTTTTACCAATACGAATAAAGACATTACCATCGCTACCGAGCTGCGACGAAATCATCGTTTCAATCTGTCCCAACTGATACGACAACATACGCACCTCATTATCGGTCTGCACAAGCGTCGAGTAGTTTCCATCAGACGATATATAGACAATCTTATCTGGCGCGATACGCACCAGATCAATAGAGGTTGATATTATCAATTGCTTCTTCATTCGTATTATTTTCTAAGCAAAAGTATAATAGTTATTCTTTATCTCCAAACATTATTGCTTATAATGTATGAAATAGCCGTTTTAGTGTACAAAGTGCCCTGCAACTTCATCGAAGAGCAGGGCACATTGGCTTACACACCACCCTAAGATTATTCAAAGTTAGGGTCTATAAGGTCCGAGAAATCTGCATAGTTGTCATCCGAATGCTTTTGAAGAATATTCAATGCACGAGTGACCTGATTTTTAAGATACTTTACATTTAACTTATTATCGTAACATTCAATATAGTATGGCATACTCTTAAGTGAATTGATATACTTAGCTTTATAACCATCTATCTCAAATGGATTTCTTCTATCAGAATCCGCTTGTGCAATTTTCAAAATAGCCTGAAATTCACTATACCAAGTCTCATAATTAATCAATAACGTCTGTACAACAGAATATTTATCTTTGAATCTTTTCGAATAGATTTTGTCAAAATACGCTATTGCCTCATCTACATCAGCTTTGTTATATGGCTCATACAACCATTGATTTGCAAGTTTAACCATACAGGTATCGACAAAACCGACATTAGCTTCGAATGTTGCTATCGTCTTTTCCTGATTAGCAATAATAAGAGATAGCGAGTCGTGCTGAAGCTTTGCTTCGCGACCTAAGCGCAAAGAGATCTCTTCAGCATCGCGTCTTAATGAGTCGATAAGTATCGCATTTACACGACAAATGCTATCTCTATGCAACAACTCACAGCGAAGCGAGTCTGCCACCCTCTTTATGCTATCAACATTCTCAGTCTGCTGATCCTTATTAAATTTAAGGTTTATGCCCAATAATCTCTGTCGCTCCTGAGCATCCACGGTTGTATCAATACCCGCAAACAACAACAATATTAATACAAATTCTTTTATCCTCATTTTAGTAATTAATTGTTAGGTTTTGGTATTAAAACATAGCCTCTATCATCATCGTAATCGTTAGTTCTATCCTTTCGGTATTTAATATAAATACTGTGAGCTCTTCCATCAATTTTGCTATAATAAACACTAGTATAGCTCGATAGCGATGTTCCTGCATTTTGATTACCCTTTGTCGAAACTTTCACAGTACTACTATTGTCCAACTCACTAACGGTTACATAGTCGTACGTGCTCTCTGCGTAGCTACGAACTAATAGTTCAAACTCTTCATATCCCCATATATCAACACGCATAACAGCCTCGCTGTCAGAGACATGCCAGTTGCTATAAGACTCGTAGGCATAATATGATGAATGATAAAAATCTTTACTGCGCCAACTATAGTTATCATAAATGGTTACTCTTGGCTTAAAATACTCCTCGTATTCCCTATGATACTTACTTGCTAAAGATTTCAAATCAGCAGCATCGCCTTTTATTAGTCCGTAATTATGTTGATTTTGTTCAAAAGGATCTATGTAGTCATCTTTTACTGTTTTTTCCTTTTCTTTGAACCCAGGTTTTGTCATTGCTCGATAGTTTGCCAAAGCATTGACCTGTGATTTCACATGGTCATAGTGAGCATTACCTACATTTGTTTTAACAGCTTTAAGACCATCCTTTAGATCAATACAATTAGTTATCACTTCATTTTTAAGGAAATCAGCAGCTTGGCTAATCATCCTATTTGCATCGGCTACACTTTTGAACTTATAAGACGATGATACAAGGCTTTTTGCATCATTGTAGTTTTTTATAACATTTTCGATATCTGTCAAATAATTTTCGTATTTACCAGTAACAGCATTAGCCGAGCCATTATCAAGCTTTAACTTCCTAATATCTGCTATACGGTTACGCATAGCTGTGTGATCAGACTCATACCATACACTGGCTTCAAACTTATCATAGCATAGTTTATAAAAGACTGGCACATAACTCTCAACTAAGCCTTTAGTTTTCAAATCAGCCTCACCTTTTGTCACAAATTTCTCACTTTTATATAATGCGATTTTATCAACAATCGCATTATATAGTGAGTCATTGAACGCATCATCCTCCATATCAGAGAAGTCTCTCATATCTGCCTCAAGAGTAGATTTATGAAGGTTGCTCACCGGCACATCTACCGGAGGCGCCACTATCGTTGGATAGAAAACTAAGATTCCTGCAACTGCAACTGCAATCAGCAATCCTAGAATTATGATTTTAACACCTATATTTTTCATAATATCACACCATTAATCATGTTCCTTACCTTCTGTTAACTCACGATCTAAATCATCAGATTCTTCAGGTTTTGTTATATTACCCCTATTACCAGTTTGGGGCTCTCTAGGAGCAGTCGTAATCTTTGACTTGTAAGTTTCAAAAGTTATAGAAGCATTATCAACATTAGACTTATCATATATACCGTTATATTGATATACTTCACCATCAATTATAAGTTCTTGTATAGCTTCCAATTCTCCAATAAAAGGATAATCCGTATTATCACCCAGTTGTTCTATTAACTCATCTAAATATTTACTATATTGATCGAAATCATAGGTATTCATTGATTCAAAGATCGAATCTAATTCTGGAATATCTTGTGTATCTTTTCTCGCCCATTGATCATTACCTATCTTCTCTAATATACCTTTCAGCTTATCTATAGAATTAGGTTTTTCCTTTTCATCTTCAATATCCTCTCCAAATCTAGATTTTAGATCATGTCTATTTTCAACTTTCGTTGATTTATCAGATTTATCTTCTTTAACCATCTCAGGCTCTTCTGGATGAGGCACTACATAGCCAACCCAGAAGCCACCACCCAAGAGCAATAGAGATGTCACTATACACGCAATCCAAAATCTGCGATTTAGTGGCTCAAATCTCAAATAATTAGGAGAATTTGGACTAAACTTTTCCTCGAGTTCATAGCCCTTCACTGGAGAGCCCTTTAGGTTCTTGTCGCCAGAGATCTTTATCGAACAATATTCACCATCGTTCTTAAGTGGTATCTTATACTCATACGAGTACTCCTGCTTAACCATCCTAACCCTCAACACCTGGGTCAAATCCAATTCCTTACTAACAGGCATATATCCCTCTGCAACAATTTGAACAGGGACATTATTGATTATAGACTCACTAACCTCAAATGAGCATCCCGACTCAACGGCTCTATTAGCAACAGTGAGTCGATACTCTCGAATAGGTCGGTTTATCTCATCAACAACTCGAATATTATCATACGGAATAACGCGAACATACTGATTTGGCATAGGACGCGAATACTGCATATCCTTACTTACGGTTGTGACGGTATGTATCGAACGATAACCAGATTTTCTCCATTCGATATCCATAGTATCACCCTCAATAACATATATCTGACCAGTAAAAGGCTGTCCATCAATATATGGAATGAACGAATCGTGTACACCTGGAGACTTCACCACGATCATAGAACATATATTCTTAGCAGTGAGGTCATCACAAGAGCTACATACTAATGCATCGGCTTTATCCAATAGGAAAATGCTCTTATAGTCCTTATAGTACGACTGACACATATCGTCGAGCAACTCCGATAATGTATATCTAACACCCTGACCGTAGTATCTATAAGCATGCTTATTACCACTACACTTAGAGACAATCTTTGCAGCAGGAGCAATCTCGTATGACTTCGAGAATAGCTCTGTTAGCTTCGCATCATTACGCTCGTTAGCAAAAAGCTCTTGTTTGATTGCATTGATAAGCTCTACAAGTTCCTTACCCTTAATGCTTATAGATACAGGCACATAAACCCAAGCGCAGATAAAATCACCAGGACGACCACCAATAGGAGTTGCCACGGTCAACAGATGTCCTGTATCGATATTAGTGAGCATCAATACTGATGTATAACCACTAAGATTATCCACATTCTTCAAATCCTCACGAATATCCCATGGAATATTAGACCATGATTTATCATCGTTAATTGGTAATAAATCCGTTAGTCCCTGACTAACTCGAACTATCTTTAATCCTAACTTATTACTCTCCATATCACATTACTTTGTTAATCTATCAAACAATTTCTGAAGCTTACCAGGCTTATATTTATACGATCTCATAAGAAGTGTTCTTACAACCGTTGCAGCTGTTTCATCCTTAAATTTACAATAGTTTTGGAAGCATACTGTGCCCAATGTAAATGGCTGAATCTCAACAACACCCTTATTAATCTCATTGTCTCTACAAATCTTCTTCAAACCATTGTAGAAACCTTGGTAATTATCTAAGATATAGTCTCTTAATTTATCCTGCAACTCCGCACCAACAGTCTTTGCCTTATCAACCTTGGTAATAAGTAGATACAAACCATCGGTATCCTTCTTGAAGATACCTGTTCGCTGAATATATGCTACAGCTGCCTCAAGATAGATATTCTGAGGTAGTCCCTCATACTCTCGATCCTCAGCACCATACTCTATTACAAAGAAGTGAATCTTACGATTGTCTGTTCTGTTATCAACAAGGACGTTTGTTAGTGTACTAAGAACACTCTCCTGCTCTTGTGTTAAAGGCTCTCCGGCATCATGTTTATACATACATCGAATAAGCTCTCCTGCCAAATCAACACATGTGATTGGATGCTCGTATCCATCCTCATCCTCAAGAATAAATCCCATCTCGTAGGTAGAAGATATCGCTGTACCCTCAGGCAATGTACCAACCGCACCATTTGTCTTGAATAGGTTAGCAAGTCTATTCATATAGCCATATCCCTGACAATTAGGATCACGTTGCATACTTCTTGCTACTCGGCCACTATTTGCAGAACTCAAAATTGCACCTAACGCACAACTCTTTCCTGATGATGGAATTCCCCAGAAATAGACCTCGGTACAAGGCGATTTGGTAATCTTTGTCATTGGCTCTGGCGCCTGGAACTTTTGAGGTGTAATATTCGACATCATATGAGCGATAAAATCTCTGTCGATACCAGCACTTGTGAAGTCCATAATAACACCATTCTCCCACAACGAATTAGCTACAGTACCGCTAATAAAATTGTTATCCTTCTCAATAGCTTTGAGCAATTCATCCTTGCTAATCTTACCAGTATCAATATAGCCAACAATCTTATCATATATAGCTCGCTCTGGATCATTGATACGCGCATCGGTACGAATAGTCTTAATCTGCTTTGCGAGCGCCTCAATATCAACATTAAGATACTGCTGTCTTTTCAAGTTAATTAGGAGCTTGGTTGCCTCAGCCAAATAACTACTATTAGGATTATTATTCACGTAGTTCTGCAACTCATCTATACTTGCCTTATTAATGTTCTCCCACAAATCATTACTAGCGCTAGTCGCAGCCACCATACTTAAATTGTCTATTTTTTCTCGCGCAGCACTACGATATTCACCCTCTAGATAGTTATCCAAATAGTTCTGATAAGCTTCAACTGTATTTTGGCGTTGCGCCTCCTCCCAATCGTCTTTTTCTGAACTTGCGAACTTTGTAGCCACCTGATCCTGAATAGACCTCCTCACAGGAACACTCAACTTGCGTGTAGTATCCTTAAATTCTTCAAAGCTATTAATACCTACTTGTCTTAACGCCTTAACTAAATCATCGATATTGTTTTCATATTGATCGATGTTATCAAATATTGTATCTACATTCATATTATTAATTTGTATTATATTTTACATAGTAAATGAACCGTAATCGTCTCGTTTAGATGGCTTTTTCTCATCCATAATAAATACCATAGAATTGTCCTTATCCCCATTATCTGAGTTATGAGCAATATGCTTGTGATTAGAACGACGTTTACTACCCTCAGAACCAATAAGTCGATATGTACTCTTCGTATTTCTATTCTGGATAATATATGGCAACAGCAACATTAAATATAGCAGAATACTTACTCCAATAGCAAGCAATGTAGGCGAACCCATATCTGCATAAACAGAACGTAGAGTATTCAAGTTTTTCTTTGCATCGATAACGCTTTGGTCTCTAGATGTAAATGGTTCAGCAGTCAATGGCTCATCATTCATAACCTTAGATGAAAAAGTGGTTAAAGAACTATTCCAGTCATCAAGAGCATCCTCGATCTTATCTATATTACCAATCATAAAGACATTCCAAACTGTTGCACCCGAAGCATTGTCAACCCACTCAAATGCAGACTCCTTGAGAGCACTGTAATTCTCGCAAATCAACTGTATAATAAGAGCCTCCAGAGCATTATAGATATGCACATCGGTAGCTTGATCTACAATCATAGATTGCTCGTACTCCGCAATACGAATATATGAATACTCCTCATAGGAAGTAAACATATCCTTGGTGGTTTTTATCGACTCTGAGAAAGTTTTCTCTATCTTTTCCCTATTCTTAAATACCGTCCAGAAATGTGAGTACGGAATCATCGCCACAATAAAAAATAGTGGTGCCGTAAAGAGAAGAATACGCTCAAAAATTATCTTGCGACCGAATTTCGCATCTGTGCCCTTCAGCACCTGAGGAACGATGAAAAAGACAACCAAGATAAGATTGATAATCGCAACACCAATGCCCGCGATAATAAATTCGCCATCAGTGAGATACGTAATTCCCATAAAAGAGACATAACTGATGAAAATCAGAGCAATAAATGCTATGATATGTCCCCAAGAAAATTTTAAAGTTTTGTTAATAGCCATATTGTAATTTATTGATTTTCTGGTAATTGTTTCTCAAGATCTGCAATCTTACGTTTCAAAGCCTCAATCATTCTTCTAATCTCGTCGTAATCCTTACCACCTACAGGATCGACTGGAGTTGGAGAATCCTTATAACCAGGATCGACTGGGCTCGGCTTTTGTTTAGGATCAGGTTTTTGTCTTGGATCATAGCCTGGTATCTCATTTACTGGCACGTCATAATCTTTATCCGTAGGATTATCCTCTGAGCGACGTGGTCCATCAGGGATCTCACCACTCTCAAGTGCTATTAGAGCATCGTCAACCTGAATCATTGGTGGCACGTATTCCGAAATAGCAACACCGGTCTGCTGAAGGATATACAAAGCATCTGTCACCGTAATATCTGGATCAATACTCTTCATAAGAGCCACTGTTCCCGTCACGATAGGAGCAGCCATACTTGTGCCTTGCATAGAAGCATAATCGTTGGTAGGCACAGAACTATAGATATTGGTACCAGGAGCTGAAATATTGGAACCCTCACCAAAGTTTGAAAAATAAGACTTATCTATATGAGAGTGCACAGCAACAACATTTATCGTATGGTTAGTTCGGTTAGCCGGTGGTATACTTGCCAAAATATTATTATTGCCCGCTGAAAAAACGATTATTGCATTGCGCTCATTTGCAATACTAATAATACGCCTCCACACCTGCTCCTCATTCTTAAAAAATCTCATTGCGATTTCTGCTTGATCAGGCAATGGAAGCACAGAAAGTTCTTCAAACATAGGGCCTACTGAGACATTGATCACATGTGCACCACTATTGATTGCATACATAATACCTCCCACCAAAGAAGAGAATGTACACATTCGATTATCAAATACCTGAACTGGCATCAAACGACACTTTGGAGCTACACCCGATACACCCTTCTTATAATTCTTGTCTGATCCAACAGCCAAGCCAGCAACGTGAGTTCCGTGACCTTCACCTACACTTAACTTATTGCTGTGAGTAAAGACATTATATGGCTTCACTATTCGACCTTTGAACATCTCATGTGTAGCATCAATGCCATCATCAACAACAGCAACAATTACATCAGCACTACCCTTTGTAATCTCCCAGCCTTCAACTAGATCAATAGCATCCAAATGCCAACCCAACTTACCTTGTGGATCAGTATCAATTTGCTGGATGCTAAATATCGACTCATCGAATACAAAGAAGTCATAGTCAGGCATTTTAGCATTCAACCCATCTCTAATTTCATCTCGCAACCTATCATCTATAAGGATTTGAAGCATTGGGATATTATGATCAACACCAATAACTTGACATTCATCATCGCCATACAGATCTAACAAATCTGCTACGAACTGGTTTAGATCAACATCTAAGCCCTCGAAATAGATATTTAATCTGTTTGCTACAATATCTGGCACACCTGGATTTGATATAATAGGTGGCTCATTTCCAATATCGTCAATAATAGGAGCCACAACATCCCTAGTTGGTAGAGTATCATCATCACCAACGATATCTTTAATAGGACCGTTATTGTCTATAACATCACCCCTTGGAGTCACTATCTGATCAATCGGTTTAACGATGTTACGCTCTACATCACTACCACCAGATGAGCATCCGAATGATTCACATCCACCTAAACAATATGACAATAGCCATATCAACAACAAAATCAGTAGTAGCCACAACAACCATTTAAGGCATCCGCTACCAGTTAGCCATGCCCAGATGCGCTTATACCAAGGTATCTTATCGTATCTTGCCACAAATGTTGTATTCCCTGAGAGCGTATAGCCAACTGGAGATTTATCCCAACCAACAAAGTTGTAACCCTTATTAGCTTTAACGGTTGGAACCTTATCTTCGCTCAAAATTGTACCGTATGGCATCGAGATAGTATCGAGGCCATCAACAACGCCATGCTTACCTGCATTAAATATGCATCTCACATCGTCACGATTAAAGAGAGCACAAATAGTTGTGTCAGCATTTATTGGTGTATTATATGGAACATCCCATCCCGAGAATGAATAGCCCGCACTTGGCACCGGCATTGGAACTTGTGACTCATCAATCGAGCTACCCTTGTTTATAGTGTACATAGTTGCTCCACTTAATGAGCCTCCATCTCCGGCAACAAAAGTGACATTTACGGTCTCCACCTCTATCTCAACAGGAACCTCATCATAAAGTGCTGTAAATGTTAACGCACTGTTAACCTTTACACCTATTGGATTTGGATCCCAACATCTAAAAGCATAACCTCTGTTAGGTGTGACCAATGGCAGATCTCTTTGCGATAGTATAGATCCATCTGGGCGGCTAACAACACCAGCGAGTTTATCATCAAGCACACCATTATTACCTACGATAAATCGCACTTTATGGACACTATTAAGCTTTAGATCGTGCATAATAGCCCCCTTAACCACATGCTTATTCGAATCTGGAGACATACCCCATGCTACAACAACGACTTTATCATCGTAGCAAAACATAAAATCCTCATCGATATACTTGAGCGCACCGGCAAGAATCTGTCTATCCTCTCCAGTTATACTCTTGCATATTTTGCTGTATGCCTCAATCGTTTTCTCTTTGATTGCTGCATACTTCGCCTTCTCCGATTCTGACAAATCTTTATATTGGCACGGTGTGCCATTCCATTCGCGCACATACCACAATATCTGATCTTCATTCGAATATATTGGATGTGCAAGGAAGTCTCTATACTGAGGATCTATATTCTTTTCAATTACAGCATACACGCTGTCAAACCTTTTATATAGCGGATCTCTACCAATTCCCTGGAAATCAGTAAAGTCTGTCACCTCAGTGTAACATAGTTTCCTTTTACCATATAGAGTATGCTCTGCCATATATCTATCCTATGTATAATTTACTACTATTATCAATCATATCCTTTACTGCCGCATTCGCAACTGGATCAACACGAGAGATATCGCTTGCGTACAACAAACCAATAGTTATAAAATTCTCCCAACGCTGATAACTATCCCAGAATGGAAGTTTCCTTAGTGTTGTCAAATCAATACGCGAGCTATTCATCTCATCCCTTGACTGATCAAGTGCAGAAAGCACATCCAACAATGGCTGCGGCTTAATATCAGAACTTGAAGCTGCAGGCGATAGGTCAATCTCTAATCTACAAGCTTGAGCCTTCTCTGCAATCTTCGCCATATCCTGGTCAGACATATACTCTCGACCAACAGTACTAACAAAATTATTAAGTGTTAGCGATGCGTAGTCAGCAATTGCATTAGGTAGACCATTAAGATCGAATACCAAGTAATACTTATTTATTCTATCTGATATCGACTTCCTTACGCCCAATTTATTCAATAGTGTAAGCATCATAAATGCGATCTCGTCAGCATGAGGAAGCACATCACCCATATCCTTGATCTGCTCATTAATATGGTTGTTCCAATACTCTATGATATGCTTTGCTATAACATCTGGCACAGTTGCCAATAATTCACTCTCATCCGAAACAATATCATCCACGGTCACACCCATCTCCGTAAAGAATGCTTTTAGACCATCTTCGTCTTTGTTGTATCTATTACACAACTTTGCGATATTGGTCGCACGATCATCGTTTATATCAATATCACAGAAAGCACGAATCATCTTAATTGATGAAACAGTCTGAGGCTCTTCAGTGTGACGGACAATAATATCATACGCTATAGTTCTCAAATCTGCAGAAGAGACCATAAGGTTATCGATAATATTACCAAATCTTTCTGGCTTCTCTCCAAAGGCAAATTCCGTTTTGAGCTTAATATCACCTGTGATCTGGCGTATTTTCACATTATTCTGCTCCTTATCATTAGACTCATAATATACACTCAACGAATTAACAATTTTATCGCGTATTTCCTGTAATTTCTGCATATATCCAGTATGTCTTGCATTATCAAGAACCTCTGAAATTGCATCAAGATTTCGGATAATTGCCTTTGAACCATCATTGTTGATTGTGGCAACATCATCCCAAGCCTGCTCAGGTATAGCAAAATGCTTCTTCACAAACGAATTAGCCAAGAATGATTCTCTTAGATCATCGAAATACTCTGGATATTCATCAAAAACATGTACATTGCTCTCGATAGTTTTCTTCTGTTCATTATAACCATCAAAGACCTGATTCTTTGCAGACCAGTAGAAATCTCTCAATAAATAGACATTCTGGAAATATGGTGATGTGCATGATCCTCCTGGTACTACCCACTCGTCAAGCCATTTCTCAGGCTCAACAATCTTTGGGATAGTTGTATTAAATCTTGCCCAATGATTATCCAGCTTAGATATAGTCTCTTTCGTATCGTTTTTACTTCGCTCAAGGTCAATATTAAACTTAGTACATATAACAAATAGAGGAGCTATTCCATTTGTTCTGGATAGTGTATTGGCTCTATCAGTTGTAGTCTTTCCAATATTATCTTCAATCCAATTATGAATTGATGAGCCGATAGAAGGTTCTGCCTTCTGATCACTGTGATGACAGAAGAGAACAGAGCTAATTTTCAATGAACGAGAATACTTATTAAACAAGTATGCGACCTTACCTCGACGCAATATAGTAGGCAACACCTCACCTATATTCCCCTCCTTGATTTTCTCACGAGATCTCGCACCTGGGAAATCCAAAAGGTCAATCTTCTTTAAGAACTTACGCTCCGCAGCAATATTCTCTGGCAACACGAATGTTAACTCTCCAATCAAAGCAGAAAGATATGCTTTACTGAAATCGCTAGCTATCAAATTATTGTCTCGATCATACACATCTGTGTATAATACATCGTCGTTAGATTCTTTATGAAAACCACACACAGAATCCAACCAATCAATCTTCAACAAAGTACCTTTGTCGCGAAGAACAGCATCGAATGGGACATAGATCTCTGTTTGGAAGTTCAACTTCTTGTATTCGTTAATAAGAACACTAAACAATCTATTGAACTCAGGGTTATCATTCCAAATTAAGCCGAAAACTTTGGTCCAATTTTCACAACTAATATACTCAATAGCTGGAGCAATAATTTTTCTAAAATTCGACCTACATATATTTGTGGCATTACTACCAACAATATCATTTAGATAGTCACATATATCACGAATATCATCTTCAGTGATATAGTTATTAATAGGATATTTAGCGCTCCACAAATCAGACATCTGAGACAATCTATTATCAATCTCAGTATAGCCCAAAATACTCTCATTATCTATCTTAACATCGTTATAATATGAATCTGCAATAAGCAGAATAATATCGACAACAGATAGATTGGTTATCTTGACAAAGTTTGCCATCTTCTGGTTACTTTGTCTAATTGTAAATCGAGTAATTACACCTGTAGACTCCTGCTTTGAATTATTTCCACCACTTGGGTTAATATCATCAATAAAGCTATATCTTACACCATTGTTCTCAATCTCAAATGGGGCATCAGGAGCAGACAACAGACTACTCATTAGGTATGATTTACCCACTTGACTCTCACCATATGCTGCAGCAGAGCAGTTATCTGATAGTGCATCTTTAATACGTTTTAATTCTCTACGGTAATCTTTGAATACCTCCCTTGGAAAAGAATCCTTGCCGTATTTATCGGCCCAAGCAATTGACTGCTTGATAATATCTAAGTTTGTTTTGATATCGTTAGTCATATTCTCGCAATTCAAAATGTTCTACAATTAAAAGTCAAATGCTCCTGAATCCAACCAATACTGGTCATCAGCGCCCAAACTCTGAATATTAATTTCAATACTGCTATCAGATAGTTCAACACCATTGCGGTCCTCTATAGCACTGATAGATAGATTCTCCTTATCTTCCGGATCTCGATCGATAGTGATTTTGAACGGCATTCTTTTCTTTAATTCTTCTATTTCATTATCTGCCCTTGACTGGATAGCTGCATCTGATGGATTATCGCCATTATTCATCGCATTATTTCGAATCTTGTTGACCAATTTCATATAATTGAAATCAATCGAATACAATGCTCTTGATGGGTATGTTGCCAATCCAAATTGACGGACATTCAATGCATCGGGGATACGACTTGCTGTTAATACACCCTGCATCTTATCTGGTGTAATTAGATACTCTATTGGTTGACCATCTCTTGACGCCTCGATATAGTTTATCGTTGACTTCAAATTATTCTTCAACTTCTCTAAATTAATCGAGAATTTATCAAGGTTAGAATACTCCGATGCATAATGACCAATCACACCACCCATAGCAACGATAGTCTTAGGGTTAGTGATATAACCAGTATTCTGGCAGAATGGATACCAATCACCGACATAGTAGTTATTGAGAGCAATAAGCCTATTCGGAGATACCGGATAGTACTTTAAGAATATATTTCTAATTGCTGGCAGTGATGAAGGTCTACCAGATAGTAGTATCACATCACAAGAGTAGGCATAGAACATTGCCGCAATCTTCTTCAATAGAGGCTCAAACTCTTTTGAAATTATATCAGCTACGAAATCCTTATTGTACTCCCACGATAAAGTGGTAATATCAATACCCATTCTCTTCTTGAAATCAGCTACGACGCGAGGGTTTGGCTGATTCTTAGTGAAGACATCCCCATATTTAACAACACAGTTACAACTGTTATTTGCGGCTAATTGCAAGAAATAGGACATCAATGGAACAGAGTACTGTATATTAAAGTCGCGACGAGCAATTCTATCTGCTATTGTTTGGCCGTTGTAATCTGGACCAAAGAAATTCTTAATCTTTTGTCTATATTCAATGGCATCAAGATTAGACAGAGCCTTACGGAATGCACTATGCTTTTCATCAAGCAACATAACATTCTTCACTAAGGCCTTCAACATATCATCTCCTGCAAAATAGAAGCTATCGTAGAACTTTGGATCTGGTGTGATCGTTGTTATATCACCTTTAGTGTAGGAATATTCACTAATCATCAAATCAGATGTTCCTGCACCAATATCTAACGATCCTACAGTCAACGTAGGTTGAGAATTACCATCCACTGTCTTACCATATAGGTTAAAGAATTCACTGCATACGCCCTTATATTTATGACCTATCTCACCATATATATATACAAGCTGAGCACAGGTAGCCTCATCATAATACCAAGAGCCATCACTATCCTTCATCGAGCGAACTGCAGGGATGATATCAATTACAGGGGCGTTATCACCGTATATAAACTTACCATAGAGGGTTACAGCATCCTTTGCGCATCGGATAAGAGCCTCACGCTCTATTTTAGACATCGCCGTTGGGCAAGTTACAATGATACGCTTAATCTTACGAGGCATCGTCTTCCAGCCGATATCTGTTCTATATGATTCGCTGTTAATTTGAGTATTTGCCTGAGCCAACATCTCCAAGAAGGCAAAGGTCATCAGACTTCTTCTCGAATAGTGCGACGAACGTCCGCCATTACTTCCTGTAACATCAATACGACCATCGCTCATTAAATGCGAGCTAATACCTCGTATATTTAATATGTGATCAGACTCCTCTCCTGGCAAAACAAGGAACTCCCACTCTTTTTTACTTGGCTTTCCATCCCACAAATAGCGCTTAGGGCTTGAATATGTAGACAACGTCTCTTCCTCACATGTTATACCACATGCTCTATGTATTAAGGCACTTGCCTCCTGTCCAAGGCGTATAAAGCTAGGGAAGACAAACTGCTTGCTATCAGCAATGCCAAATGATCCAAAATCTACCTGTCTAAAGGCTAATCTCATATCAAATGGTTCATTGTATGAACGAATAATAGTATCGCCATTCTTCTCCTGCAACAAATCAGTATAATCAATCAAGCTCAAAGGCTTTACCTGATTGAAATTAGAATTATCCTCGATAAGAAGCGCTGTAGTTTTAGAGTTACCTATATCGATAACCATGTCTACGTTACGTTCTACTACATCTTGGTCTTTATATAACTTTACTGTTGGGAGCAATTTATTTTGCGCAAGGTAGTTTGTAAAGAAGATATACGAAGCGATGTATGACATCTTTCGCACATTAGTACCTTTGATTTGAGATACGTTCTTGAGCGTAGGATGCACCAATTTGAACACATATTCATCAATGTAACTCCATTTCTCCTTCGATGAGCAGTAATCCATCAAGAAGAACTCATTGTCGCACAATGCGAAATTCATCTCTGAACAATACTGATCTGGGAATACTGGGAACTCGTTATATTCATCTGAGGTATAACCAGCTCTTGTATCAAACGCCAATATCACATCATACTCAACATTATTGTTATTTGTCTGCACTGGCACTAACTTCATGCGAGACCAGTTCATTGGGCTGAACTTAAATCTCTTCTCTGTTCTCTTGAAGAAATATGGCAATGGTAGCCACTTATTTTCGAAGCACTTAAAAGCGTTATTCTTATCGGAGAATGTAAGTCTATATAGTTCACCTCGCACATTATCGCACATTTCGTCATCAATTCTCAGCGGATTAATGCCATCATTGCGCAACTCCACAGGATCAAACTCTATGGTTGGGTCGTTCAAATATCCACCGTCAAACAATTCGTGCTTATCATAGAAAAGCACATTATCTTCTGTAGCTACTTCGTGAGCGAGATCTAAACGCCATTGACCGTTACTCGTATCATACCACTCACGGAACCACATCTTAAACTTATCTTGAGTATTCAGTTTCAACTTAAAAGTAACCATCTGAATGCCCGAATTAGCAATTAATGTTATGCCATCCATACTAAACTATATTATTTTATTTTATAAATTATCTTGGAATGTGGTGTAATTTACCCAACAGAACACACTTCATTGTTACAAAGATATAATAAAATATTCTAAAAATATCAAGTTTGTCTCTAATATTTGTCAAATTCTCACATAATTCATCCCGCGCAATCACTCATTGGCTGGTTATTCGCGAATATTTGTAAAACAATAATCTGAGACAATGGCAATTAAATTAGGTTTTGCGCATTGAAACCAACTACAATTTCCTATCTTTGCGGGCGAAACGGCGATGAATATAATTGCGAGTATTATTAACTAAAACTTTGATAAATATGAGTGAGATTACAAGATGTCCTAAGTGTGGAGGTGAATATGTATATTTCGACGGATCTCTTTATGTGTGCCCAGATTGTGCACACGAGTTCAACGAGGGTGACGAGAACACATCTGCAAGCGTGGCGACACCAAAGGATAGCAACGGTGCGGAGTTAATGGATGGCGACTCGGTGACAGTTATCAAGGACCTAAAGGTTAAAGGTTCATCTATGGTCATCAAGCGTGGTACTAAAGTCAAGGGCATTCGCCTTACCGAGAACCCAGAGGAGGTGGACTGTAAAATCGACGGCAGTGGTATCGTACTAAAAACCTGCTTCTTAAAAAAGGAGTAGTCCCCACACCACCACTTATCACTATGCACCAACTTGCGGCACCTTCCCAGCAAGTTGGTGTTTTATTACACTTTACCGCTCAAGAAGTATCAAAAAAGGTCCATTATTGAGATTTTCATTATATTAATATTGGAATTTATAATACTTTATATATCTTTGTAGTGCAATAGAGAATTATTAATATATCGAGAAAACTGATGACACTACATATAGATATCGAGATACGCGACAACGAAGCGAGCAGATGTGAGCGTGAGGATGAGCGATTTGCACAAGCCGTTGAATATGGGCTTACGAGTGCTGTTGGTATAGAGGAGTTGGCAGCTATGTGTTGTCAATCTATCTCCACTTTCAAGCGTCGCTTTCGTGCCCGCTTTAGTATGTCGCCGCACAGATGGTTTACCATACATAAATTAGAAATTGCCTACCAGATTGTGGTCGAGCGAGACATTAGCATTACGGAACTCACTAAGCTCAGTGGGTTCAACAATGTATCACACTTTATTGCTGCATTCCGAAAACGCTACGGTATATCCCCAGCTCGCCTAAGCAAGCAACTTCGCGAAAAGGAGCAACAGGACCGCTTGGAACATAGAGACAATGAGTAAACCACGCTAATAAAACACAGGGGCTGACTAAAAAGTAAGATAGCCATCCCAAACCTATGAGCGTGAATAAAAAGATGTAGTTTTAGGCTTGCGAAGCCCGAAAAAGCGGAGTTTACTGAACGTAAATGAGCATTTTGAGGGCAAGCATAACGACAAAATACACTTTATATTCACGCTCATTTGATATCTCATTCAGGTTTGCAGAGACTATTTTAGGCAAGAAACATTTAGGTAAATAGAGGTATAATCTGGATAATTTTTCTATCTTTGCCGTCAGAGGATACGATAACACTTGATACTATGCGTAGATTTGCAGTTATAATTTTAGCATTATGCATCCCCGCAATGGCATTTGCATGGGGTGCTAAGGGTCACGATATTGTAGCGTGCGTGGCAGAGAATAATATATCGAAAAAGACGCGCCGTGCTGTGGAGGAGGTACTCGGCGGACACTCGATGGTATATGTGGCTAACTGGATGGATAACGCCAGCCATACAGAGGAATACGCCTATACTAAGACATGGCACTATGTTAATGTAGATCCCCAAGAGCGGAGCTACTACCACTCCGAGAAGGAGACTAAGGGCGATGTGGTTACCGCAATAGATAGCATCGTTGCCAACCTCAAGAGTGGCGAGCTTACACAAGATGATGAGCGCGCACAGCTGATGATGCTTATCCACCTAGTAGGAGACTTGCACTGCCCTATGCACGCAGGACACAAGAGCGACAGAGGTGGCAACGGCACAAAGGTAAAGTACTTTGGTTCAGTAAAGAAGCTACACTCTGTATGGGATAGCGATATTATCGAGTCGGCACACCGCTGGAGTCATAGCGAATGGCAGCAACAAATAGACCGCGTAAGCAAAAAGGAGAAGAAGGCCATGGCACAAGGTAGACCTGTAGATTGGATTGAAGAGTGCGTGATACTTGCGTCAGATGTCTACACCCGTTCTAAAACAGGCAACAACCTCTCCTACGACTATATAGCCTACTACACACCCATCATCGAGGAGCAACTACTCAAGGCCGGCATACGCCTCGCACGCCTATTGGAGGAGATATATTAACCTCTCGCCGCCATTTTACAAAACGTTTTTAAGCAAATAGTGGCTATTTACAGAAAATGTTTTGCAAAAATTTTGGAGAATAGAAAAAAGTGTGTATATTTGCACCCGATTTGAGAACAAATCACACGGTGGATGTAGCTCAGTCGGTTAGAGTAGAGGATTGTGGTTCCTAAGGTCGTGGGTTCGAATCCCATCTTCCACCCTGAAATTAATGTAGAGCAGATGACAGAGATGTCATCTGCTTTGTTTTTGTAAGGTTGCTATGTGTGCAAGCACACACCGCCCTTACAAAAACAAAGTCGCCCGCCGTTGGCGTCTGCTCTACATTAGGTGTAAGTGGTTATTTTGTGTGCGGGTTGAGCCGATGCAGTTGGGTTTATTGCTCGACTGCGTCTGCGCTATAAGGTATCGGCTCTACTGCTATCGCAGTTCGAATCCCATCTTCCACCCAAAACACAAAGCAAGAAGGCGTTGAGAAATCAACGCCTTTTGTGTTATTGTGCATCCAGCGACAAGTGGTAGGCACGGGTGCAAAGCGGAACGAGATAGCGCGGAGTGCCCAATTCCAGTCTCATAAAACAACTGCCGACATACGTGGATGATATAAAAAAGCAAGCTATTCGCATCAAAATATGATTAGAATAGCTCGCTTTATCTAAGATTTACGGTGGCGATTTAGTGCATAATTGTGTAACGTTATTGGTTCATTGTTGCCAAAAACTCATCGTTATCTTTAGTCAAATTCATCTGCTTCTGCAAGAATTCCATAGCTTCAACTGGTGTCATATCGGCGAGGTGCTTGCGGAGTATCCAAGTGCGCTGCATAACGCTCTGACTTAGGAGCAGGTCCTCACGGCGAGTACCCGATGCAACAACATCGACTGCTGGGTAGATACGCTTATTTGCAAGTTTGCGGTCAAGCTGAAGCTCCATATTACCCGTACCCTTAAACTCCTCAAAGATAACCTCATCCATCTTTGAGCCTGTATCGATAAGGGCGGTAGCAATGATTGTAAGCGAGCCCTTCTCCTCAGTATTACGCGCAGCACCAAAGAAGCGCTTTGGCTTATGTAGCGCGTTGGCATCGACACCACCAGAGAGCACCTTGCCCGATGCTGGCTGCACAGAGTTATATGCACGTGCCAGACGTGTGATAGAGTCAAGGAAGATAACCACATCGTGGCCACACTCCACCATGCGTTTTGCCTTCTCCAACACCATTTCGGCAACCTTAACGTGGCGCGTAGCCTGCTCATCGAAGGTAGAGGCCACAACCTCGGCCTTCACGTGGCGCGCCATCTCGGTAACCTCCTCAGGGCGCTCGTCGATAAGGAGCACAATCATATATACCTCAGGATGGTTGTCGGCAATAGCATTCGCTATAGACTGCAACAACATTGTTTTACCCGTCTTAGGTTGCGCTACGATAAGAGCTCGCTGACCCTTACCGATTGGAGCGAATAGGTCTACAATACGGTTAGACTTTGAGTTATTGCCGTTGCCAGTGAGGTTAAACTTCTCGCAAGGGAAAAGAGGTGTAAGATACTCAAACTGCTGACGGTCGCGGATAATATCTGGCTTAAGACCATTTATAAGGTCAACATGCACCAATGGGAAGTACTTCTCACCCTCCTTTGGTGGGCGGATAGTACCACTTACGGTGTCACCAGCTTTAAGACCGAATAACTTAATCTGCGATGGCGAGACATAGACATCATCTGGTGAGTTTAGGTAGTTGTAATCTGCTGAGCGTAGGAAGCCGAAGCCATCTGCCATAATTTCCAATACACCCTCGCCCTCGATTACAGCCGTAAAATCATCCTTAGTTACAGCATCCTCAGGGTAGCCATCACCAATACCCTCCTCATCGAACTCCTCGTCGTCGTAAAACTCATTGTCATTGTCGTAGTTACCCTCCGACTCCTCAATAGGCTCATCCCCTACTACTTCGTTCGCAGGCTCTACTGGCTGTTGCTCAACGCTCTCCTCCGCAGCCACCTCTACACTCTGCTCAACACTCTGCTCAACAACCACAGCCTTTGGTTTGCGTCCACGACGCTTTGCTGGTGCTGGGGTCTGCTCCTGTGCAGGTTCTATTACTGGCTCTGCTACTGGCTCTGCTGGTGTAGCCACAGCCACCTCGGCAACAGGTGCATCTATACTATTGTTATTCTCTGTTTTAGAAGTTGTTTCGCTCACCTTTACGCTCGCCATACGAGGTCTACGACCACGACGAGGTGCCTCTTGAGGCTCTGGCTGCTGCTGTGGCTCTTCAGGAGCACCACTCTGCGCCACTGCGCCTGTAGCAAAGGCCACAATCTTCTCAAAGAGTTCTTGCTTTTTCATAGTTGAAGGTACAATACCCAAGCTCTTTGCGATCTCACGCAACTCCACAATGGTCTTACCCTCCAATGTCTCTAAATCCTGCATATATCAAATATTGATTATTATCCGAAACCCACGATGAGACTCGCAGGGGATTGTCAATTGTCCGTTATTGATGCAAATATAGTGCTTTTTTGTCAAATACAAAAATGTTTTTTGATTTTCTTGATAATTTTATTGCTAAATGCTATAACAGTTTTTGCGATGTATAGTATGCTAATTGGCAAAAATAGTATATATTTGTAACTATACACAGAGTAGTGATGTACCAAAGATGGTACTACACCCTCTATGTATTAACGCTATTAAATAAATAGTAAGAATTTCTTTGTATGTTGAATTATATTTTATAACTTTGCCTACACAGTCGTGTCGTTTAATAGTATTCAACTTTATTTTATATGGGAAGGTCGGTTGTTAGAAACCTATTTATTCTATTTTTGTTTTGTTTAGTACACGGTCATGTAAGTGCGCAGATGTACGAGAGGTATGTTGGAGATGAAGTTCTTCTTGTTGCTCCAAGTCCCCCACAAGGTGCAATATTTCAGACTGCATGGGCAGGACAACATTCTGCACTTTCAATCATTTCATCT
Organism: Alistipes sp.; assembly: GCA_045656185.1. Classification (GTDB taxonomy): domain Bacteria; phylum Bacteroidota; class Bacteroidia; order Bacteroidales; family Rikenellaceae; genus Alistipes. The sequence continues at coordinate 7,807 of JAZOQR010000003.1, read as the reverse complement.
GATACATATTCAGCGAGAGTTAAGATAACAGATTATTTTTCAGGTATCGCACAGGTTCGATGTGATTACTATTGGTATTATTATTCGAATGGCCGACAGTATACAAGACATGCAACCACATATTTTGATATAAGATGTAAACAGGTGAATGTTACGTTAGATGCATCATATATGACACTAAATGTGGGATCTGGAGCATATTTACGTGCTTCAATATCACCATCAAATATTGCCGTGAAGCCAACTTTAACTTGGAGTTCGTCTAACTACAATGTAGCATCTGTTAATTATGACGGTTATGTCGTGGCTAAGTCTGCTGGAACCGCAGTTATTACCGTTACAACGAGTCACAAAACATCTGCCTCGTGTACTGTAGTAGTGCGAGATAATACTCCTCCACCTACACCGCCAGGAGGTGACGATGGTGATGGTGATGGTGATGGTGATGACGATGGTGGTGACGATGGTGGTGACGATGGTGGTGATAATGATAATAATGATGATGACGAAGGATATGAAGGCTCGCAATACTTAGAAGTATTTATTGATAAGGCAAAGAGGCGTGTACAGAATTTAAAAGTAAAGATAATAGACTACATTTAATTGATTAATATATATGAAAAAGTTAATATTTATAGCAGTTGCGACGCTTTCGATGGTAAGTTGTTATAATGATTCACTTGTTTGGGATACAATACATAATCATGAAACACGACTTTCCGAACTTGAGTCGAAGTGTCGTGAGATGAATGTGAATATTTCATCTCTCTCTCAGATTATTGAAGCTCTTCAAGAGAATGATTATGTTACATCGATTAGTGAGGTGGTAGAGGATGGTGAAGTAGTTGGTTATAAGATAACTTTTTCTAAGAGTGGCTCAGTTTGCATCTATCATGGCAGAAACGGCAAGGATGGTCAAGATGGAGAAAATGGTGAGGATGGTGCTAATGGCGCTAATGGCGCTGATGGTAAGGATGGTAAGGATGGTTATACTCCGAAGATAGGTGTTGCGAAGGATATTGATGGAGTATATTATTGGACTTTGGATGGAGATTGGCTTCTCGATGAAAATGGCGAAAAGATACCTACAACTGGCAAAGATGGCAAGGATGGTGTTGACGGTGAGGATGGTGTTGACGGTAAGGATGGTGTTGACGGTAAGGATGGCATAACGCCAAAATTGAAGATAGAAGATGACTATTGGTATATCTCGTATGATGATGGTATTTCATGGCATGTATTGGGTGAGGCCGTAGGTGAAGATGGCGCTGATGGTAAGGATGGTATTGATGGTGACTCATTCTTCAAGAGCGTTACAAAGGATGATAACAATGTATATTTGACTTTAGCTGATGGTACTGTTATTACCATTCCTTTGGCTTCGAGTCAGTTAGTTAATCTTATTCAGTCGGTTACTTATGTCCCAGTGTATAAGGGAGGAAAAGCAGTCTTCACAAAGACATATGATGAAAATAAGGGATATGCTGAACTTGACTTTATTGTAAATCCAAGTAATGTTATTGCTGAATTGGATACAACTTGGAGTGATCTTCTGAAATTCCGCTGTATTGAGACTACCACCAGGGCTGTTAACTTTATCGATCTTGAGATAGAGTCGTATGAGTCAGATCATGATAATGGAACATTTACTATAAAGGTCTCTGGTAAGGCTTTGCCCGATGAATTCTACAGAGGAAAGAGCTCATATAGTGCTGCTCTTTTTATTGGTGATGGTAGTGTTGCATCATCTTTCTTTGAACTTATTGCTGTGGAGTCTACAGATAGACCTAATATGGGTTTATCTACTCCATATTTATCATGGGGTGAGAGTGTAGATAAGGTTAAGGAGTATATGTCTGATTTTGAACTCGATTACTCAGATAATGTTACTTTGGTTTACAGTGGATTGAAGTCGGAACATCTTATCTCATATGAGTTTGAAGAGGGGAAATTGGTGGCAGTTGCTATGTTTGTCAAAGAGGATATGAGCACTCTTGATGAAGTCTTGACATTGTTAAAAGGATATGATGTATTACACGAGTATGATGGCACACGTGGCGAATATGCTTCGTCCGAACTAAATACTTACGCTGAAGTTTGTAAATCAGAGAAGTCGGGTGAGACCTATTGGTTTATAGGTTGGAGTGAGTATGTAGTTGATGAGGGGTATAATACCATTACCTATCTTTCATCCAATAACAAGGCTATTCCAATAAATACTCTATATGGTTTTGGTGCAGATATTGTAGCTAACAGATATGATAATGCAACAAACATAGGTACAATAATCTTTACAGGACCAGTAACCTCTATTCCTGAACAGGCCTTTAGCGGTGCAACCACACTTACAAGTATTAATATCCCCGGAAGTGTCACGACTATTGGAGAAGAGGCATTCTCTGGTTGTAATAAACTAATGAGTGTAACTATTCCTGATAGCGTCACCACTATTCGAGGTAATGCATTCTATAATTGCGACAGCCTAATAAATATTAATATTACAGATATTGCATCGTGGTGTAATATAAGTTTTTCTAATTCTTATTCTAATCCATTGCGTTATTCCGATAATTTATATGTTAATGGAGAACTAGTTACTGATTCAATTATTCTCGAAAGTGTAACATCTATTGGAGCTTATGCATTCTATAATTATGATAAACTAACGAGTGTAACTATTCCTGATAGCGTAACTACAATTGGAAATAGTGCATTCTGGGATTGCACCAGCCTTACAAGTATATATATAAGTGACATTTCTGCTTGGTGTAATATCTCATTTAGTGGCTCGTCCTCTAATCCATTATCTAATGGATGTAGTCTATATCTAAATAATGAGTTGGTTACAGATTTAACTATTCCTGATAGCGTAACTTCGATTGGAAGTTATGCATTCTCTGGTTACGGTGGCCTTACAAGTGTAACTATTCCTGATAGTGTAACTTCGATTGGAAATTCTGCATTCTATGGTTGCACAGGCGAGTTAATTATCTATAGTAAAATTATTGAAAATAATTATACATCACAGCCTGGCTGGCTAAGTGGCGCAAAATTTACAAAACTTACTTTTGGTGATAGCGTAACTTCGATTGGAGATTATGCATTCTATAATTGCAGCAGCCTTACAAATGTAACTATCCCTGATAGTGTAACTTCGATTGGAAACTCTGCATTCTATGGTTGCACAGGCGAGTTAATTATCTATAGTAAAATTATTGAAAATAATTATACATGGCATCCTGGTTGGCTAAGTGGCGCAAAATTTACAAAACTTACTATTGGTGATAGCGTAACTACGATTGGAAATCATGCATTCCATAATTGCGACAGCCTTACAAGTATAACTATTCCTGATAGCGTAACTAAGATTGGAAATAGTGCATTCAATTCGTGCGACAGCCTTAGAAGTGTAACTATCCCTGATAGCGTAACTACGATTGGATATTCTGCATTTTCATATTGCGACAGCCTTACAAGTATAACTATTCCTGATAGCGTAACTTCGATTGGAGATGATGCATTCTCTGGTTGCAGCAGCCTTAAAAGTGTAACTATTCCTGATAGCGTAACTTCGATTGGAGAGGGTGCATTTTCAAGTTGCGACAGCCTTACAAGTGTAACTATTCCTGATAGCGTAACTTCGATTGGATACTGTGCATTTTCAAGTTGCAACAGCCTTACAAGTGTAACTATTCCTGATAGCGTAACTACGATTGAAAACTCTGCATTCTATAATTGCAGCAGCCTTACAAGTGTAACTATTCCTGATAGCGTAACTACGATTGGAAATAATGCATTCGTTTATTGCCGCAGCCTTACAAGTGTATATTGCAAGGCTATAACACCGCCAGCAGTAACATTAGATTATAACGGCGATTGGCATGCATTTTATGACAATGCCTCAGGTCGTAAGATTTATGTGCCTAAGGAGTCGGTAGAGGCGTATAAGAGTGCTGAGGGTTGGAGTGAGTATAAGTCATATATTGTCGGCTACAACTTTTAATTTCCGATTTATGAAAGTGAATAAAAAGTGTATTTTGTCGTTACGCTTGCCCTCAAAATACTCATTTACGCTCAGTAAACTCCGCTTTTTCGGGCTTAGCAAGCCTAAAACTACATCTTTTTATTCACTCTAATAGGTCTTGGGGCCGGCTAAGTTACTTTCTAGTCAGCCCCCCCCCTATACAATAGAACAAATCTGCCCCCTTTCAAAGTGAAAACTGAAAACTGAAAGGTATGGTATGCTTCGCATAAGTTTTATAAAAAACCAAAGGCTTTTTTGAGAAAAAGGGACGGAAGAGACGAGAGAGACGACAACGAAACAGAGTATCAAAAATGCTCTCTGCTGTCTCTGTTGTCTCTGCTCTCGCCTTAATCGCAAAGTTCAGTTTTCACTTTTCAGTTTTCAGTTTTCAGTTCGCTTGTAGTGCGGGTATTATTTTTAATGCAGTGGAAAAGAGTTTGTATTTTGGCGAAAAATAGTGTATCTTTGTATCAACTAAAAACATTTTACAACGATGAATATCATTTTCAAATACCGAATGCTCAGCGACGAGAGCGATAACTTCGTGCGCGACTTTGAGGTCTACCCAGATATGACACTTACCGAGTTTCACCGCTTCGTACTCCGTGCATTGGGGTATGATGATTGTATGGTGTCTATATTTAAGTCGGATGCCGAGTGGCGTTTAGTAGAGGAGTTCTCTGAGATAGATATGGGTGAGGATATTCCCGATGCGCCACGCTGTATGGATAAGGTGCGCCTTATGGAGGTGAACAACGATTTCCACGACCGTCTTATATACACCTTCGATATGCTTAACGACCGCTCATACTATCTTGAATTGATAGATATGCAGCGCCCTCAGGAGGGTATGAAGTATCCACGTGTAGCATTCGAGCACGCAGCAGTGCCTGATCAGTACAACCCTGAGGCAACGGTGCAGTCGGGCTCTATATTCGACGAGATGATGAGCGACTACAACGAGTTTGATGGCGACGATAACTACGACGATGAGTTCTAAACACGGCACACTGATAGTCGTGGGAGGTCCTACAGGCTCGGGAAAGAGCGCCTTGGCAGTAGAGATTGCCAAGCACTTCCGCGCGCCTATTATCTCCACCGACTCACGTCAGATGTATCGCGGTATGGCTATTGGCACAGCACAGCCAACAGCAGAGGAGCTTGCAGCAGTTAAGCACTATTTTATAGCCGATCGCGAGCCAGAGGATGACTTCAACTGCGGTCGCTACGAGGTGGAGGCTCTCGCACTACTCGATAGACTCTTTGCCGAGAATAGATATGTCGTGGCTGTGGGTGGCTCGGGGCTCTATATTCAGGCCTTGTGCAGCGGTATGGACTCACTCCCAGAGGCTGACGAAGAGTTGCGCAACACCCTCAAGGCGCGCCTCGAAAGCGAGGGTCTGGAGTCGCTATTTGCAGAGTTGCAACGCTTAGATCCTACCTATGCCGAGGTTGTAGACAGATGCAACCCTGCCCGTATTATGCGTGCCTTGGAGGTCTGCATATCATCAGGCAAGCCCTACTCTGAGCAGCGCAGTGGCGCGGTGGTGGAGCGACCATTCCACATTATCAAGATTGCAACCGATATGCCCCGCGATATCCTCTACGAGCGCATCAACCGACGTGTCGATATGATGGTCGAAGAGGGTCTTTTAGCCGAAGCCGAGAGTATGTACCCTAAGCGCCACCTTAACGCATTGCAGACGGTGGGATACCGCGAGCTGTTCGACTACTTCGACGGCAAGTGTTCATTAGAGGAGGCTATAGAGCTTGTAAAACGCAACTCGCGCCGTTATGCCAAGCGACAGATGACCTGGTTTAGGCGCGATAGCGAGTTTAGATGGTTTGCCCCATCTGATTTATCCGATATTATTACCTACATCGAGAGTCAGGAGGTCTGAGTCTTCGAGCCTCGACCGACAAAGATAGCTCCTATGGCCAACACTAAGCCAACGATACCATTGAATAGAAAGGCAAAGGCGTGGTGGGTAGTATGGAAGAGATAATCTATAGCATCAATTATAAATGGTGCTACAAGGATTGCAAGATAGTTCACCGCCATAACTAACGACAACGCCAAAGTCGAGAGGTTAGGCGGTGAACTATTTGCTGCACGGTCATATATAAGCGGTTGCATCACGCCATAACCTAAACCAGTAAGGATAGCTCCGAGTGCAAGTGTCGAGAACTTTGGCTCTTCGAGCGACATCACAACCAAACCTACCCCCATAACCACTAACGACCAGAAATTTGTGGTACGACCTAGCACGCGTTTAATACCGTTAAGCACAAAACCCGGAGCCATAATAGCAAGGAAGAAGAGCGAAATCAGCAAGCCAGCATCTGAGCTATTCATACCACCCGCAGCAGCGAGATAGGAGGTGTTGAAGGTTACAACAAGGGTGCAATATGTAATTACAAAATAGAATAACATAAGCGATACTACTACCCTAACGTTCAATGTTTTAGCATCACTAACAACGTCATTATTCGTAACCTTCTCTGGCTTGGCGTGGCTAAGCGCAGGGATAAGTATCAGAGTTATAGCGGGAAGCAGATATACCGCAAAGGCGTAGTACCACTTTATATCAGCAAGGTAACCTGTAAGCGATGTTGCTATAACAAGCGTAAGGTTGTTTATCGCCGAGCTTATACCGAGCTGCTTAACACGATATTCACCCACGAAATAGTCCACAATAAGACTTGTTGAGAGTGGGATTATAAGTCCTGCGCCAACACCCATTATCGCGCCTAACACTATCAACTCTATAAGGCTACGCGCCAACAGCGAACCTATACCGCTAAGAAGAAATATCGTCGTACCAACCACAAGGAGTCTAATCTTATTACCTCTTATCGACCACCCTCCTGCAAAGAGCATAAAGGGGATAATCATCAGCGAGGGCAGCGACTCCAACATCTCCACCTCAAGTTCGCTTGCTCGCGGGAAAATCTTATCCAAGTCATCCAATATGGGCGATATCGCCAACCCTGGCAACGAAACTATTGCCGATACCGAGAGTATTGCCACCAATACCACCAGCGAGATCTCGCCCTTTCCAGTCTTTACATTCATAACAAAGCGATTTTTCTCGTGGGAGTGCAATAGATATACCAATCTATAATATTTGTAACATTACCATCCTCATCGCGTCTAAAGGTCTTCTTATTGCACTCTTCTGTCGATAATATTTTGATAATGTTTCGTATCGCCATCAGTTTGAGCCTATCTACGGGTCTCTTTAGTTGGGTTATTATGTATTGGTTTATGTTTCCCATAGCGAATAGTTTCACTGCAACAAAGTTTCGATTAAATATCGAACTCTTTGTTCGCATAGGTCTTGATAAAAAGAAAAATGTTGATATACATAGTATATACGGTAATTGCTTGAAAGCAACTACCGTATTTCTTTATATGTGTGACACCTATATTTGTTCTCGCAGAAGAAGAATCACCTTTCAATACATAACATATCTTCATATCCAACCGCTGTAATGTTAGACATTATGGCGGTTGTTTTCATTTGCGCGACGAAAAAATAATGCGATTATAATACTCAAAGCCGAGTTTGAGGCGACAACAGATAACGATAACGAGAAATTATCGCCGTTTCTTGACTTGGGATTTGGAACTTTGGATTATTGTTCGTATATTTGCGAACAGAAATTGACGAGTACAATGGCAAACAAGGATTATACACTCCATCAAGAGCAGTTGGCACGCTTTGCGAAGGCAATGGGACACCCTGCCCGCATCTCTATTCTCGAATTTCTTGCCAAGCA
>JAZOQR010000002.1:0-6436 GCA_045656185.1 Alistipes sp. | reverse complement strand
GTATTTTGTCGTTACGCTTGCCCTCAAAATGCTCATTTACGCTCAGTAAACTCCGCTTTTTCGGGCTTCGCAAGCCTAAAACTACATCTTTTTATTCACTCTCTTATGGGGGCTGGCTAAGTTACTTTTTAGTCAGCCCCTCTTTTCTATATTTTAATTATCACACACCTATTTACAAGAGGTGTATCTGGCGATGTAAAGGCCTGCTCGGTATCGCCCACCCAATTTGTTGAGATACGCGAGGCTGGAACACCTAAGCCAATAAGGTAGTTCGCCACATTCTCAGCACGCTGCATGGATAGTTGCTCGTTGCGCTTAGCACTACCCGTCTCCTTATCGGCATAGCCCGTAACAGCGATTTGAGCATCGGTAGCCATAAGCAACTGCACTGCGCTATCAAGCGTAGCCTTAGCGTAGTCGGTAAGCGCAGCTTCGCCGATAGTGAAGAATACAACGCTCTCGGTAGGCATCACTGCAGTAACGACACTGCTCTCGGCGTGAACATTAGCGAGTGTATTGCGTAGGTTTTCATTCTCACTCTTAAGCGAGGCGAAGTTATTATTGGCCCTCTTAAGTTGAGCATTGCGTTCGATAAGCTGCTCCTCAAGCGTCATTATAGCGAGCAGATACCCATCAACATCCACCTGCGAGTAGGCTGGCGACCAATTACGCTGGTTGAAACGATAGGCGACACCTACCGATGCCGACATCGCTACAGCAAAGCGACCACCACGCTCGATGCTCTTAGGCAACGATTTCTCTGCCATAAGCCACGTGCGCAAATCAAGTTCTATATCGAAGCGAGGCGATATGCGAAACTTATTTATAAGACCTGTCGTAAAGGCATATTCACCGTTATAGGGCGTCTCCGACTTCTTTGTCCACGATAGCGCAGTATAACCAAAGCCCATATAGGATACTGCCGAATAGAACCTATCAGGGTCGTAACCGCCAATCCAGTTCGACATATTTATAAGTATATCACCGTGAACATATAGATATGGCATCCTCACCTCGGCACTACCCGTGCGCGCACTTGGACCTGTGTAATTACGAAACTCTCCTGCATCTAATTGCAGACGCATACCGAGCGTAGGTACTATCCACTTCGATACAGCGATATTTGCATTCCAGCCATTACGGTCCTTGAACGTACCGTAGTCGCTACCCTTTTGCGTTATTTGCAACAGAGAGTTACCACCAGCAGCTGCCACCTCCCAATTATCCCAGAAGCGATTGGTGTATACCCCCTCCCAGCGTATCGGGGTGTACTCCTGCGCCTTAGCATCCACAACCATCGTTGCGATAGCCATAAGACTAAGTATTAATCTTTTCATAAGCCAAAATATTGCGTTATTGTTTCGACCTACGAAGTGACAAATACCACGCCAAGAGTTGAAATTAGTAGTCTGCAATTAGCTGTGGTAAAACTTTATCGTTTATTTGGGTAGAGTGAAATATTTGTCCACGAAAAAAGGCCCCACGGACGTAGCACTTAATTACTACCCGTAGGGCCTAATTTTAAGGCATATACCGCGATTCGCGGTTTACCACCTAATTATTATTAGCGAGCAACGATCTCGTCGATCTCTGGTACAGACTGCTCAGCCTTGAAAGATGTAGTAGACATCTTGTTAGCCTTAACCTTCTTAGAGAATAGCTTTGCGCTATCAACAACAAGGCTCTGAGTCTCAACTACCTCATCACCCTCACCCTCTACTGGATCGTCATAATTGAGTGAATCCTGGTATTCATTCCACCAGTTAACATAAACCTCAGGATCGCCAGCGCCATCGTATGTAGGCTCTACCCATCTCTTATACAACTTAGAGAATGCGCCATCAGAATCCAATACAACTGCAACGATCATATACTTACCACCGAACTCAAGGATTGAGTAAGTCTTAGTGGTAGTCAAACAACCTTCAGTGTTGATATTGTAAACAAGACCGTCGATATACTGCTTATCATTATAGTACTCAGACTCATGACGGCCAGTCCAATTGTAGATATCGAACGACCAATCACCGTGATCCTCAGAGTCGAACTCTATCTCAACAGGAAGAATTGCAGCACCTGAATAGTACTCACCACCGAAGAACTCGTAACCCTCGAAAGTTGCAAGATCTGCAGCATCATAGTAACCAAGATCCTTAACAGAGATATTTACACTACCCTCGCCACCAGACTTAGTAGTAATACGCTGTGAGAAGATCTGAGAAGTTGTTGCGCAACCACCACGTGAACCGAATGCATAAACTACGTACTCAGTATCAGGCTCAAGATCAAGAACTGAAACCGCCTCAGGACCCTTTAGAAGAGCGTATTCTATATTGTGAAGTAGGTACTCCATAATCTCAGCATCGTTATTACCATACTTAGCCCAATCTGAAGCCTTCTCCCAACCTGCTACATAGTAATCATTGTTAGAAGGTGTGAATGTGATCTGAGCAGTACGAGCAGTAACCTTATCTACAGCAATCGTAATCTCATTATCAGACTTTGCTACAGGCTCAGTCTTGAAGAGCTCAACCTGTGGTACTGAAGAGCAAAGGCCATTCTCCTCCATAGTGTATGCAAATAGATAGTACTCAACCTCTGCCAAAAGCTCGAAGTCGAAGTGGCTACGAGGAGTACCATCCGAGTTGGTACCAACACAAGTGTAGTCAGCGATAATCTGTGTAGTGCTAACACCCTCTGCAACCATCTCACCAACAGCATTAGACCACCAGTACTCAATTACCTCCTCTACAGAGTTAAGATATGGCTTACCCTCCAAATCAACAAGCTCATACAAGTAGCTATCAACAAGTGCCTTAGGCAATACATCGAAGTAGTAGTCACCATCATAGCCGATAGGAGTTACATCTACCGATGCCATACAGCCATCAACAAGTTCACGAGACATTGTGAACTCTACATTGCTAAGCTTTGGAGAAGGTGTCTTAACAGGCATTAGGCAAACATCTGAAATCAATGCACCTGTTGTGTAGTCAATGTAGTAGCAGTAGATTGTGTATGTTACACCTGGAGCAGCCTTACCAACCTTCTGACCCTCAAAATCACCAACCTTAGCTCTATCCTGCATAATCTGAGCAGCAGACTGACCATAGAAGCTACCCATCCATGCGAAGTATGCAACGTCATCCTCATAGAAATCCTGACCTGTCTTGAAACCAGAAGCGATGATATACTCTGGAGATGCAGACATCACGATATAAGGAGTAGTCTTATCCTCTGGGATGATATCGATATACAAATCGAAATAGTTAGCAGTAATATTCTCAAGAGAGAAGCTCTTGTTAATGCGTGCGCTCTGCTTAACCTTGAAAACAACTGGATCTGCGTAACGATACGACACCTCTACCAAACATTCACGAGGCTCTGCACCTTCACCATCATTAGGCTCAACAGTGAAACGAATAGCACCCTCTGTGTTCAACTTGAAATCCTTAACCCATGGCTGAGTTGAAGTAGCCTCAACCTTAGTATTGTCCTTAGGATTAAGAATAGTGTAAGTAACGGTACAGGTACCGCCATCAACACCTACAGAAACCTCATTCTGATCAAGTTTAATTCTAGAATCCTTTGTTCCATCAATAACACCATTATTTGGCTTATTAGGCTCATCTGTTGGAGCCTCAGAACAAGAGACCACGAATGTCAAGCACATCAATGACCAAAGTAAATTTTTCACGATTTTCATAGACATTTAAGTTAAAAGTTTATTATTAGATTTAGTTCTTATTAATTTTCTTCTGCTTTCACCCTTCCCATAAAGGAATTTTACGGCCCAAATATAGTAATAAAAATGTGAACCTACAAATTTGCTGCTCAAATTTTCACGCATAAAGGCATTGACATACTTCGTATAACCATATTATTTACACATAGTATTGCACATAAAAGATATTATTACTATTTTTGTCGAAAAGAATACTATTTTATCTATTTTAATATGAAACAACACAGACTATTTCTATCGTTATTTGTTATTATCTGCTCTATCCTGTTTGTTGGATGCAAGGATACTACCAACGAGGGAGTGGATGACGGCAAGACATCTATAACCTTTGAAACTACAAGCGTTGAGCTAAATGGCAAGGCTGGATCATACGCTATAGCATATACCATCAAGAATGGTATCGAGGGTATAGATATCGTCCTAAAGTGCGAGGCTGATTGGTTGACAAATATCCGCACCGAGGATAGCAAGATTCTCTTCGACTATGAACAAAACCTCGAGAACAAGGATCGTACAGCGTCTATCATCGTCTCCTATCCTAACACCAATAGTGTGGTGCTAAAGATTCAGCAACGCGTAAACGATGCTGTAACCTTCACAATGGAGCTAACATCCCAGACAACAACCACTTGCAACACAAAGATTACGCCATCTAATCCCGATAGCGTGTACATCGTGTATATGGCCGAAATGGCATATTTCTTAAGCGCTCAGATAACCAATGCCGAGGAGCTATTTATGGACGACTACACCTACTTTATGGATGCAGCAAAGCAGTATAACGCTCCTAAACTCAAGGAGTTCTTCCTTGCAAATTACATTGCATATCAGGGTGAGCAGACAATCGAGTGGTCTGGTATGTTACCTGGCAACGAGTATGTGTTGTATGTCTATGCCATTGAGTTCAACGAGACAAACGATGACTACGCACTTGCATCACCTATTGCACATCAGATTATAACGCTCAAAGGCCCAGAGCTATCTACCGTAGAGTTCAATGTTGATGTGAAGGTTAATGGTCCTACGGCAGAGTATAGCATCTCGCCTATCAACTGGGATGGCAAGTACTATCTTACTGTCTACGATGAGAGCAACTATATGTACCGCAATGCCAACAACCCTGTAGATGAGAGCTACTCAGAGCTTGTATCTAACGTGTGGATCGATATGGTGAGCAATCTCGTACTATCTGGATACACTACCGACCAACTCTTGGAGTTTATGTGTCTCAGTGGCGACGTAGAGTATGACGAGACTCTTATGGCCAGCACCAACTACGCACTTGTTATTTACGCCATTGACAATGTTAATGGTCTACCACAGGTTATCTCAGTGCCTCAGGTATTCAACTTCCGCACCGAGGAGATCGGAGCATCTGATATGATAATAGATATCAAGGTAGAGAACAAATATGTTCGTGTGGCAGATATTACAATCACCCCATCTTCAAACGAGCCTTACACCGCAGCTATTATCCCAACATCTGCCGTTCCTAAGTTGGAGAACGACCAGATTATCGAGTGGTTAAACAACAATATCACAATGGAAGAGTATCGTGGCGAGATATTCAACCACATCAACACCTTCGCACCAGAGACCGAATACACGGTACTTGCATACGGCTACTGGGGTGGTGTCGTTACAACCGACCTCTTCCGCAGAGACTTTAAGACCGACGCTGAGGGCGTATGCGAGAATAGCGTTATCAGCGTGGACTTTAATGGTCCTTATAGCCTTAAGGAGCTTGAGGCATACAACCCAGACTACTTCTATACCTATGGTATGTTCGAGGATATGGGCTGGTATGCTATATGGGCAGAGATATTCACCACGCAGCCTACCGAAGACCTCTTCTACTGCATCTATAGCGCAGACAAGGTCGTTACAGGTGGTGGTGATGCGATATTTAACGATCTCGTATCATACACCTCACCAAAGACCTCGCTATTCACCGGCGAGAATAAGAAACTATATGTTATGTGCGCCGTATGTATGGACTACCGCGGCAACTATAGCGAGATGTGGATGTCAGAACCATTCTCATATAACTATAATGCCACAACAAAGCGCCCTCTCGACGAGCTTATCGATAAGCTCTTTGGACCTGCGCCTATTCCACAGCGCAGAGAGGCTAAAAACACAGGTGTAAACAATCACTTGGTAAAGTAGCAACCGCTACATATAACATTGAAAAGGCTACCTGCGGGTAGCCTTTTTTGTACAAACTGAAAACTGAAAAGTGAAAGGTGAACTTTGCGATTAAGGCGAGAGCAGAACGAGTTTACTTGTTATGCCGAGCCGTAGCAAAGTCAAGGCATTACGAAGTTTTGCCTCAAAGGTATGGTGCGCTTCGCGCGAATATTTATTGGGGCTTTTGAGTGGGGAGAGTGGGGATTATGTGTATTATGGGGAGACTGGGTATAAGCCCCACTATCCCCAATTTACACAGCATCCCCAGTTTACCCATAACAACAGATAGGTGCAATCAAATGGGTTACTATGAGTTACTATGAAACTCATCTGAACCCATCTGAACCTATAACACAAACCTTCCCCAAGCACCACAACCCTATTTCTTGCGAGAAGGGCGCATCTAACATTAATTAACCCCACGACCGAATTTCTCAGGAGAAGGCTGCAGATACAACGCTCGGCAAAAATCCCGACGATGGGCTGTACTTGAGGTACTGC
>JAZOQR010000001.1:0-11807 GCA_045656185.1 Alistipes sp. | reverse complement strand
CAACCCATCGTACGAGACTCTTTTCGAGGAGGAGACTAAGGCTGGTCTTACAGGCTTCGATAAGGGTGTTGTAACCGAGATGGGTGCAGTAAACGTAATGACCGGTGAGTACACAGGTCGTTCACCTAAGGATAAGTTCTTCGTGATGGATGAGACCACTAAGGATACTATCTGGTGGACATCTAAGGAGTACAAGAACGACAACAAGCCTGTAACTAAGGAGTGCTGGGCAGAGTTGAAGAAGTTGGCAGCAAAGGAGCTTTCAAACAAGAAGCTTTATGTTGTTGATACTTTCTGCGGTGCTAACGAGAACACTCGTCTTAAGATCCGTTTCATTATGGAGGTAGCTTGGCAGGCACACTTCGTTAAGAATATGTTCATCCGTCCTACAGAGGAGGAGCTTGCAAACTATGGCGAGCCAGACTTCGTAGTATTGAACGCATCAAAGGCAAAGGTTGAGAACTACAAGGAGCTTGGTCTTAACTCAGAGACAGCTGTTGTATTCAACCTTACAGAGAAGATGCAGGTTATCATCAACACTTGGTATGGTGGTGAGATGAAGAAGGGTATGTTCTCATATATGAACTATCTTCTTCCATTGAAGGGCATCGCATCTATGCACTGCTCAGCAAACACTAACGAGAAGGGTGAGACAGCTATCTTCTTCGGTCTTTCAGGTACAGGTAAGACTACCCTTTCTACAGATCCTAAGCGCCAGCTTATCGGTGACGACGAGCACGGTTGGGATGATGATGGTATCTTCAACTTCGAGGGTGGTTGCTACGCTAAGGTTATCAACCTTTCAAAGGAGAACGAGCCAGATATCTGGAATGCTATCCGTCGTGATGCACTTTTGGAGAATGTTACTGTTGACGAGAATGGCAAGATCGACTTCGCAGATAAGTCTGTTACCGAGAACACTCGTGTATCATACCCTATCTACCACATCGACAACATCGTAACACCAGTATCTAAGGCACCAGCAGCTAACAAGGTAATCTTCCTTTCAGCAGATGCGTTCGGTGTATTGCCTCCAGTATCTATCCTTACACCAGAGCAGACTAAGTACTACTTCCTCTCTGGTTTTACAGCTAAGTTGGCAGGTACAGAGCGCGGTATCACTGAGCCTACTCCAACCTTCTCAGCTTGCTTCGGTGCAGCGTTCTTGTCATTGCACCCAACAAAGTACGGTGAGGAGCTAGTAAAGCGTATGCAGGCATCAGGTGCTACAGCATACCTTGTAAACACTGGTTGGAACGGTACAGGTAAGCGTATCTCTATCAAGGATACACGTGGTATTATCGACGCTATCCTCGATGGCTCTATCGACAAGGCAGAGACTAAGCAGATTCCAATCTTCGACTTCAAGGTTCCAACAGCTTTGCCAGGCGTAGATCCTGCAATCCTTGACCCACGCGACACTTACGCTGACGCAGCAGAGTGGACAGTTAAGGCAGAGGATTTGGCTGGCCGCTTCGTAAAGAACTTCGCTAAGTTCACTACAAACGAGGAGGGTAAGGCATTGGTTGCAGCTGGTCCACAGCTATAATTTGCGACGATAAGGCAGATATCTACTGCCGCTAACAAAAAGTCCCGACAATGAGTCGTACGCCAAGTACTACCCATCGTCGGGATTTTTGCCGAGCGTTGTATCTACAGCCTTCTCCTCGCAAATATTTCTTGTGATAGTGGGTCATTCTCGACCTCTTAACAAAAAAGCCGTTCAGAGTTTTCTGAACGGCCTTTTTTGTAAAGTTAAAGGTGAAAACTGAAAACGGAACTTTGCGATTAAGGTGAGAGCAGAGCAAGTTTACTTGTTCTGCCGAGCCGTAGCAAAGTCGAGGCATTACGCAGTTTTGCCTCAAAAGTATGGTGCGCTTCGCGCGGAGGTTTGATTTCTGCGCCTGATACCAAGGGGCTTAAAGGGGAATCTTAATACAAATAACCTTTTTGGTCCCTTTAGGCCCTTATCTAAAAAGGCACCGCCTTTTAACAACACGCACCTTACCAAGCGCGAGACCCAATTTCTTGTCAGAAGGGGTTAGATACAACGCTCGGCGAATTTCGAGACGATGGGCTGTACTTGGGCGTACTGCCCATTGGCGAGATAATTCGTTAGCGGAAGTAGATGACCACTTATCACAAGAAATTTCTTGTCAGAAGGGGTTAGATTTGTTCTATCGCAAAAGAAACCATCCAGGGATAGTACTGAGACGTACAGCCCTGGATGGTTTAAGCTTTTGGGATGTGCCGCAGATTGCGGCTTATCACAAGAAATTTACTTTTGAAGCCTCAGCGGAAGCCTCTACCGAGTCTGGAAGGTTAGGGAAGAAATCAAACCCTGTCCACTCCTCGATTTGGTCTACGGATACGGTGTAATTTGAGTATGTAGAGCCAGAGTATGCCTTATTCTCAAACCAGAAACCTACTGTTTGCGCAGCAGTTACATTACCACTGCTATCGGTAGTTGCTGATAGCACCACCTTGTAGAAGTAGTTTGGTATTGGCACTTTTTTCGTTGGCTCGTCCTTAGCTGTGGTGTACTTAATAGTTTTAGTCTCGCCCACCTTTTCAAAGGCAACGCCCGTAACGATATAGAGTTTCTTACTCTTAGCCTTACTCTGCAAAGCACCTTCAAGCGAACTCCAAATACCGCCATTGAAACCATCTTGTACCTGAGGCACGGAGTTGGTAACATAGAATGTCTGCAACTGCATCTCCTTTATACCATTACGCGAGGCGTTAGGTATAAGGTGTCCACGTGCATAAGGCGGATAGTCGCTGTATGTTGATTTGCACAAATTCACCTGATACTTTGTGTCCAACAATGGGTTGTAGCTCCAATCATCTGGACGGCTATACGACCCCATATGCTTCGACTCCAATGGGTATGCCACCCAAAGCGATGTATAGGTATCAGCATCATAGTAGTGAGTGTAGTTTCGCTCACCACTTGCCGAGACCTTAACCTCTGTGGCATTGGGATAGCGATTATCGGTACTAAATATACCCGGCAACTCAAGCCACTCCTCTGATGCTGTTCCCGTGGTAGGGTCTGTGGCGGGAGGTGTGTCACCACCTCCCGAGCCACCACCCGAAGATCACTCAGCGTAACCTGTCCACTCAACATCCCAAATAGCGGTACGGTCCTTATTAGAAGTACTGCTTGATGGAGACAAGTTTGTAAATACAATCTGGAAGTCGCCAGCTACATTAATAACCTCCTCGTGAGAGTATAATGTCAACTTAGTAGCACTTGATTTCTCTACAGTAAATGTCTTAACCACAGCACCATTCTGTATGATATCAACGCGGAACTTGATCTTTGTATCACTAAATGGAAGACCATAGTTGAATGTCAATGTACCACAACCTGTTGTAAGAGTAGGAGATGTGATAGAACCTACAGCAGATGTCTTACCATTCATACAAAGAGCACGATTTGAAGCATCGCCAATCATCTTAAATGCAGGGCTTGCATCAGATGTACCACCCTGGAAGATAGCACAGTTCTTATAGTTCCAACCTGCTGTTGTCTTACCACTTACATAAGATGTGTTAGTTGAAGCGATAGTGTGGAAGTCATCAGAGCCACCCTCTACAACACCTGAGGCAGGCTTTGCAGCAAGTGTTGCCTTAACAACAGTTGCCTCCAAATCACCTACCTTGATAGTGATATTACCTGTTACATCCTGCTCAAGCTCATTAGCAGCAGCTGTTACAGTTACAACATAACCATTAACCGCAACTGCAAATGCGTCATTATCAGAAGTAGCTGTTACAGCAGCAGTTGTGTTGTATGCAGATACCTCGATATCCTGCTCACCACCTGCAGATGCGAAATCAACAGCTGCTGGATCAATAGTATAGAATGCACGAGTACCAGGAGAAACAAGCTCTACAAACCAAGCATTCTTACCCTGTGGTGTATTATTGAATGATGTGCGGATAGTCTTAATTACGATATCATCACCAAGTTTAGCTTTCGATGCTGACCAATACTTATTGGTTGCACCATCAGGAGACATAAGACCATAGATATAAACGGTACCTGTGTCATCAGTAAGGTCAAAGTTACCATAAGATGTGTTAGCTACAGCTGTGATTGTACCCTTCAATGTGTACATATCAGTCTCATTCTCTGGCGCAGCCAAGAACTCAGCAACTGTAGTATAAACAGGTCCAGTAGCAGCCTGCTGCTTTACAGTAACAGTAACAGATAGACCCTCAGCAGAGAATACTACATCAGCAGTACGTGCCTCGCCCTCGTTTTTCGCTGGGCACATATAGTATGTGCCATCGGCAGCCTCCGCGTCATCGATATAAAGCCACTCAGCATCAGTTGTAGCTGTCACAGTTGTAATATCAAAACCGTTAACAGCTGTTACCGTGAAGAAGTCATCACCTAGTGGAGAAGCATTGCTGTCAAACTCCAAAGTCTCAGGACCTACCTCGAAGCGTGGAGTTGTATCCTCAACTACAGGAACAAGGTAGAGCTGACATACCTGATTCTTATTTCCATAGAATGCGAATCGTGGGCTACCTGCATTGTATGAAAGTACACGCTCTGGAGTCTCCTTAACAGCTACATAATAAGTATTAGTGCCATCGATAGGAGTAATGGTCAATGTTTGAGCATCGCCCAAGTAAGCGTAATTACCGCTCGCCCAATATAGATACTTACTCTCATTGTTCTGGAATGTATAGCCTCCATCAACTGATGCAATAGTCCAAACCAAAGTCTCATCCTCAGTAGAGAAAGTAGCAGCACCATCGTAAGTTACCTCTGAATATGACATATACTTACCACCACTAACGCCCTGCATTGCATAGTACTTAGAGTCGTTCTTTGCAAGAACAACATAATTACCATCAGCAAATGAGAATGTTGTCTCAACAGTAGCATCTTTCATATCAACAGAGAAAGTACCCAAGTTACCCTCAGTGAATGTCAATGAACGACCATCAGCGATTGTGAAATCCTTGTTATAAGTCTTATCCTCGCAAACAACCTTAACCTTGAATGTCTCACCTGCCTCCATAGCAAATGGATTACAAGTAAAGTAGATATCGCGAGTTGAGATAGCCTCATCATAGCTCATTGTAAGAACATTTGTCTTACCGAAGTAGCCATACTGCAAAACCTTACCAGTAGTAGCATTTACATAGTTACGACCAGCAACGCCATCGTTTGCACCAGCAGTAAATACAACCTGAGCAATCTTTGCATCTGCAGGCATATTCTTCAAGGTCATCTTACCCATAGCAACCAAACGCTTAAACTGCATGTTAAGCTCTGTTGGCTGCGCATCGAATACAAGCTGGTTTGCAACCAAAACATCTGCCTGTGGGTCGAAAGATGTTGCAGTAGGCTTCTGCTGATCCTTAACAACAACCTTAACCTTAGTAGCATCAATCTTCTCTGCATCGTCCTCAACAACTGCTGATGCTGGGAAGATAGCGTTGTAAGTATACTCCAAAGCTGAAGTGTTAGCTGGGAAGCTTACTGCGAACTTAGCCTTGCCGTCCTCGATAGTAGCAGCCTCAGTATTACGATAAACAGCTGAGTTCTCGATAACCTTCAACTTGTCACCCTCGCTCCACTGCACCTTGCCATTCTCCTCGTCAATCCAAGTACGAGTCTCATCTGCATCTGCAGTGATGGTCATTACAACCTCATTTGCACGCTCTGGAGCGTAACCCTCCAAATTCTCCTGACATGCGATACCCATTGCAGCTACTGCAACAAGCATCAAACTCTTAAAGATGTTCTTCATAGCTACAATAAATTAAAAATCACCATTGTCATCAGTGTCGAAGCCGTCACCAGCCTCACCAAAGTCGCCATAGCTTGCCTCGAAACCACGCTCGACAGCTGCCAAGACAACATCGAAATTAGGAGCCTCGTAGCCCATAACCTCTGTCATTGTGTGTTTTTTCATAGTAAAATTAGTTAGTATAAAAAATTTGTTAGTATAATGTTTCTAAAATAATCGCTCCGCAAAAGCCACTAAATAGCATCGCCAGTTGCGCCAAGTATGTCCGCCCTCGCTCTCGACATACTCGTATTCATAGTCGTGGCTATCGAGTAGTGCTCTAAATTTCACATTCTCATCGTAGAGGAAGTCATCCTTGCCGATACCTATCCAGTAGAGCGCAACGCCCTTATCAAATTGCTCGGCGATAGCCGCCTCCAAGTTCTCGTACATTGAGACCCCCTCCTCGCCACGATAGATAGCTGCCGAGAAGAGACCCACATAATCGAACATATCGGGGTAGCGCTTCGATATCTGCATAGCGTGGAAGCCTCCCATCGAGAGTCCCGCGATAGCACGGCGCTCCTTAGTAGGATATGTGCGGTAGTGGGCATCGACCCACTCAACGATATTTGGGAAATACTCCTCAAAGCTACCATCCATAGAGCCACTCATATATGGCTTATAGAAACCCTCCGAAGAGTAGCCCGGAGCAGCATCGTGGAGCATACAACCATTAGGCATAACAACAATCATAGGCACAACCTTACCCTCTGCGATAAGGTTATCCATAATCTCAGCCACACGACCTGTAGCAACCCAAGCCTCCTCGTCGCCACCCATACCGTGCAACAAGTACAACACTGGGTAGTTGCGGTAGTCGGCCTCGTAGCCCGCAGGAGTATATACCGTCATACGGCGCGCAGTAGTCTCAGGGGTAGCCCACACCCTACTCACAGCACCGTGAGGCACAGCCTGCGCCTTGTACAAGTCGCCACGACCACCACTAACGATAAAGTAGTTCATCACAGAGCCTACATCGCGGACAGTGTAGACATTAGCTCTATCAAGAACACCCTCGTTGCCATCCACCGTGAAGGTGTAGGTGTAGTACTCCGAAGCGAGTGGCTCAGTGCGGAACTCCCAAACGCCACTCTCGTTCTTAGTCATACTCTGAGCGCCCAAAGCGAAGTCGCCAACAACCTCTACACTCTCAGCATTTGGAGCAAAATATCGGAACACAACACTTCCATCCTCGCATAGCTCCGGCGATACAACACCCGCACTATGGCCAATATTCTGCTGCGCCGAGACCACACCCACCGCAAACACAAATATCAATAGCGTTAATATCCTCTCTATTTTTCTCATACTAAGCATACAAACTACCTTGCAAAGGTAGTAAAACTTTTGCAATTTGTCCACTCTTTTGCAATTATACTTATGAAAATATATCTTTTTGCGTATATTTGCAAAAACAACGCGACGAATGTATGAAAATTGGTATAATCTCCGACACTCACGGAGTTTTTGATAATGTACTTATGGAGTTCCTTGCACCCTGCGACCAGATTTGGCACGCTGGAGACTTTGGCTCGGTGGAGGTAGCGGATAAAATTGCAGAGTTCAAGCCACTTAAGGGCGTGTATGGAAATATCGACGGCGGTGTAATGCGTCGTATGTTCTCGGAGTTCAACCTCTTCGAGGTAGATGGCGTAAAAGTGCTGATGACACACATCGGCGGATACCCTCGCCACTACGCCACAAAGGCCCTGCAACATATCCACGTGTCGCAACCCAAAATCTTTGTGGCAGGGCACTCACATATACTAAAGGTTATATATGACCCCGTGTATAACTTGCTACATATAAACCCCGGAGCTGCAGGCAATTACGGCATCCACAAGGTGCGTACAGCAATCCGCTTCGACATAGAGGCGGGAGAGATAAAAAATATGGAAATAGGCGAATGGCCAAGAAAACTATGAAACATCTTTTAACCTTCGTTGCACTACTCCTCTCTGTAGCAACAACAACAGCTCAAGAGGTGGTGCGCACAACACACCACTACGCCACACACGACGGCATCGAGCTTATGCTCGACCGCTACGACACTGCAATTACACAGGAGGAGTGTCGCCCCTGTATGATATTTGTATTTGGCGGAGGCTTCAAGCAGGGAACACGCGACCACGAAATGTATATATCATACCTCGAACGCCTTGCTTTAGAGGGCATCGTAGCAATATCTATCGACTACCGATTAGGACTAAAACTATACCCTCCTACAGGGGGCAAAATAGCTATGGTTAAGGCACTTACAAATGCTGTGAAAATAGCTGTCGAAGATCTATATTGCGCAACAAACTATGTTATAGCCAATGCCGAGGCGTGGCACATAAACCCCACACTAATAATGGTTAGCGGTTCGAGTGCGGGTGCCATAACTGTACTCCAGGCCGAATGGCTCAGATGCAACGAGGAGGAGATAGCAAATGTGCTTCCAGAGGATTTTAGATATGCGGGGGTGGTATCGTGCGCAGGGGCTATATTCTCCACCAGCGGCAAACCAAAATTCAAACAGAAGGCAGCACCTATGTTGCTCTTCCACGGCACATCGGATGGCAATGTGCCATATCACAAATCATCAATTGCAGGCATCGGCTTCTACGGCTCGAAGCATATTGCTGAGCAGCTTAATAAGGTAGACTCACCATACTACTTCTACTCGGCAGAGTATGTGACACATACCCTCGCAGCAACACCTTTTATCGACCAGCAAGAGCTTATCCTTCAGTTTATTAACGATTATGTAATCCGTGGCCGCCAGCTGTTTATCGAGTCCAGAATATATGATCCTACCATCCCACAGCGACCAACAAACTTTTCGCCAATGGACTATATAAGGACTAACTACGGGAAAAACTGAAAACTGAAAACTGAAAAGTGTGGTATGCTTCGCATAAGTTTTATAAATATGCGTCGCAGACACCTTACTTTTCAGTTTTCACCTTTCAGTTTTCAGTTAAAACAAACCATCCAGAGTTATACAGCCCTGGATGGTTTTCTTTTAGGATAGGCCGCAGATGCGCCCTTATAATCGAAAATTACTTGTTGTATGCCTTCATCACTGAGATAAGATCAAGCACCTTGTTAGAGTAACCCCACTCGTTATCGTACCAAGATACAACCTTCATGAAAGTATCGTTGATAGCGATACCTGCAGTTGCATCGAAGATAGATGTACGTGGATCACCAAGGAAGTCTGAAGATACTACAGCCTCGTCAGTGTAGCCAAGGATACCCTTGAACTCACCCTCAGATGCACGTTTCATAGCAGCACATACCTCCTCGTAAGTAGCTGGCTTCTCAAGGTTTACAGTAAGGTCAACAACTGAAACGTCCAAAGTAGGAACACGCATTGACATACCTGTAAGCTTACCCTTAAGAGCTGGGATAACCTTACCTACAGCCTTAGCAGCACCTGTAGATGATGGGATGATGTTACCGCAAGCAGCGCGGCCACCACGCCAGTCCTTGAGTGATGGACCGTCAACAGTCTTCTGAGTAGCAGTTACTGAGTGAACAGTAGTCATAAGACCATTTACAAGGCCGAAGTTGTCGTTAAGAACCTTAGCGATTGGAGCCAAGCAGTTTGTAGTACAAGATGCGTTAGAAACGATCTTCTGACCAGCGTACTCAGATGTGTTTACACCGCAAACGAACATTGGGGTGTCGTCCTTTGATGGAGCTGACATTACTACATACTTAGCACCAGCCTCGATGTGAGCCTGAGCCTTATCTGCTGAAAGGAACAAACCTGTAGACTCAACTACATACTCTGCCTCTACCTCGTTCCACTTAAGCTGTGCTGGATCCTTCTCTGCAGTTACGCGGATCTCTGCGCCGTTAACGATAAGAACGTTCTTCTCCTCGCAGTAGTCAACAGTACCATCGAACTTACCGTGCATAGTGTCATACTTAAGCATATAAGCCAAGTAATCAACTGGGCAAAGGTCGTTGATACCTACAACCTGGAACTTCTCAGGCTGAGCGCATGCAGCACGGAATACCATACGGCCGATACGACCGAAACCGTTAATACCAATTTTAATCTGTGTCATAGACTTTTATTTGTTAAGTTGTAAATATTTATCTTATATTTCGACTTGCAAATTTATCGTTTTTTACTCGATAAAACAAGAAAAAACTAAAATTATTTAATAACTCACTACTTACTGACTAATTTTGTCCTCTTAGCCACCAGCACCGTAGACCCTCACACCATAGCGTTCAACTACCCAAAGCTGACACAAGAGACAAAAGATGAGACGATTATAATGGCTTAAGCTATAGCGGATAGGCACAGCAATATATATGCCATATCGGCACGAAGAGAGCTGCCATTATCTGCACACTACTCCACCTCTTCGAAATCGACATAGTCAGCAGAGTCTACAGCACTCACACTCTTCGATGTTGTTGTGGTGTTCTGCTT
The DNA here is from genome assembly GCA_045656185.1 of Alistipes sp. Taxonomy (GTDB): domain Bacteria; phylum Bacteroidota; class Bacteroidia; order Bacteroidales; family Rikenellaceae; genus Alistipes. The sequence continues at coordinate 1,553 of JAZOQR010000001.1, read as the reverse complement.
AGGCTGCTGTGCCTGTGTCTGCGCCTTGCGGGCATCAGCCTGAGCCTGCATCTGACGCACCAACTCCTCGAGTGTCATACCGTTAGCACCACCCATATTTGAGAAGCCACCCATATTAGCAAATCCTCCCATACCGTTGAAGCCACCCATACCGTTGAAACCTCCACCTGTAGCCTGACGCATCTGCTCCTCCATCTGCTTCTTCATCTTGCGCATACGCAAAACAAAGAATAGAATACCAAGTAACGCAAGAGCGATAATTCCCAAGAAGAACCAACCGATCCACTTTAATACAAATGGTGCAAAAACGCCCAAAAGCACAAGTACCAAGCAAAAAATAGGGTTTCGCTCGATAAATGCAAGCAGACCGTAAAAAAATATCTTTAAGTATCCCATAATCGTTTTATTACCTTATATATACAAGTAACGCGCAAAGTTAATAATTATTTTTTAATTAGTAGTTAGTAGGGAGCAATTAGTAATGGTCAAAAGGCGTTGGCTTTTTTATTAGAGAGTTGTGTCAAAAGCAACATTAGCACCACGACCCAATTTCTTGCGAGAAGTCGTGAGATGTGGTGCATCGCAAAAGAAACCTCTCTAATAGCGACAACGAAATCAAACCTCCCTTTGTCAGCGTTGCGATTAAGGCGAGAGCAGAGCAAGTTTACTTGTTATGCCGAGCCGCAGCAACGAAAAGGAGCGCAGCGAACTTAAAGGGGGATTTAGAGGGATTGTAGATATGAAAAGGTGGTGTTACACCACCACTATATTAAGGGTAAAAAAGGCCTTCCCCGAAGGGAAAGCCTTACTTTATGCAATGTCCTACATCAAAGATTACATCTTCATGTAACCCTTGGTATATTGTACTCAAAAGTATAACCTAGAATAATTGACTTACCTAATATTCTATTTTTTTACAGCTTTAACTGCTATAATACCTATTTTATTCTTAGATTTAAGTTCTGATATAATTGGGAAAGTATATCCTCTATAGTATGCTTTTGATTTCTTGTCGTTTACTTCAATATTAGTCCAACAATTACTAAATTTTATATCGTAATTATCAATTATATACTCTACTTGCTCACTATTAGGAAGTGTCCATCCCTCGCCTAATTGCTTGCAATATTCTACTGCATCATACCAAGTTCCATTATTATCACTTTTAGATACAATTAACTCTTTTTGCATAGGTTCTTCTTCTTTCTCTATTACATCGTTAACAGCGTATTCTTCTACATCGTCTTCTTGAACACATACAGTCTTTGAAGGCACAATGGGTCTCTCTCCATCGAAAAACTCGACAATGGTTCCAGATGCAGTATATTCAATTTCGCTATATATCAATATACTAGATACTCTCTGTTTGAAAGTAACATTGATAATAGCTTGTGAGCCCGTTAAATTTGCATTTTCATACATTGCAGCAACAGCATTTCCTTTTAGTGATTTTTGTGACAGTCCTCCTATACCTAAAACATAGCTTGCACTTGCACTACCACTGACTTTGCCAATTACAGTAAAGTTTGCATTATCCAAAACCACTTGAGTTT